>JAGRNR010000179.1:0-518 GCA_020440645.1 bacterium | reverse complement strand
CCTCCCCTGGATCAACCGTGTCAGCGAGGTCAGCTTCCAGAGCCGCGCACTGCCGGATGCCGGCAACAAGTCCCGGCTGTTCTCCGCGCTGCGCCAGCTCTGCCTGGCCTGGCATTTCAGCGGGGATGAGCGTTATGCCGGGCATGCGGCAGTGCTGCTGCGCGCCTGGTTTCTGGATGAGGAAACCCGCATGAACCCGAACCTCGAGCACGCCCAGGCGATCCCCGGACGGCGCGATGGCAGCGGCTTCGGGATCATCGACTGGTCGCAGACCGCCGAGCTGCTGGATCACATCACGATGCTGGAAAGCTGGGAGGGCTGGACCATGGAGGATCGCGAAGGCATCCGGCAGTGGTTCAGGGAGTTCCGGGACTGGCTCCTGACCAGTGACAAAGGCCGCGCGGAGGCTGCGACCTTCAATAATCACGGCACCTGGTACGACACGCTGATTGTCAGCATTTCGCTGTTCCTCGATGATGAGGAGACGGCGCGACGGGTCTGCAATGCTGCGGGTGAGA
>JAGRNR010000178.1:0-518 GCA_020440645.1 bacterium | reverse complement strand
CGGCTCCACAAACGGCGGCCCCAGATCCTCACGGCGGCCACCACCGGTGACGATCTCGCCGCCGCTTGCCTCCGCTTTCTCAAGGGCTGCGCCCATCTGGGCGACGGCAGCCGGCGTCGCCAGCGGACCCATCAAGGTGCCATCGACCAGCGGGTCGCCAATCGGCACCTGCTTATATGCCTTGGCCAGCCGCGCTGTCAGTTCGTCGACCACATTCTCATGGACGATGAGGCGGCGGGTGCTGGTGCAGCGCTGGCCGGCGGTGCCGACTGAGCCGAAGAGGACGGCCCGCACGGTCATATCCAGGTTGGCGTCCTCGGCGATGATGATGGCGTTGTTGCCGCCCAGCTCGAGGATGGTGCGGCCGAAACGGGCCGCGACCGCCTGGGAGACTTTCCGGCCGGTCCGCGTCGAACCCGTAAACGAAATCAGCGGCAGACGCCGGTCTGACGTCATCATTTCGCCAATGGTGGGGCCATCGCCGATCATCAGGTTGAAGAGGCCGCTCAGGCCGTGGT
>JAGRNR010000177.1:0-523 GCA_020440645.1 bacterium | reverse complement strand
AGCCCGTACCCCCTGTGCTACCATACGATTCGTCCGCTGGCAGAAGTCCGGCTTTGCCGAAAAAGCCGGACTTCGCAGCGCATCGCCGCGGCGAACTTTCCCGGCTCACGTACCTTGACGCACACCATACAACCTGGAGCCAACGATGCCTCACAGATTCAAGACCATCATCGAGCCGTTCAAGATCAAGACGGTGGAGCCGATCCATTTCACGACGGTTGAACACCGCCGCGCGGCGTTGGAAGAGGCAGGCTACAACCTCTTCTTGCTGCACGCCGACGATGTGCTCATCGACCTGCTGACCGACAGCGGTACCGGCGCGATGTCCTCCGAGCAGTGGGCCGGCATGATGCGCGGCGACGAGAGCTACGCCGGCGCGCGTTCGTTCTACCGCTTTCAGGAAGCGGTGCAGGAGATCACCGGCTACACCCACGTCATCCCGACGCATCAGGGACGGGCGGCCGAGCGCATCCTTTTTGGCGCGCTGTGCCGGGCCGGCGACGTGGTGCCCAACAACAACCAC
>JAGRNR010000176.1:0-526 GCA_020440645.1 bacterium | reverse complement strand
CCCCGTTTCTGTAAAGGGCCTCCATAAGGATCTTCCGGTGAGTCGACAGATGGAAGGCGCCGACGTCCGATGCTGCGAGGATCGCGACAACAATGACGCCTACAACGCACAAAACAGAACGCCGAGCAGTCATCTGCTTGCCTCCCTGATTTTCGCCTAAAATTTCCGCGAGCCCTGGATCGGGCCGGTGGTGACGGTTTCCGGGCGCGACGGACGCTTGGCGTGCACGTTCATCGGCTGTTCCTCCACATGAAGGGAATGCGGATGCGGGGAAGAAGGCGGGAGTGTCCCGGTCAGCCTTCCCTGCGCCGGCATTACCCGGATCAGGTTCTATGGGTCTCATCTCAGCCGCCGAACTGGCAGCACCCCATGGCGTTGGTGGAAACATAGACTTGCCACCGGCCCGCTTCAAGCGTAGCCCGGCGGGAGCGTTCCCGAGGGCCAATGCACGACCACGATCACGCGCACGATGACGATCACGACCATTCCGGCCATCGACATGCACATGGCCATGCGCACGGCCATT
>JAGRNR010000175.1:0-529 GCA_020440645.1 bacterium | reverse complement strand
CTTTTGCCGTCTCGTGCGAGCACTCGACGGTCTTTGATTGCGCGCTGAGCCGGAAAGCAAGTTCCCGGACTCAGCGCAGACATTTAGGTTGTCATTCCCATTTTCCTCGCGCAAGCGCTCGTCGGCCTGGCGCTGCGGCTGCGCATTCGCGCATCCGGGTCGCGCTGAAGTTAAGGTGTTGCCGACGAAGACGGAGTGTAGCTCTTCAGAGCTACAGGGCCGAGTGGCTCTCAGAGCCACTGCGAATCCTGTTGCCGATTCGCGCAAGCGCTCGTCGGTCTTGTTCCTTTGCCAGCTCATGCAAGCATTCGCTGGTCTGCATCCAGCTCAAAGCAAGCTTCTCGCTGTCTGCCCGGAACATCGTTACCAATTCGGTAGCCCGGCGTTTACGCCGGGAGAGATACGCATCCGGGTCGCGCTGAGGGTATGGTGTTGCCGACGAAGACGGAGTGTAGCTCTTCAGAGCTACAGGGCAGAGTGGCTCTCAGAGCCGCTGCGAATCCTGTTGCCGACTCGCGCAAGCGCTCGT
>JAGRNR010000174.1:0-529 GCA_020440645.1 bacterium | reverse complement strand
CGCGCGACTCGCGGGGCGACCTCCACTCGCCGGCCCCGGTTCGATCGACGGAGCGTTGCGGGCCGACGACGGGGCTCGCTTTCGTTTCAACGTCTACCTGCGATCCGGCGGAGTCGCCATCGCATTGCGTCGTCTCGAGGACCAGATCAAGCCACTCGCGGATCTTGGCTTGCCCGATTCGTTGTACGAGCTCTGCGAACTGCCCGATGGCCTGGTCGTCGTCGGCGGCCCTACCGGCTCGGGCAAGAGCACGACGCTCGCGACGCTCGTTGACCGGATCAACCAATCGCGTTCCGGCCACGTGATCACGATCGAGGACCCGATCGAGTACGTGCACGAGTCGAAGGGGTGCTTGGTCGATCAGCGACAGGTCGGTACCGACACGACCGATTTTCAAGAGGCGCTGGTCGCTTCGCTCCGCCAGGACCCCGATGTCGTGCTGGTCGGTGAGGTACGGGAAATCGGCACGATTCGGACGGCGATCACCGCCGCCGAGACAGGACATCTCGTCTTCACCACGGTGCATGCG
>JAGRNR010000173.1:0-530 GCA_020440645.1 bacterium | reverse complement strand
GAGATCGAATGGCTTATCGAGTAAGAGGCATAGATCATTTAAAAAATATCATCGTTCCATTTTTCATAGAGTACCCGCTGCAAACTAAAAAGAAGCATGACTTTAAAAAGTTTTGTGAAATTTTAGAAATGATAAAAGCGGGCGATCATTTGCAACTTGATGGAATAGAAACAATACGTGCAATTTCCAAGCAAATGAATCGAGGTCAATTAAGATAAAGTCCGGCCTTTTTGGAAACATTAAGGATAATCCGAGCGAAATTCCTTGTCGGGTAAGTTCCGACCTGCACGAATGGCGTAACGAATTCCCCACTGTCTCGACCGGAGACTCAGCGAAATTGGATTCGCGGTGAAGATACCGTGTACCCGCGGCTAGACGGAAAGACCCCGTGAACCTTTACTGTAGCTTGGCATAGATCATCTGGAATTTCTGTGTAGGATAGGTGGGAGACTTTGAAGCCTGGGCGCCAGCTCGGGTGGAGTCAACCTTGAAATACCACCCTGAAATTTCGGCTGTTCTCACCATAGGTC
>JAGRNR010000172.1:0-533 GCA_020440645.1 bacterium | reverse complement strand
GGGCTCGGCGCACGCCTGAGCCTGACGCTTGATGACGGCAGTGTGCTGACGCGCACGGCCGGTGACAGTACAAGTTACTTCGCAAGCAGTACCGCACCGGTGCACTTCGGGATTCCCGAGGGCCGCAGTGCGACGAGCCTCAGCATCCGCTGGGCAGACGGCAGCAGCCAGGAAGTGGCGGTTGCTTCGGGTGAAAACAGACTGGAGGTGATGCAGGGCATCTGATCAGACGGAATTGTTGGCTGACCGCCGCAGGCCCTGAGGGGCTGAAGGCGGAGACGGGCCGTCAGTAGTACGGCAATTCTGGACCAGGAGTTTGGCAGTGGACACGCGCTTACTGGCAGCCATGCTGGCATGCATGGCCGCCACGGGCTGTATGCGCGGAGACGTGCAGCAGCATGCAGATACAGGAGGAACCACGCATGGTTCCCTCACCGCTCCCGCGGAGCTGGTGAGCAGTACACCGCTTGCGGCACCCGCCGGAGCGGCACCGGGCTTCAGCCTGCTTGATCCACAGCAGAGCGGCCTTGCCT
>JAGRNR010000171.1:0-533 GCA_020440645.1 bacterium | reverse complement strand
GAACATGGCGACCCACAGCGGGATGGCGATCGCCACGTACACCGGGATGTACCAGACGCGGAGGCGCTGCAGAACCCAGACAGCAACGAGGAGGGCCGCCGCCACCAACAGCCAGCCGAACGACACGTGGTCGGTGTAGAAGAGGGCGATCACGAGGATGGCGCCGATGTCGTCGACGATGGCCAGGGTGAGCAGGAAGATCTTCAGGGTGCGAGAGACACGGTTGCCGAGCAGCGAGACCACGCCGACGGCGAACGCGATGTCGGTGGCCATCGGGATGCCCCAGCCGTTGGCGCCCTCACCGCCGGCGTTGAAGGCGAAGAAGATGAGCGCCGGGACGACCATGCCGCCGAGGGCCGCCATGGCAGGCAGCGCTGCGGCCCGTGGATCGCGGAGCTGGCCGGCGACGAGCTCTCGCTTGATCTCGACACCGACGACGAAGAAGAACACCGCCATCAGCGCGTCATTGACGAACGCACCGATGGTGAAGTGGTGGCCACCGCCCAGCACGTAGCTGCCGATCTCGAGGTGGA
>JAGRNR010000170.1:0-538 GCA_020440645.1 bacterium | reverse complement strand
CACCACCCACCTGCTGGCCGCCGTCCTCGCCGCGGCCGGACGGTCGTGCGCAACGATCGGCACCCTGACCGGCGCCCGCACCACCCCGGAGGCCCCCGAGCTCCAGGCGCAGCTGGCGGCCATGGTCGCCGAGGGCCGCGACGCCGTGGCGATGGAGGTCTCGTCCCACGCGCTGGACCAGCACCGGGTCGACGGCACCCGGTTCCGGGTCGGGGTGTTCACCAACCTCAGCCAGGACCACCTGGACCACCACGGGACCATGGAGGCGTACTTCGCGGCCAAGGCCCGCCTGTTCACGCCCGATCTGTGCGACGTCGCGGTGGTCAACCGCGACGACCCCCGCGGACGCCTGCTGGCCGAGGTGGCCGCGGTGCCGACCCGCACCTTCGGCATCGACGACGCCGCCGACCTCGTGCTGGGTGCCGCCGGCTCCACGTTCACCTGGCGGGGCTCGCAGGTGCGCCTGGGCCTGCCCGGCCGCTTCAACGTGGCCAACGCGCTGGCCGCCGCCACCGCCGCCGCCGAGCTGGGCATCGAC
>JAGRNR010000016.1:0-66041 GCA_020440645.1 bacterium | reverse complement strand
GTCGTACTGGTTGTCGCCGTGGTCTCCCACGTCCTTGCCATAGAACATCCCGGGGCCGCTGTTGTAGCCGCCGCTGGCCAGGCGATGCCAGTAGCCTTCGCCGTTCACATCAATCACGCGCCAGGCCGGTTCGGGATCGCTGGCGAAGCCTTCACTCCAGGGAATCGGCAGGCCGGGATTGCTGGTGGTCCAGTTGACCGTCTGGCTGGTGGCCTGCAGGTCGCCGTCATATACAACTGCCGTGAAGGTGGCAGCCCCGTCGAACAGCCAGTCGCTGTTCCAGTCCGTCGTGAACGGGGCGCTGAAGTCCTGGAAGATCAGGTCGGTGCCGTTGATGTAGAAGTCCACCTGCAGCACGGCCTCGTCATCCGTCGCATCCACGGTGATGGTTTCGAGGCCGGTCAGGATCGCTCCATCCGGCGGAGTGATGCTGAAGATGTTCGGCGCCGCGCTCAGTTCCTTCAGCTCCAGCTCATCCACCCACCAGCCGGCGGTGCCGCCCTGCTTGTTCAGGCCACTGCCGTCGAACTTGAGGACCAGGCGGATCTCCTCACCGACATAGGCCAGCAGGTCGACAGCACCTGGATGCCAGCTCAGGGAGCTGCCGGTGTAGCTCACCAGCGGGGTGAGGGTCACGCCCTCGTCCTTGGTGACGAACACCTTGCAGGTGTTCTCACCGGCGCTGACATTGTGGCGGTGCTGGTAGCGCGCCATCGGGTGCGTGGTGCCTATCAGGTCAATCTTCGGGCTGACCAGCGCATCATGCTCGTTGTAGTCGTAGCCGCTGCTTTCGCTGCCGATGCCAGCGCTCTTGCTGCCTGAGGATCCCGTGTTCTTACTTTCCCAGTAGCGGTCGCCATTTGTGTTGTAGCTGGCCCAGGAGCCGATGCCGGATTCAAAGTCCTCCGACAACGGGAATGTCTCAGCGGTGTTGGAGACATCCAGTGACTTGCCGTCGGTGTCAATCTCGCCCTGGTTGTCAGTCGCAACTGCAGTCAGCAGGCGTGCGTTGCTGCCGGCGGCATTGCCGTCATACACGCCGCGGGTGTCAATCGCCATCTCATAGGGGTCAGTGCTGTCAGCGCCGTACCAGGCCCCGTTGAGATAGAAGTCCACGTGGTCGATCGTGCGTCCCGCCGTCGCTGTGGCAGTGGCCGTCACGTTGATGGTGTCGCTGACGGCATCGCCATCATTGTGGCTCGTTATGGCAACCGTTGGGGCAGTGGCGGTCTCCACCACGATGTCCAGGGTCATGCTGTCACCCGGCGCTGAGATGTTGCTCAGGCTGATGAAGGTGTTCGCGCCGGGGTTCGGGTAGTTGCGGCTGAACGGGTTGGAAGTGTCATCGAAGATTCCCGTGTAGTCGCCATCACCATTGCCGTCAAAGAACAGGTCGTTGCCATGCCCGAGGTTGCCATTGTCCAGCGGGTCCTTCGGGTTCGTCAGGTTCGGGTCCTCGTAGCCGCGCGCACTCTCGACATCAACATGCTTGCGGTCCTCATTGGCATTGTCACCGTTGCCGCCGGCCCGTGTCTCGTCGATGTGCAGCACCAGCAGGCCTTCGCCCGGCCGGTTGGCATCGGTGCCGAGCTTGCGGTAGTTGGCCAGCAGGAAGTACTGGTCCTCGATCTGGCCGTTTGTCCAGACCCGCAGCACCTCCGGGCTGTTCTGGTAGTAGGGCAGGTTATAGCCCACCTGGTTCTCGGTGATGTTCTTTGCCGTCACCCAGCCGAGCTGGCACTTGCACCAGGGGTCAAGCGAGGGCGGCTTCTGGCCGTTGTCATAGTTGTAGGCCATCAGCGACCAGTAGCCCATGCCGGCGCTGCCGCCGTTCACGTCATAGAGATCGGGCAGGCCGAGGATGTGGCCGTACTCATGGGCCGCGATCACCATCGTGTGGCTGTCGTTGCCGGTGTTGTAGCCGGAGATGAAGTAGCTGTCGACGATCACGCCGTCAACGTGGATGTTCAGCCCGCTGGAGCGGTGCGGCCACAGTCCGCCACTGAATACGGTGTTCGGGTAATAGCAGAGCACGGTGTCAACGTAGCCGTCGCCGTCCACGTCGAAGTCGCTGAAGTCCACGAAGGGGTCGGCGTTCAGCACAGCCTCCTTCACCAGCCAGCGCCCACCGTTGTCAATGTACCACTGCTTGGTGTGCTCGCCCTTGTACCAGCCGTCGCCGCCGGTCCCGGAGGTGTCCACCGTGCCGTTGATCGCCAGTTTGCCGTAGCTGGTCTCCTGGTAGTAGTCATTGATGCTCGGCTTGGGAGCCGTGCCGAGCGAGAAGAAGCGCTCGTTGAAGTAGTCGACGTCGTAGGTGCCGTAGTTGGCATTCTGGTCCTGGAAGTCCGCGCGCAGCACATACCACTGGTTCGTGCCCTCCGGCGGGGCGATGCTCGTGCCCTTGTTGTCAGGGGCGACCTCATAGCCCAGTTCCAGCAGGTCGAAGTGGTCGATCACGCCGTCCAGGTTCAGGTCGAAGCGCTGGCTGGCGGCGCTGCCGCTTTCCAGTCCCTCCTCATCGGCAAAGCGATCACGTGTGTAGCCGAGGTACTTGCGGATGCCGTCGTACTGCTCAAGCACGCTGCCGGACAGCGGCGGCTGGGGGTTGAACTCCCAGTCGTTCAGGATCGGGTACATCTCCTCCCAGAGCTTGTCCTTCTCCGGGCCGTCGAACCATTCCTGCGGCGGGCGCACGGTCGCGTTGGCAACGGCGCACAGCAGGATCACGAGCAGGCTGGTCAGGAAGGCGATGCGGATCATGATCCGGCCCTCCTGAGGCTGGGCTCGAGCTCACGCTTCTGCGAATCCCGCACGCGCAGGCTGTCCGGCTCCAGCGGCAGGCTGAAGTCGCCAAGGGAGAAGTCACCGAGCGCACGCACCCTGAGGCGCAGCAGGTTCAGGTCACCGGAGTTGACACGGCCAAACCAGCGGCTGGTGTAACCGAAATCCAGCTTGCCCTCATCAGCGCTGGAGTTGACGAAGTAGGCATCCTCCGGTCCGCCCAGTCCGCCACCGGCCTCCACCGAGGTGATCTCATACATCGTGGGGTCGAACAGCACGCTGCCTGCCAGCTGGTAGATGTCAGTGGCATCCTCAGCGCTGAGCATCAGTGACCATTCGTCACCCTGGATCGGGGTCGCCTCCAGCAGCAGGCTAACGCTGCGCTCATCCACGGATCCGGGCAGGGGAGCATTGCCACCCGGTGAGAGGTCGGCATTGCCGCCACGGTCAGCCCCGCCTCCACCGCAGCCGAGCAGGGTCAGCAGGGTCAGGCAGGTAATAATGGATTTCAGTTGCCGCATAGGAGCACCAGTGAAGAACAGATGCTCAATTATAGGGTTTTTCTGCCCCCGCCGCTAACCCGCGCTGCCCGCCTGCGCTGCGGCAATGGCGTTCAGGCCCTGCAGCAGCTCATCGCAGTTCTGGTCCATCACCTGGTTGGCGATGTTGTTGACCATCGGGCCGAGCATCGGGATGCCGAGCTCGAAGTCCACATTGAGGTGCACCAGTGTGCCGCCGTCCTGCGCCTCGAACTTCCAGTCGCCGTTGTAGATCTTCATGTCGCCCTTGACCAGCTCAAAGCGGCAGCTCAGGTCGGACTCGTTCCAGCTGTCACGCTCAGTCCAGGTGACCTTCTTGCTCATCGGGCCGACCTTGAGCGTAGCCGTCCATTCCGTGATCAGACTGCCGTTGCCCTCGTCGGAGACCACGCGCGCGCTGTCCAGGTTGGGCAGCACCTCGGGGAACTTCTCCACCTGGCGGGCGGCGTTGAATACTGCCTGCGGCGGCAGCGGAATGTGCATCGTCTTGCGGATTTCAAACATGGCGGGTCATCCCTGGCTCTGGCTGAACTGTTCGAGGATCATACGGGTGCCTTCACAGGCCTTGTGCAGCCTTGTGATCACGACATCTATCACTTCGGGGGGCATGTGCAGCGGCGGTTCGATGCGCAGCACCTCCGGGTTGTTGAGGGCGAAGGCGATGAACACCTTCTCCTCGATCACGCTGGCGATCATCAGCTCGCAGACATCCTTGCTGACGCAGTCGATGCCGATCATCATGCCCTGGCCGCGCACTTCCGCCAGTACATCGGGGAAGTCCTTCTGCAGCTTCTTCAATGCTTCGAGGAAATAAGCGCCGTTTTTCTCCGCCTGTTCGGCGTAGCCGCCCTGCTCCAGCAGGTCAAGTGCGGCACAGGCCGCGGCGCAGGCCAGTTCATTGCCACCGAAGGTGCTTGTATGCACGAGCGGGTTCTCCTGGAACAGCTCCCAGACGTACTCGGTGCCGATGGTGGCGCCGATCGGCATCACGCCGCCGCCGAGCGACTTGGCCAGCACGAGGATGTCGGGCACGACTCCCTCACGCTCGCAGGCGAAGTTGCGCCCGGTGCGTCCCATGCCGGTCTGCACCTCATCGAGGATCAGCAGCACGCCATGCTTCTTCGTGATCTCGCGCACGCCCGTCAGGTAGCCCGGGGGAGGCACGCGGATGCCGCCTTCACCCTGCACGGGCTCCAGCATCACGGCCGCCGTCGTTTCGGAGATGGCGGCGTCGAGCGCATCAAGGTCCCCGAAGGGCACCACGCCGAAGTTGGCAATCAGTGGGCGGAACGGCGACTGGAAGTGCTCGCGGTGGGTGCTGGACAGGCTGCCCAGCGTCTTGCCGTGGTAGGCGTTCTTGGCACTGATGATGTCCGGCTTGCCGGTACGCAGGCGCGCCAGCTTGATGGCAGCCTCAACGGCTTCCGTACCACTGTTGCTGATGAAGCTGTACTTAAGATCACCGGGCGTGATCTCCGCCAGGCGGTGCGCCAGGCGGGCCTGCACCGGGTTCAGCAGCAGCTTGCTGGACATCGGCATGCGGTCCAGCTGCTCTTTGACGGCGTTGACCACGGCCGGGTTGCGGTGGCCGAAGTTGTAGCTGCCGTAACCGGCGACGCAGTCGATGAACTCGCGGCCGTCACCGGTGCGCACATGCCAGCCCTCGGCCTCCAGCTCGGCGCTGTCCAGGCCCATGAAACCCAGCAGGCTGAGCAGGCCGGAATTGACATGCTCCATGTACCACTGCTTGGTGGTGGCGTCGTCGGGTAGGGGGTGTGTCATCGGCTTGATTATAGCGAGGGCAAGATGTCCGCGAGCTTCGTATCCGAGTCGCGCATGCTGAAGTCAGCGGGGATGCTGAACTGGTCGGCGGCCGGCTTTGTTGCAGTGTCCACATTGCTGAGGCGGATGGTGACGGTCACCTTGGGGGACTTGATCACCAGCTGGTGCGGCTGGCCCTTGTCGGCGATCTCGAAGCTGACGCTGCGGCTGCTCTGCCCGCTGTAGACATAGCGGCTGCCACCACCGTCGAGCTTCTCCGTTGCCAGCTTCCAGCCCTTGACCTCGCCAAGCTTCTCGCGCTGCGCGAAGTCCATGAACAGGGACAGGTAACTGTTGCGGAAGTCATCACCGAGTGGCATGCGCTCGCCATTCAGGTTGTCAGGATAGAGCAGGGCGGCGGTACCTTTGTCAATGTCCAGGATTGCGACGGTTGGCTCCTGGGTGATGCTGTTGACAACCTCCACCCGCAGCCTGTTGCCGGCCACGAGGATGCTGCCGTCGAAGTTGATCACCGGGATCTTCTTCGGCGTGTTGGCTTCCTCGCTGTTGAATTCAACTGAAGCGCTGAATTCCGCGTTGAGGTTCGGCTCCGCAGCGATGGCACGCAGCGGGACGAGCGAAAGCAGCACCAGGGCTGCAAGGGGGATGAATGTTCTCACGTGATTATTGACGCCTTGCCTGCGGATTTGTTTCAGTTACTCGGAAGCTGCCGGGGCGGCCTTCTTGACGAAGGGGTCAAGCAGCAGCGGGGCAAATGGATTGGGCTTGCCCACACGCTTTGAGATGAAGGTCACGCGGCGCACTCCCTTCACATCGAGGTCCTGGAAGACAGGCAGGTCATTGGGGGTCAGTGAGACCGGCCCGTACAGCTCACTGCCGTCTCCCTGCACGCTGAATTCGATTGCGAAGCGGCCGGTCGGGTCAGAAGCCTCGTCATCGGCGAAGCCGAAACCGAAGGTCAGCACGTCCCATTCGCCGCCGATGTTGTACTCCAGCACCTGGCTTTCAGCCGGGGTCGAACTGAAGCGGAAGGCGAAGTCATACAGCTTGCTGTTGACGCGGGCTGACTGCTGCTGTTCCACCCCTGTTTCGGAGAGGTCCTCCAGCGGCTGCATCGCGGCCATGTAGGCCCAGTTGGCGGTCTGCAGGCCGGCGCGCTCAGCTTCGGCACGCGGGATGCCGCCCTGGTCGGCGAGGATGTGGTAGTCCTGCGGGCCACGGGCAGGCGGGCTGGTGTCCTGGCCGACCTCCAGCGTGTTACGCATGTCCTCAGGCAGGGCTTCGGGATGCTGCTGGGCATACCAGAAACCCACAGCCACAAGCAGCAGTGCAATCACGACCGTTATCAGGAATGCCTTCATTACCACTCCCTCGTGCCAGCTGGCATTACAAAGAGCTTATCAGTCGCCGGGGCTGAGCGGGCTGTCATCCATGTCCAGCGGGGGACCGAGGTCCCCGATGTCGTAGTCATCGATGTCATTGGAACCGCCACCACCGCCGTAGCTACCGCCGCCACCACCGCCGCCGTAGCTTCCGCCACCGCCGCCACCGCCGTAGCTGCCGCCGCCACCGCCGCCGCCGTAGCTTCCGCCACCGCCGCCACCGCCGTAGCCACCACCGCCACCGCCGCCATCATCGTCACGGCGGCCAAGCAGCTGGAAGGTACGGCAGATGATTTCAGTCTTGTAGTGCTTCACGCCCTGGGGATCCACCCAGTCACGGGTCTGCAGGCGGCCCTCAACGTAGAGCTGGCGGCCCTTCTTGACGTACTGGCCGGCGATCTCGGCCTGGCGGCCCCAGCAGACGATGTTGTGCCACTCGGTCTGCTCCTTGCGCTCTCCGCCATCACGGCCGCCGAACACCTCGGAGGTCGCGATGCTGAAGTTGGCAACGGCAGTCCCGTTCTGCGTGTAGCGGACCTCGGGGTCGCGCCCGACATTGCCCAGCAGGATCACTTTGTTGACACCAGTCATGCTTTGGCCTTCCTCTGCGTTTATACAAACAGGAGTGTAGCATAAATCCCGGCCACGGAAATGGCGACGTATCCTACAATCTCGGCGTGAGTACGCTCATCACGGGAATCGAAGGCCAGGACGGCGGGTACCTCGCTGAGCTGCTGCTGGAGCAGGGTGAACGGGTGATCGGCACCGTCAGGCCAGGCCTGGCACTGCCTGCTGAGACCCTGGCGCTTGAGTCCAACCGCAACTGTGAATTGACGAGCATCGACATGCTCAACCTGGCGGGACTGCGCACGATGCTGCGCAACACCCAACCCGACCGCATCGTGCACCTCGCCGCGGCATCACGACCGGCAATGTGCGAGGCTGACCCGATCGAGAGCCGCACGATAAACGTATCCAGTGCTGAAGTGATCCTCGACTGGGTGCATCGCGAGAAGCCGCAGTGCCGCGTGCTGCTGCTGAGCAGTTCCGCCATCTTCGGCGATCCGCTGACTGAGCCGCAGGATGAGGCAACCGAGCGCCGGCCGATCAATGAATACGGCAGGCAGAAGCTGGAGGTCTCAAAGCTGGCGAAGTCTGCGCGCGAACAGGGGATGTTCGTGTCCTGCGCCATCCCGTTCAACCATGAAAGCCCGCGCCGCAGCGAGGATTTCGTGTTCGCCAAGATCGTGAACAGTGCCGCCCGCATCAGCCTCGGACAGCAGGACAGGCTCGAGCTGGGCGCGCTCAATGCGCGCCGTGACTGGGGCTACGCACCGGAATTCGTGAAGGCCTTCGCCTGGATGCTGGAGGTCGAAAAACCGCTGGAACTGGTGCTGGCCACCGGTGAGCTGCACAGCGTGCAGGAACTGGTGGACAGCGTGTTTGATGAGCTGAAGCTGGACCGTGCAAGGCACCTGCGCCACAGTGAGGATCTGCTGCGGCAAGGTGATCCGCGTGAGCAGGTCGGTAATCCGGCCCGGGCCTGGACTGAGCTGGGCTGGGAGCCGACGGTGAAGTTCAGGGAACTCTGGCGCCTGATGCTGGCGGATGCACTTCAGCGCTGCAAGGCCATCCCGGATGAACCAGCGGTTGAGCCTACTTCCACTTGATGCTGCAGCCGATCGGGCCGGTTAAGTCCGGATCCGGATGAGTGCCGGCCAGCACTGCCTCAATCGCATTCCTGAGGTCCGGGCTGTTCACCCTTGAGGGGTCCTGCGGGCTGTCGTCGATGCGCCCGCTGTAAGCCAGTTTGCCTTGAGCATCGAACAGGAAGACGTGCGGTGTGCGCTCCGCTCCGAAACTCCGGGCCACGGACTGGTCCTCATCGTGCAGATAGGGAAAGTTGTAGCCCATTTCAGTGGCACGAAGCTGCATATTCTCAAAGCTGTCCGCAGGATGGCTTGCGGAATTATTTGAGCAAATTGCTGCAAAACGGACACCCTTGCTCCCATATTCCTGCTGCATGTCGATCACGCGCTGCTGGTTGGGGATCACATAGGGGCAGTGGTTGCACCAGAACATCACGACGGTCGCATTCTCACCCTTGATCTGTTCTGTGCTGAGCGATTCCCCGGTCGTGGCCGGGAGACTGAATTGCGGTACATTCCCGCCGATCTGCAAAGACATGCTGCTTACCTCCGGTTCCCTGCTTAGTACTATATCTATCCACGACTTATCCCAAGAAACTTGACACATCTGATATAATCTGCCGAGTCAAAACCTGTATGGTCCAAGTTAGAGGTAATGAGATGCGTAAAGCGTTGATCATCCTGGTAATTGCCGCACTGCCGTTCCTGATGGCAGCCGATATGGAGATGGGTCGCACCCTTGAGCTCTGTGGCCTGGATATTCCCTGTGCCTGCGAGCTCACCTGTGTGTCCATCGACATCGACTGCTACTGCGTCTGTGAGTCCGGTGGTGGCAGCCACGATCCGCTGATGATTTCCTTCATCGGCCATGACGGCAACGTGCTCGGCACCGCCGAGATCGCCGGCCCGTGGTGCGACCCCTGCGGTGGCTGCAACCAGTTCACCGGCCAGCTGGACAACCCGGTCATGCCCTGCGACATCGAGCGCGTGCGCATCACCAAGCCCGGCGACGATGACCTGTACATCTCCTGGATGCGCCTCAGCGCCGGCCAGTGGAACAACTGCTGCGGCGGCAAGTGGTACAAGCTGTGGAAGGACTGCCTCTATGCAGACCTGAACGGCGACTACGACGCCATCGAGCTCTACTAGTCGGATGCCCGCGGGTCACTGATCCGCACAAATTCGAACTGATTGGCCGGTCCCTGCGGGGGCCGGCTTTTTTGCTTCTTGAGCACGAGCAAGGGATGGAGCACGAGCAAGGGATGGAGCGCGAGCAAGGGATGGAGCGCGAGCATTGAGCTCGCAGGCTTGCAGGCAGTCAGCCTGCGATTAACCACTTCTCACTATTGATCCAGTCTCTCCGAAATACGGTTGTAGGATGACCATTTCCATTCTGCTGCTGATCTGCATAGCTTGGCCTTGACAGGATTCTGATGGATGTAATCCGCCACATTATGCAAATGCCGCTGATCACGAATGAACCTGTCAAAGTAATCTCGCTGCCAGAAACTCCCTGTACGACCCAGAATCCGGTTTGACTGAGTAGCCGTGAATGACTTCCAACCACGTATGATCCCAGCCAGAGGGAATCCCTTCCTCTGGGCAATCATGACATGTACGTGGTTAGGCATGATCACCCAGGCCAGCAGCAGGTATCGCTCGCCGTCAAAATGCAGGAGGCTGTCCTCCACAATTGAGGCAATGCGATGATCCTTTAGCCAGCAGTTTCCATAGCAGGTATCAAGCTCCTCATCGCCGGCAAAGATTGCCCGGGTGTCATCCCGCCGGTTCTTCCATGAAGGATTGGCAACGAAACGCGAGGGATGCAATGAATCAGCCAGGCGAAATGTAATGGCTTGAAACAGGGAATGGTGGTCGAAGTGCGGCAGCCGGCCATGGTTGTAAAGGCCCCGATGCCCATGTTCGTCAAAAGCCATGGTTCACCTTCCATTTGCTAATCAAACATTCGCACTCCAGCAAGCTAAATGCTTGCGCCCCGGCGAACTGAATGTTCGCATTCCTGCGAGCTAAATGCTCGCGCTCCTGCGAACTGAATGTTCGCGCTCCTTTTACACCCGCTGAACGCTTGCCGGTGCCAGTTCGAGGGACTTGCCTTCCGCAAGTTTCGCCAGCTCCGCCTGCTCCCACTCCGGGAAGACCCAGCTGGGCAGGCCCTTCAGGCAGCGCAGCAGGGTCGAGAGCTCGCTGGCCTTCTTCGCGGATTCGATGAGCTCGCTGAGGCGGTTGCGCAGCAGTGAAGCCAGGTCGGCCACCGTCAGGCGCATGGCCATGGCGTGGCGGCGCTTCAGTTCACGCAGCTTGCGGGACTCATCCTTCAGGATGGCATGCGCTTCAACATCAGTGAACCCACAGTCCTTGAGTCCGGCCTGGTGCAACTCCCCTGAGCCGATCAGGCACCACAGCAGGGTGCGGATGCTCGGATCCTCATGCAGCTTTTCGCATAGATACATATTGTCCTCTCCCCTGTGGGACTTACTCTCTTCCGGCTGCCCCACGGTTTACTACACAAAAATTACCATAATTCTAAATTCTGTCAAGGCTTGGCATTGTTAAATTATAAACATGGCAAAAGACCGGAGGCAGATGCAGAAGCACAATGAGAAGCAGGATTGATCTGTGATGCGCACCAGCAATGGCCTGACTTACATCAGGCCTCCGTTGCGTGACTTACATCAGGCCTCCGGGACTGACCACCATCAGCTGACCCAGGTCATTTCCTCGCTGATTGGATAGTACTCGCCGTCGATCTCCGCCAATGTGATCATATGGCCGCTGAGGGGCATGTTGATATGCATTGTCAGTTTGGCCGCTGCCGGCAGCTCCTCCGCCCAGGGGTTGACCGCCGGGTCATGGCTGACCGGATCGGGGTTGATGCTTACTTCAATGGAGCTGTAGCTGCCTGCGCCGTCCAGTAAGTCCCTGTAGCGCTGGACCTGCTCCTCGCTGGACAGGCTGATGCTCTGGCTGTTGGCCGTGGAATAGGCCAGCGGCCCCAGGCCTTCAGTGCTTTCGATGAACATCACATGCCAGGGACTGGCCGGCTCCAGGTCGCGCCACCAGCCGTCATTGCCTTCCACCGCAAAGTAGAATGCCATCCCGCGCAGCACTGCGCGCTCCATTACACCGCTTGTTGCCGGGTCCGCGAGTGGATGAGCATCTTCTGCATCGCTTACGCCATCGCTGTCACTGTCAGGATTGGCTGGGTCAGTCTGCATCAGTTGCTCAGCTACATCCGTCAGGCCGTCGCCATCTGAGTCCATCCGCAGGGCAGCCAGGTCAAGCGTATCCTCCTGCCACTCGGCGGCTTCCATCACCATGTAGTGGCCCTTGTCGCCCCCTTCTTCAGTGTTGTCATAGTCAACGCGCTTGTTGACGGCCCTGTAGTGCCCGATTGTCAGCTGGCCCGGGGACCCGGAAAGCTCCAATGTCAGGGCACGTGGCGGGCTGGGGTCATCACGGTCATATCCGGGGTCCCTGCGCAAGGGTCCGCCTGGGTGCATCAGGCGGAAGTAGTTGTGCAGCAGCCCGGTTGCCAGCACTTCCTCGAAAGCGCCGTCCGCATCCTCATCTATGCCGAGCAGGACCTCCCGGCTGCACAGTGGCCCGTCGCCAACGAAGGCGGTGTAGCTGGTTCCACCTGGACCTGCGGCCGTGGCCTGCCAGACCGGATCCGCCTGGCCTTCAGCATCCCAGTAGCTGTCAATTCGCCGGTCTTCGGTTCCGAAGGAGTAGGGAGGCTGCTTGGCCTGATATGCGGGTGTGAGCAGGCCCCCGTACCACGCGTCCAGCCAGGTCTTTGCCTGTGGGCCACCGCAGGATGCCAGCAATCCCGGGATTGCTGACCTCAGGCGAGCGGTTGGCGGTGCCCCATTCCAGCGCAGCAGGGTATCCACATAATGCTCATCCGGCTGCTTCATCAGCTGGTCGACCAGGGCATCAACTGCCTGGTAATCCCGCGCTCCCCATTCCGAAGTGTCTTCCGGACTGATGCGGATGGCCAGCAGGGCCAGGCTGTCCAGCTGCGCTGGCTGCATCTCCGGCATCAGCGGCAGCAGCAGCTTGAAGGCGTTGATGTCCCCGTCCACGAACTGTCCCATCAGGCCTGATTCGCTGCTGGGATCCGCGGCTTCCATGAAGCTCGCAACCTGCTGCGAGTAGTCCGGCAGTTCGCCGTTGACGACAAGCTTGCCGGGCAGCGGCAGGCCATCCGGCCCGAGGTCCAGCTTGAGCAGGTGCGAGTTGGCATCGTAGAAATCGTGGCCGCTGGGAACGGTTTCAAACAGTACGAACATCTCGTTGCCATCCACCGTGATGCTCTGCACATCCAGCCCGGACAGGGCATCCAGTACTGTGGCAGTGCCAGTTGCGGCATCCAGCAGTTCCACGCGTCCCTGCTGGTTCTCCTCGCCATCCCAGTAGACATGTTTCCCGGCCAGGCTGATCCACTGGCCTCCGCCGGTGTAGTCCCTGGCCTGGTATGGATGCAGCTGCCGGCCGGTGCGGATGTCGAACAGGTTCATGCCCGGATCGCGGTTGATGGCAAGCAGCTGCTGGTTCACCTTCATCTGCTCGCCGTAGGAATTGTATAGACCAGGCATCTCCTGTTGCCAGAGTTCATCTCCACTGGACAGGTCAAACACGCGCAACAGCGGTTCACCCTCGCGGCGGTAACCACCGGTGTCAGTGGCAGTCGGATCCTCGGACAGGGACTCGAAACTGAGCTGGGCCAGGTACGGCCCGTCCATCTGCATTTCATGCGCGCAGTTGAGCCGCGAATCCGCGATGCGGCGTGGCGCGGCACCAGGCTTGTACGAGTAAAGCGAGTCATTGGTGAGCAGTGCAATATATTCGTTGCCAAATCTCGGTTGCCCACAGCCCCCGAATACGCCGGGCAGTGCATGCTGTTCCAGCACCTCCCCGCTGGCCGGATCCACCAGCTGGACCAGGTCAAAGCTGGTGGGTTCCCAGGCTTCCGTCTGCTCTGCTTCGGCCAGCCAGACCGCTCCTTCGGGACCGATCGAGATCAGCCTGCGCTTGCGGATATCCTGCAGGTCGGTGCCGTCGCTGGCATCCACGATGTTGCTGTAGTCTGAATCCCTGAAGCAGCCGATGTAGCGCTCACCGATGACGTATGCGCCATTGAACCAGTCGGCACCGTTGCCATCGTAGGTCCACAGGTAGTCACCGGTCCGGCGGTTGAATGCGCGCAGGCTGTCCGTTTCAGTGATCAGTATGATCTGCTCACCGGTAAACACCCTGCTGGCATGCCCCTCGGTACCGAGATGGGTGTACCAGCCTGATATCTCCGGCAGCTCCGGGATTTCCACGATGTGCTTCTGCCTGCTGCTGTTAAGCAGAGAATCGAGGCTGTCGAATTCCTGGATCGCCGGCTTGACATTCCAGTCAGCCGGATTGCCGCTGGCCAGCAGTTCCGCGGCAGGCCCATCCGCTGCAGGATTGCCAGCCTGCATGTTGGCAGCAGGCTGGTCGCTTCCCGTTCCACAGTGCAGTCCACTGAAGCCAATTAGCAACGCTGCCAGGCTTGCGCGCAGTAATCCAGTTCCCATGGTGTCCTCCCGACAGCAATATGCTGACTGCTGACAGGACAGTTGTCGAGGGCCGCTGGTTCAAAAAAAAGGGGAGGCCGGAGCCTCCCCTTGCATAGACTGCGAAGCGAACTTCGCAGCGCTCAGTTTCAGTAATCAGGTAGGTGCAGCTGTCGCAGCACCTCCGATGGCACAGCTTCGCAGTGCATCCTACAGGCCGGGGGCTGCGTTGCGTACGCCTTCAGTGACGCTGTCGGCGTACTTCTTGAAGGCCTCACCGAACATGCCGGCCAGCTTCTGCGCGGTGGCATCGTAGGCGTCCTTGTCCGCCCATGTGTCACGCGGCTTGAGCAGCTCGTTGGGTACGCCCGGGCAACTGACGGGGACGCTGAGGTGGAAGTTGGAGTCGTTCCAGGTTTCCACATTGTCCAGCTTGCCGTCCAGCGCGGCATGCAGCATGGCGCGGCTGTAGGTGATGCTGATGCGGCGGCCAACGCCGTAACCGCCACCGCTCCAACCAGTGTTGAGCAGCCAGACACGGCAGTTGTGCTTCTCGATGCGCTCTGAGAGCATATTGCCGTAGACGCTGGGACGCAGTGGCATGAAGGCCGCACCGAAGCAGGTACTGAAGGTCGGGGAGGGTTCGGTCACTCCCACTTCAGTGCCGGCCACCTTGGCGGTGTAACCCAGCAGGAACCAGACCTGTGCCTGCTCAGCGGTCAGCTTGCTGAGCGGGGGCAGCACGCCGTAGGCGTCGCAGGTCAGGAACACGATGTCGCTGGGGGTCGGGCCGCTGAGGGTCGGGGAGCTGTTGCCGATGATGCGCAGGTCGTAACCGCAGCGCGTGTTCTCGGTCTTGCTCTTGTCGTCGAAGTCAATGATGCGGGTCGCCGGGTCGAAACCGACGTTCTCGATCACGGTGCCGAAGCGGTGGCAGGCGTCCCAGATCTCGGGCTCGCCCTGCGCGCTGAGGTTGATGGTCTTGGCATAGCAGCCGCCTTCGTAGTTGAAGACGCCGCCATCGTGCCAGCCATGCTCGTCATCACCGATCAGGGTGCGGTGCGGGTCGGCGGACAGGCTGGTCTTGCCGGTGCCGGACAGGCCGAAGAACACGGCGCTGCGTCCATTGGAGCCGGTGTTGGCACTGCAGTGCATGCTCATCACGCCGCGCATCGGGTTGAGGTAGTTGAGCACCGTGAAGATGCCCTTCTTGATCTCACCTGCGTAGTCGGAACCGAGCACGAGGATCATCTGCTTCTCGAAGTTGAGCAGCACATGCACGCCGGTGTCGCGGTCCTCCGCCTTGCAGAACGGCACGCAGACCACGACCCAGTCAGCCTTGTGCTCCTGCGGGTCCTTGGCCTGGTCGAGGCTGATGAACTGGTTCTGGGTGAACAGCGCCTGGAAGGGCTTCTCGCTGATCACACGCACGCCGAGGCGGTACTGCTTCTCGGCGCCGGCGAAGACATCCTGTACGAAGACATCCTTGCCGTCGAGGTAATCCTGGACCTGCTTATAGCGCTTTTCCCAGGTGGCCTCATCCGTGGCCTGGTTGATGGCGTTCCAGTCGATGTTGTCGTGGATCGCCGGCTGGTCAACGATGAAGCGGTCCTTGGGCATACGCCCGGTCGTCTTGCCGGTGTCGCACATGAGTGCGCCGTGGCTGGAGAGGAAACCCTCGCCGCGGTTGAGCGTATGCTCGTAGAGTGCGGCCCTGCTGAGGTTGTAATAAACCTCACCGAGATTCCTGAATCCGTGAACACTGAGATCAGGTGCTGCCTTAGCCATGGCAGACTGTGGTGTAGCGGACATTACTACTCCTTGGCTTGTAACAGAACATTGATCCGGGAACCGGCCCGGAGACCATTAATTATAGCAAGCCCCGATATGCAGGAAGCCAATTTGGCAGCCCGCCGGGGCACCCCTGGAAGCAGGATAACGCCAAAATGAGATTGCATGCCGCTTGCACGACATTGTATTAATCAAAGTTTTATCGTTATAATCACCCTGGCGCGGGAAGGGGTTTCCCGGGCCAGCCGGACCTGGTTGCTTGCACACAGCGAGGGATGGCCAGAGGTCTTTACCGGTTGGATTCTGATTGGTTGAAGGAAGGGCTACCTTGAAGCAAAGGACTACTGCCATGACATGCAATGATGTCGCGCGTATCCCGAACCACCACGCGCTCGCTTATCCCCGACTCCACATCGCCTGCGCCTGCATGGCGGTCATGCTGTTCCTGGCTGCCTGCGGAGGCGGTACCCAGAAGTCGACCACCGGCAGCGGCAGCCCGCGCAAGAGCAGCCATACTGCGGCCACGGCTGTGGAAAGCACCCCATTGGCCAGCGCGGGATCCGGCGGCAGCTTCGTCAAGCTCTCCGCTGCGGAAAGCGGCATCGACTTCGTGAATGACGTGACCCAGCGTGAGCTGATCGTCTCGCAGGTCGCCACCCACAGCGGTGTGGCCAGCGGTGACATCGACGGCGACGGCGACCTTGACCTGTTCTTCGCCGGCGTGAACAGCCGCAACAAGCTGTACCGCAATGACGGGGCGATGAAGTTCACGGACATCACGGCGGATGCCGGCGCTGACATCAGCGGTGGAGACAAGCTTGGTGCCTGTGCGGCCTTCGCCGACCTGAACGGCGATGGCAAGCTCGACCTCTACGTCGGCAACTCCGATACCGGCAACGAACTGTTCTTCGGTGACGGCACGGGCAAGTTCACTGAAGCCCCGGCCGGCCATGGCGCGGATGATGCGCGCGCTGCCACCTCAACCGCCCTGTTTGATGCGGATGAGGATGGCGACCTCGACATCTTCATCTGCAACTATGCAATGAACACCACGGCACCGAGCGTGCTGCAGTCGCTGATCCCGGAGGACGGGCAGAAGGCCGTGATCCCCACACACCTGCAGGAGGAGCTGTATGTCGATGAGAAGGGCTGGCCGCGCCATCGCCCGGACCGCGATACCTTCCTGATCAACGATGGCAAGGGCAAGTTCACTGACGTGACTGAGCAGCGCGGGCTGGACTTCGTCAGCTTCAGCTTCCAGGCACAGGCGGTGGACTTTGACAACGACGGTGACGACGACCTGTACGTCACCAGTGACTTCGAGACCCCGGACCGGGCATTCCTGAATGACGGCAAGGGCAATTTCTCACTGGTGACCGCTGAGATGTTCCGCAAGACCGCGCTGTACGGCATGGGTGCTGACAGTGGCGACATCAACAATGACGGCCTGCCGGACCTGTTCGTGGCGGACATGAGCGCCCGCGGCAAGCAGCGCTCCAAGCGCCAGAGCGGCGACATGTATGAGTGGCGCTGGGAGTTCATGAACCAGGACCCGCAGCCGCAGATGCGCAACATGCTGTTCGTCAACTCCGGCGGCGGCTGGATGAGCGAACTGGCCAGCCTGGCCGGGGTGAAGAGCTCTGACTGGACTTGGGCGGCGCGCTTTGCGGACATGGACTGCGATGGTTTCGAGGACCTCTACACCGCGACCGGCTTCACACGTGACGCGATGGACGTGGACACCACCAACCAGATCCAGTCCTTCGTTGCCAGCGGTGAGGATGCCGGTGCGATCCAGGACTTCATCGCCGGCCAGCCTGTTTACCGCGTGGAGGACTACACCTTCCGCAACAACGGCCAGCTCGGCTTCAAGACCCCGGATGACAACTGGGGCTTAAACATTGAAACCTACAGTGCGGGTGCCAGCCTGTCCGATTACGACGGCGATGGCGACCCGGACCTGATCATCAACTACACCTTCGATCCGGCCGGAGTGTTCCGCAATGACATCTCGACCAGCAAGCGCCTGACGATCGACCTGGCGCAGGAGGGCAGCAACCCACGCGCTGTCGGTGCCCGGGTCTGGGCGCATGTCGGCGACCAGGTAATGAGCCGTGATGTGATCATCGGCCGCGGCTTCGCCTCCGGCGAATCGACCCGCCTGCACTTCGGGCTGGGATCGGCAACGAAGATCGACAAGCTGGAGATCCGCTGGCCTGACAACAAGCTGCAGGTGGTTGACGGGCTGGATGCCGGCAACCATTACACCATCCACCGTACCTCCGATGTGACGGACTGGAAGCCGGCCGAGGTTGACGCCCTGTTCGAGACAAGTGAGATCGCCTGGGAGCAGCAGGAAATCAACACTGCGGCGCTGGAGTACGAGAAGGAGCCGCTGCTGCCCTGGCAGATGAGCACGCTCGGCACCGGCATGGCACTGGCTGACACCGATGGCGACGGCCTCGAGGAGCTGATTCTCGGTGGCGCGGCCGGCCAGGATGGAGTCTGGCTGGAGCGCGATGCCAGCGGCAAGTGGACCGATGTGCAGAACAACCTGAAGGACCTGGTCGGCACCGAGGCGGAGGTGACGGGCATCCGCGTGCTGGACCTTGATGGCGATGGTCGCCGTGACATCCTGCTGGCAACCGGCGGGATCGAGGGCAATGAACTGGATGGCAGCTTCCGCAACTACCTGCTTATGAACCTCGAGACCGGCCTGCGCCCGAAGCGCCTGCCGACTGACAACACGAGCGTCGGCCAGGTCGCCGCGGCGGACTTTGACCGGGATGGCGACGTGGACCTGCTGCTGTGCGGCCATGTGCGCCCCTACCAGTTCGGCCGCACGGACCGCAACTACCTGCTGGTGAATGACGGTGCCGGCAACTTCACTGATTCCCCGGAGAAGGCCCCGGCACTGAGCAACCGCAGCAACATCACCGATGCGGTGTTCGAGGACATGGACGGTGACGGCTGGCAGGACCTCGTGATCGCGCGCTTCTGGGGCCCGGTTGAGCTCTGGCTGAATGTTGACGGTGAGCTCGTGTATGCCGAGGACCTGACGGAGCGCGGCTGGTGGCGCGGGCTGGCCACCGGTGACTTCAACAGTGACGGCGTGCCGGATGTGATCGCCTGCAACTTCGGCGAGAACACGAAGTACCACCCGAGCGCTGAGAAGCCGCAGGTCACCTACTGCTTCGATTTCGATGGCAACGGAAGCCGCGACGTGGTGGAAGCCACCTACAACTCCGACGGCACCCAGCTGCCGGGCCGTGGCCGCTCCTGCAGCGGATACGCGATCCGCAGCATCCCGCGCCGCTTCCCGACCTGGACGCAGTTCTCCGAGGCCTCCCTGCGCGATGTCTACGGTGACGACCTGGACCAGTCCGAGGCCTTCTACTGCGACACGGTTGACAGCGTGATCCTGCTCAGTGGCAATGGCGACTGGACGCCCAGTCCGTTGCCCGGCATGGCGCAGTGGACGGTGGCCTTCAGCGCGGCTGTGGCAGATTACAACAATGATGGCAAGCTTGACGCCTTCATCGCCGGCAACCTGGAGCAGGCCCAGCCGGAGGCCGGGCAGTGGGACAGCGGCTACGGGGCGATGCTGCTTGGCAACGGCGATGGCACATTCGACAGCATCGGCGTGCCGGAATGCGGCGTGCGGGTCTACAACGACCAGCGCGGCAGCGCATCCGCCGACCTGGACCGGGACGGCAATGCAGACCTGCTGATTGCGATCAGCAACGGCCACCCGCGGGTGGCGATGAACCGCGGTACCTACAGCAAGGGCAGCGGCCTGAACGTGCAGCTGATGGGTGGCATCGGCAATCCCGATGCGCTTGGCGCACGCCTGCTGCTCACACTTGACGATGGAACAGTCCTTTCGCGCACTGTTGGTGACAGTGCCAGCTACCTGGCAAGCAGCACGGCGCCAGTGCACTTCGGCATCCCCGAGGGACGCATGGCCGCCAACCTGACAGTCAACTGGGCGGACGGCTCCAGCCAGGAAATGGCCGTGCCCGCAGGTGAAACCAAGCTGGAGGTGATGCAAGGCATCTGATTGACTGGGATTGTTGGCTGATCGCCTGAGGCCATTGGACCCGGCCAAGGGCGGAGACGGGCCGTCAGAAGTACGGCAATTCTGGACCAGGAGTAAAAATTGGACACGCGCTTTTTGGCCATCGTGCTGGCATGCACGGTGGTAACGGGCTGTATGCGCGACAGTGTGCAGCAGCACAACAACGGCAGGACCGCTCAGGTTCCGCCGGCTGGTTCGACTGAACCGGTTGAAAGTACACCGCTAGCTCCCGCCACGGGCAGCGCGGCGGGTTTCACCCTGCTTGATCCACAGCAGAGTGGCATCGACTTCAGCAATGTGATCACCGACCGGCTGGTCATCCTCAGCACTTTCTCCACCGTCAGCGGCGTGGCCAGTGCGGACTTTGACGGCGACGGGGACATAGATGTGTTCATGGTCGGTGTCGAGGAAGCAAGCAGGCTCTTTCGCAATGATGGTTTGATGACATTTACCGATGTAACTGCTGAGATGCCCTGCGACATCAGCAACAACGGCGGGCTCGGTGCCAGCGCTGTGTTCTTCGATGTGGAACCAGATGGTGACCTGGACCTCTACGTCGGCTACAAGAACCGCGCCAATTCCCTGTTCATCAATGAGGGCGGGCAGTTCGTGCGGGATGAGGCACAGGAACGCGGGGTGGCGAACGAATTCGCCACCGCAAGTGCAGCGGTGTTTGATGCTGACAACGATGGCGACCTGGACATGTACATTGCCAGCCACCTGGATTTCCCGCATGACAGGGGCATCCTGCGGGGCCTGTACGGCACCGGTGACCGCAATGATGACATCATCATTCCACCCGAGCACAAGGACAAGTTTTACAAGACGAAGTACGGCGACATGATGATGAAGCCGGACCCGGACCAGTTCCTGCTGAATGACGGCAGCGGACACTTCACGGATGCAACGCAGGTCGCCGGCATGGACGTTGTCAGCTGGAGCATGCAGCCGCTGGCCGTTGACATAAACAATGATGGCTGGACGGACCTATACCTGACCAGCGACCTTGAGACGCCGGATTCCCTGTTCATCAATAACCAGGATGGGACCTTCACTGACCGCAGTGCGGAACTCTTGCTGAAGAGCCCTTACTTCTCGATGGGCGCGGACATAGGCGACATAAACAACGACGGCCTGCCGGACCTGTATGCGGGCGACATGCTCAGCCGCGAGAAGGGGCGGGCCAAACGCCAGAGTGGCGACATGAAGGAGTTTCGCACCCTGCTGGTCAAGGAAGAGACCCAGCCTGTGATGCGCAACATGCTGTGGCTGAACCGGGGCGGCGGGCACTTCACCGAGATGGCGGAGTACGCCGGTGTCAAGGCGGCCGAATGGACCTGGTCCAGCCGCTTTGCCGACCTGGACTGCGACGGTTGGGAAGACCTGGTGGTTGCCAACGGCTTCATCCGGGATGCGGCCGATGTTGACGAGATGAACACCGTGCGGCGAATGGCAGCGCTGCAGGCCCCGGCGGAGGAGATCGAGAGCCTCACGTTGTCCCAGCCTATCCTGAAGTCGACGAACTATGTGTTCCAGCGCAAGGCCCCCGGCAGCCTGCAGTTCGCTGTGGTGGACGGCAACTGGGGCATTGAGAACGAGACATTCACACCGAGCATCGCACTTGTCGATTTTGACAACGACGGCGACCTTGACATGCTCAGCAACAACGTGATGGACCGGGCCGACCTGTACCGCAATGACAGCCCGGCCGGCAATCGCGTGCTGGTCAGCCTGCAGCAGGGTGGGGCGAATCCGCAGGCCTGGGGTGCACGCATGTGGGCGCATATCGGGGACATGGTGCTGACGCGTGACCTGATTGCCAACCGTGGGTATGCGACAGGTGAGCCGGCGGTGGCCAGCTTCGGCCTCGGTGATGCCGACCAGATTGACAGGCTGGAGATCCGCTGGCCGGATGGCAGCTTGCAGACGGTTGAGCCGCTTGCGGCAGGCATGCACCACCTCATCCGTTACCAGCCTGGCCTGCCGCAGTGGCAGCCGGCGGAACATGAATCAATGTTCACCGAGCAGAAGCTGGACTGGGGCCGGATCGAGGCTGACACTGACAAACTTGAATTTGACGATGAGCCCCTGCTGCCCTTCATGCAGGGCTACAGCGGTGGCGGCATCGGGGCGGCCGACCTGGATGGAGATGGCAACCTGGATGTGTACATTGCCGGGGCGGCTGGCCAGCGTGGCTCAATGCTGATGGGTAATGGCGACGGCAGTTTCACGGAGTCCGAGGACTTCATGCCGCGCAATGATGCCTCAGTGGAGGAGATGGCGGTGCTGTGCTTTGATGCCAATGCGGATGGCTGGACCGACGTGCTGGTCACGGCCGGTGGCATGGAAGGCCAGGATGAGCGCGACTACCGCGACCGCCTGATGATCAACAATGAAGGCAAGGGCCTGCGCGTCGTGCCGCTTGGAATGGATGCGAATGTCTCCACTGCTGCTGCTGATGTGGCTGACATGGATGGAGATGGCGACCTCGACCTGCTGATCTGCGGGCATATCGCCGGTCGCAGCCTCGGAACTGGCACCCGCTCATGGATCCTTGCCAATGATGGTTCCGGCAGTTTCAGTGATGCAACTGCATCAATCTGCCCGGAGCTGATGCAGCCGCGCCTGATCACGGACGCCGCCCTGCAGGACCTTGATGGAGACCGCCTGCCGGAGCTGGTTGCCAGTGTGAGCTGGGGGCCGGTGCTCGTATTCGGCAACATTGATGGGAAACTGGCACTGTCACAGGAGCTGGGCGGCAACGGCTGGTGGAACAGCATCTGCCTGGCCGATATGAACGGCGATGGCGCAATGGAGATCATTGCCGGCAACATCGGTGAGAACACTAAGTACCATCCGTCTGATGGCAAACCGGCTGCGATGTATGCCGGTGACATGGATGGCAATGGCACGCGCGACCTGATCGAGGTCGGCTACCGTGGCAATGGTGAACTGATCCCGGGCCGCGGACGATCCTGCAGCGGATACGCAATCGAGAGCATCCCGCAGAATTTCCCGACATGGAAGAGCTTCTCGGAAGCCAGCCTGGAGGATGTCTACGGCAAGCAGATCTTCAACAGCGAGTACTTCGAGGTGACGAACATCGCCAACTGCATCTTCGTGAATGATGGCAAGGGCAGGTTCAGTGAGAACCACCTGCCTGTGATGGCGCAGTTGGCGCCTGTCTATGGAATGCTGGCGCAGGACTTCAACGGTGATGGCAACATGGACCTGTTCCTCGCCAACAACTTCCGCTGGACCCAGCCGGAGACCGGGCGCTGGAATATCGGCACCCAGACCCTGCTGCTCGGTGACGGGCAGTTCGGCTTTGAGGTTGTGGACCCGGTGGACAGCGGCATCCTGATCCAACAGGATGGTCGCGGGCTGGTCTGTTCGGACTTCAACAATGATTCGAAGCCTGACCTGCTGCTCAGCTGCTGCAATTCAGATGCACGCATGCTGGAGAACGAAGCCTGCGGCGGTAGCCTGCTTGAAATGGACCTGCATGGCCCGGAGGCTAATCCGGATGGCATCGGCAGCATGATTGAGGCCACGCTCAGTGATGGGCGTGTGCTCAGGCAGACGGTGACGGTACGCAGCTCCTACCTGAGTAGCTTTTCGGGCAGCCGTTGCCTGGTTGCACCGGCAGGCACTGAGATAAGCAGCGTCAAGGTGAGCTGGCCGGATGGTTCGATTACTGAAACGGCCGCGATACGGGATGGCAGGGCCAGCCTCAGCTGGGGCAGCTGAGCCGGTCTAGAGACGGATACCAAACTCCTCGGCGAGCTCATCATTGCTGGGCTCGCTGAGGATGTTGCCCTTATGCAGGATGATCGGGATGCGGCGCTTTGGCCCGAGCCCGGCCTCGATGTTGTACTGCACCACTTCCTCAGCAAGCCTGGCATCCATCATGATGTTTCGTTCCTCGAAGGGGATGTTGTGTTCCCTGAGGAAGTTCTTGGCACGGACGCAGTCTCCGCACCAGTCAGCGCTGTAAACGATTACTTCAGCCATCTTTTTCCTCCATGTAATCGGCTGTCAGGATAAATTAGATATTCCGAAAATACTGAGACTATTTTGACACTTTGATCTGTATTATTAGGATCGTGTCCAAGGCCATTGCTGCTCCCCGCAAGCACTCCCTGATCAGCTGGAACTCGCCGGCCGAGCTCGCGCGCATGATCCTGATCCTTGCGCTGCCGGTCACGCTGACCAATGCGCTGCAGACACTGATCGGCTTCGTGGACACCCGCATGGTCAGCCCGCTGGGGGCGGAAGCACTGTCCAGCCTGGCCGTCGGTCGCACCAGCATGTGGATGCTGATGAGCGTTTTCATGGGGCTCGGGACGGGCATCACGGCCTATGTGGCCCGGCTGATCGGCATGGGTGAGCCGCAGAAGGCGCGCCATTATGCAATGGTCGGCATCATGGCCGGCCTGATCATCGGCTCCGTGCTCGGCGGGATCGGCCTGCTGGCCGGTCCGCATCCGGTGCAGTGGATGGTGACCAGCGACCATGCGACGAGTGATACGGTCAGCATCGAGCTGACCCGGCAGTTCGCCTGGCAATACTTCCAGATCCTGCTGCTCGGGCTGGGAGCAGTCGGCTTCCAGATGGCCTGCGTGAGCGTATTCAACAGCGTCGGCAAGACGATGTTCCCGTTGTGGCTGCTGGTGGTCTCGAACATCGCGAACTTCGCCGGCAACTGGTTCCTGATCTCCCGCTACCAGGTGGCAGGCGCGGCCTGGAGCACCACGCTCACGACCCTGATTGCGGCGGCGGTGGCATTCTTCATGCTGCGAGAACAGGGTGACATTGACAACACCTGGCGCGAGATCGTCAGGCCGTTGCGCAAGGCCTGGGAGATGTTCTCGCTCGGATTCCCGGTGATCCTGCAGGTTGGCATGCGCGCGATGGCGATGCTGGCGATCATCAAGATCATCACGCAGCTGCCGGGTTCCGTGGTTGGGCAGAGCGCATTGCACGTGGGACTGCAGGCAGAGAGCCTGGCATTCATGCCGGCCTTCGCCTTCAGCATTGCGGCGGCCACGCTGGTCGGGCAGAACCTCGGTGCCCGGCAGGTGGAGCAGGCGCGTGTCAGCGCACTTTACTGCGTTGCCGGCAGCCAGGTGATCATGTGGACGATGGGCATCCTGTTCTATTCCTTCGCGCCGCAGTTCATCGTGCTGTTCATTGGCAAGGCGGCCCCTGAAGTGGTGGCGCCGGCCGCCGAGTTCCTGAAGATCATGGCATTGTGCCTGCCGGGACTGGGTGTCGGCATGACGCTAAACGGTGCGCTGCGTGGCAGCGGCGACACCGCGATCACGGCCTGGATCGCCTTCACTGCGATGTGGATCGTACGCCTGCCGCTGATGGGCTTCCTCGCCTTTGAAAACCTGCTCGGCACAGGCATCGGGCTGGGCTGGGGCCTGGCCGGCCTGTGGTGGGGCATGGCGTTGTCGGTGTATGTCGAGGCTGCGCTGGTTTTCTGGCGCTTCCAGACCGGCAAGTGGAAGACGATCAAGCTGCGCGACGCCGACGGCTAGGAGGCCTGACGCCAGTCAGGCTGGGTGGTCCGGCGCTAGCCGGATTGCGTGCTTGGGCGTTGTCCGGGCAAGTAGTTTCACCATATCCATTTGTGCAGATCCCGCTGTAAGGAATCGCGCTGGCAATCTGATTAGCTGTGTGCTGGCTTGTGCCAACTGTGCGGGCCAGACTGGCGTCTGGCCACCGCGCCTGGCTTGCGCCAGACCTCCTATGCCTGGCTTGCGCCAGACCTCCTAGGCGAAGAGCGGCAGGTTGTCAAAACGGCCGCCCAGCAGCTTCTCACTGTCAGCCGCCAACCAGCGGTCCAGCACCGTCGCATACACCTTGCGGAAATCCGTGTTGTAACGCAGGTCGCCATCGTCCAGGTCGGAGAGGCTGGGGTACTCTCCGTGCAGGCCACCCTTCACGGCACCGCCGGCGATGAAGATCGGACCGGCCTGGCCATGGTCGGTGCCGCCGGAACCATTTTCCTTGACTCGCCGGCCGAACTCAGAGAATGCCAGCACCGTGACCTTGTCACGCATGCCGATCTGCGCCATCTCGTCCATGAAGCTGGAGAGTCCTGAAGCAAAGTTGCCAAGCAGCTCGGCATGCTTGTCAGCCTGGCCGGCGTGGGTGTCGAAGCCGCCGACGCTCAGGTAGGCCACGCGGGTCAGCGGCGAGACCGCGATCAGCTTCGCCAGCTGGCGGAAGCCGGAGCTGAACTTGTCATCCTTGTACTCGATCACATTCTCATATTTGCCAAGCATGCTGTTCAGTTCATGCACGGCATCCAGTGCGCTGTTGGTGCTTTCGCTGACATGCGCGAATCCACCATTGCCATCCATCTGCTGGATGGCTCGCATTGCGGCCTCGGCATCCTGCGTGCCGGCCAGCTCGGAGATGTCGTCAAGGCTGGCAATCGTAGGCACGCTGACATGGCCGGCGGTCATCGCCGGGTTGGCGGCGGTGTCGAGGCAGAGTCCGGCTACGGGGCTGACCGGGTTCTGCAGCTGGTCGAGGTAGTTGCCAAGCCAGCCGGTGGTGGCCTGCGCGTCCGGGCTGGCGGTCTGCCAGATCTTCATCGAGCGGAAGTGACTGCGGTTGTGCTCAGGGTAGCCGGCGCCGTTGATGATGGCGAGGCTGCCCTCGTCCCACAGGCCCTTGAGGGGCTTCAATGCCGGGTGCAGGGCAAGCGTGTCGGAAATCGGGATCTGCTGCTTCTCGGCGATGCCGATGCCGGGGCGCAAGCGGTAGTAGTCCTTCACGCTGTAGGGGATCACGGTGTTCAGGCCGTCATTGCCACCACTGAGCTGGCAGACCACGAGCACATTGTCATTGCGGGCGGTGACGCCGTTCAGGCGCTCCGTCTTCTGGGCGAGCGCCACGCCGCGCAGCCAGGCAGGGGTGAGCAGGCCGATGGCCAGCACACTGCCACTGCGTACCAGGAAGTCCCTTCTCGAATGCTTGTCAGCCATTTGTTCTCCCGGCGGTCAGACGAAAGTCTGACAACCATCAAATCTCTTGTCCTTCATCTCAATCAGCGCAGCTCCGGCTTCGCCTTTGAAATGGAGGCCAGGCAGTCTGCCTGGCATTGCCAAGCTTACAGCTTGGCCTCCGTCAGCAGAACTGGAATTCCGGGCTGCCGAAGATCAGCCGGCAGGCCTGGTGCAGCATTTCCTGGCGGTACTTCTCCTCGCCGCGGGTCCTGTCCAGCAGGCCCTCGACATGGCTCGCCACGATCTGCCGCTTTTCAGCCGGCAGGCCGGCGTCGAAAACCTCGCACAGCCGGTCCACCACCTCGCCGACCGATTCAAAGCGCCGGTTGCCGACGAGGTAGTTCCAGTTGATCGCTCCATTCTTCTTCTCAAACATCATGTCGGCGAACTTGATTCGTTCCAGCATCGTCGCCGAATTGACCCAGGCCGCCCCGCCGTCCCAGCCCGCAACGGTGGGCGGGTAGAGCAGCTGCTGGCCCATGTTGCTCATGCTGCCCATCACACCACCTACCGCTCCACGCAGCAGTCGGCGCTTTTCCTTGTCACTTTCCTGGAAGATGCTCACGAGGTCGAGGATGCCCGGCAGGTCGACAGCGCGGCTGATGCCGACGGTGAAATCCGCCGGTGATTTGTACAGCGCACGCTCAGCCTTGGTGGAGTAGAACTCCTCGCTGGTGAACATATGCCGCAGCAGCACTTTCACACTGTAGTTGTTGTCACGGAACACCGCAGCGATCCTGTCAACGACATGCTCCTCGGGATCCTCGTACACGAACCAGCTCCATAGCTTGCCCGCGATGTAGCGAGAGGTGACCGGCTGGTCCAACAGGATGTCGATCACGTCGTCGCCATTCAGGTTGCCGCTCACGCCGAGCACGGTCTTGATCTCAGCGTCATGCTGGCCCTGGCGGAAGATGAACTGCGGCTCCACAGCGTTCTTGACCGCCGCCTGGATTCGGTTCGGGCGCTGGAAGGTCCAGCCGGTGAAGGCACGGGCCGCCTCCTGCACGTCTTTCTCGGTGTAATTGCCGATGCCCATCGTGAACAGCTCCATCAGTTCACGGGCGAAGTTCTCGTTGGGCTTGCCCTTGACGTTTGTGTTGTTGTCAAGGAAGCGCAGCATGGTCGGGTCCTGCGCCACGCTGACGAGGATGTTGCGGAAATCGCTTGAGGCCAGCTCATTGAGCAGGTTGATGTGCTGCACCATCAGGTAGCCGTTCTGCACCTTCTCGGCCGAGCAGCCGAAGTGGTCGTGCCAGAACAGCGCGAGCTTTGCCTGCAGCGGGCGGCGGGTGGTCATCATGCGGTACAGCCACCAGGCGGAGACGATCGGCGCCGGCAGGTTGCCCTTGTTGTTGGTCAGCTGGAAGACATCGATCTGCTCCACTTCCTCGACCTGCCCGTAGTTGAGCAGCTGTTCGAGGGTGGCATCCAGGCCCTGCTTTGCATGGTAGTCGATCTCCGACAGGCTGGCGCCGAAACCGGCCCGCCTGAGCAGGTGCGCTACTTTGCCGCGTTCAGTATTGAGCGCCATACACGTCCTCTGCGCTGTGGTGATTCACCCCTATGAGAGTACTCGGCCGCAGGGGAAGTTGCAAGAAACGGGATGCTGGTTCAGAACATGGATTCAATGTTCTGCTGGATGAACTGCACAAGATCCTCAAAAGAGGCCTCGTTGCGTAGAGTGCTTTCCAGCATAACGCCGAATGATTCGTCGGTGAGTTTGAAGCGAAGGCCATTGCCTCTCAGGAAAACCACGCAGGCAGCCATGGCCACACGCTTGTTAGCGGACATGAAGGCATGGTTGCGGGAGATATGGTAGGCATAGCAGGCTGCGAGTCTTGCCAGGGAAACATTACCTTCGTAGTGGAAGAGGTTGATCGGTGCATTGACAGCGGATTCCAACGCTCCGATGTTCAGGATTCCGGCAGGCTCATTGGGAGTAAGCCTAAGTACCTGCTGGTGCAGATACAGCAGTGCATCAAAGTCCAGGAACTGCGGAGCCAAATCAGTTCTCCGCCAGGTACTTCAGGGACTCCTTCATTTCCTCGAAAGCCTCATCATAGTTGAACGCAACCTGGTCGTGGCTCATGAACGGTACGGCAGTCTGCAGTGGCCCTTCGACTACTTTATGGTCAGTTGCCTGCTTGTCCCCGTTGTTTGCTTTCGACGACTTCATTGCAATAACAGCTTAACAGAAGTATGGCATGTCCGCAATCACACCTGCACTTTAGCGCTCTCCCGTATGATCTCGCAGACACTGTCGATCTCCGCATCGGAGTGGTACCAGTGCGGGCTTAAGCGCAGCTTGCCCTCTCGCACGGAGTGGATCACTTTCTGGCCCTTCAGCACATCGCTCAGCGGGCTGCCTGCCGGCAGGGTGAAGGACAAGATTGCGCTGCGGTGCTCGCTGCGGTCGTAGTACAGGTCCAGCCCGCAATCCCGCACGCAGTCCGCGATGCCGTCGGCGTAGCCGATGGCGCGCTCCTCCACGCGCTGCGGACCGGCTTCGAGGAAGATCTCGCAGGCGCGGCGCAGGCCGAAGGCGGAGGGGAAGGGGACAGTGCCAAGGCTGAAACGGTTGGCATTGTGCTTCGGTTTCACTGAGCGGTCGGTATAGCTCAGGTGGTTCAGTTCGAGCGCAAACCAGCCATCGGTGCGCGGTGTGACCTGCTCCGGATCAAGCTGTGGGTCCACCCAGAGGAAGCCGCTGGCAAGTGGGGCGCACAGCCACTTGGCGCCATGCCCGGCGATGAAGTTCGCACCAGTTGCCTTCACGTCGATTGTCAATGCGCCGAGACCCTGCATGCAGTCCACGGCATACCAGCTGCCGTTGGCACGGGCAGCGCGGCCGATGGCGGCGAGGTCCATCGTGTAGCCGTGGAAGAAGTTCACCCAGCTCAGGGCCACCACTTTCGTCTTCGGCGTGATCGCCGCCAGCATGTCAGCGGTCCTGACTATGCCGTCGCCCTTGCCACTGGGGACAGCGCGCAGCACGGCCCCGCGGGAAGTCAGCTCCGACATCGCGGTGTACAGGCTGGGGAAGTCGTCCGCCGGGCAGATCACCTCGTCGCCAGGTTCGATCGGTATGGCCTGGAAGGCGCGCAGCAGTGCGGTATGCGTACTGGAAAGCAGGCAGACCTCGCTGCGGTCCGTGGCCCCGATGTATTCCGCCACGCGCTGGCGGGACAAGCGCCAGCCGTCGAACCAGGGGTCCTGGTCGACGCTGTCCGCCATCTGCTGCTGCGCCAGCTGTTCATTGACAGCGGCGATCACCCAGTCCGAGAGCGGGCCGACCGAGGCATGGTTCAGGTACAGGAAGTTCTGGATGCTCGGCTGGCTGGCACGGTAGCGCTCGAGGAAGGCCGGGAAGTCGGCGGTGGGCTGGATGGCAGGGGCGGGCGGCGCCTCTTTGAAAAATGGCATGCAGCCATTATAGGAGCTAGGAGCTCGGTTGTATGGGGTAGTGATTGAACGAGGTATCAGGCTTCTGGGAAAGGTTTGATGATGACATTCGTACATGCATTGAAGTAGGGATGGGGTAATACCCCATCCCGGTGGCGGTATTACCGCCACCCTACTTCATTCTGTACTGCTACGCCCCACAACCGAGATCCGATGTCCTCGCCAGGCTGTCAGACTGGCCTCCTAGTTCGCCACCAGTTCCAGGGCCCGGCTACTCGTTGCCAGCATGCGGTCACGGGCGGCATCTCGCGCCGCCTCAAACAGCGGCAGCAGGTTGGCAGCGGCCTCCTTTGTGGTCTGGTAGAGAGTGTGGTAGTGGTAGCAGGCACTCTTGATGTATTCGTTCGTGACGCCTTCCTCCGGCAGCGGCGTGCTGCGCACACCCTGGGCGAAGGCGTAGATCCCGGCCTGGTTGGACATCTCCACCATCTTGCTCATTTCCGGATGGATGAACACCTCCTTGCGCAGGGCCACCAGGCGGTTGTACTGCTCGACGACCTCCTTCTTGGCGCTCACGCTGTCGTCATCCTTCTCCAGCGCCTTCAGCGTGCGCTCCACGGCGGTCACACCCTTGCGGCAGTTCTCGATCGCGAGGCGGAAGTGCGCCAGCAGTCCGTCCAGCTCGTGCATCAGGGTGCCGTAGTCAATGTCATTGCCGGAGGCGTGGGCCTCATGCAGCATCGCCAGCACGTCGAAGTGCTCCGTCATGTACTGCTCCATCACCTCCGCCAGCGGCATCGGGCGGATCTCATCCGACTGCAGGATGCCGCCTTCAGTGGCGTTGATCAGGGTGCGCTCGCGCACCTCCGGCGCCTTGAAGCGATTCAGCAGGAAGTTGTAGTATGAGTACATCTGGCGGTTGGTCTTGATCGGCTGGCCAAAGATGTCAACCATGTCGATCAGCAGCGTGCCCTCACGCTGCAGCTGCGCGACCGTCATGTCCTTCTTCTGCTCGGTCTCGAAGTAGGTACCCCGGGCGTAGGTGCGGCCTTCGGGGAAGGACAGGTCCTGGCCGATGAAGATTATCGGGTCGCCCCCGATCTTGACGGCGATGTCATAGGCCATCACGGCCACCGATCCCCACACCAGCACGCGGCCGCGGTCACCAATCACGCGGTCCACCCAGCGCATGATGTTGTCATGGAAGGAACACATGAAGCGCGGGCCGGTCCAGTCGCGCACAGAGCTGATCGGGCTCTGGGGCTCGGCGATCAGGAATGTGCCCGGCAGGTCCACGTTGCGCAGGTGCTTGGCATTCGCTTCCTGCGGGTCACCGGTGACAACGATGTGTGGTGTTATCTTATTTGCCATCAGGATCTTCACCGCCGTGTCAACGGCGATGATCACGGCGCGGTCCTGCATCTGGTTGAGCAGGTGCATGTTCTTCTCAAGGCTCGGGCCGGCGGAGACGATCACCACCGGCTTGCCCTTGAAGCGGTCGATCAGGTGGCGGAAGGGTGGGTTGTCCAGCAGTTGCGGGAAGTTCAGCATGATGTTCATCTGCTGCATCTCGCCCATCACCATGAGCGTCTGCACGTTGCCACCGACTGCCGTCATCTCGTAACGGATCTTGTCAGCGAGGCGGTCGAACAGGTAGGAGTCGGGCAGCTTGTCGAAAGCCGGGTTGGAGATCATCCGCACGCCCTTGAACGCCGCCAGCTCGAACAGGTTCATGTAGTTGAACATCGCGTTCTGGATGTTGTGGTCACAGCTGACGGTGGTGTTGCTGCGGGTCATGATTTCCGAGAGGTCAGTGTGGCACATCGCCAGGTAGAACAGTTGCCAGTTCGGTTCGTAGATCAGCACGCGCTCATCCTGCGGGATGCGGCGCAGGATCTCCAGCACGCCGTAGCCAAGCCCCATGCCGAAGATCACAGTGAAGTTGCCATCGCTGCTCTTCTCGATGGCGGACTCGGCCCACTGGGCGGCCTCGCGCAGCGGGTCATAGGGGCTGTGCAGGAAGAAGTCGCGTTCGCCGTCGCTGTAGCGCAGGGTCGGCGGTCCACTGCGGCTTGGCTCCACATAGACGCTGTCGACCTGGGTCTGGTCGCCGTGTTCATCATAGTGTGCCTGCAGCTTGTCCGCCAGCACTTCACTGGCCGTGCGCAGCATTGCGAGGTTCTTATCAAAGAAGGACATCCATTCTTTCCTGACAGTGGTTTACATATGTACATCGGCAGCACAGTCGCAGCATTGAGTGTCAAGTTGACGCAAGCGCTTTACTGTGATTTGATCTGCTACCTATGATTCATCGGCTGATCCTGCTCGGTCTTGCATGCTGGCTGCTGGCTGCTGCACCTGCGCATGCCGCTCAGGCCGTCATTGCGCTGCCGCAGGGCAGGGAAGTTGTGGACATGCGCTGGCTGGACCGCGACACGCTTGTGCTGGTGGAGCGGGAAGCTGGTGAACTGCAAATCTCACTGGTCGATGCAGGCGGTGCGGAACTGATGGAAATGGAGCTGCCCCGCAGCCTCGAACGGGCGGGGGGAGACCCTGAGCTGTTCAGGCTGGCCCTGTCGCCGCTCGGCAATTCGCTGGCAGTGGTGGAGCGCAATGCCAGCTTGCTGAGTGCCAGTCGCCTGTCCGCTTACCGCATCAGCCGGGAAGAGATAAGCGCCGTTTCCACCTACCGGATGCCGATGGAATTCTGGCCGGACAAATTGTGCTGGGATGAGGCCGGCAACAACCTGTTCATGTCAATGCGGCCCTACCTGCAGACGAAGCAGAAGAGCAGCCTTGGGATGTTCCGCATGGCTGATTCATCCTTCGTGGCCCTGCTGGAGCGTGAGAAGCTTGACCTGGTGGAGCAGCTGGCCTTCCTGCCCGGCAGTGGTGAGCTGGCGGTGCTGTGCAGTGCCTACGAGGGAGCATACCCGCGCAATCCGATGCTCGTGCTGGTCAATCCCGCTGGCAACCGGACGAGGGTCGTGCATGCCGATGCATCGCAGGGCCGGCTGCAGCTGCTTGACAATGGGGACCTGCTGCTGCGCACTGAGGCAGGCAGGTCCTCCACATGGATGATGCACGCAGGTGATGACTCACTGCAGCTCCTGGAAGGCAAAGGCCTGCCAGCATGGGATTGCCAGGTGAGTCGCGATGGCAGCTGGTTGGCCGGCATGTCCGGGAAAGGCCTGCTGCTGCAGGATGCTGACGCCAGCACTGCCTATGACAGTGGAATTGCCAGCGCGCTGTTCCGCTTCAACTTTGACGGATCAAGGCTGGCCGTGCTTGAAGAAGGCAACGCCATGCTTCACTTGATGGAGCCGGGCAATATTGTGTTGGATGACTGATCAGCCCTTCTTGCTGATCTTCGCTCCATCCTTGCGCGGGTCGTAGTAGTCCTCCACTGCTTCGTCCATGCCGGGAAGGTCCTTCATCATTTCATTGATCTTCTCGGTCTGTTCCTGCATGTACTGCTCTTCGGTGATCAGTTCGTAGTCATCCGGCACCACGAAGGTGCTGCCGTTATCCTCCCAGTTGAACAGGCTGTCGAGCTCCATGCTGGTGGTGATGCCCATCACGCTCATGTCCATCGCCATCATGATATCCACTTCGTCGGAATACCACATCTCACCCTCGATGTTGCCAAGCATGGAAAGGATGCCGGTCAGCAGGCCGCCCAGCTCCTCCATGCCTTCCATGCCCTCCATGTCACCGGCGGCGGCACCGTCACCATTGGCGCCACCCATTTCCATCAGGCCGCTGAGGTCCGGCATGCCGGCCATGCCATCCATGCTGCCCAGCAGGGCCTGGGTGTCCATGATGAAGGAAATGCCCTTGACCGGGATTCCGTTGATCACCTTCCCCGGCAGCTCAATGACCTGCATGCCCTCGGTTTCACGCAGCTGCTTGATCATCTGGTTGTAATCGCGGATCATGCGGTCCGGTGACATGTCGCCGATCGGGCCGTCACCGTTAAGGGTATCGCTACCCATGCCGTTCTCGAACATCACGGCACGCTTTTCGCCATGCAGCAGCTGGTAGGCGGTGTTTGACTCGTGGAACATGATGAAGCTCTCCACGAGGTCACCGGCCTTCAGCCCTTCCGTGGAACCGGCCTGGGCCATCTCAGGGTCGTAGAACATGTCAATGCGGCTGTGCCCGAGGTCCCAGTACACCTTGCCATGGGCCACCACCATGTCCTCCGGCAGCTCTGCGCCATCCGGCATGTCCGGTGCCTCCTCGCCGGGCGGCATGAACTGGCTGGCAAGGCCGGCCAGGCCAGCAGGGTCCATCGTGACCTTCATCGTGTAGTCGGCCTGATGTCCGGCGAATGCGGCACTGCTCATCACAATGAGCAGAAGCAGGGTGTAGACGAAATGACTCAGTCGCAGCATGTTTCCTCCGCTTGTCTTCCGGTCGCTGGATGCCAGCGCCAGGGTTCACTGCATACCTGAAGAATACAGCAAGGGACAGGCGGAGGTTTCACTCAGATGCTGCGCAGCATCACCCCGGCATCCTCGACATAGCTGATCACACCTCGCTGGCGGCTGCGGCCATGCATCACGCTGTCCTCGAGGGCGCTCATCACCTCGATGCTGCTGCCCAGGTTCTCAACCGGGAACAGCAGCCACGACACCGTGGGCTGCACGATGATTTCCTGGTTGCCGGAACCCCAGTGGTGCGAATGCAGCTTCTGGTGGATGTCCATTGCCAGTGCCTCACAGTCCTGCGCGCCAATCTCAGGCAGCAGCAGGGCGACCTGTGACCACTTGTAGCGGGCCACGATGTCGGAGCGGCGCAGGCGGTCCTGGAAGAATTCCGCGATCTGCGGCAGCAGGTCGCTGGCAGTATTCTCCGTCAGCTGTCCGCCGGGTATCTCGAAATCGATGTCAACCAGCAGCACGCCCACATCATTGTTGTAGCGGGTGGTGCGGTACATCTCCTCATCGAGGCGGCGCAGGAAGTACTTGCGGTTGTAGAGCCCGGTCAGGCGGTCGGTGATCGCCGTCTCCATGCTGCGCCGGCGGCGCTGGCCAAGCGTGTACAGCACCTGCAGGCGTGGTGCGATCTGGGCCGGATCAACCGGCAGGAAGGCGTAGTCAACATTGACGATCGAGCCATCTTCCGTGATGTGGTCCAGGTCGCTGGGACTGGACAGCAGGTAGAGCACCGGCGGGATATCCGCGGAGTCCATCCCGTCCAGCACGCCGAGCACACGTTCGCAGCTCATGGTGGCGCAGGTCAGGTCGATCACGAGTACCTGCAGTCGTGAGAGCACCTGCTCCATCGCACCGCGGGTCAGGTCATGGCCCCACTCGAATTCGAGCCCACCACTCTCACAGGCGGCATGCACGCCGTTGACAACATCATCATTGTTACTGAAGACCAGAATCATCCCGTTTTTCCAGTAGTGGTTTGATGATGGATCATAACAGCGCGCAAGGCCGTGGAACGGGATGAAACCGAATGTTTACCGCGATTGAACGCTGCGCTATTCGGTGGGCCGGAGGATGCTGCGCATCAGCTCCAGCAGGTCGCGGCGGCTGGCAACGAGCAGGTCGTCGTCACCTGGTGTATAGGCTTCGCCACTGATCTGCTCGCAGATCCCGCCGGCCTCGGTGACCAGCAGGATGCCCGCGGCACTGTCCCAGCTGCGCAGCTTGAGCTCCCACATGCCGTCGAAGGTGCCGTCGGCAACGAGCGCGAGGTCAACCGCCGCACTGCCAAGCCGGCGGATCTTGTGGAAGTTGGTCTGCATGCGCACGAAGTTGTGGATGTTCTTCTGGCCGTCCGGGCCCTTGATGTCGTAGGGGAAGCCCGTTGCCAGCATTGCGTTGACAAGGTTGCCACCGGGCGGATGGTCGCGCACTGTCACGCCGACACCGTTGCAGGTCGTGCCCATGCCGCGGGCGGCGGACCAGGTATTGCGCAGCTCCGGGCTATGCACCACGCCGATCAGGGGCTGCAGGTGTTCGTCGGTCAGGGCGATGGAGACTGCCCAGATCTGCAGGCCACTGAGGAAGTTCGATGTGCCGTCCAGTGGATCGACCACCCAGTTGAGTTCCTGGCGCGGGGCCTGCGGGTCGTAGCTTTCCTCGCCGATGAAGCCGGCTTCCGGCAGCAGGGCAGCCAGCCGTTCGCGGATCAGGTCCTCGGCCCTGGTGTCAGCCTCGCTGACCATGTCGGCGGCACTGGTCTTGGTACGGATCTCCACGTCGTCCAGCCGGTTGAAGTAACCCTCCAGCAGTCGTCCTGCGTCAGCAGCGACGCGCGTCACGGAGGAAGTCAGGGTGTGGAGGTTCAGACCGGGCACAGGCCGCACTATAGCATCCGCCCTGTGAAGATACTCAGAAGGGCAGCAGATTGTCGAGCCAGCCGCCGCCGGTCTTCTTCGGCGGAGTGTTCAGGCAACCGAGCCAGGTGATGTCGGTCACGCCACTGAGCTGGATGCGGTTGATCGTCTTCTCCATCGGGTCCAGCGGCACCACGAACAGCACCGGGTCGTTGTTGGACTCGGTGACGAACACAAGCGCATCATTGTTGGGTGAGACGTCCCAGAAAGCGACCTTGAAACGGGCACTGAACAGCACGCGACTCTGGCCGGTTGCCAGGTTGATCAGGCGGAAGCGGTCCTCCGTGGTGGTGCTTTCACGGGCAATCACCTGCAGGCCCTGTCCCGGTTCCTTTTCGTTGGTCTCCAGGTCAAGCCACTTGAACTCCGGCTTGACGAGCACGAGGCCCGGAACCTGGTGGAAACTGTTGTCAGCGAAGGTGTAGTAACCGACGGAGGACTCCGCCCGGTTGCTGACGACTACCAGCACATGCTCGCCGTTCGGGCTGACCAGCACCTTGTCCGCACCGGGGAATTCGACGGTGTTGCTGGTGGTGCCGGCCTTCATGTCCAGCAGGGTCAGCACCGGGTAGCTGACGGTTGCCTGCTGGTCGTTGATCCACATCTGCGGGTCCTTCTCCGGGCGCAGGCCGTACAGGTTGAAGCGGTTGCCTTCAGCCGGGATCTTGCCCTGCTCATCCTTCTTCAGGTTTAGGCCGATGATCTGGTTGACCTGGGCCGGTTCGTTCACGCAGTAGTAGACGACGTTCTCATCGTTGTTGTCAAACACCGCCTGGAAGTTCGAGTGCAGCGGGAACTCGGAGATCAGGTTCAGGTCACCCGCCTTCATGTTCAGGCTGACAGCGGCCTCGCGAGAGCTGGAGCCGCTGGAACCGGGCACCGCGCTGGAGGGAGCGATGCCGACCACCCAGTCACCATTCAGTGAATTGGCAACGATGCGGGCCGGGAAGTTCTTGGCATAGACCCCGATGCCGCCGTTGGCCGGGTTGATCAGGATCAGCGGCGACTTGACCTGGCTGACGCTGCCGGTCTCGGTCGAGATCTCCTTCACGAAGGTACCGATCACGCCGATCTGGAAGCTGTAGTCCATCGGGATGTACTGCGCGATCGCTGCCTTGCCGGTCTGCACCTCCTCCAGGGAGGGGATCTTCGGCGGGTCAGGTTCGCCAGCCTGGTCATCCTGCGCAGGCACGACCGTGCTCGCAAGAATGAGCAGCATGAACGGCAGCAGTGCTCGGGAAAGAAATCTCATCAAAGCCTCAACCTCAGCTTTCATTATCGGTGTCGCGCATCATGAGGTTAATAACGTAACTGTACCCCACGACCTGGTTGCGGCCATTGCGCTTGGAGAAGAACAGGGCCGTGTCCGCGAACTCGATGAACTGGGCGAGGTTCGCGGGCTTGTGATCCAGGTAGCTCGACACGCCGATAGAGACGGTCACCTTGATGAAAACGTTTGTATTGCTGATAAAGAAACTGTTGTTCTCCACGAAACGCCGGAGGCGGTTGGCGAGGATCTCAGCATTCTTGTTGTGGGTCTCGGGCAACACGACCACGAAGCGTTCCCCGCTGTAGCGGGAGACGAAGTCCGTACTGCGCACGTTCTCCATGATGATCGCGCTGATTTCCTTCAGCAGCATGTCCCCGGTCTCGAAGCCATAGGTCTCGTTCACGTCGCGGAAGTGGTCCACGTCGACGATCAACAGGCAGAGCGGGACGTTATAGCGGCAGGCGCGGTCAAACTCGCGCTCCATCATTTTGTAGAACTGTCGTTCGTTGTACAGCCCGGTCAGGCTGTCTACCGTCTGCATCTCCTGGTTCTGCATCATCAGCAGGCCCTTCTTGATGTGCAGCATCAGGTGGTGGGCGAGGATCGAGAACAGCTTCAGGCGTCTGCGGTCGGTGATCGTCTCTTCCGGCGCGCTGATGCTGACCAGGGCGAACAGGTCGTTATCGATGAATACCGGGAAGGTCTCGCAGGATCCGCAGCGTAGCTCATCCGGGCAGTCACCGTCGTACTTGAGCAGTTCCTTGCCCACGAGTGCCGTACTTTCCTGCTCGATGGAAATGCTGCGGCTATGACGGCGTTCCCACTGGTTGCAGAGGTTGCCGTATACGCGCTTGATCTCATCGTAATGCAGCGGGCGCTGCACGACGATGTTTCCACGCTGGTCATCATCCAGTGAGTCGTGGATCACGAGCATCGCATCCATCGGCAGGAGTGCCGAGGTTATCTCGCAGAAGCTGGCGAAGATGTTGCGCGTATCAAGGCTGTGGTCCAGTTTCTCGACGAGGCGCAGCAGCGTGCCAAGCTCGTCATCGCTGAGGCTTGCGCCGGAAGGTTCCGGCCCGGCACCCCGGCGGGCACCGGTGGAGTACTGGCCCAGCATCGCCAGCAGCAGGTTGATGTCCGTGCTGCTGCGGCTGATGTTCTCATGCGCGGTGGGCATCATGTCACTGAGGCACAGCACCGCGGCGGTGAAGCCATGCGCGACTATCGGATAGACGGCAAAGCAGCCGGTGCGGTAGCGGGCCTGGTTTTCCTCGACCATGAAAGTCTCAGCTGCGACATCCGCCACGAGGATCGGGTCCTGGTTTTGCAGGCTGCGGCTGACGATAGGGGCGTCGCGCAGTCCGGGGGTTTCCGCGAGGGTGAAGCCATGGGTGCTCATGCGGATCACGGCACCGGCCTTGTCCAGCTGGAGCAGGCTGACGCGGGGGCAGTCAAGCGCCTGCGAGATCAGTTCGAGCAGCTCGGCATCCGGGTCAGCCAGCAGGCCGGGATCAATGGCTGCGATGCGCAGGCACAGTTCACGGATTGCCTTGCCAGGACTGACTTTCTTGGTTCGCGCAGGGCTGTTCAATCAGGATCCTCCACCCCGGAATTTTTCCTGCGAGAGTGTAACACAGTTGGTACAGACGGGGCATTTCCCTGAATTGATGTCAAAAATTAATCAATCAAACTTCAATTGCGGTGAGCCCTTTAATTCTGTAAAATTCTATAAGCAGTGAGGACACGCTGCGCATCCAGCTTTGCAGGTGGTTGTGTATGGGAAAGGAAGAGATGTTCGTAACCCGGCAGTGCAGGTACTGCAATGGGACAGGTGTCCGGATGGTCGAGACCAGCTCACTGTTCGGACTGATCCGCAAGCAGGTTCCACTCTCATGCGAAATGTGTGCTGGAGCAGGGACCACCTTCCAGGCGCCCAATTGCAAGCACTGCGACGGCCAGGGACTGATCGGCAATGAGCGCGAGGTCTGCCGTACCTGCAATGGCGTGGGTCACTGGGATGCCTTCGCCTATATCCCCCGGAACCACCTGCATGTCGGCACCCTGTTTGACCGCCGCTGCGACCAGTGCGACCACAACCGGATGGAAATTGCTTCCGAGATCGAGGAGTACAAGCAGGTCCTGTCCTGGGAGAAGGAAGAGGAACTGCGCAGTGTCGAACACGCGGAACGGGTCAAGGTGCGTTGTCCAAGCTGCAGCCACAGCTACTACATCAAGCTGGATTCAGATTCACATGGCGACCTGACGCCGGACATGGTCGAAGCACTCGAGAAGCTTGGCATCGACCTGAGCTACATGTACCAGGCGCGTTAACAATCCATCCGCCTGGTTTGTGACTAGAGCGAGGCCAGCTCGACCGCCAGCCTGACGCCGGCGCCGCTCGCTCCCGTACCCCTCCAGTACTTCTCCTTGCGGGCCAGGAACACACCTGCGATGTCCATGTGGGCGTAAGTCGTGCCGGGGTTGATGAACTCGTGCAGGAACCAGCCGGCTGTCTGCGCACCTGCCAGCGGGCCACCGACGTTCTTCATGTCCGCGGTGTCGCTCTTGAGCAGCAGGCGGTACTCGGGGTGCAGGGGCAGCTCCCAGACGCATTCACCGCTGGTTGCCGAGGCCTTGCGGATCTCGTACTTGAATTCCTCGTTATGGGACATCATGCCGATGTACTGGTTGCCAAGCGCCCTGACGCAGGCTCCGGTGAGGGTGGAGAATTCAATGATGCGAGTCTGCTTGAGGGTCTGCTGTGCGTAGATCAGGGCATCGGCCAGCACGAGGCGGCCTTCAGCATCAGTGCTGTGCACCTCGACCGTACGGCCGTTCTTGTAGCGGATCACATCGCCGGGGCGGTATGAGTTGCCGTCAGGCATGTTCTCAGCCGCGCCGACTACGGCATGCACCTCAATCGGCAGCTGCAGGCTGGCAATCGCCTCCATCGCACCGATCACGGCAGCACTGCCGCCCATGTCGCCCTTCATGTCCCACATGCCGTCCCAGGGCTTGATCGAGATACCGCCGGTATCGAAGGTCACGCCCTTGCCGACAAGGCACAGCGGCTTGCTGCCGCGGGCCTTCTTCTTCGGGATGTAGCTCATGCTGAACAGCACGCAGTCATTCACGCTGCCCTGGCCGACGGCGGTGATGCCGGTGTAGCCACCCTTGGTGAGCTGGGCCTTGGACAGTGAGGCGAACTTCAGGCCGTGGCGCTTGCAGACACCCTTGGCCACTTCTGCGAGCTGGAGCGGCACCATGTCGCTGGCAGGGGTATTGACCACATTGCGGGCCAGGTTGACCCCATTGAATACGCCCCTGCAGCGATCAAGCAACTTCTTGAAGGCTGCCATGCGGTTGCCTGCCACCACCGTGATCTTCAGGTTGGTGGGCTTGCTGTTGCTGCGATAGCTGGTGAATTCATAGTCAGCGAACATCGCGCCTTCAATCAGCAGGCGGAAGTCGTTCTCCTCCAGCTCACCATCGAGCTCCCAGATGAGGTGGCTGCCACCGTTTTGCACCGCATGCAGCACCGTCCGGCCTCCGGCCGTGCGCAGGGCCTCATCCGGGTAGAGGCTGGCACCGAGCACATTGATCACCGGGCAGAGCACCACGCCGCCATCACTGGCGCCGACGAACATGCCCTTGCCGCTTGCAATGGCGGCCTTGTCAACGGATGAGGCAGCGGCGTGGAAGCCATTGCCGTTCCTGAGGAAGTGGCAGGTGAGGTCCGAACCCGACCTGCTGGATGCCTTGCTGACTACCTTGATGTCCATTAGTGATACTCCGGAGTGACTGCTTGGGGCGCACGGCAGCGCCGCTAAATAGATTGAAGGAAATCGAGGATAGCACAGTCTGGGCCATTGCTGCATTTACAATTGATGCTGCTGAAGATAACATTACACGCTTCGATACAGCGACACAGGAGTTAGCTATGAAGGCGTTTGTTCAGGCTGCCAAGGTACTGATCGTCTGTGGACTGATCATCATGGCCGCCGCGATTTACAGCTGCACCGAGAATTCCGGTGGCGGCAAGGGCCAGGTCAGCAATGCTGCTGGTGGAAATGTCAACCTGATCGTCAGTGGTGAGACACATCCGGCCGGTGACGTGCTGACATCTCCGCTCATGCGTACTGCGCTGCGCGAGTACTGCTATTCGATGACCATGCTCAAGAAGGCCCGCGAGGCCAAGATCGAGGTCACGGATGAAGAGGTGAATGCCAAGATCGAGGAGACCAAGAAGGTCGTCGACCAGCGCAACACCACCTGGGAGCATTACCTCGAGAGCCAGTATGTGACCGAGGAGGAGTACTGGCTGAATGCGAAGTACTCGATCATGTTTGAACGCCTCGTTGATTCCCGCGTGGTCGTTTCCGAGGATGACAAGCTTGAGCTGTGGGACACCCAGCAGGCCAGCATAATCGACCAGTACCTGGCCGAGAACCACCTGCCTGAGTCTGAGCGTTCCAGCGTTGAATACGAGAAGGTCGAGTCCATCTGCGAGGACCGTGCCCGCAACGTCCGCAAGCAGGCTGCGCTTGTGGATGTGCGCAAGGAGATCGTGGAGCAGACCACGATCGAGTTCCCCTTCATTGACGATGCCGAGAAGCGCCAGCTCTACGAGGACCTGACAATCAACCAGGCCCGCGCAGCCCAGGAAGAGCGTGGTGAGCAGGGTGCAATGCCCGGCACTGCCAAGCAGTAAGCGGGCAGGGCGATGTACAAGTGTTGAATCAAGGATGGAGGGACCATGACGGGCCCTCCATTTTCATTATCAAGGCCGGATGTCCGGCCTGAACCTGGGAGTAGAAATGACTTCGAAGTGGCTGTACGCCTTTGACAAGGCGGACAAGACTAATAAGGGACTGCTCGGTGGCAAGGGTGCCAACCTGGCTTCAATGACCCAGCTGGGCCTGCCGGTCCCGCCGGGATTCACGATCACCACCGAGGCCTGCAACCATTACAGCGAGCATGGAGCGTTCCCGGACGGACTGGAGAACGACATCCATGCTGCGGTTGCTGAGCTTGAGAAGCATGGCGGCAAGCAGTTCGGCGGCGCGAGCGACCCGCTGCTGTTCTCAGTGCGTTCCGGCGCGAAGTTCTCGATGCCGGGCATGATGGACACCATCCTCAACATCGGCCTCAATGACGAGACCTGCGACGGACTGGCGGCGAAGACCGGCAACCCACGCTTCGCGAAGGACAGCTACCGCCGCCTGATCCAGACCTTTGGCAACGTGGCGCTGGACATCGGCCTGAAGAACTTCGAGGTGGAGTTCTTCAAGGTGCGCGGAGACCGCCAGGACTATGAACTGAGCGCCGAGGAGCTGGACGGCGTGATCGCGACCTACAAGCAGGTCTTCCGCGAAAAATCCGGCATCGAGTTCCCGCAGGACGTGTTCGAGCAGCTGCGGATAGCCGTCGAGGCCGTGTTCAAGAGCTGGATGAACAACCGCGCGAAGACCTACCGCCGCCAGGAGGGCATCCCTGACAACCTGGGCACCGCTGTCAACGTGCAGTCGATGGTGTTCGGCAACAAAGGCGAGACCAGCGGCACGGGCGTCTGCTTCAGCCGCAACCCAAGCACCGGCGAGCATGGCGTGTTCGGCGAATTCCTGATCAATGCGCAGGGCGAGGACGTCGTGGCCGGCATCCGCACACCGCAGCACATTGACGAGCTGACCGCCGTGATGCCTGATGTCGGCAAGCAGCTCTACGACATCATTGCCAACCTTGAGAAGCACTTCCGCGACATGCAGGACATCGAGTTCACCGTCGAGGAGGGCAAGCTCTATATCCTGCAGACCCGTAACGGCAAGCGCACCGGCCCGGCCGCTGTCAACATCGCCGTCGACCTGGTGGACGAGGGCCTGATCAGCACCACCGAGGCCGTGACCCGTGTCAGCCCGGAGCATATTGAGCAGCTGCTGCATCCGCAGATCGACATGCATGGCCATGCCGAGGAGCCGCTTGACAGCAAGGGCCTGCCGGCCAGCCCGGGTGCCGCCGTCGGAATGATCGTGCTGGAGAGCCATGACGCTGACCGCATCTTCAAGGACAGCGGGGAGAAGGCCAGGCTGATCCTCGTGCGTGAGGAGACAGCGCCGGATGACATTGACGGCATGGTTGTCAGCCAGGGCATCGTCACCGCACGAGGCGGCATGACCAGCCACGCGGCCGTGGTGGCCCGCGGCATGGGCACACCCTGCATTGCCAGCTGCCCGAGCCTTGTCATCAATGAGGAAGAAAAGAAAGTCACGATCGGTGGCCAGCAGTTCTCCGAGGGTGACTGGATCACCATCGACGGCAGCACGGGCTGTGTCTACGCCGGAGAGCTGCCGCTGAAGCCCGCTGAGTTCGGTGGCAACGTGGCCCGCCTGCTCGGCTGGGCGGACGAGGAGCGCCGCCTGAAGGTGCGCACCAACGCTGACACCCCGCATGATGCCCAGCAGGCCGTCGAGTTCGGCGCCGAGGGCATCGGCCTGACCCGTACGGAGCACATGTTCTTCGAAGCGGAGCGCCTGCCGCACGTGCAGTCGATGATCCTTTCCAATACGGAAGAGGAGCGCCGCGGACACCTTGAGAAGATCTTCGATTTCCAGAAGCAGGACTTCATCGGCATTTTCGAGGCGATGGATGGCAAGCCCGTCACCATCCGCCTGCTGGACCCGCCGCTGCATGAGTTCCTGCCGCACGATGTCGAGGACATCGACCGCATGATCCAGGCCGTGTTCGGCGAGGTCAGCGCGGAGCGCCGCGAGGAGATTGTCAACCGCATCCACGGCATGCGCGAGAGCAACCCGATGCTCGGTTTCCGCGGTTGCCGGCTCGGCCTGATCCACCCCGAGATCAATGAGATGCAGGTGCGCGCCATCATCAGCGCCGCAATCGAGGTCAAGCGCAGCGGCAAGACAGCGCTGCCCGAGATCATGGTGCCGCTGATCGGACACGTTAAGGAATTGCAGCTCGTGGAGCAGGTGCTGCGCGCCGTGGCCTCCAGGACGATGGAGGAGTACGGTGAGCAGATTGACTACATGTTCGGCACGATGATCGAGATCCCGCGCGCTGCGGTGACCGCCGACGAAGTTGCCGCCAGTGCTGAGTTCTTCAGCTTCGGCACCAACGACCTGACCCAGATGGGCATGGGCGTGAGCCGTGACGATGCGCAGAAGTTCCTCGGCCGCTACGTAGACATGAAGATCTATGAGAAGGACCCGTTCAACAGCCTCGACCAGGGCGGCATCGGCAAGCTCGTGAGCATCGCCTGCGAGCTCGGCCGCAAGGCCCGTCCGAAGATCAAGCTCGGCATCTGTGGTGAGCACGGAGGTGACCCGTCGAGCATCCACTTCTTCGACTCGGTCGGGCTGGACTACGTGTCCTGCAGCCCGTTCCGCGTGCCGGTTGCCAGGCTGGCAGCCGCGCAGGCGAGCATTGCCTCACGGGCGAAGTCCGGCAGCGCGGGAGCCTAGCGGGCGACAATCCGACCCGCGGGACGGCAACAAGAGATGGAAACTGGCAGTGCTGACAACGGCAAGGACGACCTGCATATCGCGGTGCGTCGTGACGGCGAGGAGCTGTCCTCTCTGATTCGCGTGGAACTGCGTTACTACAGCGGCAGCATGCAGTCCAACCGGTCATTTGACAGGGCGGACCGCCGCTTCGCTGGCAGCAGTTCCGAGATGCTGAAGGAAGCGATGGCTCATCTCTTTTCTGAGCTGCGCTACCGCATCAGGTCCGGCGCGGACTTCAGGGTCTGGTTTGCCGGGCTGCTTGACATGGAACTGATAGGGCAGGCGGCGGCCCTGCACGCCGCGGATGACGAAACGCTGACAAGATTCGTGGACAGCCTCGCTGAGCGGGGCTGCGTGAGGGAATAGGGCCGGCGCTTGCAGCACCGGAAGTGGAGGAAACAATGAGTCTGATCAATGCTATCCGTGGCCGTCAGGTCATCGATTCCCGTGGCAACCCGACGGTTGAGGCGGAAGTGCTGCTGATGGATGGCAGCTATGGGCGGGCAATGGTGCCCAGCGGCGCCAGCACCGGCACCCATGAGGCGCTGGAGCTGCGTGATGGCGACAAGTCACGCTTCCTCGGCAAGGGCACCAGCCAGGCCGTGGAGAACATCAATTCGGAGATTGCCGCCGAGCTGCTGCAGGCCGATGCCAGCGACCAGCGCATCATTGACCATATGCTGCTGGAACTGGATGGCACGCCGGACAAGTCCCGGCTGGGTGCCAATGCGATCCTCGCCGTCAGCCTGGCAACGGCCCATGCCGCGGCGGAGTCCTGCCAGATGCCGCTGTACCGCTATATCGGCGGCACAAACAGCTGCACCCTGCCGGTGCCGCTGATGAACGTGATCAATGGCGGGGCGCATGGTGACAACGACGTGGACATCCAGGAGTTCATGATCGTGCCCTTCGGCTTTGACAGCTTCAGTGAGGCACTGCGCTGCGGCTGCGAGATCTACCAGACCCTCAAGGGCGTCACCAAGTCCCGCGGCTATGTCACCAATGTCGGTGATGAGGGCGGCTTCGCCCCGGCGCTCAAGAGTGACGAGGAGGCCCTGCAGCTGATCAGCGAGGCGGTGGAAAAGGCCGGCTACAAGCTTGGAGAGCAGGTCTGTTTCGCGCTGGACTGCGCTGCCAGCGAGTTCTTCATGGACGGCAAGTACCTGCTGAAGGGCAGCGGGATGAGCCTCGACAGCGCTGGAATGCGACAGTTCTATGCGGACCTGAGGAAGAAGTACCCGATCTTCAGCATTGAGGACCCGCTGCATGAGGATGACTGGGAGGGCTGGCAGGCCTTCACGGCGGAGCAAGGGGATGCCCTGCAGATTGTCGGTGACGACCTGCTGGTGACCAACCCGCTCCGGCTGCGGCAGGCTATCGACACCAAGGCCTGCAACAGCATCCTGATCAAGCTGAACCAGATCGGCAGCCTGACGGAGACGCTGGACTGCATCAGCATGGCGCACAATGCATCGTTCACTTCGATCACCAGCCACCGCTCGGGCGAGACGGAGGACACCACAATTGCGCATCTGGCGGTTGCCACGAACTCCGGGATGATCAAGACCGGTGCTCCCTGCCGCACGGACCGCGTCGCCAAGTACAACGAGCTGCTGCGCATCGAGGACGAGCTGGGCAGCGCTGCGGTCTATGGTGGTCGCAGGGTGGTGGCGGGCCGGCTCTAGCAGGGTGAATTCCACCCTAAATGGCCTGCTTGTGTACTGCACGTCCAATCCTCGCGGTTAATGTCTGCGTAGATATGTGCGCGGCAAACCGCGTGGAGGGAGTGCATGAGCGCCACTTTCATGGAATCAGACAGCCTGCAGATGGTGGTCTTCCGCCTTGAGGATGAGGAATTCGGCGTGCCGATCCAGTTCATCAAGGAGATCATACGCAGGCCTGACATCACACACCTGCCGAATACGCCCGGGTTCATCCTTGGTGTGATCAACCTGCGCGGGGAGATCATCCCGATCATCTCGCTGCACACCAAGTTCCAGATGGGCAAGGACCCGCTGGATGACACCAAGGTCGTGATCGTGGAGGTCGCTGATGTCACGGTGGGAATGCAGGTGAATGACGTCAACGAGGTGCTGACCCTCAGCGGCAGCCAGCTCAGTAAACCCCCGGCGATGGCGTCCGATATAAGAAGTGATTTCATTGCCGGTGTAGGCAAGCTTGATGAGCGCCTGATGATCATCCTGGACGTTGAGAACGTGCTCAGCGATGAGGAGCACAGCATCATGCGCAGCATCACGGAAGAGCATGAGGCCGTCGCGCAGCCCGTTGCCTGAGAGGGGAATGGAGCCGACGAACGGATTTGAACCGATGACCTACTGATTACGAATCAGTTGCTCTACCACTGAGCTACGCCGGCAGGAACAAGGATTATACGGAGCCTTGATGCCAGCGTCAACACCGTTTAGCCGCTTTACTGCGATTTTCGCACTGCTTGTGCTGCTAGCGCCAGCCGGGCGTCCACAGGCTGCAGAGCAGGTGCTGGTGCAGCGCGCGAACCATCCTGTCTGGCAGCTGGGCGAGGGGCTGAGTGCGATAATCTGCGCCCAGCTGAAAGCCAGTGGACTGTTCGAAGCGAGCCTGGCGATTCCCGCTGATGCGCTGGAGGATTACCCCGGCAAGGCGGCAAGGCAGAGTGCCTCCAGCAGGTTGCTCAGTGAGCAGGTTGCGCCGCGCTACGTCGTTGAGCTTGATGTGCTCTACTTCGATGTCAGCACTCGTGACAACCCGATGGACCTCGGCGATGATTTCAACGACCTGTCACGGATGCTGGGGGGCAGTGACAGGCTCGCGGAATGCAGGCTGCACATCCGCATGAGCGATGCCGCCAGCGGCGCGGTGATCGTCGAAGGGGACTACAGCGGACGCGAAAGCCGGCGCGGTGTGCGGCTCAACCACCTGAGCTGGCCGGTCCTGAGACAGATGGACTACCTCGGCGCGGACTTCCATGAAAGCAACCTCGGACTGGCGACCTACAAGGCGATCGGTGCCTTCCTGTATGAGCTCTACCAGCGCATCCCGTTCCAGGGGCGTGTGCTTGCGCTGAGCGGCGACACCGCAGTTGTCAGCCTGGGCGGCAGCGAGCTAGTACAGGTCGGCGACGAGCTGAGTGTGCTGCGCATCGAGAACATCACCGACATGAGTGGGCGCGGCGTCTGGGATGAGCCGCTGAAACTGGCAACGCTGAGGGTGCTGGAGCTGCGGGAGGACCGCTGCCTGTGCCTTGTGCTGGATGGCTCGCTGCAATTGCGGGAAGGGGATGCCGTGCGGCCGACGAGCATCCGCTGGACCCTGCCGGATGAGGCAGACCATGCCGCCCCGGCTGAGCTGTACTACTGAATCAGAGGTTCTCGCCCTGGTACTGTCCGCTGTACAGTGACTCAACCTGGCCTTCGATCCCGATCAGGATGAACTGGGCGATGCGTGCGTCGCGATGCAGATTGAGGGTGTTGTAGACCGTCATCAGGCCCTGGCCCTTGCCAACGTAGCCGGGATCCCACAGAGCTGAGTGCAGCGTCGCACCGCAGCGCATCAGGCTTGAACGCGGCAGCAGGATGCCGGCGGAATGCTCCGGCACGCTGACGGTCTCGTTGTAGGTGACCAGGTAGCCGCCGGGGGCCAGTTCAATCGGGGAGCTATCCGCCGGCCAGGCCAGCTCCTCCAGCTCGGGCAGCTGGCGCTTCTCGTTCGTGAAATCGAGGGTGGCCGGCCCGTTGAAGCGTGCGATCGAGCGCACGCTGAAGTCGTAGCCGGCAGGCTGGCGCTGCTTTGCCTCGTCGGGGGAGCCGGGGAAGTCGATCCCCTTGAACAGTCTGAGCATGCCTAGATTTTAGCCGTAACCTGCTAATATTCAGGAATGTTCAATGCCCTGCTGGCAGGAGTGCTCCTCGCGCTGTACGCCGCTTACCTGTTCACCGGCATTTCCCAGGGATTCCCGATCGCCTGGCTGGACTGGCACGCGCCCTATTTCCACTAGGAGCTGAACCGGGAGGCGAGTTTGCAGGTATTCATCCTGCCGATCGTGCTCGGGTTGCTCACTGCCTTCAACTGGTACCGCAGCAGCATGCGCAACGAAGCCTGAGTTCAGCCGCGGCTTGAGGCCGGCATCTCCCGGTCCTCGTCGAGGTTGACATCGGAGCCGTCCTCATGGAGTGCCGCATCAAGCGCGCTCCAGCCACACATCGCGCACTTGACGCGGGCATGCAGCTTGGCAACCCCCTCGAGGATCACGAGGTCGCCAAGCACCTGGCGGTCAAACTCCGTGCTGCCGTTGACGATCATCGCGCGGAACTCCTCCACCACGCGGTCGATCTCAGCGAGGGTCCGTCCCTTGAGGGCCTCCGTCATCATTGAGGCACTGGCCTGCGAGATCGCACAGCCATTGCCGAGCATGGCCACCTCGCTCACGCGGTCGTTGTCAAATTTAAGCTGCAGCTTGATCTTGTCCCCGCAGCTGGGGTTGCGGCAGTCCGCCTGGCGGTCCGGCTGGACGAGTGGTGCGGTGTTGCGGGGCGCCTTGTAGTGATCGAGGATCACTTCGCGGTAGAGTGCTTTCAGGTCCATCAGGCGAATATCTCCTCCACGGTCTTGATGGCCGCGATCATCCTGTCAATTTCATCATGGGTGTTATAGAGATAGAGGGAGGCACGAGTGCTGCTGCTCAGGCCGAGCGCGCAATGCAGCGGTTCGGCACAATGCAGTCCGCTGCGGACAGCGACGCCTTCCTCGTTGAGGAACTGGGCAACGTCGTGCGGATGGGCATAGTCCAGGTGGAAGCTGGCAATCGCCGGCTTTCCGGGGAACCAGTCACCGATCACGCGCACGCCCGGCATTTCAGCCAGCCGCTCGTGCATGTAGCGCGACAGTTCAACCTCATGCTCGTAGATCGCGCGCATGCCCCACTGCTCGAGGTAGTCGATCGCGGCTCCCATGCCGATCACATCCGCGATGCTCGGAGTGCCGGCCTCGAACTTGTGCGGAGCGACGTTGAAGCGCGTATGTTCGCGGCTGACCTCGGCGATCATGTTGCCACCGGTGCGATAGGGCGGCATCGAGTCCAGCAGATCCCGTCGGCCCCAGAGGATGCCGACACCAAAGGGCGCGAGGAACTTGTATGCGCTGCAGGCGATAAAGTCGGCACCGAGTGCCTGCACGTCCACCGGCATGTGCGGCACGCTCTGGGCGCAGTCGGCAACGAAGATCGCTCCGACGCGGTGGGCCTGCTCCGCCAGTTCCCTGATCGGGTTGACGACGGCGCTGACATTGCTGACGTGCGCGCAGGCCACAAGTTTGGTACGCTCACTGAGCTTGCTGTCAAAATCCTCACGGTCGAGCTGGCCGCTGGACAACACATGCGCCACCTGGAACTTCGCTCCCTTGCGCATGCAGAGCTGCTGCCAGGGGACGAAGTTTGCGTGGTGCTCCATGTCGGTCACCAGCACCTCGTCGCCGGGGCCGATGTTGGCCTCGCCCCAGCTGCCGGCGATGTGGTTGATGGAATCAGTCGTGTTCAGGGTGTAGACGATCTCATCCGGCTCACGTGCATTCAGGAAGCGGGCCACCTTCACGCGGGCTTCCTCATAGGCGTTCGTGGCCTCCTCACTGAGCATGTGGATGCCGCGGTGCACGTTGGCGGGGTAGTCGGAATAAACGCGGGAGATGCTGTCAATCACTGACTGCGGCTTGAGGGTGGCGGCCGTGTTGTCAAAGTAGACCAGCGGGTGGCCATTGACAGTCCGGCGCAGGGCGGGGAAGTCCTTCCTCAGGCGGTTGACGTCCAGCGCCGTGCCAACCTCCGCTCCTGCGGGGCTTTCACTGTTCATCATTGCACTTCCATTGCGTGTCTGTTCAGTCTTCAATTTCGACGAAGACATCATCGCCTTCGACGCGTACATTGTAGACCGGGACAGGGGCAAATGCGGGGGCCTTCATGGCCTTTCCGGTGCGCAGGTCGAAGGTTGCACCATGGGCCCGGCAACGCACGGTGCACTGCTGAGAATCGATCTCACCCTGGCTTAGCGGGAATTCCTGGTGGCTGCAGCAGTCCTCGATCGCGTAGACCATGTCGCCAAAGCGCACCAGCATGATGTCGTAGTCATCCACCGTTATCGGCCAGGCCTTGCCTTCCGGGATCTTCGACAGGCTGGCAACCCTGTGCTCCGCCATCAGACGCGCCGCCCGAGCATGTCGCCATAGACATACTCCCGCAGGCGGCCCTCCGGCACGAGGTCGGCCACTTCGGCGAGGAAGCCGCTGACCAGCAGCTGGCGGCCGGTCTCGGGGTCGATGCCACGGCTTTCAAGGTAGAACAGCTCCTCGCTGCTCACATTGGCGACGCTGGCGCCGTGGCTGCAGCGCACGTCATTGGCCTCGATCTCAAGCTGCGGTGAGCTGGATGAGCGGGCCTTCGGTGACAGCAGCAGTGAGCGGTTGCTCTGGTAGGCGTCCGTGCCCTGCGCATCAGGGGCGACGGTGATCTGCCCGAGGTAGCTAGCCGCGCTGCGGTCCAGCATCGTACCCTTGAACAGCAGGTCGCTGTGTGCATTGGCAACACGGTGGTCCTGGTGGCTGAAGATGGACGCGGTCTGCCGGCCACCCATGTGGTACAGGCCGCGCAGCACACTTTCACTGCCGGGACCGGCCAGGCTGGTGATGGCGTCATGGCGCAGGTGGCGGCCCCCGACGAACAGGCTGACGCTGGTGCAGCGTGCATCCCGTCCGAGGTGCTGGGTTTCGATGCCACGCACGTCGCAATGCGTTCCGGTGTTCTGGTAGCGCAGCAGCTTCAGGGAGGAGTTGTCAGCCAGTTCCAGGTGCAGGCCGAGGTGCAGCAGGGACTGTTCCTCGATGTCGTCACCAGTGATGTGCAGGTGCAGGCTGCAGGCTGAACCGGACTGTGCGTTGACCACGATCTGCTCTGAGCGATAGAGACCGGCACCCGGCATGTCAACGATCAGGTGCAGGGGCAGGCCGCCTTCGGAATTGGCCGGCATGTCCAGCAGCATCACACGCTGCAGGCGGCTGAGCTGCTCAGCCTCAAGCTTGTCGCTTTCACGCTGGTTCAGGGATTCCAGCCAGCCCTGCAGTGCGGGATGCTCACTGAATCCGGCATGCTCGTCCAGCAGGCTGATGCTGCCGCCGAAGTCCTCCATTGATCCCTGCAGGCATTCCAGCCCCTCAATGCCAAGGCGCAGCACGATCGCCGGTCCGGCATGCTGGAGCATGTCCGCCACATGCAGCGAACGATTGCTCGCCTGGGGGCTGATGCCCTGCGTAAGCTGCTCGGGCAGGAACTTGTCCGGCCGGCCATAGTGCCAGCTTTCGGTGCGCAGGTCAGGCAGGGGCAGGGCGGCTGCCAATTCGGCATAGCGCTGGCGCAGGCCGGGCAGGCCAGCCTCATGGGCTGCGTTCCCGCGGTGTCCACTCTGTGTTTCACTTGAACCGGACATCAGCCTACGCTTCCCTCCATCTCAAGTTCGATCAGGCGGTTGAGCTCGACCGCGTATTCCAGCGGGAGCTGCTTGGTGATCGGTTCGATGAAGCCATTGACAATCAGGGCCAGTGCCTCGCTCTCCTCAATGCCTCGCTGCATCAGGTAGAACATCTGCTGCTCGCTGACCTTGCTCACGCGGGCCTCGTGGCCGACGCTGGCACTGTCCTCGTCCACTTCGATGTAGGGATAGGTGTCCGTGCGGCTGTTGCGGTCCAGCAGCAGGGCATCGCAGTCCACGCTGCTCTTGGCACCGCGCGCTCCGCTGTGGATGCGCACCAGGCCGCGGTAGGTGCTGCGCCCGAGGCCCTTGCTGATCGACTTGGCAATGATCCGGCTGGTGGTGCCGGGCGCCACGTGGATCATCTTGGCACCGGTGTCCTGGTGCTGGCCGTCCTGCGCATAGGCGATGGACATCACCTCGCCGCGGGCACCTTCACCGACGAGCATCACGCTCGGGTACTTCATCGTCAGCTGGCTGCCGATGTTGCCATCCAGCCATTCGACGGTGGCATGCTCCATGGCGACGGCGCGCTTGGTGACAAGGTTGTAGACACTGTTGCTCCAGTTCTGCACCGTGCTGTAGCGGATGCGGGAACCGGGCTTGGCAATGATCTCCACCACAGCACTATGCAGTGAATCGGCGGTCCAGGTCGGGGCGGTGCAGCCCTCGATGTAGTGCACGAAGGCGCCTTCATCGGCAATGATCAACGTGCGTTCGAACTGGCCGGCCTTGTCCGCGTTGATACGGAAGTAGGCCTGCAGCGGGATGTCGATCTTGACGCCCTTGGGCACGTACACGAAGGAACCACCTGACCAGACAGCGCTGTTGAGCGCGCTGAACTTGTTGTCCTCCGGCGGGATGACCGTGCCGAAGTGCTCGCGCACGACATCCTCATGTTCACGCAGGCCGGTGTCCATGTCGAGGAAGACCACGCCGGCCTCCTCCCATTCCTTCTTCAGGTTGTGGTAGACACTCTCGCTGTCGTACTGGGCGCCGACACCGGCGAGGCTCTTGCGCTCCGCCTCCGGAATGCCGAGGCGCTCGAAGGTGCGCTTCATCTCCTCCGGCACTTCCTCCCATGTACGGTTGTTGCCACTGTCCGGCTTGAGGTAGTAGTAGATCGAATCGAAGTCGACGTCGATCTTCCCACCCCACCATGGCATCGGACGCTCCTCGTAGTGCTTCAGCGAACGCAGGCGGAAGTCGAGCATCCACTTCGGCTCATTCTTCATCTCGCTCATCTGCCTGACAACGTTCTCATTCAGCCCCGGTTCGGCCTTGTAGCTGTAACGCGCATCCGCGTCATGCCAGCCGGCCTGGTAGGAACCGATGTTGATGATGTCCGGCGTGCTCTGTTGTGAATCGCTCATATGGCCCTCCCTCAGACGCTCGCCTGCTCACGGATGAGCTCGTAGCCCTGCTCATCGATATTGCGGGCCAGCTCGATGCCCGGCGCGCTGCGCACGATGCGGCCGTCCAGCATCACATGGCAGTAGTCCGGGTTGATGTACTCCAGCAGGCGCTGGTAGTGCGTCACGATCACGATGCTTCGTTCGGGGCTGCGCATGCGGTTGACGCCCTCGCTGACGATCTTCAGCGCATCCACGTCGAGCCCGCTGTCCGTCTCATCCAGAACACAGAGCTTCGGCTCCAGCAGCATCATCTGCAGGATCTCGTTCTTCTTCTTCTCGCCGCCGCTGAAGCCGTCGTTCAGGTAGCGCTGGGACCAGCTGTCATCGAGCTTCAGCTCCTTCAGGCGGTCCTGCAGCAGGCCGTAGAACTCCATCGCGCTCATCGGGTTCTCCCGGCGGGCGTTGAGCGCCGTGCGCAGGAAGTTCGCGATGGTCACACCGCTGATCTCGACGGGGTACTGGAATGCGAGGAACAGGCCGTTGCGGCTGCGCTCGTGGGTTTCCTGCTCCAGCAGGTCCTCCCCGAGGTAGCTGACGGAACCGCCGGTAACCTCGTAGGCTTCATCGCCGGCGAGCACCTTGGCGAGCGTGCTCTTACCGCTGCCGTTCGGACCCATGATGGCGTGCACTTCACCGGCGGAGACCTCCAGGTTCACTCCCTTGAGGATGTCCTGTTCTCCGACGCGGGCTGTTAAATTCGTGATTTTAAGCATACTTTCCAACTGCAATATTCCTGGGAAATTTGCCTGCTGGCAACAGTTGGAGTATACCACGCTAAATCAGGATTTATTCTGTCCCACTTTTCGATTTCCCCGCATGGGTATTGATTATCCGGAAATCAATGTGGGAGCACGCTGCCAGAAGAGGGGCAGGAAAATAGCTTAATAAGGACAATATTTATCCGATTAATCCTGCTCGCTGTTGATAGATTTCTAATAGTATAACGTGAATTATGTCACGATATTTTGGGAGGCTTTGGCATGATTCCGGCTTCGGACTGCAGCAGCTCGCGGCGGATCACATCCTTCAGCCCGATGCCCTGTCCTTCGCTTACCACCTCTGCAATGTTATCAATGAACATGTCACGGTAGATCTCGCCGGCGGTTCCCTTCATGCCGTAGGTAGATTCAGGAATCGTGCGCCACATCTCCTTCATCAGGTGGCTGACGAACAGGGCCTCCATGTCTGATGAGGCCTTATCGATGCGCTCAGCCGTTTGGGGCGGGGGAGCCTGCTGCTGCGGGGTTTCATGCAGGGCGATACCCATGGCCATCTGCGTCTCGAGCAGGGCATTTTGCAGCATTGCGGCAAACGGGGGCTGGACCGGAGCTTTCGTATCCTCCGCTGGCAGCTCCGTGCTGCGGCCAGCCTGCGGGATGCCCGCATCCAGTGGCCTGACCAGCGCTGCATTAACTGAATTCATGCTTAACCTATCGACTGTTAATCAGGGCACTTGAGCCTGCCGAATATCTACTACCTGATTTCTAATATGCCCATTCGCGAGGACACAGTGGAACTGCTTGGCCTGCCGGTGATCACCGGTGGCCGTGAAGCGGTGCTGGAGCTGATCTGCAGCCGGGTGCTGGCAGGCCTGGCTACCCAGGTGCTGACAATCAACCCGGAGATGGTGCTCGCGATGCGAACCGACCCCGCGGTAGCGGATCTGATGTCCCGGGCCGAGGCGGTGGTGGCGGATGGAGTCGGGATCCAGCTGGCGGCCAGGCTGCTCGGCAAGCGCGATGTGCAGCGATATCCGGGTGTCGAGCTGGCACTGGACCTGCTGGAGCGGCTACCCGGCAAACGGGTGTTCCTGCTTGGTTCAAAGCCGGGGGTAGCGGAAGCCGCTGCCCTGTGGATAGAAGGCAGGATGCCGCAGGTTAACATAGCTGGATGCCACGATGGTTACTTCGCGGCAGGGAAGGATGTTGAGATGCTTTCGATGATCAGGGATGCCGATACGGATATCCTGATCGTCGGGATGGGCAGCCCGCGGCAGGAACAGTTCATTGATTCCGCACGTCTGGGTTGCGGTGCGAAACTGATGGTGGGAGTAGGTGGTTCCCTTGAGGTGTATGCCGGAGTAAAGCAGCGGGCCCCGCAGTGGGTGCGCAGCAGTGGGATGGAATGGCTGCATCGCCTGACCCAGGATGGCAGCAGGCTTGGCCGGATCGGCAGCCTGCCGCGCTTCGTAAACCTGGTGATGAGGGAATACGTCGGGAAGCTTAATGATCAAGTTTGTTAACGCGGGTCTGACCTATCCGAACATGGCCGTTGGCCTGACGGGAGTCGACCTGCACATCGAGAAGCAGGAGTTCGCGTTCATCGTCGGCCCGACGGGCGGCGGCAAGAGCAGCCTGCTGAAACTCATCTACCGGGACACCGTTGCCACTGAGGGCAAGGTGATCGTGTTCAACAAGGACATCTCATCTCTGCGCATGCGCGAGATCCCTTATTACCGGCGCAGGGTGGGGGTGATCTTCCAGGACTTCCTGCTGCTGCCGCAGAAGACCGCGTTTGACAACGTGGCCTATGCGCTGCACATCCGCGGCGCTACCCAGCGCCAGATCAGCACGCTGGTGCCTGAGGTGCTGGACTGGATCGGGCTGTCACGCAAGCTGAAGAGCTACCCGACGGAGATGTCCGGTGGTGAACAGCAGCGCCTGTGCATCGCCAGGGCAATTGTCAACAAGCCGGACATCCTGCTGGCGGACGAGCCGACCGGTAACCTTGACCCGGATACCAGCCTCGAGATCATGGACCTGATCACGCGCATCAATGAGCGCGGCACAACTGTGCTTGTCGCCACGCATGATGCGAGCATCGTCAACCGCTTCCGCCGGCGCACACTGGTAGTTCGCAATGGTGAGCTGTATGCCGACCGGCGCGAGGGCGGTTACCACGAGGGACCGGGGGAGGGCACCCATGCGTAGCTTCTTCTTCCTGTTCCGTGAGTTCGTGGAAAGCCTGCGCCACAGCCGCTTCCTGCACCTGACCTATGGCGCGCAGGTGACGATCAGCCTGCTGGTGCTCGGCATCTTCTTCGTGATCCTCGTCGGCGGTGCAATCGCCTGGAAGAAGCTCGGTGATCAGCTTGAGATCCACGTGTTCCTGAAGGATGACCTGAGTGCCAAGCAGATCAATGCGATGGAGCAGGACATCACCAACATGGAGTTCGTCAAGGCGGTGAAGTTCCGCTCGAAGGACGAGGCACTGGCGATCTTCTCCGCCCGCAGCAGCACGCTGGAACTGAATGACCTGCTGGAGAACAACCCGCTGCCGGCCAGCTTCGTGATCCAGGCCAGTGACCCGGAACATATCGAGGACGTGGTGGCCCAGTGCGAAAAGCTGACCGGCACGCTGGCCACGCGCTACGGCTCGCAGGTGGTGGAGAAGTACCTGAAGATCCTGATGATCCTCGTGATCGTCTGCCTGATCACGATCAGCCTGCTGGTGCTGTTCACCTACTCAAGCATCAACAACATCATTGCGCTGTCCGTCTATGCGCGGCGAACGGAAATCCGCATCATGCAGCTCGTGGGAGCGACGTGGTGGTTCATCCGCTGGCCATTCATCTTCGAGGGAATCTTCTTCGGTTTCCTCGGGGCGGGCATTGCGTATATCATAATTTTCGGGTTGCTGGTCAGCATGAAGCAGGCGCTGGCCCTGACCGACCTGGCCCAGGCCATGCCGAGTCTCGGGGTCGACGAAAGCTACCTGTTCATGGCACTGGCCAGCCTGCTCGTGGGACTTGGCATCGTCGTCGGATTCTTCGGCTCGCTCAGGACAGTGAACAACTTCCTGCGCAGGGAGCTGGAGCTGCAGCTTGAGAGCATCAAGGTCATGAAGCAGCTCAAGTGAGAGAGGGAGAAGCATGAAAGGGAACATTGCCAGAATCTGCATCGTGGGCCTGCTGAGCCTGTTCGTGCTCGGAGGAACTTCCTGGGGCCAGAGCGCCAAGCTGGAGAAGCAGCAGAAGCAGAACAGCAAGAAGGCCGACCAGCTGTGGGGTGAGATCAAGAAGCTGAAGCAGCAGGGCGTGGTGGTGCAGAATGCCATTGAGGTGATCGACCAGCAGATCAATGCCAAGAACCGCCAGATCGCTGGCATCGAGTCCCAGCTTGCGGAAGCTGAGAAGAAGCGCAAGGCCAGCGAGGATGAGAAGATCGCGCTGGAGAAGAAGGTCAGCGAGCACAAGCTGCGCCTCTCGGAGCGGGCCCGCACGCTTTACATGCAGGGTGAGTTGTCCTACGTGGACGTGATGTTCAACGTGGCGGACTTCGGCGAGCTGGTGGACCGCATGTTCTTTGTGCAGACGATCCTCGAGCAGGACCAGCAGATCGTGACTGATACCAAGGCCTCGCAACAGGAGCTGGAACAGAAGGTGTCCGCGATCGCCCTGCAGATTGAGGAAATCGACAAGATCAAGGTCAGCCTCGAGGAGGAGAAGACATCCCTCGAACGCCTGAGCAGTGAACAGCGCAACACCAACCTCGCCATTGAGCAGGACATCGATGTCTACCTCAAGGAGATCCGTGAACTTGAGGAGACCAACAAGCGCATCATCAAGGAACTGGCCGCGATCGCGGCTGACAAGGACCGCTCGTACAAGGGTGAATGGAAGGGCAGCTTCGCCAAACCCTGCAGCGGATCGATCACCAGCCCGTTCGGGATGCGCAGACACCCTGTCTACAAGAAGCAGCGAATGCATACCGGTGTGGACATCGGTGCCCCGAAGGGCACGCCGATCCGTGCCAGTGGTGACGGCAAGGTGATCGTCGCCAAGTATTACGGCGGCTACGGCAACACTGTGATCATTGACCACGGCAACAGCCGCACGACCCTGTATGGCCATATGAGCAAGTTCAGCTGCAAGGAAGGCCAGGAAGTGAAGCAGGGTGACAAGATCGGCGAGGTCGGCAGCACCGGCATCAGTACGGGCAACCACTGCCACTTCGAGGTACGCATCAAGGGCGAACCGGTCGATCCGACCAAGTCAATGAAGTAAGGTAGCGGTAGTATCTCCGGAGCCTGCGTTACACTTTAGCCACTTCCGAACATCTTTAGGGGTGCGGGCAGTCCTATGCCACATCCGACCCGGAGGGTTTTCTTGGAGAACAATCGCATGACCAACTTCCTGGTACGTTTCAGCGTGCTGCTTCTCGTGGCGGTAGCCTCACTGTTCCTCGGCATGAAACTGGCCCGCTCCAGCGACGGCAGCCTTGGCACTACCGACCTGCTGGGCAAGATCCGCAGCATGCAGAACCCGAACCTGGTCAAGAAGGCATTCGACCTGCTGGACCGTGACTACTTCACGGAGCTGGATGACCAGACAAAGCAGAAGATGGAATATGCAGCCGTGACCGGCATGCTGTCCGTGCTGCGGGATGACCCTTACAACGACGACTTCACTCACTTCTACAACCCTGAACTGTACAAGGACCTGAATGCCCAGACCACCGGTGAGTATGCCGGCGTTGGCATCCTGATGGGCCTCAGCGCTGACGGGCACTACCCCGAAATCGTGACCGTGTTCCCTAACACCCCGGCTGAGGAGTCGGGCCTGCACAAGGATGACGTGATCGCCGAGATCGAGGGTGATGACACCTTCAACATGATCCTTCCCGAAGTGGCGGCCAAGATCAAGGGCCCGATCGGCACCAAGGTCAAGGTGAAGATCTTCCGCGCTGGCGAGCCGGATTTCCTGGACTTCGAGATTGAGCGGCGCAACGTTGAGTACAGCTCAGTTGCAGTTGCTGAGATGTATGACGGTGGCGTTGGCTACATCAAGATCTCCAACTTCGCCGAGGAGACTGGGCCTGACTTCCGCCGCAACATGGAGGAACTGCAGGCCCAGGGCATGAAGTCCGTGATCATCGACCTGCGTGACAACACCGGCGGTGTGCTGACTGCAGCCCGCGACGTTGCGGACTGCTTCGTGAAGGACGGCATGATCGTCGAGGTGCAGACCCGCAACTCCTCCGAGAGTGCGCAGCTCAGTGCTGACCCGAACACCGAGAAGTTTGATGTACCTGTCGTGGTACTGATCAATGACGGCACCGCCAGCGCCAGCGAGGTGCTGACACAGGCCCTGCTGGACTACGGCAAGGCCAAGGTGGTCGGTGAGCAGAGCTTCGGCAAGGGCGTGGTGCAGGCCGTGATCCCGATGGACTACGACGAGAACGGTGATGAGCACAGCGCACTGGCTGTCGTGATCGGCAAGTACTACACCCCCTCGCATACCGAGATCCATAAGGAAGGCATTGCGCCGCAGATCTGGTACGACGTGAACAACCAGCTCAAGGACGATCCCTACCTGAAGGAACTCGACGAGAAGATCATCGAGAAGAGCAAGGAGATCCAGGAGCTGCGCACGGAGCTGACCCGCTACCTGCGCGCCAACGATGCAATGCTCAAGAAGGGTGAGGACGTCGCCAAGCAGCTGGCCAGCGGACAGGATGTGCCGGATGAGCCAAAGCTCGAGCCGGAGGAGGACATGGAAGGCCACCTCACTGCGGATGCGCTTGACGGCGCTCCCGGACCAGAGCCCGGCAGCGAGAGCGAAACCAACTGATACGCTGGATTTGGCCAGCAATGATGTAGAATCAGCCCGCAGCCGGATGGTGGGTTCCGGCCGCGGAATACATAAACTCAGGATCTGAAAATATGGAACGCCGACGCCCGATACACGTCAGCCAGCGGCTGGCTGTATTCGTTGATGTCCAGAACATGTTCTACTCCGCCCGCGCCCTCTACCAGCGCAAGCTGAACTTCCAGCAGCTGGCCGAGAAGGTGACCATGGGCCGTCGCATGATCCGTGCGCTGGCCTACATCGTGCAGACCCCCGAGATCGACCAGAGTAGCTTCATCAACTTCCTCCACCAGGTGGGATACGAGGTGAAGAGCAAGGAGCTCAAGAAGCGGCCGGATGGCAGCGCCAAGGGCGACTGGGACATGGGCATCGCAATTGATTCGATCAGCCTGATGGACCGTGTGGACGTGGTGGCGCTTGTCAGCGGTGACGGCGACTTCTGCGACCTCGTGCGGCACCTGAAGGCACACGGCGTGCGCGTGGAAGTATACGGATTCACCGGATCGACCAGCGAGGAACTGAGGCTGACCGCCTCGGAATTCATCCCGCTGGACGCAGACGTACTCCTTTATGAATAAACTGCTGTTGCCAGCCGGACTGCTTGCGCTGCTCGTGATGCAGCCTGCAGTTTCGGTCGCACAGCATGAAGCGGGGGATGACGACGTGCTGCGCATCCGCAGCAATGGACGGACCCGCATCGAGATCCACGAGGGCAACCAGGTGGCCGTCTACACCGGTGGTGTGCAGTTCGAGTACCAGGACTACCGCCTCAGTGCCGACAGCCTGCGCTACAGCCAGGCTGACAGCTTCGCTGAGGCAACTGGCAATGTGCACCTTGAGCAGACCGGCAGCCGGCTGGATACGCAGCGGGTCGAGATCTACATTGATGAAAACCTGCTGCGCTGCCCCGGTGAAATCAGCGGCATGCTCAGCGAGCAGGGACTGGCATTCAATGCTGAGTCCGGTACGGTGAAGCTGACGGGCCAGCCCGGTGATGAGCAAAGTACATATCGAATCGAGCTGCGCGACAAGGTGCAGGTGTTCAGTCGGGAGGGCTACCAGTTCACGACGAGCATCATGACGATGGACACCGATAGCGGGCTGGTCAATGTACCGCAGCCCTTCAGCCTGCTGCTGCCGGTTGCCGATGATGCCCGCAGCGGACCGTCGGCCACTCCGGTAATGATGAGTGACCTCGTGCTGAACGGTGCCTCGATGACCGGGCAGCTGGATGAGCGCAACCAGCTTTCCAGCCTGCATGCGCTGGCAACTGAAATCAAGGGTGAACAGCTTAATTTCAGCGCCGGCAGCGTGAATGCGAAGTTCCTGGACAATGGACACGATGGCACGATGATCGACCTGCTGGCCACCGGGTCTCCGGTGAGGGGTTCACTGCGCCAGCCTCAGCAGGACCTCAGTTTCAGCGCTGATACGATTTCGGGAACAATTGACCCCGGATACGGGTCGCAGTTCCTGTTGAGTGGTGGGATAGACCTGTCCGCCGACATGGCCCTGCTGAAGAGCGACCTGCTCAGCATCGTGCAGGACCAGCAGGGAGTTCGGATAGTGTTTCCGGAGGGACTGGAAGCGGGGATGGCGCTTGACGTGATCAGCGGCAACGAAGGCCTCGACCTGTCAGAGATACTGCACAAGTAACCAAGTGATGAAGCGCCTGGCCGTCATACTGCTGCACACGCTGCTAGCCATTGCATTGGCACATGGCCGCGCGCACGCGGTCGATGGTGACATCACGAAAATTGATCCTCCCAATGCCAAGCAGGGACAGACCGTGATGCTTACCATCAGCGGCAGTAACCTGCCGCAGGGCGGGGTGTCACTGGACTTCTTCCCGCAGCGCATCCAGTTGCTGAAGATCCTTTCCAGCAGTGCCGAGGAGATCGTGGCACAGGTCCGTATTCCGCAACTGGCTCCGGCTGGATCCTACAACGTGCTGATCTACAACCACCTCGGTGAGGAGGCCTTTGGCGAGAAGATGTTCAGTGTTGACAGCGACCTGGTGGTACCGGTGATCAAGGACTACGACCCGAAGGTGATCGCCGAGGCTGACAACGGTTTCGCGCTGCTGCTGACCTGTGACGCCATCTCCGAGGCCGCAGTCAGCCACCTGAACATTGAATGGACCAAGAGCAGCCTCGAGCTGCGCCGGCTGAACACCGTGTTCACCTATGCCGGCCCCGAGCAGATCGTGGCTGCGGTCAGCGGTGCTCTGCCGGAGGGCAGCATCCGCGGCAAGCTGATGTTTGACAGCATGCCGATCTACCTGATCGAGCTGACGATCCGCAACAGCACCGGTGCGTATGTGCTCGGCTTCAGTCCGGCGGAGCTGGAACCGGTTGCCGGGCAGGAGATCAAGCTGATCGGCAGCGGCTTCAACCACAGTTTCCTGGAGGGGCTGACGATCCAGCTGCTGCATGAGGACCAGCCGATCGTGCCGACTGCCAAGCGCGTGATTGACAGCAACAGCATCACGCTGTCGTTTGACAATGAACTGCAGCCCGGGCGTTACACGCTGGTTGTCAGGCAGGGTGAGGAGACGCTGCTGCTGGAGGACCTGACGGTCAAGGACGCCGGCCTGATAACCCAGCCGACGGAAAATGGTGTTTCCAGCAATGGTGGCAACCTGACGGAAGCTCCACCGGTGGATAATGGCAACACCTATACACCCTGGCAGCCCAGTGGCAACTGGCAGGGTACGGACGCAGGTGACCTGATCAGCCTGAGCCTGGTTTCGAGTGAGATGCTGCCCGGGGCTGACCCGGCGCGCTTCACCTTGCAGGGTATCCGGCTGTCTGAGCTTGATGCTGACAACCTGAGCTACAGCCTGCAGCGCCAGAGCGGCGGCTCAGAGCTGCTGTTCAGCGGGTTCACCAACAGCGGCATCACCTGCATCTTCGGTCCGGAGGGGGAGGACTGGCATGCGGGTGAGCGGCTGGAGCTTCGCGTAGTGGATGCCGCGAACAGCATGGTGCCATTCAGCACAGAGCTTGAGCTCGGGATCAGTGGCACACGTGAACTGGCATCACGGCCGGCTACACCGGGATCTGCGGAGAACCGCATCCTCAATTCGGACTGGTCCGTGGTGCTGACTAACCATGAACAGGGACCACAGGGCACAAGCTGCAAGGTTCACCTGCAGTGCACTGCGGATGACAAACCGGAGGTAGCGCTGCTTAATGGCGACTTCACCTTCATCCCGGATGATCCCAACTATTCCGTTGCCTTTTCAAACATCAGCTACAACGGCCCACTGAGCATCAGCAGGGAAGGGGATTCCTACCTGGCGGAATTCAGTGGACTGTTCGTGCCCGGCACGATTGAACTGAGCATCAACAACCTGATGGATACGGTGCTCGACACCGATATCCGTTTTGAATTTCAGCTGCCGGTTGCCATGCTGGAGGCCGGGGAGGTGGAAGGCCTGAACCTTGACCCGGCCAGCTACGTGCTGGACAGGCCGAACCTGGCCTGCTCTGTGGACTTCGCACCATTCATCCCGAATTCGGCGGAGTTGATCAGAGCCAGCCTTGTGCCGGCCCCGGTTGTGGTGCAGTCCCTGCCGCAGAACAGCCTGGAGGGCAGCATTGTCAGGATCAGTGCACCGACCGGCCAGTGGGATGCCGCGACGGTGTTCGGCGCAGGCCTGCAGCTGAGGCTGGATGCCGGAGTGAAGTTCGACTGGCGCAACGGCCAGAGCATCCTCTACCCGGTGACGCAGGCGGAAGTGGTAGTCGAAGAGATCAGTGTCTCGATGCCCAAGCGGCCGGTGGTGATGGACGGCGAGGGATTCACCTTGATCATCCAGCCGCGCGGTCCCGGCAGCGAGAAGATGGACTGGACCAGGGTCAAGCTCAGCAGTGACAACCAGCTGCTGAACAACAACATAGACAGCTTTGCCGTCAGCTCGGAAGCATCCGACTTCCTCGGGGAACCCGCAGTCAACCTGCTGTTCAGGCGTGGCCGCGGCCTGAGTGCCGAGGCATTCAGTGCGCTGGCTGATCAGCTGGTCGATGCAGGCGAGGTGGCAATCACGCTTTACTGGGATGAGAACAAGTATTCCCTGCAGGCAAACATAGACTTCGTGCACTAAATTGCAGGGCCTCGCAGTCTGACTTTTCGTACACGGTAAAACTGCTCCTAGATATCGATTAAGAGTGCCAACAGTCCCTGCAGCGCTGTTACATTCTTCGGCAAGGAGCAGACCATAGAGGATTACAACCCCAGGATTCTCGTTGTCGATGACGAACCGACATTCTTCGAGCATACGCGCAGCTGCCTGGAAAACCGCGGTTATGAGGTGATCGTCGCCAAGAACGGGCGCGATGCGCTGCAGATCGTGGACCAGCGCGGCATCGACCTCGTGCTGCTGGACGTGATCATGCCGGCGCTCAATGGCGTCGAGGTGACGAAGATCCTCAGGCGCAATCCGAGCACGAAGGACATTCCGATCATCATCATCAGTTCGATGACTGAGTACAAGGACCGGGTCGAGTTCTTCAAGATCGGTGCGAACGACTACATGCCGAAGCCGATTGACAACGGGGAGCTGATGGCGCGGGTGGACCTGCAGCTGCAGCTCTGCCGGTTGCGCAAGGAGGTCAAGGTAGCCAATGAGCACCTGCGCAGCCAGAACCACATGCTGGAGCAGCACATCTCGCGCATCGAGCGGGAGCTGACGATGGCCCGTGGCGTGCAGCGCGCGATCCTGCCGCCCGGGGACAAGGTGTTCCGCAACCTGAGCGTGAACTTCGAGCACCGCTCAAGCGAGGACCTGGGCAGTGACTTCATCGACTTCATCGAGGATGAGTTCGGCCGTTTCAGCCTGATCATTGCCGACGTGTCCGGCCATGGCATCGCCTCCGCCCTGATTGCCAGCCAGCTGAAGGTGCTGTTCGTGTCCATGGCACAGGAGCGTGACCTGAGCCCGCCGCAGGTGATGGAGCGCATCAACCAGCTCAGCACCCGCTTCCTGACGGAGAACTACTACTTCACAGCGATCTTCATCCGCTATGAGCCATCAAGCGGCCGGATGTCCGTCGTCAATTGCGGGCATGTGCCAATGCTGTTCATGGAGCATGAGACCGGTAAGATCAAGCAGATCGAAAGCAGCAGCGCGCCGCTGGGCTTCTTCGCGGAGGAGAAGTACAGCGAGGTGGTACTTCAGCCGAAGGCCGGTGACATGGCCCTGCTCCTGACCGATGGCATTACTGAGCACACCAACGGCAGCAATGAGATGTTCGGCCTGCCGGGCGTGGTCAATGTGTTCCGCCGCAACCGTGAGCAGGCGCCGGCCAAGTTGATTTCCAGCCTGTTCTCGGAATGCTCCAGCTTTGGCAACAAGCCGGTGTTTGCCGATGACATCAC
>JAGRNR010000169.1:0-538 GCA_020440645.1 bacterium | reverse complement strand
GTTCGGCGTGGACGACGATCGGCGCTACCCGCGCGTGGTGCAGCCGTATCATGCGCGCTATCACCGCGAGATTTTCGAGTGGTTCCGCACCGGTGTGCTCTCCAACGGCGAGCCGCTGCCCGACTACTACTTCAGCATGACGCCGTGGCTGGTGAGCGGCTGGAACACGGCGGAAGACTGGTGGGGCGGCCCGCTGGGCGACAAGACTGAGACCATCGCAGCCGTGCGCGCCATCCCCCTCTTTGAACGGCGCTTCAGTTGGGATGACGCAGCAGTGGAGCCAGAGCCGGAGCCGGAACCCGAGCCAGAACCGGAGCCTGAACCTGAACCTGAACCCGAGCCGGAACCCGAACCGGAGCCCGAACCGGAGCCCGAGCCGGAGATCGGACTGCAATGGGACCCGCGCTTGGACGACTTGGGCGTGCGCCTGACGCGCACCGATACGACACCCGCGTGGCGTCTCATGCGCGCCGCGTACCTGGACCCCAGCGAGGCCGGCGGACGGCATCACGTCTTCATCAAGGCCGAAGACGGCGCA
>JAGRNR010000168.1:0-540 GCA_020440645.1 bacterium | reverse complement strand
GTGAGAAGAAAGTAGCCCACGGCGCCCACGGCATAGATGTCGGTGCGGGGGTCGACGAGTTGCGGCGTCTGAATCGCTTCCGGCGACATGTAAAGCGGCGTCCCCGTCATCATGTTGCCGCCGGTGACGCCCGCCTGCTTCCCTTCATCCAGCGCTTTGACAAGTCCGAAGTCGAGCACTTTGACGATGTCCGTTTCGCCGCCGCGGCGGTTGATCATGATGTTGGCCGGCTTGATGTCGCGGTGCACCAACCCCAGCGAATGGGCTTCGAACAACGAGCCGCAGATCTGCGTCAGAATGCGAATCACGCGGGCCTCAGGCTGCGGGCCGTAACGCTCGACCAGCGATTGCAGCGTCAGTCCATCGAGGTATTCCATCGCGTAATAGAAAACGCCTTCCGGCGTGCGGCCGTAATCGTAAATGGCGACGGTGTTCGGATGATTGAGCTGACACGTCAGTTGGACTTCACGTTCGAATCGCTGAATCGAATCGTCGTTCACCTTGTCGAGATCCAACAACTTGACGGCGGTCGGACGGCGA
>JAGRNR010000167.1:0-541 GCA_020440645.1 bacterium | reverse complement strand
CGACCAGGCAGTGATTGCCATCCAGAACGCCCGGTTGTTCCGGGAACTGGAAGAGCAGACCCGCCTCGCCGAAGCAGCAAATGAAGCCAAGGGTTCATTCCTGGCGACAATGAGCCACGAAATTCGGACGCCGCTAAACGCGGTCATCGGGATGACGGGGCTGCTTCTTGACACGGACCTGCAGCCCCGCCAGCACGAGTTCGCCGAGGTAATCCGCACCAGCGGAGAATCGCTCCTCGGCGTCATCAACGACATCCTCGACTTCTCCAAGATCGACGCGGGAGCTCTCGAACTCGAGCAGCAGCCGTTTGACCTGCGCGAATGCGTTGAATCCGCGTTCGATCTCCTCGCGGAGCAGGCTGCCCGCAAGGTGATCGACCTCGCCTTCATCATCGACGAAGCCGTCCCGCCAGCCATCGAGGGCGACATCACGCGGCTGCGGCAGGTGCTCGTGAACCTGCTCAGCAACGCCGTGAAGTTCACGGAACATGGCGAGGTTGTCCTGACCGTCGAAAAAGACTCTTCCGCGACTGGTGGGACC
>JAGRNR010000166.1:0-541 GCA_020440645.1 bacterium | reverse complement strand
ACCTTGATTGGAAAATAGGAAAAAAGATATTCCAGGTTTAACCTGGATCCTACTCGTTTGCAACATTCCCCTAATCCGCACAATCGAGTAGGTTGCTCAAATACCCCACCAGATTCACCATCCCGTATCTGGTGGGCATAAGCTAACTCCAAAAGCTTAGGTCTGGGAGTTGGTGAACAAATTCACCGTGATCCCGTCATCAACTCCCAGGCTTTACTTCAAACAGCTACCAACTATCCAATTTCCCGTTTTCCTAACCCCCCTTCGCCTCCAAAAGGAGGCAAAAGCTACCGGACTTGCCTGTCCGGTAGCTTCCCATGATACTTACCTCTTCCTTCGCCGGAAGAACAGGGACTCCCCAAAAACCCATGTGCGGGTGCTTTGGAACGGTACAGGTTCATGGGTCAGGCCTCTGCAGCAATGCTGAGGCCTTTTTCTTTTATTCCGAATGTGTTAGGTTATTTGAGATGAAAAATAGCATCCACAAAGGATTTTGGGCCAATTTGCCAACACCAATTATGGTGCAGGCGCCTATGGCAGA
>JAGRNR010000165.1:0-544 GCA_020440645.1 bacterium | reverse complement strand
TGACAAATCTGTCTGGTAGCAAAATCTTCTGGAAAGTTGAGCCATAGAGGGTGACAGCCCCGTAGGCGAAACTGGACGGACTCTCGACAAGTACCTGAGTACGGCGGGGCACGCTAACCCTGTCGGAAGCTGGGGGGCCCACCTTCCAAGGCTAAATACTCTTGGTAACCGATAGTGAACAAGTACCGTGAGGGAAAGGTGAAAAGACCCCCGGTAAGGGGAGTGAAATAGAACCTGAAACCGTGTGCCTACAATCGGTCGGAGCACTATGGCCTTCGGGCAATGTGTGACGGCGTGCCTTTTGGAGAATGAGCCAGCGAGTTACTCTCAGTGGCAAGGTTAAGGCAGTGACAGCCGGAGCCGAAGCGAAAGCGAGTCTGAATAGGGCGTATAGTCGCTGGGAGTAGACACGAAACCGGGTGAGCTACCCATGTGCAGGCTGAAGCGAGATTAATCTCTCGTGGAGGGCCGAACTCACTAAAGTTACAAATTTAGGGGATGACGTGTGGGTAGGGGTGATATGCCAAACGAACTTGGAGATAGC
>JAGRNR010000164.1:0-547 GCA_020440645.1 bacterium | reverse complement strand
AGGTGGCCGATCCCCAGCTCGCCGAGCACCTCCCGGGCGGTGCGCACCGGGTGGTCGAGGCCGGAGAGGGTGCCGAACAGCTCGAGCGTCTCGATCACGGTCAACCGGTCGGGCAGCGGGAGGTAGCCGGCGGCGAACCCGACCCGCGCCATGGCGGCGCTGCGACCGGCCGGGAGGCGGTGGCCGACGAGCTCGATCGAGCCCTCGTCGGGCTCGATGGCGCCGAGCAGCATGAGCAGCGTGGTGGTCTTGCCGGCGCCGTTGGGCCCGACGATCCCGACGCGCTCGCCGGGCTCGATCGCCAGCGACACGCCGTCGACGGCCTGCGTGTCGTCGAACCGCTTCCGCAACCCCTCAGCTCGCAGCACCGGCCCCCGCATCGGCTCAGTCTCGCCCAGCCTCCGAAGCGCTGCCCAGCGAGTTGTCGGCGGCGGTGCTCAGTCGCGACCGCCGTCGTTCCAGCGAGCTTCTTCGGCAGCGACGTCTCGGTGCAGCCCGACCTCCTCGATGGCGCGGATCAGCTCGGGGCGAGGATCGAGCAGCATCG
>JAGRNR010000163.1:0-550 GCA_020440645.1 bacterium | reverse complement strand
AGTTTTTGCCCGCGCCAGGCGCCAGCAATTCCCCCAGGAGGACACATGATCAAAGCACCCAACACCATGCCCCGTCTGCTCGGCCTGTCGGCCATCGCGCTTGGTCTCGCAATGTCACCGATCGCATCGTCGTCTGTCGAGGCGAAGACGGTCGGCGGCGCCGAAATGTCGGCCCAGAAGAACATCGTCGAGAACGCCTCGAAGTCGAACGATCACGAGACGCTCGTCAAGGCAGTGAAGGCCGCCGGTCTCGTCGACACGCTGTCGGGAAAGGGTCCCTTCACGGTGTTCGCACCGACGGATGCGGCCTTCGACAAATTACCGAAGGGTACGCTCGCATCGCTCTTGAAGCCTGAGAACAAGGATCAGTTGGCAAAGATCCTGACCTATCACGTCGTGCCGACCGAAGCGATGAGCGCGGCCGTCGCCAAGATGATCAAGGACGACAACGGAGCCCACGCAATTCCAACGGTCGCCGGCGGCAAGATCATCGCGAAGATGAAGGGCGACAGCATCACTTTGACGGACGAGAGCGGCAACACGGCTCGGG
>JAGRNR010000162.1:0-553 GCA_020440645.1 bacterium | reverse complement strand
AAGCTGCAGCAGGACGCGGCCCGCAAGCTGCGGTTCTCGGCCAAGCGCACGATGGCGCTGGCGCAGCGGCTGTACGAGGGCGTCGAGCTCGGCGCCGAGGGCCCGACCGGCCTCATCACGTACATGCGTACCGACTCGACCCGCGTCTCCGACGACGCGCTGACCGCGGTGCGCGAGCACATCGGCGCCACCTACGGCCCCGAGTTCCTGCCCGAGCAGCCCAACGCCTACAAGACCGGCAAGCGGGCCCAGGACGCCCACGAGGCGATCCGCCCGACCACGATGGAGTGGACGCCGGAGCGGCTCAAGGAGGCCCTGGCCGAGCACCCCGAGGGCAACGAGCTGGTCAAGCTGTACACGCTGATCTGGCAGCGCTTCGTCGCGTCGCAGATGGTGCCGGCGGTCTACGACCAGACCACCGTCGACATCGACCGCGGCCGCGCCCAGCTCCGCGCCACCGGCCAGGTCATGAAGTTCGCCGGCTACACCCCGGTCTACGAGGTCGCCGAGACCGACGACGCCAAGGCCGAGGCCGCCGAGCAGGCCGACAAGC
>JAGRNR010000161.1:0-553 GCA_020440645.1 bacterium | reverse complement strand
GGCGTCTATCCTGTTAATGAATCGGTGGCGATAGGCCGCTCGCGGGACAAGCTGCGGTCACTGCAACTGCTGGCGCGAAAGGGTATCGGCCTGCCGGTGACCATGTTCGCCAACGATGCGCGGCATGTCGAGCAGATCATCGAGATGGTCGGTGGACCGCCCGTCGTCATCAAGCTTCTGGAAGGCACCCAGGGCGTCGGCGTTGTTCTGGCTGAAACCGCCAAGTCGGCAAAATCCGTTATCGAGGCTTTCAGCGGCGCGAAGGTGAATATCCTCGTGCAGGAATTCATCAAGGAAGCGGGCGGGTCGGATATCCGCTGCTTCGTCGTTGGCGATAAGGTCGTTGCCTCGATGCGCCGTCAGGGGGCGGAAGGGGATTTCCGCTCGAACCTGCATCGCGGCGGTTCAGCGTCCAAGGTCAAAATTACCAAGGAAGAACGGGCGGCGGCCGTCGGCGCCGCCAAAGCCATGGGCCTGAACGTCTGCGGCGTCGATATGCTGCGTTCCAATCATGGGCCGGTGATCATGGAAATCAATTCCTCGCCGGGGCTGG
>JAGRNR010000160.1:0-554 GCA_020440645.1 bacterium | reverse complement strand
GTAGCGGTAGGCGCGCGCGTTCTGCAGCACGCCTTCGATCAGTTCGGTGCTGCCAGCCAGCACGGCGCCGTAGCCGCCAAAGGCCTTGCCCAGCGTTACCAGGTTGAGCGCCACCTCGCGCGGCCCCAGACCGCAGTAGGCGGCACTGCCGCGACCATTCGGGCCGATCACGCCCGCACCATGGGCGTCGTCGACATACAGCGTGGCGTTCTCGGCGCGTGCCAGCAGCGCCAGCATCTTCAGCGGGGCCATGTCGCCGTCCATGCTGAACACGCCGTCGGTGGCGATCATCGCCAGCGCATCCGGACGCGAGCGCAGCTGGCGCAGCGCGCCCTCAAAGTCCGCATGCGGATAGCGCTTGTGCTCGCAGCCTGCGAGCTCCACCGCATCGATCAGGCTGGCATGGTTGAGCTTGTCGGCAACGCAGATGTCGTCACGGCCGAGCAGCGACTGGATCACCGCCAGGTTGGCAAGGTAGCCGGAGCCAAAACACAGCGCACGGGGATAACCCAGCCACTCCTCGACAGCATCCTCCAGCGCCTGGTGCTCGCGAT
>JAGRNR010000015.1:0-67721 GCA_020440645.1 bacterium | reverse complement strand
TAGATCACCTTGGCTTCGTTGCGCAGGGCGTCGACCAGCGTTGCCACCTTCGCCTGCACGGAGTCCCCGTCAATGATGCGTCCCGGCTGCTTCTGCGGCGGAAGGTCCGCACCGACGAAGCTGACCTTGGCAGCAGCTCCACCGACGACTGCGGCATCCAGCCCCAGGTCGGCGAGGCTCTTCTCAGCCACGGTCTTCTTCTTGGCCGCCATGATGCCCTTCAGTGAGGCGTAGCGCGGTTCGTTGATGCCTTTGTCCGTGGTGAACACCGCCGGCAGGCTGCCCTCGAAGGTCATCCTGCCGTTGTCACCATCGCTCGTGGCCTTGAAGCTGTCGCCACTGATCTCGAGTCCCGTGATCAGCCCGACGTGGCCCCAGCCCAGCAGCTCGGCCAGCGCAATGCCGGTCATGCCCCAGTCGTGGTCCACGCCCTGGCGGCCGGCCAGCACCATCCCGGCGCCGAGCGGCTCAATCGCGGCCTTCAGCACCTTTGCCAGCTGCAGCGGGTCACTGCCGGCCAGTGCGGCATCCTTCACGAGGATCGCGTCCTCAGCGCCGAGCGCCAGCACGTTGGTCAGGTTCTTCTTGCTGTTGTCATCGCCGATCATCACGACGGTCACGCTGGAATCGCCCAGCTTGTCAGCCTGCTGGATCGCTTCCTCGACGGCATACTCGTCATAGGGGTTGATGATCATCTTCACCCCGCTGAGGTCCGGCTTGCCGCCGTTGATCGTGATCTTCGCCTCAGTATCCGGCACTTCCTTCACGATTACGACTATCTTCATGGTGTGCACCTCGAATAGCCCCCCGGCGCTTCTGGCCGGTGGATGCATGTGGTCGGGTCATCGCCGCAACGGCTGTGCGGGAACAGGATTTTAACACGTGATACGCGGATCAATTCACGAATCACCACTGCCCGGCGGCCCGTCCAGCCCCGGGCGCTGTGCTTAAATAGTGCCGTGCCGGCCGTGCTCCTGCTCCACTTCGAATCCCGCTTCTCCGCGAGTGGCAAGGCCGTGCTGATCACCGAGGAAACCCGCTCCGAATGGCCCGTGCGCGGCCGTGAGGATGCCTTCGACAAGGTGCCGGCGAATGCCCGGCCGCTGGTGCTGATCAGCGGCCTCGGAGCAGATGATTACCAGCTTGACCTGCTGCTGGCCGTCAGCCCAAAGGGGCTGGGCTACTGCTTCATGGATGACCTGGCCTACTTGTTCAGCCTGCCGATTCCCGAGGACATCAAGGAACTGTCCACTGCCTGGCAGTACATCGAGAAGGCGCTGGCCGAGATTGCCGACGACCTGCTGGCCCAGCTGGTGGAGCTGGTCGCCGAGTACTCCGAGGAGTCACGTTTCGGCATCTTCCGCCATGAGCTGGAAAAGCGCCACGACGTGCTCAACCTGCCGCGAGCCGGCAATGTGGAGATGGATCCCTGGTACCCCGCCAAGCAAAGCGGCGTCAGCCGCGAACGCGGCAATGTGCCGACAGACCTGCTGGAGAAGCTCTACTCCGCCCGCGAGAACATGGCCCGCGCCTTCAAGCAATACGAGGAACGCCCGCAGCAGCAGCAGATGAGCGAAGCCGTGGCCAGCGCACTGGAGGACGGCAAGACACTTGTGGTGGAAGCCGGCACCGGCGTCGGCAAGTCGCTTGGCTACCTGCTGCCGCTGGCCCTGCACAGTGCCCGCACCGGCGAACTCTGCCTCGTAAGCACAAACACCATCAACCTCCAGCAGCAGCTGGTGGAGCAGGACGTGCCCCGCCTGCAACAGATCCTCGGCGAGCTGCAGGTCAATGTCAGCCTGCTGAAGGGCCGTGAGCATTACCTCTGCATCAAGCGCCTGCAGGACACCTGGCTGGCCAATAACAGCGGTGCCCGCCAGCGCCGGGAGCATGCCCTGGCCACCGGTGGCAACGGCCTGCTGTTCCTGCTGCACATGCTCATCTCCACGCACCGCGATGCCAACGGCGATATGGACAGCCGCCGCGCACCGGAGCAGCTGCGCCTGGCGGACCGCATCCGGATTGAGCGCAGCATGGACTGCTCCTTTCGCACCTGCCTCGGTGAGCGCTGCAACTACAAGGGCAACTGCCACTACTTCACCCAGCGCAACCGGGCCCAGGCAAGCAACATCGTGATCACCAACCATGCGCTTGTATTCGCCCTGTTCGACCCGGCGGATGACAACGCAGACAACATCGTCTCCAACTCGAACGTGATCGTGTTTGACGAGGCGCATAACCTCGAAAGCTCCATCACCAGCCAGTACACCGCCGAGGTCGGCAACGAGCTGCCGGTCAACCTAGGCAACCAGCTGCTGGAGGTGCTGCAGAATGACGCACTGCGCCGCCGCCTCGAGCTGCCCGCCGAGTCCGTCGCTGAAGGCTCGCGCGACATGCTGATCCGCATCCAGCGCCAGACCCTGCAGGTACCGGGCTGGATCAAGACGGGCGTCAGCGTGGTGGAACAGGTCAACAACCTGCTCAGCCAGGCCAGCCTCAAGGGCCATGTTGACTCGGACGAAAGCACCCAGCTCACCCCGGCCACGGCCACTCCTAACCAGACACGCGTGATGGAACTGCTCGGCCAGCTGGCCCAGCGCTTGCTCCCCGTGGTGGACCGCTACCAGCGACTCACGGCGGACCTGAACCTGCTGTTTGCCAACGAGGAAGCCGACCTTTACATCAACGATGAAGGCCTGCAGATGGATCTGATGGACCTGCGCGTGAGCGTCGAGGAATGCCGCACGGCGCTGGAGAACTGGCAACCGCAGAATCCCGAAGCAATCGCCTGGTTCAATTCCGACCTATCGGGGGTTGACCCGCGCTGGGACTACAAGACTGCACCCCTGCATATCGGCTCGCGCTTCCAGTCACTGCGCAAGGCCAAGCACAGCCTGGTGCTGTGCAGCGCTACATTGACCGTGGCCGACAGCTTCGACTACATCCGCCGCTCGCTGGGCTTCGACGAGGAAGCCACAAATGAAAGCGAGTGGTTGAAACTGAACAGTCCATTCGATTACGCCAGCCAGGCCCTGCTCGCGATCGCCACCAATATGAAGCGCCCGACCGGCGACACCCGCGATGGCTACCTGCTGCAGCTCGAGGAAGTGATCCTCGGCGTGACGGAGATGATCGAGGGCGGCACGCTGGTGCTGTTCAACAGCTACCGGGACCTGAACCAGATCGCCGAGAAGCTCAGCGGCTCAATCGACGACAAGCGCCTGCTGGTGCAGGGCCGCAGCGGCTCCCGCACCCAGATCGCCGACACCTTCCGTGACGGTGGCAGCCATGTGCTTTTGGCCACGCGCTCCTTCTGGGAGGGATTCGATGTGGCGGGAGACGCGCTGAGCTGCGTGATCCTCGCCAAGTTGCCCTTCGCCAACTTCAAGGACCCGATCCACGCCGGACGGCAGCGCCATATCGAAAGCCTCGGCGGGGACAGCTTCCGCGAGTACAGCCTGCCGCTGGCCGCGATGCAGTTCAAGCAGGGATTCGGCCGCCTGATCCGTTCGTCCAGTGACCGCGGAGTGGTCTTCCTGCTGGACAGCCGCGCGGCCTCGTCCAACTACGGCGCGGTGTTCATCAGCAGCCTGCCCGGCCCGCGCCTGGTTACCGGCTCCTACCAGTCCTGCCTCGAGCAGGCCCGCAGTTTCATGGAGGAAGAACAGCATGTCGAAAGCTGAACTGCTGCTCGTCGGCGCAGGCCCGGTCGGCTGCATGGTGGCCAGCGCACTGGTCACCCGTGAAGTGCAGTTCGACTGGTTCATACGCAACCCGGATGTCCGTAAGGCGCTGCAGGGCCTCAGCGTGCGCTTCCCGGACCATACCCATAAGCCGGATCTGTCTGGTGCAGGTTTCCCCGAGAAGATCCCCGGGGGAATCCATAACACTGTTATAACATGTGTCAAGAGCCAGCATACCGAGCACCTGCTGGCCAGCCTGCCGCTCGGGATTTCATCCCGCCGGCTGGCGATCGCCAACGGCCTGATCAACGGCGACCACCACCTCGGCCTGCTGTACGGCGGTGCCTACCTTGATGGCTCGCAGCTCGTCACCCGCCGGAGCAACATATTGCGCGTCGGCAGCCTCGGCAGCATCGTGGATGACAGCCCCTGGTTCTGTGAGCTGCTCTACTGCGACTGGCTGGCCACTGAAGCCGTCACAGGCATTGAAGTGCTTCAATGGCACAAGCTCTGCCTGAACTGCGTGGTCAACCCGCTCACGGCCCTGCTGGACGTCCCCAACGGGCGCATCATGGAAAGCCTGCAGTCGCCGCTGGTGCAGGGCCTGGTGCATGAACTGCAGCGTGTGGCCCACAAACACCTCGGCCGCCGCTGGAGCTATACCGAGGCGGACATCGTAATGGGCGTTCAGCAGCTGATTGAAGCCACGATCGAGAACTCCAGCAGCATGCGCGAGGACCTGCGCCACGGCCGCCAGCCGGAAATCAGCCACATGAACGGCGCCATAGCCAGGCTGGGCCGCGAATACGGCATCCCCTGCCCGCTCAATTCCTCGATCGCTGAGCTTGTCGTGTCCGCCGCCGGAAAGCCCCGCAGCCGGGACTGACAACCCGTATCCATTTCGGTTAAGATTGAGCCATGCACCTTCGTTTGATCAGCATCGCCATCTTCCTTTGCCTGCTCGTATCCTGCCAGCAGGACAGGAAGGATCCCGGTACGCTTGTCCCGGTAGACCAGATTCCCATCAACCAGGACGTGGCTGAGCAGGACAGGCAGTTGCTGCCCCCGGTTGATCCACCGGTCGGCGACCTCTCGGAGGACAACGGCAACAACGGCCAGGATGCGGCCAGCAGCATCGCTATCCCACGGGGCACGACGCAGTGGCCCAACGGTACCGACTTCCCACCTGAAGTTATTCAGATGCTCGAGAAGTACTACGCCGGCGAAAGCCTGACTTCGGATGAAGAGGTCACCCTGCGAGGGTTCGACCAGAAGTGGCGCAACTGGGATGAGATCGAGGCCCTCGGTAAGAGCCAGTCTGATTCCTGAACTCCCACACCAAAATCCCGGGCAAATCCGGGCTGTCTGCCTGCCGCTGGGCTGTGCAGCAGGGCGGCTGCTTGATACTATATTGGTGCATGCCTGAACAGCCTCGGCTGGCAGGGCGTCATGTCACTGTGGATACAGGGACAACCTCTTTCAAATCGGAAGGCGACAACGTGAGAATTCTCAGATACCTGGCTGTGTCAGTGATGATGTCGGCGGTGGTGTTCGGAGCCTGCACCAGCAGCAACTCCCCCACTTCGAACAACATCCAGACCAACTCGAGCTATGACAACCAGTACCGGGACCAGACCCGCTCGAGTGCCGCGGGCAACCAGCCCTCGACCAATCCCGAGGAGATGGGTGATCCGCCGATCACTCTGATGATCATCGGCATGGAGACCGGTGACGTCTATCCAGGCGAGGACTACTTCATCTACGTCGTGGATGACAACCCGGACGGCCGCGACCTCGAGTACGAGTGGGGCATTGCCAACGGTGACATCTGGCCCGTGGCGGAGGCCGACCGCGGCCGCCTGCGCACCGTCGTGGAGACTGAGTACAACACGGCCCAGCCTGAAGTCCAGCAGCCGGTGGTTGATCCGAATGCCGGTTCCGCCTTCGCTGACGGCACGGTTCCCGGTGGCACTGAAGTACCTGCGGGACAGGCCCCTCCGGGAGCACAGGCTCCGGCCGCCGGTGGCCAGAGCGCCACTCAGCCGACTGGTGGGACTTCCACCCAGCAGCCGACAGGCAGCACCAACCAGCAGAACACCAATGTCGCAGGTGTACCGCAGGGTGAATCCGCTGATACCAAACCGAGCAACCAGGACCTGTTCAACAGCGGCTCCACCGGCAGCAGCTCCGAGAACAAGACCCAGAACACTGACAACACTGGAAACACGAACAACGATGTCCCGACCGAGGAGAAGCGGGTCAACTACGACCCCTCACAGTTCCCCGAGCAGACCTACGGTGACCAGGGCCAGTACACGATCATCATCCCGCTCGGCATGACCTACTGGCCGGACGGCACTGACTTCGACCCTTCCCTGATCACGATCCTCAACAAGCTGCGCAACAACGAAGCGCTGACCAGCGACGAGGAAATCGACCTCAACGGCAGCGACCAGCGCATGCGCAACTACGCTGAGCTGAAGAAGCTCGGTGAGGAGCAGAGCGACCGTGGCAGTGTCAATGACGGCTACATCCTGCGCCGCATGGTGGTCGCCGGCCAGGCCGTGATCGACGATGAGGGCCGCCGCCTTGACAACGAGGTGGCCGGCAACGTGGTCGACCGCTCCGTTGAGAATGCCACCGCGATGCTCGAGGAGCAGACCGGCATGGAGCTCGATGAGCCCGTCAGGCGCGAGCGCAGCATGGATGATGTTGACAGCCGCGGCCTGCGTTACGAGTACCAGGACTGGCAGGAGGATGAGGGCGAGGCCCGCCAGCGCGGCCTCGGCGGCTATGGCGCTGACTACGACGATGAGGACCCGCTGGATGCCGACGAGAGCTTCGACCGCTACTCCCTGATCACCGACGACCCATACATCCAGTGGACCCCGCGCCGCCCCGGCCGCGTGAACATCTGGGTGCGCGCGATGTACCACGATGAGTACGTCACCGAGGCCCGCAACCTCGAGGTTGAGGTGCGCCTGCGCGATCCCGAGGTCGAGCTTGAGAAGGACTTCCCGGATGTGGTGCGCGAGGACGAGGCTGTCTACGTGCGGATCGACGGCAGCAACCTGCCGGACTTCGACAAGGGACTGTTCACCCTGAGCTTTGACAACACCAAGCTGAGCTTCCGCGAGGCGGAGCTCGGTGAGTTCTTCGATGACTTCAGCGATGCCAGCATCTACTTCGCCCAGCCCAACAAGGACGAGGGCAAGGTGCTGATCGCGGTTGACAGCAACACCGTGATCTCCGAGCCGGCCGGCGACGGCCCGCTGGTCTATGTCAAGTTCAAGGCCAAGGAGGACCTCGAGACCTCCGACGAGCCGCAGCTTGCCATGGTGATGGACACCAGCGCGCGCTACATCCTCAACAAGGATGGCGAGAACGTACTGCCGCTGCCGCTCAACCTGCCGCCCTGGCGCACACAGACCATCATGCCGCCGGAGCTGCCGAACTACACCCGTGAGAACACGCCGGGAACCCAGGCGGGCACCGTGCCCAGCAGCAACCGCACCCCGCCGGGAGCCCAGGCCCCGACGGGCAATACCACCGCCAGCACTGGAACCCAGACCGGCAACCAGGTCAACCAGACACCGACCAGCGGTGGATTCACCCAGGATGCCGGTTTCCTCAGCAGTGGCACGACTGGACGGACCCAGACCCCGACCGGCAGTACGGGTGGTACAACCGGCGGAACCACTGGAGGGACCACCGGAGGAACGACAGGTGGCACAACCGGTGGAACGACCGGAGGCACCACGGGCGGCACGACAGGTGGAACAACTGGTGGTGATACAACCGGCGGGACGACCGCAGGCGGTGAAACCCTTGGCCGGGCCCAGAGTGGCGCGGAGGACGAGCCCTCAGAGGATGGCGCCAAGGAGAAGAGCTCCGAGCCCGGCACGGATGAACCCGCGGCTGACGAACCCGCCGCTGATGAGCCGGCTGGCGACGACCCAGGGGATGACCCCGCCGCTGAGCCGGAGAAGCCCGCCGAGGACCCGAACAAGAAGGAAGAACCCAAGAAGGACGAGTAAGTCCGCACCCCAACAGAAAATGGAAAAGCCCGCTGCATGCAGCGGGCTTTTTTGTTGCCAAAACTGTAAGGCGGGACTAGTGCGCCTCAGCCTTCTGGTTGGCCTGGTGAGCCTTGATGATGTCACCCTGCACGTTGCTCGGCACCTGCTCGTAGCTGGCGAACTCCATCTCGAAGCTGCCCTGCCCCTGGGTCATGGAGCGCAGCGTGTTGATGTACTGGTACATCTCAGCCAGCGGCACCTGGGCCTTGATCTCCTTCACGTTGCCGACCTGGTCCATGCCACCGACACGGCCACGGCGGGTGTTGAGGTCCGCCATCACGTCACCGGTGTACTCGTCCGGGGTCTGCACCGTCACGTTGTAGATCGGCTCCAGCAGGATCGGACGGGCCTGCTCGAAGGCAGAGCGGAAGCCCATCTGTGCCGCCATCTTGAATGACAGCTCATCCGAGTCCACGCTGTGGCTGCTGCCGTCGTAGACGGCGGCCTTGATGTCGATCACCTTGCTGCCGCTGAGCGGGCCGTTGACCATCGCTTCCACGATGCCCTTCTCAATCGCCGGGATGAAGCGTCCCGGCACCACGCCGCCGACCACCTCATCGAGGAATTCGAAACCGGTGCCACGCTCCATCGCCTCCAGCCGGATGTGGCAGTCACCGTACTTTCCGCGTCCACCGGACTGCTTCTTGTACTTGCCCTGCGCATTGCCGGAACCGGTGATGGTCTCGCGGTAGCGGATGCGCGGCTTCTCCCACTTGATGTCAACACCGACGCGCTTCTTGACCTGTGAACGGGCCACGTCAAGGTGCAGCGGGCCCATGCCGTACAGCACCTGCTCCTTGGTCTCCTCATCCTGCACGAGGCGCAGGGTCGGATCAGCGGAAGTCAGGACGTTGAGGGTGCTGATCACCTTCTCCAGGTCGTTGTGGTCATCAACCTCGACCTTCTCGTAGGCCACCGGGCGGCGGTACTCGATCTTGTCGAGGATGAACGGACTGTCCTTCGCCGTCAGCGTGTTGCCCATCTTGGTGTGCTTGAGCTTCATCGTTGCCACGATGTCGCCGGCACCCACCTCGTTCACGTCCTTGCGCTCCTTGCCGCGCATCAGGATCAGGTTGCCTATCTTCTCCTGCTCGTCGGTGGAGGAGTTCAGCACGGTGTCACCGTTCTTCAGCTTGCCGCTCCAGACTCGCATCCAGAACACGTCACCGACCTGGCCCTCACTCGTGACCTTGAACACGCGCGCCGTCAGCGGTGCGTCCTCACTGGGCGGACGAGACTCCTCACTGCCGTCCGGCTTGCTGCCGTGCAGCTTCTCGTGGAAGCCGGGATGCGGCATGCTGTGGATGATGATCTCCAGCAGGTTGCGGATGCCGACGGTCTCCTTGCCGCTGCCACCGACCGCGGGGCAGAACTTGCCGTGCAGGATGCCATCCAGCATCGCCTTCTCGAGCTCATCTGCACCGATGGCCTCATCATCCATGTAACGCATCATCAGCTCATCATCGAGCTCCACGATGCTTTCCACGAGGTCGGCACGTGCCGCCTCGGTTGCTTCCTTGTAGTCTTCGGGAACGTCCTTCTCAACGATCTTGTCCCCTTCCTTCATGTATGCCTTTCTGAGCAGCACGTTGATCACTCCCTTGAGGTCGTGATGCTCACCGATTGTGATGCACAGAGGCGCCACGGTCTTGCCGAACTCATTGCGGCAGGAGCTGATCGCGTTGTCCCAGTCGGCATTCTCCTTGTCCAGCCCGCTGATGAAGATCAGGCGCGGCAGGTGCAGCTTCTCGCAGGTCTCCCAGAAGATGCGGGTCTGCGGCTCGACGCCCATCGATCCGTTGACAACGATGATCGCGCTGTCAACCACGTTGAGGGCGGAGGTGGATTCACCGAGGAAGTCACGGTAGCCAGGGCAGTCGATCAGGGTGAAGTGGTGGTCCTCGAAATCAAAGGGGAGTACTGCACTGGTGATTGAGTATTTTCTCTTTATCTCTTCAGGGTCATGGTCACTTACGGTATTTCCGTCTTCGATGGTTCCCATCCTGTTGATGGCGCCGGCGATGTAGAGGATCGCTTCGCTGAGTACCGTCTTCCCGGCACCGCCATGTCCGATGATTGCTACGTTGCGCTTCTTGTCTATAGCTACGCCCATAGCCAATTACCTCCAGCAAGCTGTGGATTTCCGGCTGTTTTGGATGCCCCGCCGGAAGTTCGAGTTTAGCAGGATTGGCCCGCTGGCGTAAGCTTCAGGAACGCTTGACCGCGCTATTTCTTCCCAATTTCTCCATTCAGGCCGGATTGCCCGGCAGAATTGAGCGGATTCCCTCCACAAGCGCCGGAAGGGCCAGCGAGGAAGGCTCCTGTAGAACATAATCCGCCGCTGCCGTCAACTCCGTGCGCTCCGGATTTACCTCCACTAGCGTCGCACCATGCTCACGCGCCACGAACGGCAGGGCCGCCGCCGGATAGACCAGGCTGGATGTGCCGATGCTCAGTGCGAGGTCCGCCTTCATCGCGCAGTGGAACGCATGGTTCAACACGGACTCGTCCAGCATTTCCCCGAACCACACCACATTCTGGCGCAGGGTGCTGCCATCGGCCGCACGCGGCGGGTGCTCACTGAGCGGGCAATCCATCAGCCGGAATGCATCCGCGAAATCCGCCCCCAGCGGCCGCACTTCCCAGATGTTGCCATGCAGCTCTATCAGCTGCTCGGTGCCGGCGATGCGGTGCAGGTCGTCAATGTTCTGCGTTGCCAGGTCCAGCCGGCCCTGCACAGGTGCAAGCATGCGCTGCCATTCCGTGATGGCGGTATGCCCGGCGTTCGGTACGCACTGGCTCATGGTCTGGCGCCGTTCGTCATACCACTTCCAGACATTTGCCGGGTCCTTGCGGAAGCCGTCGATGCTGGCCAGCATCACCGGATCATACTTGGCCCACAGCCCGGTCTGGGCATCGCGGAAGGTCGGGATGCCGGACTCGGCGCTGACTCCAGCTCCTGTGAAGATGAACACCCGGCGCGCCTTGGCGGCCACGGGCACCAGCGCCTCGATCACCGCGCGGCTTTCCGCCGACAGCTGCTTTTCCTGCCCCATGGCCTATCCCTTGCGGCGCGGGATCAGCTCGTACTCACGCAGGGTGGCCTCCAGCGCGCTGCGCTTCTTGTCATCCATCTTCGTCATCGGCAGGCGGAAGTTGTCTTCCATCACGCCCATCATGGACAGCGCGGTCTTGATCGGGATCGGGTTCGTGGTGGTGTAGAGCGAATTGTTCAGCTCAAGGAAATGCAGGTGGATGTCCAGCGCCTCGCGCACATCTCCCTCCTGGTAGGCCAGGATCATCTCCTTGATCTCCTTGCCGATCAGGTGGCCGAAAACGGTCACCACGCCGCAGCCACCGCAGGCCACGATCGGCAGGATCAGCGCATCATCACCGGCATAGATGAAGAAGTCTGACAGGGTCTGGCTGCGCAGCAGGCTGACCCCGGCCAGGTCACCCGTCGCGTCCTTTACTGCACATACATTGCTTGTGCCAGCCAGCTCGATGATCACGTCATGCTCGACCCGCAGGCCGGTGCGGCCCGGGATGTTGTACAGCAGGATCGGCAGGTCGGAAGCATCGGAGATCGCACTGAAGTGCGCCAGCTGCCCGTCCGCGTTCGGCTTGTTGTAGTACGGGCCGACCACCATCAGTCCATCGGCACCGGCCTTGGCTGCCGCCTTGGCGAACTTGACGCTGTCTGCGGTGTCATTGCTGCCGACGTTCAGCAGCACCTTGAATCCCTTCTTGGCACGGCTCTTGTAGAACTCGAACAGCTTCAGCTTCTCAGCCTGGCTCAGCGTGGGACCCTCACCGGTGGTGCCGGCCACGACGATGCCGTCGTTCTGGGCCTGCACATGCTTGAACAGCTTCTCGGCCTGGTTATAGTCCACCGCACCGCGCTTGTTGAAGGGTGTGACGATCGCCGTCACCACATTGCCGAACACCGGTTCGTTGTTCTTCTTCTTTGCTGCCATCTCCCTAACCTGCCTTTGCTTCGAGATTCTGGTGGTGGGCACGTATCAGCGACAGAAGCCGCCAGCCGTTGAGCGCCGCGCCCAGGTTGATGTTGTCTCCACTGAGGAAGAAGGACCAGCCGTTGCCAATCCCATCCTCCGCCCGCAGCCGGCCTGCCTCAACCATGTCGTGTCGTGAGGCGGCCAGCGGGCTGGGCAAGGAATCCCTGCGGTACAGCACATCACTGTCCCGGCTCCAGGCTTCCTCGATCGCCTCCGCGCTGACCGCCGTATCGAACTCCACGCTGACTGCCATGCTGTGCCCGACACTGACCGGCACTCGCACCGCATGCGGCACCACGGCGAGATCCGGCATGCTGAGGATCTTGCGGGTCTCCTGCAGCAGTTTGCGTTCCTCACTGCAGCGCAGTTCACTGTCCATTCCACCGATGCCGGGCACCACGTTGTAGGCGATCGCATCCTCGGGGCAGTCCGCCCTACCCGACTGCGGGTCCAGCCCGTATTCATCAATTTCGTTGACCAGCTTGTCGATCCCGGCGCGTCCCGCCCCGCTCATGCTCTGGTAGGTCGCCACCCAGATCCGGCGGATGCCGAACTGCGCCAGCGACTTGATGCCATGCACGAGGATGATCGTGCTGCAGTTGGGGTTGGCAACGAGCTTCGTCTGTGGAGTGATGTCGCCGTCATTGGCCCCGCCGACAACCAGCGGCACCTGCGGGTCCATCCGGTAGGCATTGCTCTTGTCCACCACATGGCAGCCCGCGGCCAGCGCCTGCGGCACGTACTCACGGGATAGGTCATCGCCGACGCAGAACAACGCATAGTCGCAGTCGGCAAAGTCGAACTGCGCCAGGTCGCGCACGGTCAGTTCCATTCCACCGAGCTCGAGGCTGCTGCCGGCACTGCGGCTGCTGGCCACCGGGATCACTTCAGTCACCCCGCTGCGCTGCGCAGCTATGATCCGCAGGTACTCCCCGCCAACCAGTCCGCTTGCACCGATGATTGCCAGTCTCATTTCAGAGCTCCATTATCCTGTCCATGCCCACCACCAGGCCGTCCACACGGTTGATGTTGCGCACGCAGTAGGCGATACCCGGCATGAAGCAGTTGCGGTCTATGCTGCGGTGCTCAATCGAGAGCGATTCACCCTGCAGCGAGAACAGCACCTGCTGCTCAGCAAGGTAGCCGGCCCCGCGCACGCTGTGGATCGCCACCATGTCCTGGTTGCCACCGAGCACGCCCTGCAGCTGCTCGCTGTAGTCATCACTGGTGGAGGACTTGTCTGATCCGGGCAGGCCCGACAGCACTTCGGCAATGCCGGCCGCCGTGTATCGCGCGGTACCCGAGGGTGCGTCAGCCTTGCGGTCATGGTGCCGTTCAGTGACGACAGGCGCCTGCATGTAGCGTGCAGCCTGCCGGGCGAACAGGATCATCAGGTTGGCACCGATCGAGAAATTCGGCACGATCAGCACCGGGCTGCCACGCTCAGCGGAGATTGAGGCCATCCGCTCCACCGTGTCCTGGGAATAGCCGGTGGCACCGATCACGTATGGCAGTGCTGCATTGACAACGGATGCACCGTTGGCATCCACCGCCTCACCTGTGCTCAGGTCCACAACGCAGTCCGCCCCGCTGTCCAGCACCTGCTCGAGCCGGCCCGCGCTGCCGATCTCGGCAACGCATTCGATGTCGTCAGTTCCCTTGATGTAATTGCGCAGCGCGGTGCCCATCCGGCCCTCGCTGCCGATTATCGCTATCTTGTGCATGGTTTACGCCTCGCGGCGGCTTTATTATCCCGCCTGCTCGCCGTACCAGCGCTGTTTGTCCGCCGGGTCCGGCCGCATGTCCGCGGGCAGCAGGTCCTCGATCTTCTGCATCATGCGCGCCATCTCACGCAGCATCACTTCCTTCGGGATCCGCTCGGGGTCGCCGTCGTATTCGATGCGGTACGGTTCACCATAGCGTATGCGGATCTTCACCGGCCTGATGAAGATGCTGCCCTTGCGCATGGCGTGCTGTGAGCCGATGATCGCCGAAGGCAGGATCGTGCAGCCGGTGCGGATCGCCATCATCACCGCGCCGCTCTTGCCCTCCATCAGCCTGCCGCTCTTTGAGCGCGTGCCCTCGGGGAAGATGAACACCACCTGGCCGTCGTTCAGGTACTGAACCGCCTCGAGCAGGGCTTGCTTGCCCTTGCCGCGGTTGACCATGATGCTGCCGATGCTGAGCATGTAGACCCTGAGGATGCCGATGCCGAACAGCTCCATCTTGGCCATGTGGTAACCGCAGCGCTTCGGTAGGAAGGATCCGGTCAGCGGCGGGTCGAGATGGCTGACATGGTTGCTGACGATCAGCAGGCCGCCTTCCTTCGGCACATTGCCTGGGTTCTCCACGCTGAGGCGAAACATCAGCTTGCCGATGACCCATGTCGCCAGGCGGGTGATGTCGTAGATGATCCTGCCCCAGAAGGACATCTTCAGCTTGTTGCTGACGTACAAGCTCAGCTCCCCTTGACGATGCGGTAGCTGTCCTCGTCGAAGTGCTGCGTTGAGAACTCCATGATGTGGGTCTCGTCCGCGATGCCTGTGAAGCGGTGCACCATGCCCGGCGTGAGAAGGATGCAGTCGCCCTCCTTCATGTCGAACACCTCCTGGATCTGCGGCGGCTCCTGCTGCGCATGCTCGAGGTCGCACATCTCCATGCGCAGGTGCCCCTTGGCGATGTAGAAGGTCTCGGTCTTGAGCTTGTGGTAATGCAGCGAGCAGTTCTTGTCCTTGAGCACGATCAGCAGCTTGCCGCAGTACATCTCGTCATTGTGCAGCCAGCGCTCCTCGCCCCAGCCCTTGGGCACGATCTTGACATCCTCATCCAGCCGGATCGGCAGGCTGTAACGCTGCGGGGTGCTGTCCATGTCAATCTCCTGAAGATGAAAATGCCCACCGGAGGTGGGCGGGAAGCTTAGCTCTGCCTACAAGTGTCAGCCTCCACCCTAATTATATGCGAATCGGCGTCCGGGGCAAGGCTGGATCAGCTGCGGATCTCTATTGTCCGGGATTCATTCTGCGGGATGGGAAAAAACTTCGAGAGCATCACCTGGTTGCGGCCCGAGTTCTTCGCAGTGTAGAGCGCGTGGTCGGCATTGTCCACGAACAGCGCGGAGATCTCCTCCACGTTCTTTAGGAACACGTCCCCTTCGCCGGTGCTGCGTGATCCGCGCGAGACTTCCGGTTTCAGGTTCGTATCCGCTGTGGTGGCCAGCCCGATGCTGATCGTCACCTGCTTGAAGGCGTCGCGCTGCAGGCTGATCGGGAACTGGTGTGCCTCCACCTTGCGGCGGAGCTGCTCGGCGATGCGCGGGGCGATCTCCGGCGGCGTGCCCTTCAGCACCACCGCGAACTCCTCCCCGCCCCAGCGGCCGACGAGGTCCGTGCCGCGGAAGAATGTCTTCAGGATCTGCGACAGCTCCTGGATCACCAGGTTGCCGACGAGGTGGCCGTAGGTGTCGTTGATGCTCTTGAAATGGTCGATGTCCATGTAGATCAGGCCCAGCGGGATGTCCTTGCAGTAGGCCTCATTGAGCATCGGGATGAACTTCTCCATGAAGCCACCGTGGTTGTTCAGCTGGGTCAGGTTGTCAGTATGGCTCTCGGTCTTGACCGTGGTGTAGTTCAGGCTGTTGGAGACCGCAATCGAGATCAGCGGCGCGATGCTCTGCAGGAAGGCGAAGGCATCGGCGTCGAAGCTCTTGATGCGGTGGCTGTCGAGGCAGAGCACACCGAGCGCTTCCTGGCGGAACATCAGCGGCATGCAGGCCAGTGAGCGGATCTTCTTGCCGCGCTGGTTGAAGCTTTCCCAGCGCTTGTCCTCCAGCACGTCGTCAATCAGTACGCCCTCACGGTTGGTGAAGCTCCAGCCGACCACGCCCTGGTCCAGCTTGACGCTGCGCGCCACGCCGGTGGCGGCCTCGTCCCCGCTTTCCACCTTCAGCTCCAGGCGCTGTTCATCCTGGTTGTAGATGTAGATGCTGAACTTGTCGAAGTCGAAGCGGTTGCGCAGGGCCTCCACGATCTTGCCAAACAGCTCTTCCCAGTCCAGCACCGAGATGATGTTTTCCAGGATCTGCAGCAGGGTCTGCACCTCGCGGTTACGCTCCACCAGCGATTCCACTGCGAGGTCAGCATTGATCGCCTGCAGGCTCAGGTCGCTGACGAGGTCCTCGCTGACCTGGTAGATCTCATCGATGTTGCGCTTGATCTTGCGAACCAGCAGCGTGGAAGTGGCCATCGCGCCGAGCCCGATCAGGCAGTAGGCTCCGGCCTCGAGGTTCGTGCGGAAGATGTCCAGGTCGCCGTTCACCCGCGCCAGCATGATGCTGAAGCCGTAAATCAGGATGCTCAGCCCGGTCAGCAGGGTGCCGGTGCTGCGCGGCAGCACGAAGTTGTAGAAGCTGTTGATCACCATCAGCGCGATCAGGTAGATCAGGATCATCTGCGGCTGTGGCAGGAAGAGGTAGCTGGCGGTCACGATGTCCACCGCCAGGCTGATCAGGAACAGTCTCTCGTGGTTCTCAGGGGTCGGGACGGTGAAGCGGAACAGGCAGATGTTGATCGCCGCCATCACGAACAGGCTGGCCCAGAACAGTCCGGCACTGCCATAGGTGGTTGCGTCCCCGAAATGCAGCATCCACACGAAGGCGTAACTGGAGGTGAATCCGATCAGTTTCGCAGCCACGAGGTATGGCCAGAACCGTGACGGGAGGTTATAGACCTTCTGGTTCAACTTGGCCTGATTATATCAGGATGGAGCTTATTCGGGGCAGCGGCCCGGCTACTTGAGCATCCGGCTGATCTGGCTGATCGCCTGCTCGATGTAGGGATCCTCAACGATTTCCGCGGTGATCTTGCTCGCTCCGTGGGACACCGTACTGTGGTCGCGGTTGCCGAGCTCCGTGCCGATCTGGCTGAGCGTCAGGTTGGTGAACTCACGCGCGAAGTACATCGCGATCATCCTGGCCTGGGCCACGCGCTTGGAACGGTTGCTGCTGAGCAGCAGGCTGTCGCTGATGTTGAAGTACTCGCAGACGGCATTGATGATCTGCCGCATGCTGACTTCCCGGCGGATGCCGCTGGTGTCGAGGATGTCCGCCAGCACGCGGGCCGCGAACTCAATCGTCGGCGGGCTGCTGGAGAAGTCACTGAAGGCCAGCAGGCGGGTCAGCGCACCTTCCAGTTCACGCACATTGCTCGTCACACGGTCGGCGATGAAGTAGCAGACCTCATCCGGCAGGTTGACCTTCTCCTGGCGTGCCTTCTGGCGCAGGATGGCCACCCGGGTTTCCAGGCTCGGGTCAGCGATGTCCGCCACCAGGCCCATGCCGAAGCGCGAGATAAGTCGTTCCTCGATGCCCTTGAGGGTCCGCGGCGGACGGTCAGAACTGATGATGATCTGCTTGCCGGCCTCCACGAGCTCCATGAAGGTGTGGAAGAACTCGCTCTGGGTCTCGGACTTGCCGCTCAGGAACTGGATGTCGTCAATCAGCAGCACATCAGCCTGGCGGTAACGGCGGTGGAACTCAGACATCCGCTTGCCGGTACGCACATGCTCAATGAAGTCGTTGGTGAACTTCTCGCTGGTGACATACACCACATTGTCCGCACGCTTGTTGTTCCAGACCTCGTGTCCAATGGCGTGCATCAGGTGGGTCTTGCCCAGCCCGACCCCACCGTAGATGAACATCGGGTTGTAGCTCTGGCCGGGGCGCTGGGCCACCTGCCAGCAGGCGCTGTAGCAGAACTGGTTGTTGGCACCTACGACGAACTCGGAGAAGGTGTAGTGCGGGTTGAGCAGTGGCTTGGCAGCCTGGCTGCGCGATCGGAATTCAAGTTCCTCGACCGGGCTGGCGTTGTCCTGCTTGGCGGCCGGCAGGCCGTCATCACTGAATTGTGGGATGGCGGGGGCGTCTTCCCCGGCCCTGGCCGGGATCACTTCAAGGCTGGCGCGGCTGCCGGTGATCAGTTCAGTGAGTTCAACGATGATCTCACCGAACTGCTCCCTGACCCACTTGCAGTTCATCTCGTTGGCAGCGGATACCACCAGTACGTTGTCGTCATAGGATACGGCTGTCAGGGGCCGGATCAGCAGTTCGTACTTGGGGCGATTCGTCTGCTCACAGAGTTGCTGCTTGATGATCTCGAGAAGATCTGTTGCACTGTGGGTCTGCATACATTGAAACGGCAGGTCCAGACCCACCGACGCTCCGCCTCCTCGTAATATTCCTCGTTGATAGGTGGACAGTACGAGAAAAGTTGTCAACACTCTTCCACTTCAACCCGTCCACACGTAACTTATCCCCGCCACAGATACGCGGTTCGTGCATAAGTTGATAACTCCGCCCTCGGAGAAATCTGACGATCCGGAATCTGTCAACGGTGATACCCCTGATGCACCATGAGTACAGTGCACCATTGCCTTCAAGGGAACCTAGAATAACAGACGTATCATACGCTGGCAAGCCTAAAATGACCAGCGGACCGAAATTTCGGGCCGTTTTTTCCGGGCAATCTTCATCCGGCTGACACCGCCTTTTCACAGCCCTGATTCACAGACCGCAATATGCTCAAATTGGAATGAAATGATGGGATGGAAAGGGAACCGACTGCCCTGCCTGGTCGTCATTTAAATGACTCAGTCCTGCGGCAGGTATTGCTTACAGGCTGCGTCAGCGGAGCCGATGTAATACAATTCTGCTATCTGCTTGCGGAGGAAGACAGAAGATGAGCAACGCATCCGGAGTTATCGCCCGCCGGGAACTCAAGGCTGAGGAACAGGCGGCCAAGGAGCGCCTCGAGGAAAAGGGCAATGAGGCACTCGATAATGAGGACTACAAGCTGGCGCTTGAATGCTTCCACAAGATAACCATCCTCGATGGTGCCGACCCCAACGGCTGGAACATGCTCGGGGTCTGCTTCTCCAACCTTGAGTTCGCCAAGGAGGCCTGGCGCAGCTACATGCTGGCACTGGCTGCCGATCCGGAGAACCTCGATGCACTCTGGTACGCCGCGGAGTTCCTCACCAGCATGGAGGACTTCGAGCTGGCCCGCCTGATGCTGAGCCGCTACATGGAGCTGGAGAGCGACGAGGAGCGCCTCGATGAGGCCCGCGAGGAACTCGACGAGGTGAACCGCCAGCTCGGCGACCGCCGCAGCGGTACGAAGACCATCAATACCACAGATGATGACATCGATGACATCCAGCTTGAGATGGATGACGACTCTGATCCGGAGGAGCTGCCCGAGGGCTTCGAGATGGACGAGGACGAGGTTGAATTGTCGATGGATTTCAGCAGCGATGATGATGATTTCGAGGATGAGGCTGAAGAAGAGTTCGCAGATGACGATAACACTGGCATGTCTGACGAGGAGGAAGAAACCTTCGTGGCCAGTGTGACCCTGCAACTGACCGGCGTGGCGATGAGCTGCAGCAACTGCGGCACAGCGCTGCCCGCCGATGCGCCCTACTGCTTCAGCTGCAAGTCCATCTGCTTCTACGAGGACTGACCAATGTCCGGATGCTTTCCCGCCTCACAGTTACCGCCTGCCTGCTGACCATCGCACTGCTGCTTGCTGCGTGTGACAAGCTCGGCAGCCTCGCTGACAACCGCAACATCGAGGTTGCGGACCAGCTGTCGGCGATGCAGATTGCCATCCTCGAGGATGCCGGTGTCAGCGATGAATCAGCCACTGAGGCTGCTGATGACCAGCTTGCCGTCAGCAACGCCAGCCATGATCCGGCCCACGAATCCCCCACCGAGCTCCGCCAGCGCGTGCGCGTAGCCGTGGTATCCGTTGTCGACCAGTCCCTGTTTGGCGATGGGCAGGCGGACGCAGCCGCAGATGAAGATCCGGCTGCCGCGACGAGGAAGCAGGACGCCCTGCGCCGCGAGCGCCAGGTGCGCCAGGGGATCAACGCCCGCTTCGTGCGCAACAGCCTGATTGACGTGGTCCAGCCCGCCAGCGAGCACCTCGACCTGGCCCGCGCTGAGGTGATCACGATTGACAGCGCCGCACTCAGCCAGGCCACGGCGATGCAACTCGGTGAGCAGCTGCAGGTTGACTACATCATCAGTGTTCTGATCGACCGCGAGGGCCAGGATGTTGACATCACCGCCCAGCATGTTGCCGACGGCGCGATCATCTTCCAGCAGACACGGGACTGGAGCGCCAGGCTGCGCAGCATGCCCGCCGCTGCCGAGGGCGAGTAGTCAGGCCTTGTTGGCCGTGTCGACGATGATCGTCACCGGCCCGTCGTTGACAAGTTCCACATCCATCTTCGCACCGAACTCACCGCTGGCAACACTCAGCCCGTAGTCAGTTTCAAGCCGCCGCTTGAAGCGCTCCACCATTTCCTGTGCCTCGTCCGGCGGCATTGCAGAGGAGAATGACGGCCGGTTGCCGGAAGCCGTCGGGGCAGCCAGGGTGAACTGCGAAACCACGAGCACGCTGCCGCCAACCGCGCTCACATCCAGGTTCATCTTTCCATCGCCATCAGTGAAGATGCGCATGCCGCTTACCTTGCGCGCCATGAATTCCAGCTCGACCTCGGTATCTCCCTTGAGCGCTGCCAGCAGCACCAGAAGGCCCTGCCCGATTTCACCCGTCACCCGGCCGTCGACTGTCACCCTGGCCCGGCTGACACGCTGGATCACTGCCCTCACGCACCCTTCTCCGGTTCGCTGGCAGGTTCCTCGGGCAGCGCACGGTCCACCCCGTAGACGTCCTCGATCTTCATGATCACTTCCATCACCTGCTTCAGCTCATGCACGTCCGCTACCTCCACCGTAAGGTCGAAGGTTGCCATTTCATCGGCGGCGAAGGCCGACGGAGATGAACTGAACTCAGCTCCACCGAGGTTGATGCGGTTCTCACTGAGGAAGCGCAGCACCTCGAACAGCAGGCCGACGCGGTTGAGCGAATGTACGCGGATCCTCGCCGGGTAGCGCTTGTCCTCGACCTGGCTGGACCACTCAACCTCAACCAGTGAGCCGTCACGCAGGTCCTGCTGCAGCTTCGGACAGTCCAGCCGGTGTACATACACGATGCGGTCGGAGCGGTTGTGCACACCGTACAGCTTGTCCCCCGGCACAGGCGTGCAGCAGGAACGGATCTCGGCGCGGTTGCGCATCAGCTGCCCGCCGGTCAGCTGCAGGCCGAGTTCGTAGCCGACGCCGCTGAGCAGGCTGACCTTGCGGGTCTGCCGCTCGGGCTCGCCGCTCTTCTGTTTCGGCCCCTGCTCGACGCGCAACTTGTGGATCTTCTTCAGCTCGGCGATGATCGTTGAGGTGTCGAATTCGCCGATCGCAATCTTCTGGTACATCTCGTCGATGCTGCGCACCTTCATCGTCTTCAGCAGCAGGGCCAGCTTGTCGTTGGCCATCAGGTTCAGCGGATATAGCCCCTGCCCCGTGATCAGCTGGCGCAGCAGGGTACGGCCGGCATTGATCCGTTCGTCGCGGCTGGCCGCCTTGAAGTACTTGCGGATCTTCAGCATGCTCTTCGGGGACTTCACCATCATCAGGAACTCGGGCCGCGGCGCGGCATTGTCCTCGCGGGCCTTGATCACCTCCACCACGTCGCCATTGCGCAGCTCGTAGTTCAGCGGCACATGGTTGCCGTTCACCTTGGCTCCGCGGATGCTGTGGCCGAGGTTCGTGTGGATGTAGTAGGCGAAGTCCACCGGGGTCGCGCCAGCCGGCAGGTTGACAACCTCACCGCGTGGTGAGAGCACCAGCACCTGGTCGCCATGCAGCGACTCGCGGGTGCGGGCCACGAATTCCTCGGAGTTGACATCATCCTCGGACAGCTCACGGATGAACTCCAGCCAGCTCTCGTCCTTCACGATGCGGGCTAGCTGCGGCTTCTCCTTGTAGCTCCAGTGCGCAGCAATGCCCTGGCGGGATTCATAGTCCATGTTTTCGGTACGGATCTGGCATTCCACCCAGCTGCCGCCGGGCCCGATCACCGTCGTGTGCAGGGTCTGGTAGCCATTCTCCTTCGGGCTGGCAACGAAGTCGCGGAAGCGCTCGAAGATTGGCTGCCAGCGGCTGTGCACCAGCCCCAGCACGCGGTAGCAGTCCAGCTCGACACCCGCGATCACGATGCGGATCGCCAGCAGGTCGTAGATACCATCGATCCCGACGCCCTGCACCTCCATCTTCTGGTGGATGCTCCACAGGTGCTTGGAGCGCCCGTAGATGCTGGCAACCTTGATCCCGTTCTTCTCCAGCAGCGAGCGCGTGGTGTTCACCATCTCCTGGATCTTCTGCTCATGCTCGTGGAAATAGGTGCTGACCTGCTTCTTGAGCGTGGCGTACTCCTCCGGGTAGAGGTACTGGAACACCAGGTCCTCAAGCTCACTCGTGACCGTTCCCAGTCCGAGCCGCCGGGCGATCGGGATGTAGAACTCGAGCGTCTCACGGCTGATGCGGATCCGCTTGTGGTCCGGCATCGAGCCGAGTGTCTTCATGTTGTGCAGGCGGTCCGCGATCTTGATCACGATCACCCGGTAGTCGTTCGTCATCGCGACGAACAGCTTCTGAAGGTTGCGCGCCTGGTTGGAGGCCTTGTTGCGGCCGGTGAAGCGCGCGAAGAAGTCGATCTTCTTGATCTTCGTCAGGCTGTCCACCATGTTGGCAACGTCATTGCCGAACAGCTGGCGGATCTGGTTGAGCCTGACGCTGGTGTCCTCCACCACGTCATGCAGGATCGCGGCGATGATCGAGTCCGCATCCATCTCGAGGTCCATGCAGATCTCGGCCACTTCCAGCGGGTGGAGGATGTAGGGGCTGCCGTCCTTGCGCAGCTGTCCGTCATGGGCGGAAATGGCCAGTTCGTAGGCATTGCGCAGCCTGTCCTCATCAAAGCGCGGCATGCGCGAACGCAGCCTGTTGCTGATGTCGTTGAACAGGCTGTCCGCCTCGTAGTAATCGATGTTGCTGCTAACTGACCTGGGAGCCATCTTGCTTGATCAATCCGATTAACCTTAACATAACAGAGCGCTGGTTGTTCCAGTTATCCGGCTCCAGTTCCACCACGGCAGTCAATGGCGTGCCCTGCTGCAGGTGGCGGTGCAGGTGGCTCATGTTGAAGCCGGCCACGCGCACCTGCCGGGAACCGTCCGTCAGCACCAGGTTCAGGTGTGTGCGTTCCTTGCCCATGTAACTGCAGCGACCGACGTGCACACCTTCCAGCCGGCAAAGCGGGGACGGCAGCACATCGTCAAACGGGGCCAGCGTCCACAGGTCATCCTCCAGCGCGGAACTCAGGTCCGTGATGCGGATCGCGGGCAATTCGTTCCAGTCACCATGGGCGGCCGGGATTTCATCTGCAGTCCGAGGCTTCTCCAGGATCGCGGCGACGCTGTCCGCCCACTGCTCACGGAAGGCATCCAGCGCATCCACCCGCAACTTGACTCCCGCAGCCGCCGCATGCCCACCGAAGGATTCCAGCGTCTCCATGCAGCCGGCCAGGCTGTCCACCAGGCTCACGCCACCGAAGCTGCGCGCGCTGCCGGTCAGCAGGTCACTGTCCTGCGGGGACTGGGTCAGCACGATCGCCGGTCGTTTGAACTGCTCGCAGATGCGCGCCGCCACGATGCCGACGACGCCGATGTGCCAGTCCGCCGAGTACAGCACAAGCGATGGTGACGCATCAAATGACAGCGCCTGGCGGGAGGCCTGGCGGTAATTGTTATCTGTCACTTCCTTGCGCTCGCGGTTCAGCAGGTCCAGCTGCAGTGCCTGGCGGCGTGCCTCTTCACGGTCGGCGCTGGCCAGCAGGTCGCAGATCAGCTTGGCACTGCGCATCCGCCCCGCCGCATTCATGCGCGGGATCAGCTGGAAGGTCAGCTGGCGGGAGGTGTAGATGTCCATGCCGTGCAGCTGGCTGATCTTCATAAGCTCCTGTGCCCCGAGATTACCCGTCGAGGGCAGCATGCGCAGCGCCTGGTGAACCAGGAACCAGTTCTCCGGCACCAGCGGCACGATGTCGGCCAGCGTTGCCAGTCCGGCCAGTTCCGCCTCATCGCCGGCCATCTCGCCGCCCCCGCCCGCCAGCAGCTGGATCGCCATCAGTGCCAGCCCGGCGGTGCACAGCGGCGGCAGGTCCTCCAGCAGGTGCGGGTTCAGCACTGTGCAGTCCGGCAACGTTTCCTTCGGGGAGTGGTGGTCGATCACCAGCACTTCCATCCCCGCGGCCCGGGCCTCGGCGATCTCGTCAAGATTGGCCGTGCCGCAGTCCAGTGCAATCAGGGCCTTGTAGCCCTGTTCACGGGCCTGGGAGATCACGCTGCTGTCCAGCCCGTAGCCATGCTTGAAGCGTGAGGGCAGGAAGATGTTGCCAACCGCACCCTGGCTGCGCATCCAGCGAAACAGCAGGAAGGCTGCAGTACTGCCGTCCACGTCGTAGTCACCGAACAGCAGTACGGGCAGCTTCTCGTCCAGCACGCGCCGGATGAAGGCCTCTGACTGCTGCCATGCTTCACTGGCGGCGATGCGCGCCAGCGTGGCGGAGTCAATGAACTCCTCCCGTTCCAGGTGGGACAGGCGCAAGGCAAGCTGGGGGCTGTCGGCAAACAGGCGCCGGGTCACGGAAGCCAGGCCGTCCAGCCCTTCGGGCATCCTACTTTCTCCGCTTCTGCGTACGGCGCTTGCTGGTCTTGCGCTCCAGCGCCTGGTCGATCTGGCGGCCGACGGTGCTGCTGCCCGCGTCGTCGTCTTCGTCCGGCACTTCCATCACATCAACCACCGGCGCATCCATGATCTTGTCGCTCTCCAGGTCGGCACCGGTGTTCTGGCCCTTGCTGAGCCAGAGCATGGTCGGGGCCGCGATGAAGATCGAGCTGTAGGCACCGGAGATCAGGCCGATGGCCATTGCCACCAGGAAGGGCCTGATGTTCTCACCGCCGAGCACGATCAGCGCGATGATCATCACGATCGTGGTCAGTGAGGTGTTGATTGAACGCATCAGGGTCTGGTTCAGGGACAGGTCGCAGAGGTACTTCAGCGGGTACTTGTCGCCGGAGTGCCGTGCGTTCTCACGGATGCGGTCGAAGATGATGATCGTGTCGTTGATCGAGTAGCCGATGATCGTCAGCACGACGGCGATGAAGCTGTCGGCCACCTCAAGGCGCAGCAGGGCCGCGAAACCGAGCGTAATGGCCACGTCATGCAGCAGGGCGATGATCGCCGCAACGCTGTACTGCCAGCGGCCGAAGCGCAGCAGGATGTACAGCATGATCAGGAACGAACCGAAGATCAGCGCGTAGATCGTGTTGCGGATCAGCTCAGCGCCGATGGTGCCGGACACGTGGTCCTGCTCGAGGGTCTCGGGATTGGTGGCGGAGTCATAGCCACCGAAGGCATCACCGATCTTCTCCTTCATGCGGCGCAGGTTCTCCACGCGCGCGTTGGAGAGGTCGGCCTCAGTCGCCCCATCAGCCTTGACAACCATCTTTATGGCAACCTGGGTCGGGTCGTTGGCATAGACCTGCACGATCGGCTCACCGTCGGAGTATTCCTCGACGATCGCCTTCACGGCCTGGCCGTCAACGTCCATCGGCTCGGTGGTCTTGAGCAGCAGGTGCTCACCACCGGTGTAGTGGATGCTCAGGTTGAACCACTTGCCGGTCTTGGAGTGGTTGACGAACATGCCGCCGAAGCCGATCAGGATCACCAGGATGCTGATGGCAACCCAGACCGGGGCCCGGTCCATGTAACGGAAGAGTGTCTCGTTCTGTGTCGTCGTATCCTTCATTGATGCACCTACCCGTACAGCTTCTCATTGCGTACCGCACTGGAAAGCGCTTCGAGCATGGTACGGGTGACGAACACTGCTGAGAACAGCGAAAGGATGATTCCCAGTGCCAGTGTGATTGCAAATCCCTTCACCGGGCCGCTGCCGAACCAGAACAGCACGACCGCGCCGATGAAGGTGGTGGCGTTTCCGTCGATGATGGCAACCCAGGCGCGGGCGAAGGCGGCCTCGAGGGCGGCCCGCAGGGTCTTGCCCCACCTGAGTTCCTCCTTCAACCGTTCGAAGATGATCACGTTGCCGTCGATCGCCATACCGATTGAGAGGATGAAGGCCGCGATACCCGGCAGGGTCATCGTGGCGTTGAACAGGCTGAAGTAACCGAGCACCAGCACCACGTAGGTTGCCAGTGCCACGGAGGCGACCACGCCGGGCAGGCGGTAGAACACGATCACCAGCGCCAGCACGATCAGGAAGCCCAGCAGGCCGGCGCGGTAGCTCTTGTCGATGCTGGCCTGGCCAAGCGTCGGGCCCACCACGGAGGACTGCAGGATCTCCAGCGGGATCGGCAGTGCACCGGCGTTCAGCTGGGTTGCCAGCTTGTGCGCCTCCTCCTGGGAGAACTCACCGGTGATCTGTCCACTGCCGCCCCAGATCGCGCTGTTGATGGACGGGCTGGTGATCACCAGGCCATCCAGCAGCACGGTCAGGTACTGGCCGATGTGGTTGTTCGTGAAGCTGCCGAATTCCTCGGCGGCATCCTGCTTGAGCTCAAAATTGATGCAGGGCTTGTTCATCTGGTCGAAGCCCACGCTCGCGCTCTGCAGGTCGGAACCGTCAAAGATCTGCTCGTACTTTGCGTACTCATCCTTGCGATCCTTCGTGCCTTCCTTGTTGAAGTCGGTGCCGCGCGACATGCTCTGGTTGCCGGTGTTGATGAACTCGAGGTAGGCGGTCTCACCGATGACGGAGATCACGCTGTCAGGATCGGACTCACCCGGCACCTGCAGCAGCAGCCGGTCGGTGCCGACGCTCGTGAGGTAGATCTCCTTCTGGCCCTGCGGGTCGACGCGGTTGCGCACGACTGCCTTGACACTGTCCATGTCCTTCGGGTCAGGCTCGCTGCCATCCTCGGGCACCGCTCGCAGCAGCACCTCGACTCCTCCGCGGAGGTCGAGGCCCTCGGTGACGATCGGTTCACCCTTCTGCAGCCTGTAGATGGGGTTGATCACTGCCACGGCAAGTACTGCCACGATGATCAACCAGTTGGTTACTTGGCGGCTCATTATTATTAGCTCCTAGGCCGGAAAAACGAACGGTAATTTTAGCACTCCCATGTAAAGGGGGCAATAATGCGCAGTCAAAACCGGAGCCCAGCCTGGGAACTGTTCCAAATGCCTCTTGTCTCGTTATCTGCGTTTAATGAGAAGCACTGCCATTACTGGCCATCTGGGTCTCCATCACGGTGCCCAGCTCCATCACTTCCGTCAGCCCGCTCTGCAGGCGCCGGATGGCCGTCAGCAGTGCGCCAGCGGTATCGAGGCTCGTAATCACCGGGATGTTGTGCTCGACTGCCTCACGGCGAATCAGCCTGGCCTCAGCCTCCGCCACCTGGTTCTCACTGACGGTATTGATCACCAGCTTGAAGCGGCCGTCCATGATGTGGTCCACGATATGCGGGCGGCCTTCGCTGAGCTTGCGCACAGCAATCGCCGGGATGCCGTTGTCCTGCAGGAACTTTGCCGTGCCCGCCGTGGAGTGGATCTCCATCCCGAGCTCGCTGAATCCACGGATCAGCTCCACCGCCTCATCCTTGTCGATGTCGGCGATGGTGGCCAGCAGGCCCATTCCGCGGCATTCCTGCGCGGTCGGCACGTTGATGCCGGCTGCGATCAGCGCCTTGTGCAGCGCCTCCGGATAGTCCGCCGCGATGCCCATCACTTCACCGGTTGATTTCATCTCCGGCCCGAGCTGCACATCCAGGTCACGCAGCTTCTGGAAGCTGAACACCGGGGCCTTGACCGCCACCAGCCTGCCTTCCGGCTGCAGCCCGAGCGGATACCCGCTGTCCGCCAGTGAGTGGCCCATCACAGCCTGCATCGCCAGCCTGATCATCGGCACGCCGGTGATCTTGGAGATGAAAGGCACTGTGCGGCTGGCACGCGGGTTGACCTCGATTACGTATAGCTCGTCCTCACGGTCCACCACGTACTGGATGTTGATCAAGCCGCGGGCATGGATCGCACGGGCGATGCGGGTGGAGTAGTCCACCACCTTCCGGCGGGTCTCCTCGCTGATGTTCTGCGTCGGGTAGACCGCCATGCTGTCACCACTGTGGATGCCAGCGCGCTCGATATGCTCCATGATGCCGGGGATGATCACGTTCTCCCCGTCGCTGACTACGTCCACCTCCAGCTCGCGGCCACCGAGGAACTTGTCAATCAGCAGCGGCTGGCCGTCGAAGGCATGCAGGTTCTCCCGCAAGTATTTCTTCAGGTCCTCGGTGGTGTAGATGATCTGCATCGCGCGGCCGCCGAGCACGTAGCTCGGGCGCACCAGCACCGGGAAGCGGATATCATGCGCGGCGTCCACCGCCTTGTCATAGTCCACCACCGTGCGGCCGTCCGGACGCGGGATCTCCAGCCGGGCGATCAGCGCATCGAAGCGCTCGCGGTCCTCCGTCTCATCGATGGCGTCAGGCGTGATGCCCAGCACTTTGACGCCGGAACGCTCCAGCGGGGCCGCCAGGTTGATCGCAGTTTGCCCACCGAACTGGCAGACCACGCCGAGCGGCTTCTCGCGCTCAATGATGGCCGACACCGACTCCAGTGTGAGCGGCTCGAAGTACAGGCCGTCGGACACATCGAAGTCCGTGGACACCGTCTCCGGGTTATTGTTGACAATCACGGCCTCGTAACCCATGCCCTGCAGCGCGATCAGCGCATGCACCGCACTGTAGTCGAATTCGATGCCCTGCCCGATCCGGATCGGCCCGCTGCCGACCACCAGCACCTTGCCCTTCGACTCTGCGGAATTCTCGTTCTCGATCAGCGGGTCACTCTCCTCAGCATAGGAGCTGTAGAAGTACGGTGACTGCGCATGGAACTCGGCGGCACAGGTGTCCACCGCCTTGTAATTGGCATTCATCTTCAGCTGCTTACGCAGCTGGGCGAACTCCGCCGCCTCCGTTGACATGATCCCAGCCGCCAGCGCATCCGTGATGCCGTAGCGCTTGATCGTTGCCAGCAGCTCCTCACTGATGTTGGCCCCGCCCTCTCGCAGGTCGTTCTCCAGCTGCACGAGGTGCGTGAACTTCTCGAGGAAGTAATGGCTGATCCCGCTCAGGCGGTGCAGGTAGTCCGGGCTGTAGCCGCGGTAGATCGCTTCGAACAGCGCGAAGATCCGCCCATCCGTCGGCTCAGCGAGGAAGGTCAGCAGCTCCTGGTCCGTCATCTTCATCCAGCGGTTGGTACGGAAGCTCGACAGCTTCACCTCCAGCCCGGCCAGTGCCTTGAGGAAGGCTCCCTCGAAGGTGCGGTCAATGCTCATCACCTCGCCGGTGGCCTTCATCTGCGTGCCGAGCTTGCGGTCGGCCTCACGGAACTTGTCGAACGGCCACTTCGGGATCTTCATCACGACGTAGTCCAGCGCCGGCTCGAAGCTGGACATCGTCTCCCCGGTGACGTGGTTCATGATCTCGTGCAGGCGCTTGCCCAGTGCAATCTTGGCCGCCACACGCGCGATCGGGTAACCCGTGGCCTTGGAGGCCAGTGCAGAGCTGCGGCTCACGCGCGGGTTGACCTCGATCACGTAGAACTTCAGTTCCTTCGGCGAGAGCGCGAACTGCACGTTGCAGCCGCCCTCAATCTTCAGTCCGCGGATGATCTTCAGCGCAGCACTGCGCAGCACCTGGTGTTCCACGTCGCTGAGCGTCAGGCTCGGAGCCACCACGATGCTGTCACCAGTATGGATGCCCATCGGGTCAATGTTCTCCATGTTGCAGACGGTGATGCAGTTGTCATCCTTGTCGCGCATCACCTCATACTCCAGCTCCTTCCAGCCGACGACGCACTCCTCGATCAGGATCTGGTTGTTGAGGCTGTACAGCAGGCCGCTGGAGCAGTACTCCGCGAACTCCTCGCGGTTGTAGGCGATACCACCGCCGGTACCGCCCAGCGTGAAGCCGGGGCGGATGATCAGCGGGAAGTCCATCCGGCTGCCGATTTCCATCGCCTGCTCGAAGGAACCTGCAATGTAGCTCGCCGGGATCGGCATCCCGAGTTCCATCATCGTCTGCTTGAACAGGTCGCGGTCCTCCGCCTTCTGGATCGACTCGAAGCTCGAACCCAGCAGGCGCACACCATACTTCTGCGGGATACCCGCCTCCCACAGCTTGGTGGCGATGTTCAGCCCGGTCTGGCCACCCAGCGTGGGCAGGATACCGTCAGGCCTCTCATGAGCGATGATCTTCTCGATATGGGCCAGGTCCATCGGCTCGATGTAGACGCGGTCAGCCGTCTCACGGTCCGTCATGATCGTCGCCGGGTTGGAGTTGACGAGCACCACCTCGACGCCCTCCTCACGCAGCGAACGGCAGGCCTGGGTGCCTGCGTAGTCGAACTCGGCGGCCTGCCCGATCACGATCGGCCCGCTGCCGATCACGAGCACCTTGCGCACGGAATCAGTCATTGATCATCTCCAGGTGGGGGGAAGGAATGGCGCTGCAGGCTCCAACGGAGACTGGCTGGCCAGAATTTGGCAGTTGGTCACTCACCAAAAGCAGATTATAGCAGCGGTTCGGCCCGCCTTGCGCCGTTTACAATCAGGCAATGCAGCAATATGAGTGCATCAGCATTGAACGCGGGCAGGACGTGGCCACCTGCCTGCTGAACAGGCCGGATCGCCGCAATGCGATCAACCCGCAGATGATCGCCGAGCTGACCGGATTCTTCCGCGATGAGCTGTCCGGCAGCGGAATCCGTGCCGTTGTGCTGCGTGGCAGCAATGGCTTCTTCTGCGCAGGGGCAGACCTCAACTGGATGAAGGAAAGCGCATCCTTCAGCGCTGAGCAGAACCACACGGACGCCCTCGCGCTGTTTGACATGTTCGATGCCGTCGACAGTGCCCCCTGCCTCACGATTGCCGCTGTGGAAGGCGGGGCCTTCGGCGGCGGGATCGGCATGATCGCCTGTTGCGATGTGGCCATCGGTGTGCATGGCACGAAGTACTCGCTGAGCGAACTGCGACTCGGACTTTCCCCGGCCACGATCTCCCCCTTCGTCACTGCCAAGGTTGGAGCTTCCTATGCGCGAATGCTGATGCTGTCCGCAATCGCATTCGACGATGCCAGGGCGCTTGAATGCGGCCTGCTGCAGGAAAGATGCGCTGCCTCGGAGCTGGACCACCGGGTGGACAGCTATGTCAGCGCCGCCCTGCAGTGTTCACCGGCTGCGCTGGCCGCCACCAAGCAGCTGCTGCGCGAAAATGCCAACATCGGTCCGGACATCCGCGAACGCACGTCGAAGCTGATTGCCCACCTGCGAACTTCCCCCGAGGGCCAGGAGGGCCTGGCCTCCTTCCTCGAGAAGCGCAAGCCGGCCTGGGTGCCGGCAGGGGACTGAGCCGCTAGTGGTCGTGGCCGGAGTGGTCATCCGGCATGTCATTCGCCTCTGAGCGCATGAACTGCCAGTGCTCGCGGATGTTGCCATGCAGCAGCTCCAGCTGCTGCTCCAGCTCTGCCTCGCCAAAACCGACGTGCGGATCAGCCAGCATTTCGGCCTTCATCGTGGCCCACAGCCTGTCCGCTTCACTTGTCAGGCTGTCCTCTGACAGTGATCCTGCCATCAGTTCCTTCATCCGTTCGTAGACCAGTTCCTGGCCCTCGTTGCTGCTGAGGAAGGCGCGCAGCACGATGTTGTCCTCGATGCTGCCAACCATGTCCAGCTCATTCGCCGGCACGAAGCCTTCCGGGTCGGCATAGGGGTTGTTCAGGCCGGTGATCCCGAAAGTCAGTGACATCCCCGTTGGCAGCATGCTCCACAGCCCGCCGCTGCCCGGGTCGATCACGCCATAGTCCCGCCGGTAGTTGTCATTTGCCGAGCAGAATGACAGCAGCAGGAAGTAGTCCGCCAGTTTCGCGTTGTCAAACATCGCGCCAATGCCGCCGAAGCGTTCCTCCTGCGGGGCGTCAATGTACAGCCGGCCGGCCTCGGTCAGCTTGTCATTGAGCTGCTGCATCCCGCCCTGCGGCGCACGCACACGCAACATCAATTCATCATAGAAGCGCAGGTCCTCACGCGGATTGAGCCCGCCAGCCCCCTGCATCAGGTACAGCTCCGCATCATCCGCCAACCCGCGGCTGGCCATCCATGCCGCATCCGGCACTTCCGCATCAATGTACACGCCCTGGTATACGCCGTTCACCCGCAGGTGCACGGCCCGCTTGCGCAGGTGCTCCACCCCTGCCCTGTCCGCCACCACTCCGGCCAGCAGGTCCCGCAACTGCAGCGGGTCGAACTCCGCATGCCTGAGCTCGGCGGCCTTGCGGCTGTAGCCCAGTCCGTCATCCTGCATCCCTTCCGGCAGTTGCACGAACAGCGGCCGGTGGGTTGATTCACTGCGCTCCAGCGGCAGCCCGTTGACAACGGCGCGCACCGTGCCGGACTGCGGGGTGCTGATCGAACCGAAGGTATCGAGCGCCGGGAAGTCCAGCGAGTCGAAGCGGATCGGCCTGGCCTGCTGCAGCTTGATCTCATAGACCGGCAGCACCGCATCGTAGATGTCAATTGCCGTCAGGATCGGTTCCTGCAGGTCGCAGCGGAACTGCACGTCATATGTCCCCAGCTCGGACAGCTTGAATGTGGTGTCCGTCAGTCCCTCGCTGAAGGCCAGTGGGATGCGCATCACATGCTCATCGCGCACCACGTCCATCTCAGCCAGCCCGCTGTAGCCGGTGGCAACACGCCCGTCGGCGTCCAGCGCGCGCATCGGGATGCGGATGTCAACCTCCCGTGCATCAGTGGCGGGTACATCCACCTCGATGCGCGCCGCATCCTGGCTGGACAGCACCATGAAGGCCGTGATGTCACGGATCTCCACGCCGTTGCCAGCCTTGCATTCCAGGCGCAGGAAGATCGCGGCGTCATTCGTGGCACTGATCCCGCGGTCCGACAGCAGCACCTCCTGCGGATGGTCCAGCGCTGACAAGGGAAACTCCTGCCAGGCATCAGCCCCGGCCAGCGCGATCTTCAGGCTGCACTCGCTGCCATCCTGCCGGCCACGGCCGAGGTCCAGGATCAGCTTGTCCAGCTGGTCGCCATTGCGCAGCCGACCGATCTCATAGGTGACCGAGGAGGGCTCCTCCCCGCCGAGCACCATCGCACCGCTGCGGCTGTAGTTGGCGGAGCCGCTGGATTCATAGGAGCCGGCCAGCCGCAGTGAGACTTCACTGCTGCGCAGCACTTCGCTGGACTTGCCACTTGCCGGGACGGAGGATGAGGTTCCACCTGTCTTCGCCTGCTGCGTGCCCTGCTGCTGGCAGCCACTGGGGCAGCCGCAAAGCAGGCAGGCCATGAGCGCCGTGAGGCCGGTTGCAATCAGGTAACGCATGAAAGCAGATTATAGGAGGCGCAGCACAGCCGGCTGTGCCAAATGCACAGTGGCTTGTGGTGTGAATATGGGCGCGGAGGGGCTCGAACCCCCGACCTACTGGGTGTAAACCAGTTGCTCTTCCAACTGAGCTACACGCCCCTAAGGTTGCGGATTATACCAGCCCCGGCAGATCAGCCGCCGGCGATCACGCTTTCACGGGACGGGACCACTGAATGGTGCTCCGGCTCGTTGACGTAATCCATCCAGGCGCTGCGCAGGTCCACGAAGATCGGGCCCGGCTTGCCATTGCCGACCTCACGGTCCTGGATGTCCACCACGGGGATCAGGTCAGCGCCCGTGCCGGTCATCCAGACCTCATCCGCGGTGTACAGGTCGAACACCGTATACAGGCCCTCGCGGACCTCGTAGTTCTTGCGCTTGGCGATTTCGATGATGCTGGCGCGGGTGATGCCTGCCAGCGCGCCCGTGCTCAGCTCCGGGGTATGGATCACGCCGTGCTTGGCGAAGAACAGGTTCTCCGCAGTGCCCTCCACGACGTAACCGTCGAGGTTGAGCATGATGCCCTCATCGGCACCGGCCCGGTTGGCTTCCATCACACCGAGGATGTTGTTGATGTAGTTCAGCGACTTCACGCTGCCCGGCAGGCTCTGCACGCTGTTGCGGCGTGTGGCACAAATGATGCACCTCAGGCCCTTCTGGTAGAGCTCCTCAGGGTGCAGCTGGATCGAGGCGGCGATGCAGTAGACGGTCGGGTGCTCACGGCACTTGCGCGGGTTGATGCCCAGGTCGCCCTTGCCACGTGTCGCCACCAGGCGGATGTAGCAGACACCCTGGTGCAGCCCGTTCATGGCCACGGAGTTGAGCACGATCTCCTGCATTTCCTTGGGGGTCTGGGTCAGCTTTATACCGAGGAACTTGGCACAGTCGTAGAAGCGGTCAATGTGTTCGACCAGCTTGAAGACCTTGCCGTCCCATGCCTTGATGCCTTCAAACAGCCCATCTCCATAGAGAATGCCATGGTCAAACACGCTGACCGAAGCTTCACTCTCAGGGATGAATTCGCCGTTGACCCAGACAAATCTCTCCGCCATGCCTCTTCTTCCTCCAGGTTTGGTGTAGGGGGTGGATCCGTGCCGCGTAATTATATCATTCTGGCAGCAGCGAAGCGGCTTATCCGGCCACTGAACGGCTCTCCCGGCCGGCCACGATAGCGCGCAGTTTCTCGTAGTGCTCAGGCGGCACCACCTTGCCGAAACTGCGGATATCTGCCAGTTCGAAGCCATGCTTGTCCCCGATTGCCTGGATCTCCTTGACCTTCTGCGGGTCGATCTCGCGGCCGATCGTGTAATGGTCGAAGCGGCGCTCGAGTGCGAGCAGCAACGTCTCCGCCATGCAGGCGTAGATCGTGTTCGGCGGCAGCCCGATGTCGTACTTCAGCTCGGCACCCTCCGGCAGGCGGATCTCCCCGCTCTCGATCACGAGGATGTCATTGCGGCGCGCCGCCTCCTCCTCGCGGATGTCCGGCGGGCGGGCCACGTCGCAGACGATGCAGCCGGGGCGCAGCTCAGTCACGTCCACAACAGGGTCGACGGCACTGGTGGTCGTGATGATCAGGTCCGCCATGCCGAGGAAGTCCGCGGCGTTGCGGCTGATCTGCAGCTTGCCCTTCAGGCGCGGGGTTTCCTTCTCGATCAGCGAGGACAGTGCCAGCAGGCGCTCCGGGCGCGGGCTGACGAGGTACAGGCGCTCCACCTTCTCGGCCAGCAGGCGGGCACAGACACTGCCGATGCTGCCCGTGGCCCCGATCACGCAGGCCGAGCTGTGGGACATGTCTATGTTGCAGCGCTCCGCCGCCACCTCCATCGTGCGGATGGTGGAGGCCACGGTGTAGCTGTTGCCGGTGGTGATGCCGATCGGCGAGCGCTCACTGACTGACTTGCCGGCGTCGCCAACCACGCTGGTGTAAGCGCCGAGCCCCATGATCCGGCAGCCCTTCTGGTTGGCAACCTCCGCCACGCCCAGCAGCTTCTTGTAGAGGAACTCCGCCGGGAAGCGCATGATTGCGCGGCTGGTCATCGGGATCGCGTACAGCACGCCCTCGGCACGCGCCCCGGTCTTGCTGACGACGTTCTTCATCATCGCGCAGGGGAAGCCGCTGAGCTGCGCCATCGTGTCCTCGATCAGGCGCTCCGGCATGAAGTGCGACATCGCGCGCACGCTGCGCAGGCGGCGCACCTGGGCGAACACCAGCGGGTGGATCACGAAGGCGAACCTGGCAACGTCGTCGCCGGGATCCTCCGCCACCTCCACCACTTCCTCGCGCGGGGTGAAGTTCTCCGGCAGGATCGGCAGCTGCAGGGCGGTCAGCTCCTCCTTCTCCTCATGCGGGCGCAGGTGGAAGATGTCCGGCTTCAGCTCCATGCGGTGGATCAGGTTGAGGAAGTAGTCCTCGATCTCATGGTTTTCACTGTGCTTGCCGCACAGCTTGAAGGCTGCCTCCAGCACCGGCACCGGTGTGTAGATGCCACTGATCTTCGGTGACAGCGAAACGACGTACTCCACGTCCAGCTCACGGAACAGCTCGAGGTCGCGGTCGTCACGCAGGTTGGTGAACACCGTCTTGCCGGTCAGGCTATCCGGCTTGTATCGCTTGAAGTATGACAGGCCGCCGATGATGATGTCGGCGCGCTTGAAGTACATCTGGAAGCGCGGCATCATGCGCTTGCTGCGCCGTGCGGCTGGCCAGAACCAGCTTGCCGGGGCCTGCATCACGGCCTTCACGAGCTGCGGGGCGCTGTTCTCCAGGTGCTGGAAGGAGGTGATCGGGATGCCGAGCCGGAAGCCGTAAAGCAGGTCGCCGAACACCAGCTTCTTCGTGTATTTGCTCAGTACCTCCGCGCTGCCGTAGCGGTTCAGTCCACTGAAGAACAGGATCGACTTGCGCTTGAAGCTGAACGGCAGCTGCTCCGCCGCCTGCTGCACGATGTAGCGCTCCAGCGTTGCCAGCAGTGCCGATCCGTCACTGAAGCGCCCGCCGTAGTCATCCAGCCTGAGCTGGTTGCGCAGGTGCTCATTCTCGTATGTCTTGCCGGCGATGCGGAAGCTGCTGCTGATGCCCTGCATCGCCACTGAATCATATTCCTTCAGCAGTTCCGGGATCAGGCTGCCGATCAGCTCCGGGTTCTGGCGCACAGGCACGCGGTCCCACTGCACCACTGCATCCGGCAGCTCAATGCTGAAGGACGCCCGCTCCGCATCGGGCGACAGGTCCATCAATGCTATGCGGAAGTTCTGCTTCACGATACCCTGCTCGACCACTCGTTGAACACGGCACAGGCCGCGCGGTTGCCATCCTCACAGTGCTTGCGGTCCTGGCACTCGGTCAGCACCCGGACCACGTTCTCCGTCCCGCTCGGGCGCAGGTAGAAGCGCACGTTGCCAAAGCTCGAGCGCACCTGGTCCAGTTCCTTGTTGACCCGGCGGTCATTCACCCAGGCCTTCTTGTCCTTCACCTGCAGGTTGGTCAGCAGCTGCGGGAACTCCACGAACTCGCTGACCATCGCGCTCAGTGGCTCGCTGGAACCGGCCAGCATCGCCGCCAGCTGCAGCCCGACGAGGATCCCGTCCCCACTCGGCGCCTTGTCACGCATGATGATATGCCCGCTCTGCTCGCCACCGAGGTTGATGCCGTTGACAATCATCGCGTTCATCACGTTGATGTCACCGACGTCCGTGCGCAGCATCTTCACGCCACGGTGCGCCAGCGCCTGTTCCACGCCCATGTTCGTCATGTGCGTCATCACCACCCCGCCCTGCTGGCGGTAGCGCGGCAGGCGGGTCGCGAACAGTGCGATGATGCGGTCGCCACTGACCGGGCGGCCCAGTTCATCGACGGCCAGCACGCGGTCACCGTCGCCATCGAATGCCAGCCCGAGCTCCGCCCCGCTGGCCTTGACGGCCCGGCGCAGCTTGCCGAGGTCCGTGGCTCCGCACTTGACGTTCACCTTAGCACCGTCAAGTTCATCACAGATCACGCTCACTTCGTGCCCGGCCTCCTTGAAGGCCCGGCCGGCCAGCTCTGATGTCGCACCGTTGGCACAGTCCAGCACCACCCGCAGCACATGGCCATTGCCACGGCGACGGATCGCCTTCTTCAGCAGGCTGAGGTAGAACGCCGAGGCATCCTCCTCGCTGAGGCTGCCGAAGAACTGCTGGTCCTCGACTCCGATGCGCCCACTCCTGTCGATCCAGCCCTCGATGGCCAGCTCGGTGGCGCTGTTGAGCTTCAGCCCGTCCGGGCCGAATATCTTGATTCCGTTGTCAGCGACGGGGTTGTGTGAGGCGGTGATCATCACACCGGCCAGCGCCTTGCGCTGCATCACGACCTGCGGCACCACCGGGGTCGGCACCAGGCCGATGTCCAGTGAATCCACCCCGCCGAGCGCCAGGCCGCTTTCCAGCCCGAGGCGCAGCATGTCGGCGGACAGCCGGGTGTCATGCCCGACCACCACCTGCGGCCGCTTGCCGCGGGCATACCGCTTCGCGGCGGGGGCCAGCTCCATCGCCAGCCCGTATCCGGTGCGCATGGCAAGCTCGGGGGCCAGCAGGGTACCTGCCCTGCCCCTGATTCCATCCGTGCCGAAGTATCTGCTCATTACTCTGCGTCCTTGCGATTGATCGATACCGTGACGACCATGCGGTCCAGTGTCACATGTTGCAGCGTGAGCGGCAGGTCGACCTGCGGGATCCGCTTGACCTGCCCGGGCTCCATCGCCCCGACGTCTATCCATGCCCTGATCTTGCTGGCGATTTCCTCTTCGCTCAGCTCCGCCAGTTCCACCGACTTGAACACCAGCCTCTCCGGACTGATATTGTAGTCCATATCATCCCGGCGGTTGACGAGCTCAATCGGGATCAGGCGTTCGTCATCCGTCACCTGCCGCACTTCGACACTCACATCGCAGGTCAGCGGCAGGTTGCTGTTCTCCGGCAGCTCAAACGGGTACTGGATCTTCAGCCCGCTGAACACCTGCGTCTCCGTCAGTCCGCTCACGTCGATCCGGTCGGTGCGCACGTAGTACACCCCCTCCGGCACGATGTCTGAGGCAACCGGAACATAGAGCGGCACCGGCTTGCTCACGCCGAGGCGGAAGCCCTCCGCCACCTCGCCGATGATGTGCGGGCTGATCTCCAGCACGCGCAGCGAACCGGCGGGGATCACGTCTATCTCGTACTGCACGACTTCCGGGGTGATCTGCAGTGAGCCCGTCGGGATCGACTGGTCCTCCCCGTCCTGGAAGCGCACCACGATGTTCTGGCTGTCGCGGTCCGCCAGGTCCTGGATGCGCGGCGCAATCACGCAGCGCACGATCCGGTTAACGATGCTGGCCGGGCCGGAAACGGCGATGGTGCTCGGGATCACGTCTTCACGGCTGATCTCATAGCCTTCCTTCACGTTGCCGCGCCGCTCCACCTCTATGTTGAGTGTCTTCTCGGCCCGTGGCTCAACCATCACGGTCACGCTTTTCGGGTTGTGGTCCATCACCGTCAGGTCATCCAGCGTGGGCAGCTGCACCCGGTACAGCGTGCGCGTGCCGGGCTGGGCCTCGGACAGGTCGATGCTGGCATGCAGCTTCATCTTCTGCGCATTGGTGATCGCCCTGTAAGGCCCGCGCACATCAAGCTTGATGGTGTCCGGGATGCGGCTGTCCTCCGTGTTGACAACCAGCTCCTGCGGAAGGCCGGAGACCCTGAGAGGCAGGTCGATCGGGTAGCGCACCGGGTTGTTGCTGAAGTAGGCGACGTAGATCGAGAGCGTGATCGCCAGCAGGAGCGAGACGAACTTCAGGCCGCAGTTGTGGAAGATCCTCCGGATAAGCATGCGGCCCCCTAGTTCAACGCCGCCCTGGTCAGGTTGGACGCGAAATTCTCATTTGGTTCGAGCAGGGCATTGAGCTGCTCGACGAACTGCTCCTCGGCCAGCCGGCGGGCCAGGCGTCCGGAGTGCGAGATGCTCACCTCGCCACGCTCCTCGCTGACAACGATCACGATCGCATCGCAGCGTTCAGTCAGGCCGACCGCGGCGCGGTGCCGTGTGCCTAACTCGCTGGCGAGGAAGGTCACCTCCGTCATCGGCAGGAAGTTGCCCGCCGAGTGCACTCGCCCCTCCAGCATGATGATCGCGCCGTCATGCAGCGGGTTGTGCCGGTCGAACAGGCTGGAGATCAGCCGCTCGGACGGTATGCCGTCTATAACCGTGCCGGGCACGATGAACTCATCGAGCTTGTCGTTGACAGCGAGCACGATCAATGCGCCGATCCGCTTCTGGGCGAAGTGGTAGACGGTGGATGTCAGCACCTCGACGAGGCTGCTGTTCTCGCTGATATGGTTGTCAGAAGTGAATATGCTGAACAGCCTGCTGCGCCGGCCCGCGCTTTCCAGCACCTTGCGGATCTCCGGCACGAACAGGATGAAGATCGCCAGCGGGCCGACCGTGAACACGGCGTCCATGATGAACACGAGGGTGATCAGCTTCAGGTACTGGCACAGGAAGTAGAAGCCGCTCATCACGAGGATGCCCTGCACGACGAGCATCACCTTGGTGCCGCGGGCGTAGATCAGGATGTAGTAGAACAGGATCGCCACCGCCAGCACATCCACGATCTGGCCGACGTTTCTCAGGATCCATGCAAAGGTGGCGTCCAAATGTCTCCCCTGTGCTCCTAGAAACGCCTGGCGAAGGCGTAATGGTTCTTGAAGTATTCGTCGTTGAGGCTGTTGATCGCCACCTCACCGTTGCTCTGCCCGGCATGGATGAACTTGCCGTTGGAGATGTAGATACCCACATGGCTCAGGTAGCGCGGGGTCACGTCGTCACGGAAGAACACGAGGTCCCCGGTCTGCAGGTCGCTGTGGTTCACGTAGCGGCCCTCGAGCGCCTGCAGGCTGGCCCGGTGCACCACGTTGATGCCCTGGTTCTCCAGGCAGACCTTGGTCAGGCCGCTGCAATCGATGCCTTTCGTTGTGGTGCCACCCAGCACGTACTTCGTACCGAGGAACTTGCGCGCGTCACGCACCATCTTCGCGCCATCGACCTGTGGCTTGTAGCTCAGGTTATAGGCGTATTCCTTGGGATACTTCTTCCCATTGTGGGCAGTGTGCATGTCGCCGCTGTATTCACTTTGCAAGTCGATACCGTCCGTATGCCTGTATTTCTCCGGGACGACCTGCCAGGTGGATAGGTCCTCACTCACCGTCGGTGCAGCCATCTGACCCTCGATGGACACGTGGTCCGGCACACCGAACACCAGTTCCTCCGCTGCGTAGAACGGTATATACAGGAAGGCATGGGTCTCCGTGTCGTTCACCAGGTAGTAGTCCCGGTAGCGCATCAGCACGGTGAAGATGTCGCCCTCGAGCACGGTGCGTACTACCTCGGAATCCTCGTCGGCTTCCTTCAGCAGTCCGGCTTCGCTCAGGCGGATGCGGACCTGCAGCTCGTCAGAAAATGAATAACCGGTCAGTGCCAGCCAGAAGGCCAGCAGCAGACCGGTTTTGATTGCTGTTTTCACAAGTGCTATTTTAGCGCTTGCTGAACTGGAATTTCTTGCGGGCCCTCTTCTGGCCGTATTTCTTCCTTTCCTTCTCACGCGGGTCGCGGGAAAGCAGGCCCTTCTTCTTCAGGTTGTCGCGATAGCTCGGGTTGAGGTCCGTCAGGTAACGGGCGATGCCGAGCGCGATGGCGTCACTTTGACCGGTGATGCCGCCGCCGTAGACGTTGGCGATCACATCGTACTTGTCAGCCAGGTCAACGACCTTCAGGGGCTCCTGCACCTTCAGCTGCGCGTTGATGGTCTTGAAGTACTCCGGCAGGTTCTTGCCGTTCACGCGGTAGCCGCCGTTGCCGGGGCGCAGGAACACACGGGCCACGGCGCGCTTGCGGCGGCCTACTTTGATCGTCTGGAAATCGTTGTCTGCCATTTCTTATGTTCTCCTAGAGGGCCGCGAACTGCTCGGCGCTGAGCACGGTCGGATTCTGCGCCTTGTGCGGGTGGTCGGAACCCGTATACACCTTCAGCTTGGTGATCAGCCTGGCGCCGATCTTGTTGTGCGGCAGCATGCCCTTCACGGCGCTGCGGATCAGCTCCTCGGGCTGCTTCTCAAGGCGCTCACCGAGGGTCCGGTGGCGGATGCCGCCCGGGTAGCCACTGTGGTTGTAGTAGTGCTTGTTGGCCAGCTTGGTCCCGGTGACCTTGATCTTGTCGGCGTTCAGCACGACCACGAAGCCGCCGCAATCCTGCCCGGGGGTGTACTCCGGACGGTTCTTGCCGATCAGCAGCGCGGCGATGCGGGTGCACGCACGACCGAAGACCTCGCCTTCAAGGTCAACCACGTACCACGGTCTCTCGACCGTTTCCTTCGTAAAATACGGCGTCTTGCTCATATCAGTTCCTGCCATCGCGGGGCAGACCTTCATAGTCAACCCACGTGAGTGTCAGCCCCCTTGCGGGAGCCGGATTGAGTCTGAGTTCCCCACCACCGGCATGCAGTGCCGCAGTGATGTCTTCCTCCGCCAGCCTGCCTTCGCAGGCTGCGATCATTGCACCGACCAAGCGGCAGATCATGTGCCTCAGGAAGCGGTTGCCCCTGATCACGATCCGCACTTCCGGCCCGTCCTCAGAGAGCAGCGGCTCCTCCAGTGTGCAGATGCATGCATCGCCCTCTTCAGGCTGCTTGCAGAATGCCCGGAAGCAGTGCTCTCCGCTGAACAGCCCGGCGATTTGCCTGAGCCCGTCCAGCTCCAGCCAGCTGCCGTGCTCCAGCACATAGCGGTAACGGTCCACCGGGGCGACTGGCTCGCGCCAGATCCGATAGGTGTAGGTCCGCAGCAGTGCATCGAAGCGCGGGTGGAAGTCCGCGGCGGCCTCCCACTGTTCGGTGATCCTGAGATCAGCCGGCAGGTGGTCGTTGAGCATCACGGCGAGATTGTCAACCGGCATGGCCGGCTGCGCATCGAATGCGCAGACATTCCCGTCGCTGTGCACGCCGCTATCGGTACGGCCTGCCCAGAGCAGATGTACATCCTGCCCCAGCAGGGAACTCAACTCAGTTGTCAATGTACCCGACACCGTCCTCTGCCCGCTTTGCAGCTGGCTTCCGTGGAAGTCGGTGCCGTCGTAGCGGACTCGCATCGCGATCCGCCGCGTTCCGGACATCAGCCGGTCTAGGTTCCGTAGTCGGTCAGTGACAGCCTGACAATCAGGGCGCCGTCACCGCGACGGTACTTGATCTTCGCGATCTGGGTGTAACCACCCTGGTTCTTGTCAACCAGTGCCGGTGCCACATTGCGCAGCAGTGCACGCAGGCTCTGCTTGGTGGGCAGCTTGCGGGCGCACTGGCGGATGGAGCCGAGGTCACCGCGGCGGGCCTTGGTGATCAGCTTCTCGGCCTCACTCCGGACGGCCTTGGCGCGGGGCAGGGTCGTGTTGATGTAGCCGTGCTCGAACAGCTTGGACACCTGGTTGCGCACCAGGGCCACACGCTGGTCGGTCGGCCGGCCAAGCTTGCTAAGGTTTCTCTTGTGGCGCATCGCCTACTCCACCTCCTTCAGGTAAAGCTCCATCTCGGCCAGCTTGTCAACGATCTCCACGAGGCTCTTCTCGCCGAAGTTCTTGAATGACATCAGCTGGTCAGGAGTGTATTCGATCAGTTCGCCGACGCTGCGGACGTTGGCGTTGCGCAGGCAGTTGGAGGCACGGCCGGACAGGCCCAGTTCGTCAACATGCATGTTGAGCTTGGCCTGGAGCTCGGCGTCGATTGGCTCCTCCTGCGGGATGAAGCTCATCATTGAGCTCTGCTTGTCAGTGATCCAGTTTAGGTAGCGCTTCAGCTCCGCCGCACCTTCACCGAGCACCGCGTCAGCGGATTTGGTGCCGTTGGTCTCGATGGTGAGCATCAGCTTCTCGTAGTCCGTGGCGCTGCCGACGCGGGTGTTCTCCACCGCATAGGCCACGCGCTCCACCGGGCTGTAGTTGCAGTCCAGGGTGATCACGCCGATCGAGTGCTCCTTGCGCTTCAGCTCGGCGGCCATCTTGTAGCCGACGCCGCGCGTCACGGTGGCCTCGATCTCCATCCGGCTGTTGACGCCGGTCAGGGTGCAGATCACCTGGTCGGGGTTGATGATCTCAACCTCCGGGTTGCCAAGGAAGTCCGCGGCGGTCACCACGCGTTCACCACTCACGCTCAGGCGGATGGTCTGCGTGTTCTCCTTGCCGAGCAGGTTGACCTTCACGCGGCGGATGTTGAGCAGCAGCGTGATGCTGTCCTCAAGCACACCGTCGAGGGCCATGTACTCATGCGGCATCCCGTCGATCTTGACGTAGGTGATGCAGCAGCCGACGATGCTGGAAAGGATCGTGCGGCGCAGGGCATTGCCAAGGGTCGCACCGAAGCCGCGGGGCAGCGGCTCGAAGGTGAACACGCACTTGGGCGAGCCCTCCTCCTGCTCCTTGCTCATTGTCAGCAGACTGAATGCGTCCGCGCGCTCGATAAAGCCGTTTGCCAGATCCATATGGGTACCTTGCTCCAGTTATACGCGGCGGCGTCCCTTCGGACGCACACCATTGTGGGCTACGGGGGTCACATCCCTGATCAGCTTGATACGCAGACCGAGGTTGGACAGTGTACGGATCGCCGCTTCCTTGCCGGAGCCGGGACCCTTGGAATAGACCTCGACCTCGCGCAGGCCCCAGTCCATTGCCTTGCGGACCGCGGTTTCACAGGCGGTCTGGGCAGCGTAGGCTGTGCCCTTCTTGGCACCCTTGAAGCCCTTCGCACCGGCGCTGGACCAAGAGACTACGTTGCCCTCAGGGTCCGCGACCGCAATCTGCGTGTTGTTGAAGGAAGCCTTGATATGCACCACGCCCGAGGGCACATGGCGCTTCTCGCGCTTCCTGCTTCCACCTTTCTTCGGTCCTGCCACTGCTCTGCTCCAGTTACCTTGATTGCTAAGTGCTGTTTATCAGCGTGATTGCTTACTTCTTGCCCGGACGCTTCTTGCCGGCCACGGCCTGCTTGCGGGGGCCCTTACGCCCGCGGGCGTTGGTATGGGTGCGCTGTCCACGCACCGGAAGGCCGCGACGGTGGCGGATGCCACGGTAGCAGTTGATTTCAACCAGGCGCTTGATGTTGAGGGTGACTTCCTTGCGCAGGTCACCCTCCAGCAGCAGGCCAAGGGATTCGATCGCATCACGGATCTGTCCTTCCTGGTCAATCGTGAGGTCCTTGATCCGGATGTCCGGGTCAATGTTCGCTGCCTCAAGGATGCGGCGCGCGGTATGCAGGCCGACACCGAAAATGTAAGTCAGCCCGATCTCGGCGCGCTTGTTCGCCGGAAGTTCTACACCTTGGATACGTGCCATTGCCTAACCCTGCCTCTGCTTAAGCCGCGGATTCTTTTTGTTGATGACATACAGACGGCCCTTGCGGCGCACGATCTGGCAGTCCTTTGTTCTCTTCTTGATTGATGCTGAAACCTTCATTTCTTTAGCTCCACCTTTCGGTTCGTCCGGCTTCGACCACTAAAGGCCACAAAGCGGCCCCTGAGGGGCGAAGGAATATTGTATCACCGTGACGCGACTGATTTCAAGGGAAATTATCGATCCTTGCGAAAATTCCCCGCCTATCAGCTGAATTCTGCGGCGGCCTCCTCATTGCCCGGCTGGGTGAGGATGAATACACGGTCATCCCACACCGCGACGGTGTGTTCGTAGTGCGCCGACAGGCTGCCGTCAAGTGTCAGGTAGGTCCAGTCGTCACTGGCGAGCAGGATCCGCTCGCTGCCCAGTGTGGCCATCGGCTCGATGGCGATTACCAGTCCGTTTTCCACGACCGGCCGGCGGCTGCCGGGGTCGAAGTTGTAGAAGGTCGGCTCCTCATGCAGCTCGAAACCAACGCCGTGACCGGTCAGTTCCCGGATCACGCCCAGGCCGTGCTGGCGCAGCTCCTGCTCCACCGCACGGCTGGCCAGGCGCATCGGCTTGCCGTTCTCCAGTGCGCCGATCCCGCTGTACAGGCTCTTTTCGGTACCCTCCAGCAGGCGCTGCATGTCACCGTCCACCGCGCCGTTGCCAACGCGGTACGTGTAGGCTGTGTCAGATATATAGCCGTCCAGCGTCACACCGACGTCAACCGTGACGATGTCTCCCTCGGAAACCACCTGGTCCTTCGGGATGCCGTGCACGATCTCCGAGTTGATGCTGAAGCAGATGTTGCCGGGGAAGCCGCGGTAGCCCAGGAATGAGGGCGTGCCATTGTGCTTGCGGATGTACTCTCCGGCGAAGTCGTTGATCTGCGCTGCGCTCACCCCGGGGCGGATGTGCTCACGCAACTCCACCAGCAGGGACCCCGCGACCTGGCCACTGCGCCAGATGGCGGCGATGTCCTCGCGACCCTTAAGCCTTACCATTACGGGCCATCCCCAGCACGCCACGGATGCGCTCGCTGACATCGGGGATGTCGGCGTCGGCGTCAATCGTGCGCAACTTGCCCTGCTCCTCATAGAAGCGCAGGATCGGTGCGGTCTCCTCCTGGTAGATCTTCAGGCGGCGCCCGAAGACCTCCTCACTGTCATCCTCGCGCTGGTACAGGTCGCAGTCCCCATCGGTCACGCTGCAGGGCTGCTGCGGCGGGTTGCTGACTAGGTTGTAGATCCGCTTGCAGTTGCGGCAGACCCGGCGGTTGACGATCCGCGCCAGCAGGTCGTCCTCATCGATATGCAGGTACAGCGCGTGGTCCAGGTCCTGGTTGAGGGCCGCCAGGCTCTCACTCAGCAGTGCCGCCTGCTCCAGGTTGCGCGGGAAGCCGTCGAACATGGTGCGGTCGGACTGCGTTTCGCGCAGGAACTTCTTCGTGATCTCTCCGATGATGCGGATCGGCACCAGGCGACCCTGGTTGATGTAGCTGGCAATCTCCTCGCCGAGCTCCGACCCGCTCTCGACCTCAGCACGCAGCAGCGAACCTGCGTCAAAGTGCCGGAATCCGTGCTCGCGGGCGAGGATACCTGCCTGGGTACCCTTGCCGCTGCCGGGAGGGCCGAGGAAGACGATGATCATCTGCGTATCCACCCTGTCCCGCTACTTGTTGAATCCGCTGTAATGCCTCATCACCATGTGCGCCTGCATCTGCTGCACCGTGTCCAGCGCCACGCCGACCACGATCAGCAGGCTGGTGCCGCCGATGTAGAAGGAGTTGATCTGCACGTTGGTGACCTTGCTGACGATGCCGTTGATGAGGATCGGCAGGACCGAGATGATGCCGAGGTAGAGCGCGCCGAAGAAGGTGATGCGGTGCAGCACCTTGTCCAGGAACTCGAAGGTCGGTCGGCCCGGACGGATGCCGGGGATGAATCCGTTGTTCTTCTTGAGGTTGTCAGCGATGTCCTGCGTGTTGAAGGTCACCGCCACGTAGACGAAGGTGAAGATGAACACCAGCAGGAACTGGATCAGTGCACCCCACGGGCCCTGCTGGAAGGTGGTGTACTTTCCGGCGAGTACGTCGAAGCCCTGCACGTTCTTCAGCATGTTGAACACGGTCGGCGGCACCATCAGCACCGAGATCGCGAAGATCAGCGGGATCACGCCGGCCTGCGCCATCTTCATCGGCAGGAAGGTGTTCTGTCCACCGTACACGCGCCGGCCGATCTGGCGGCGGGCATACTGCACGGGCACCTTGCGCACGCTGAGCTGCACCCACACGATGGCGGTGATCACCACGATCGTGAAGACGAAGAACAGCAGCAGTGCGCCGAGGCGGGCGTTGTCAAGGGCCGCCTGCTGCAGCTCGTTGAACACCATGCCCGGCACGGAGATCAGGATGCCGATCGTGATCAGGATCGAGAGGCCGTTGCCGACGCCCTTCTCACTGATCTCGTCACCCAGCCACATCAGGAAGCAGGTGCCGGCCACCACTGACATCAGTGCGGTGGCACCGTTGAATGACAGCACATGCAGCATGTCGCCGGTGATCATGCCGACGAAGCCGATTCCCTGCACGAAGGCCAGGAAGATCGCCAGGTAGCGGGTGATCTTGGAGATGCGCTTGCGCCCCTCCTCACCTTCCTGCTGCAGTTCCTTCAGGCGCCCGTCGACGGCGACGAGCAGCTGCATCATGATCGATGCGTTGATGTAGGGCATCACGCCAAGGGCAAAGATGGAGAAGTTGCTCAGGGCGCCGCCGCTGAAGATGTCAATGAAGCCCAGCAGGCCGCCGCTGCCGGCGCCTGTCGTGAAGAAAGCCTTGACAGCCTCCGCGTCCATTCCCGGCGCAGGCACATGGATGCCGACGCAGTAGATGAACAGCGCGATCAGTACGAACTTCAGCCGCGCCTGCAGCTCGGGGACTCCCCAGCTCTGCAGGATTGCCTGTGGATTGGCGGATGCGCTCATTCAATTACCTCACAGCTGCCACCGGCCTTCTCGACCATGGCCTTGGCCCGGTGGCTGAAGGCGTGCAGCTTGAAATTGATCTTCTTGCCCAGCTCCCCGTCACCCAGCAGCTTGACGCGCATGCCGCGGCGCTTCTTGGGGAGCAGCTTCTGCTCGGCCAGGAAGGCCAGGTCGACGGTGGTGCCGTCCGGCAGCTCAGCGAACTGCTCGGTGTTGACAGGATAGTAGGTGATCTTGCTGTGGTGCTTGAACCCGGTGAATTTCGGGAACTTGCGGATCAGCGGATTCTGCTCACCCTCGAAACGCGGATGGATGCTGCCGCCACTGCGGGACTTCTGGCCGGTCTGGCCGCGTCCGCTCTTGCAGCCGGCGCCGCTGCCCTTGCCGCGGCCCTTGCGCTTGGAGCTTCCAATATTGCTGGGGTGTGAGATCAGGTCGATCGTAGGCATCTATTGCTCCTTACTCGTCCGCGCCCTTGTCTTCCGAGGCCATGCTGCCCTCGGGGGCGTCAATCTGGCTTTCGGCGGCGCGCTGCTCAGCCTCGAATTCCTCGATGGCCTGCTTGGCGAGGTCCTTCTTCACGTCACTGGCGAACTTGCCGCTCTTGTTCATCTTCTCGCCGCTGCGCAGCTTCTTGATGAACTCGGGGCTCTGGATGGTCTTCAGGGCCTCGAAGGTGGCACGCGCGCAGTTGATGCTGTTGCTGGAACCGATGAACTTGGCGGTCACATCCTCCAGGCCGGCCAGTGCGAGGATCGGACGCGCGGCACCGCCGGCGATGATCCCGTGTCCCTGGCGGGCGGGCTTCAGCACGATGGTGCTGCTGCAGTAATGCTGCTTGACCTCATAGGGGATGGTGGACTTGTCCTTCACCACCGTCACCATGTTGCGCTTGGCATCGTCAACGCCCTTGCGGATCGCGTCCACGACCTCGCTCGCCTTGCCGTAGCCCAGGCCCACGCGCTCCTTCTTGTCGCCAAGAGCGACCAGCGCGGTGAAGTGGAACTTACGTCCACCCTTCACGACCTTGGCGACACGGTTGATGTGGATCACCTCCTCGGTGAACTCACTCTCAACCTCCTGGTTGCTGTTGTCACGGTCACGGTCACGGCCGCGGCCACGACGATCCCTGTTGCCTCTATCTTCTGACATGCTTAAAACTCCAGTCCAGCTTCCCGGGCGGCTTCAGCCAGGGACTTGATGCAGCCGTGGTACTTGAAACCACCGCGGTCGAACACCACCTGGCCGATGCCTGCGCCCTTGCTGCGCTCGGCGATCGCCTTACCGACCAGCCCGGCAGCCTCATTGAGCTTCTTGCCGCCGGCCTCGCCCTTGATGGACTCCTGCAGGGTGTTGGCAGCGGCCAGCGTCTTGCCGGTCGTGTCGTCGATCACCTGCGCGTAGATATGGCGGTTGCTGCGGAACACACTGAGGCGCGGACGCAGGGGCGTGCCGCTCACGCGGCGGCGCAGCCTGCGGTGGCGCAGCACGGACATCTTTCTGCGGCTTCTGATTGCCATTGCTTAAGCTCCGGATTTACCGGCTTTGCGCCGGACGTACTGACCCTGGTAGCGGATGCCCTTACCCTTGTAGGGCTCCACCGGCTTCTTGCGGAAGATCTGGGCGGAGATGAAGCCGACCATGTGCTTGTCAATCCCGCTGACAACGCAGCGCATACCGGTGATCTCGAGGTTGATCCCGTCCGGGATGTCAATCTCCACCGGGTGCGAGAAGCCGACGGTGAGCACCAGCTTCTTGCCACGCTGCTCCCACTTGTAGCCGGTGCCCTCCAGCTCCAGCGTCTTGCTGAAGCCGTTGGTAACGCCGACCACCAGGTTGTTGACCAGCGCACGGGAGAGGCCGTGGTTGGCACGGTCCTGCGGCTTGTCACTGGGGCGCTTGAAGGTGATCACGCCATCCTCGACCTTGTACTCGATCGTGTCCGGGATGGTGCAGCTGAGCTGGCCGAGCTTGCCCTTGACATTGAACTCGTTGCCACTCGTCTTGACTTCCACCCCTTCGGGGATGAAGATCGGCCTGTTTCCGATTCTCGACATCTGATCCTCCTACCAGACCTTAACCAGCAGCTCACCGCCGACGTTGTTGCGGCGTGCTTCCTTGTCGGAAATCACGCCACGGCTTGTCGACAGGATACTGATGCCGTATCCACCACGGACCCGGGGCAGTTCCATGCGGCGCACGTACACGCGGCGGCCCGGGCGGCTGATCCTCTCAAGCTGGGTGATCGGACTCACGCGGCGCAGCTCGTCGGCATAGCGCAGCACGATCTTGATCTGCTTGAAGGAATTACCCTTGTTGTTCTTTGTCTCGACAACATCCCAGCTCTCGACGAAGCCCTCATCCACAAGGATCTTGGAGATGGAGGCCTTCAGCCCGCTGAAGGGAGCGCTGACGCTTTCCTTTCGGGTACGGACGCCGTTTCGGATGGTCGTGATGAAATCAGCGACGGGATCGCTCTGACTCATATCTCAGTTCTCCTACCAGGAAGCTTTTCTCACGCCGGGAATCTGACCCTTGAGGGCCAGTTCACGGAACATGTTGCGGCACATCTTGAAATCGCGCATGAAACCACGCGGACGGCCGGTCAGGGCACAACGATTCTTCTCCCTGGTGCTGTACTTCTGCTTGTTGTTGGACGCAACTATCTTGCTTGTCTTTGCCATGGTTATCTCGCTAGGCTACCTTGGCCACGGTATCGAAGTCATTGAACGGCATGCCCAGCTGCGAAAGCAGGTAGGCGGCCTCGACGTTGTCAGGGGCGCTGGTGACGATGCAGATCTGCATGCCCTTGATGAACTCGATCTCGTCGAAGTTGATCTCGGGGAACACCATCTGGTCCTTCAGGCCGAGGTTATAGTTGCCACGGCCGTCGAAGTTGCGCACGCTGACACCCTGGAAGTCACGCACACGCGGCAGCACCACGCTCACGAGCTTGTCCAGGAAGTGCCACATCAGGTGGCCACGCAGGGTCACCATGCAGCCGATCTTCATTCCGTCACGGATCTTGAAGTTCGAGATCGACTTACGCGCCGTGGTGACCAGTGCCTGCTGGCCGGTGATCGTGGTCAGGGTCTTGACCGCCGCCTGCAGGGTCTTCGGGTTGTCCTTACCCTCACCCACGCCGACGTTGAGCACGATCTTCTGCACGCGCGGTACGAGGTTGATGTTGGCCAGGCCGCGTTCCTTCATCAGGTTCTCGCGGACCTCCTTCTCGTACTTCATCTGCATTCTGCTCTTGGTAAGTGCCATTGTCCTACTCCGAATCGATCAGCTGGTCGCTGACCTTCGCATAGCGCAGCCAGCGGTCATTGACCCAGCGGCGCCCCACTCGCGTGGGCTTTCCGGTCGTCTTGTCGATCACCATCACATTGCTCAGGTGGATCGGCATCGCGATCGTGATGATGCCGCCGGGCTGTCCGCCGGGCTGGCTCTTCACATGCTTCTTGTACTCGTTGAGGCCTTCGACGATGCACTTCATCGTCTTGGAGTCGACGCTCACCACCTTGCCGCGGCGGCCCTTCTCCTTGCCGGCGAGCACAACGACTTCGTCGCCGCGCTTGACCTTGGTCTTGACGGCATGCTCGTTGACATTCTTAGTGCGGATGAAACGTGGCATCACAGCACCTCCGGGGCGAGGGACACGATCTTCATGAATCCCTTCTCGCGCAGCTCACGCGCCACGGGCCCGAACACGCGGGTGCCGCGCGGGTTGAGGGACTCGGGGTCGATGATCACCACGGCGTTGTCGTCAAAGCGCACCACGCTGCCGTCACGGCGCTGCGTGGGGAACTTCTGGCGCACTACCACCGCCTTGACCACAGTACCCTTCTTCGCATTGGAGCGCGGGGCGGCCTGCTTCACCGTGCAGACGATGATGTCACCGATCTGCGCGGTCTTCTTGCGGCCGCGGCCGAGCACACGGATGGTCAGGACTTCCTTGGCCCCCGTGTTGTCGGCTACTCCCAGTCTGGTTTCCTGCTGGATCATTGGTTATTCCTCTAGTGACCCGGTGCGACCCGGATGATTTCCTTGAGAGTCCAGGATTTGCGCTTGGAGATCGGGCGGCACTCCTCGATGCGGACGAAATCGCCGACCTGGGCCTTGCCCTCCTCATCATGCGCCATGAACTTCTTGCGCACACGGACGTACTTCTTGTAGAGCGGGTGCTGGGTGGTACGGACCACCTCGACGACGATGGACTTCTCCATGCTGTCGCTCACCACTTTTCCGGTCTTCTGCTTGCGCGGCATTACTTTGCGCCTCCGTTAAGTTCCTTCTCGCGGATCAGGTTGTAGACGGCCGCGAGACGGCGGCGGGTCTGCGGGATCATCCGGTAGTTCTCAAGCTTGCCGCTGAGCCGGTCCATCCGGTGCGTGAAGCTCAGGCTCTTGAGCTCGCGGGCCATGTCGCGCAGCTCTGAGACAGACTTGTCACGCAGTTTTTCCTCTTTGAACCACTTGTTGGTGCTCATGGTTATTTCAGCTCCAGCTTCTCGACGATCTTGCACTTGACCGGCAGCTTGTGCATTGCACGGGTCAGCGCCTCACGGCACAGCGGCTCGTTGTCAGTGACGTGCACCTCGAACATGATCGAGCCGGGACGCACCACGGCGACGTAGCCCTCGACGTTACCCTTACCCTTACCCTGGCGGGTTTCGGCGGGCTTCTTCGTATAGGGCTTGTCCGGGAAGATGCGGATCCACATCTTGCCGAACTTCTTGATACGGCGGGTAATGCTGATACGGCAGGCCTCGATGTGGTTGGCCTTGATCCAGCCCGGCTCGAGGGCCATCAGGCCGTAGCTGCCGTACAGCACGTCGCAGCCACGGTAGGCCTTGCCACGTGTACGGCCGCGGTGCGGCTTGCGGTAGCGGGTTCTACTCGGTGTCAACATCAGCTGGCCTCCTCGACGCGCTTCTTCTGCGGCACCACCTCACCGGTGTAGATCCAGACCTTCACGCCGATCGCGCCGGCGATGGTCCGGGCCACACCACTGTGGTAGCTGATCTTGGCGCGCAGCGTATGCAGGGGCACCTTGCCGCGCTTGATGTATTCGGTACGGCTCATTTCCGCGCCGTTCAGGCGGCCGGCGACCATCAGCTTGACGCCCTTTGCACCGGACTGCATGCAGCGCTTCATGGTCTGGCGCAGCACGCGGCGGAAGTTGATACGCTTCTCGATCTGCGTGATGATGTTGCCGGCGACGACGCGGGCGCTGAGGTCCGGCTTGGACTCCTCGTAGAAGTCGAGGTGGATGTCCTCCGTCGTCTTCAGCTCCTTGCGCAGGCGGCTGATCAGTTCCTCACGGCGGGCGCCGCCCTTACCGACGGCGATGCCCAGGCGCACCACGAAGCAGTTGATGATCACCTTGCCGATGTAGCGGTTGATCACCACGCGGCTTAGCTGTGCGGTGAACAGCTCCTTCTCGAGGAAGTTGCGGATCTTGATGTCCTCGATCAGGTAGTCAGCGTACTTGCTGCGGTCCGCATACCAGGTGCTGTCCCAGTTCTCGGTGACACCGAGGCGGAAACCCTTGGGATGTGTCTTCTGACCCATCTATCGCTCCTTAATTGCTTCCCGCGGCAGACTTGCTGCCCGGCTTGACGTCAAGTTCGATGGTCACATGGCAGGACCGCTTGAAGATCCGGAAGGCACGGCCACGGGCACGCGGCTTGATGCGCTTCATCGTCGGACCCTGGTCCACCATCACGTTGCTGACGAACAGGTCAGCGGGATCCAGGTTGTTGTTGTTCTGGGCGTTGGCAATCGCACTCTTCAGCAGCTTGTGCAGGGTCTGGCAGGTCGGGCTGCTCTGCAGCTGCAGGATCGCCAGCGAACGGTCCACCGGCTCACCCTTGATGGTGCTGGCGAAGCGCCGCACCTTAAGTGAGGGCACGCCGAAGTTCTTCAGACGGGCGTAGGTTTTCATCGCTTGCCCTTCCTTTCGTCCTTCATGTGGCTGCGGAAGTTGCGCGTCGGGGCGAACTCGCCGAAGCGGTGGCCGACAAGGTCCTCGGTGACGAACACCGGATACCACTTCTTGCCGTTGTACACCTCGAAGTTGTGCCCGATGAACTCAGGGGCGATCATCGATGCGCGCTTGAACACGCGGATCACCTTGCGGTCGCCCGACTCATTGAGCTTGTCAATCTTCTCGTACAGCGAATAGTGTACGTACGGTCCTTTCTTGCTGGAGCGGCTCATCTGTTCATCTACTCCTTACTTAACCCTGCGGTCCTTAACCAGGTGGCGCTTGGACTTGCTCTTGCTGCGGGTACGGTAACCCTTCGCGAGCACACCGGTGGCACTTGTCGGCGGACGACCACTGTTGGTACGTCCCTCACCGCCGCCGTGCGGGTGGTCCACCGGGTTCATCACGGTGCCACGCACGTGGGGACGGCGGCCGCGGTGCCTGTTGCGGCCCGCGTTGCCGAGCTTGACGTTTGAGTTGTCAGAGTTGCTGACCGTACCGATGGTGGCACGGCACTTGCGGTTGACACGGCGCATCTCGCCGCTTGGGAGGCGGATGATCGCATCGCTGCCTTCCTTGGCCATCACCTGGGCACTGGTGCCCGCGGCGCGGACCAGCTTGCCCTTCTGGCCGGGACGGATCTCGATGTTGTGGATCACGGTGCCGTCGGGGATGTTCTCCAGCGGCAGCGTGTTGCCAACCTTGATCGAGGACTCGGGGCCGCTCTGGATGCGGTCGCCGACCTTGACGCCCTCGGGGCAGATCACGTAGCTGAGCTTGCCGCTCTCATAGCGCACCAGTGCGATGAAGGCGGTCCGGTTCGGATCGTACTGGATGCTCTGCACGCTGGCGGCCTCTGCGTCGTTGACACGCTTGAAGTCGACCAGGCGGTAGTGCTGGCGGTTACCGCCACCACGGCTGCGCACGGTCACGCGGCCGGTGTTGTTGCGGCCACTGTGCTTCTTCTTGCGCTCCAGCAGGCTCTTCTCGGGCTTATCGCCGGTGAGCGTTGCCGAATAATCGATCACGCTCATGCCGCGACGGCTCGGGGTATACGGTTTGTACTTCTTGATCGGCATCAGGTTCTCCGCTAGACCGCTTCGGTGAGCTCAGCGATCCGCTGGCCCTCGGCAAGCGCGATGATCGCCTTGCGGCGCTTGTTCTTCATGTACTCGTGGCGGCCGACGCGCTTCTTCTTGCGGGGCAGGTTGATGATGTTGACCTCAACCACGTCCACGTTGAAGCGCTCCTTGATGGCACGGGCCACGTCCAGCTTGGTGGCGTTGACACTGACCTGGAACACGTACTTGCCTTCGTTGAGCATCAGGTCGTTGCTCTTCTCGGACAGGTGCGGCTGGATCAGCACGTCCGCGTAATGGAATGCTGCCATTACTCTTCACCTCCGTCTTCATCAGCTGCGGGGGCCGCTGCCGGGGCAGTGTTGCCGGCAGCGCCGTTCTGCAGGCTGAGCAGGTCCTTGTAGTGGTCGAGCGCGCTCTGGGAGAACACGAGGGCCTCGCTCTCGACCAGGTCGCGCACGTTGAGGTGCTCCGGGGTCACGCTGCGCACGAAGGGCAGGTTGCGGGCACCGAGCCAGACCGCGCTGTCATTGAGGACCACGAGGTTGATCGTGCGGGCCTCGACACCGGCGAGCACGCCGTTGACATCCTTGGTCTTGTTGAATCCGTCGAAGTCCTTGCCCTGGATCACGAAGGCGCTGTCCGACACGATGTGGTGCAGCACGGCGGAACGGAGGGCAGAGCGGCGGACCTGCTTGTTCAGGTTCTTCACCTGGCGGCGCGGGCGCGGCGGGAATGCCAGACCACCACCGTACATGTGCGGGTTGGTGCGCTCACCCTGGCGGGCACGACCGGTGCCCTTCTGGCGGTACCACTTGGCGCTGGTGGCCTTGACGTCGCTCTTGCGCTTCTTCTTGGCCGTCAGCGGGCTGCCCAGCGCGATCTGGCGCAGGTAGCTCTCCTGGATGTGGTAGACGTTGGGTTTCTCGAGCAGGAGCTCGGGAAGCTCCTTGAGCTTGACCTTCTTGGCCATGTCCTACTCCTCTCCCTCGACGGCCGCAATTTCATCCGCGGGCCGTTCGGTGATGCGCTTGACGAAGAGCATCCCGCCGTTGGGGCCGGGGACGCTGCCGCTCACGGCGATCACGTTGAGATCCTTGTCGTATTCGAAGATCGTCAGGCCCTTGATGGTGACCTGGTCGTGGCCCATGTGGCCGGGACGGCGGCTGCCCTTGAAGACGCGGGCGGCGTCCGTCGCACCGTTGGACTGCGGGCGGCGGTTGTCCGGGTCACCGTGGGTGCGCTGCTGTCCGGCGAAACCGTGGCGCTTCATCGCACCGGCGAAGCCTTTACCCTTGCTCATGCCGGTGACGTTGATCTGGTCCCAGCGGGCCATGAAGTCAACCGGGTTGACTTCCATGCCGACCTCGATGCCCTCAAGCTCCTCGGGGTTGCAACGCACCTCGTAGAACTTGCTGAGCACCTTGTCAGTGCCGGCCTTGGCGAGCACGCCCTTGGTGGGCTTGTTGATGCGCTTCTCCAGGGTCTCGCGGTAGGCGACCTGCACGGCGCTGTAGCCGTCGGTCTCCTGGCGCTTGATCTGGGTGACAACGACCGGCAGCGGCTGCAAGAGCGTCACTGGCAACGTAGTGCCGGTGCCGTCAAAGGCAGACGTCATTCCGATCTTTCTGGCTGGTATCTTCTTGATCATTGCTTTATCCAGAAAAAAGGGCACCGCACGGCGGATGCCCTGTAACTAATCCTGCTTAGACCTTCAGCTCCACGTCAACACCACTCGGAAGATCGAGCGCGCTGAGGTGCTCGACGGTCTGGGAGGTGGGGCTGAGGATGTCAATCACGCGCTTGTGCGTGCGCATCTCGAAATGCTCACGCGATTTCTTGTCAACGTGGGGGCTGCGCAGAACGCAGTAAACACGGCGCTCCGTCGGCAGCGGAATCGGGCCGACGACGCGTGCACCGCTGCGCTCAGCGGTCGACACAATCCGCTCGACGCTCTGGTCGAGAATCTTGTAGTCGAAGCTCTTGAGCCTGATTCGAATCCTCTGTGCCATCTGGACTATCCTTCACAAATTCTGAACATAAGAAAGGCCACGTCCCTCATCAGGACTGGCCTTTGCTTGCTGTAACCACCCGACAGTCAGGGCACTTTCCGTATGGAGGAGTTACCCCAAATCGACAGGCACCACCGGGACGATCTCCCAGTGGACTGCGGAGTGTAACACAAGAATCCCACACTGGCAATACTTTGTGAAATATGTGGGAAGCCTGAGCCATGGCAGCGGTTTATTCACCCGATGCGCTGACTTTTGTTGCAATGCAATACCTATGATTTTTCGAACCTGCGCCAGTTCCCTTCAGAAATCACTTTCACTTCCCCATCCACAACCTGGATGGCCGTTGTGTCATCCATCGCATACACCGTCACCGGCATCTGAGCGGCCCATTCCTCCGCTTTGGCAGAGGTGTTGTTCACGAAGCCGGGATAGTCGAGGTGCGGAAACATTGCGAAGTCCACCAGACCGAGGCCGCCCTGCTCCACCCCGCTGAGATTGTGCAGGCCGTACGACTTCCCGCCGAAGTCCGTCGCGGCGACCATGCTGCCGGCACTCAGGCCGACATATACCTTTTCATTGCCGAAGTTATGCAGCATCGCCGCCAGCCCGGACTGCCGCATCCAGTGCGCCAGGTACAGCGGGTCTCCACCACCCACGAGGATCACATCCGCCTCATTCACCCAGCGCTGCCAGGTCTCTTCCTTCAGGCTGGGCAGCGCTGTCAGCTCAAGTACTCCCAATGATGCCCAGCCCATGTCGCAGAACGGATCGCCGATCCGCCCGGTGACCACGCCGTAACATATCGATGGCCCCTCGCCGATGCCGTAGATCGCCGTCGGCACGAAAAGCGCGCGGCATTCCGCAATGGGCTTGCCCAGCAGCTCCAGCAGCGCATCCATGATGGACTGGTTGCTGATCCCGGCTGAAGTGAGTAGCAGCTTCATGTCTGGCTCCTGTCGTTGGGGCTCGGAGTATACATTACATATATATGTTGATACTTTTCGGACAGCCGGAGGCCCGGCGAGGATATAGGAGCTCGGTTGTCGGGAGTAGCAATAGGCGGGATAGGCGTTGGGATGCAGTAATCGAGGATAAGGATTTACACCATTCGGAGCAGTTACGGCTTTATTTCAGTATTCCTTTCGCTACCCCCAACAACCCAGCTCCCACATCCTCATTCGCGTGCTAAACTCCGCCCGTTTCATGGATGACACGAGCCACACACCGCAGGATGAACAGCCGGATCCGGTTGATTCCAAACCACTCGATTCAAAACCCGCTGAATCCGATGGTGACATTGGCCTGACATCCGCCCAGCTGATGCTGGCCTTCCAGCTCGGAATCTTCCTGCCGATCCTCGGCCCGCTTGTCGCCATCGCCATCGGGGCCATGAACCGCCAGACCAAGGACGGCCGCATGATCATGCTTGGCGGCCTCGGCCTGATCCTGCTGCAGCTGGCCACCATCCTGCTCGTCTGGGGCTACATCGCCACCCGCCCGGTGGCGGGACCGATGAATTAAACCAATCACTTGGTTTGCTTTTGGCAGAAAGCGGAAAGCCGAAAGCAGACTGAAGAAGTTTGAAACATCGAGTCTGCTCCCTGCTCTCAGCTTTCTGCTCCCACTGATCACTGTTTACTGACTACTGCCCACTCCTCTGCTATTCTCAAGGGCTCATGTTCATCCCCTGGCCGGAACTGCAACGAAGATTCAGCCTCGCCGCCGAGCGCGCCCATTCAAACCCCGGCCTGCACCTCTGCGACCTGCGCGGATCCTCCGTATTCTTCCTGCTCCACCATCTCTGCGACGAATCCGACAAGCCGCTGCTGATCCTCACCGAGACCACGGCCAAGGCCCAGCAGATGCAGCAGTTCCTCTCGCATGTGGAACGACTCGTGGAGGGCCGCGAACCGCGCCAGGACGACTACCTCGTCTTCCCGGACTTCGAGCCGCAGAACCTGTTTGAGTACATCGATCCGCCGGTCGAGCTGCTTGACCAGCGCAACCAGGTACTCGACGCCCTGCAGCGTGGCTCCTGCCGCGCCGTGTTCGCCTCCGCCAAGGCCTGCTTCCGCCTGCTGCCCCCACCCGCTGACTACAACGCGCGCGAGATCATCCTCGCCACCGAGGACGGGCTGGCGGAGCTTGAGGATGACAGCGGGGTGAAGCGCTACCTGATCGAGGGCGCGGTCACGGCGATCGACCGTGACGACCTCGCCGCGCGCCTGAGCGCCAACGGCTACAGCAAGGTCACCACCGTGGTCGAACCGGGCCAGTTCGCCATCCGCGGCGGCCTGGTTGACATCTACGCCGTCGGCCAGGACCGCCCGGCGCGCATCGACCTGTTCGGCGATGTGATCGAGAGCATCCACGAGTTCCGCCCCGACACCCAGCGCACCGGCAACGCCATGCCGCTGTTGCAGATCCTGCCGCTGGCCATCCACGGCGAGCGCCTGCGCTCCGAGGAGAGCCGGGTCTGGCTTGAGGACCGCTGGCGCGAGTACCGCCGCGAGTTCCAGGGCCACATCAGCCCCTCCGCCTTCGAGCGGCTCAGTGAGCTTATTGACAACGACTTCGAGCACCTCGAGAACGGCATCGCGATCCCGCGCGCCGGCTGGTACTACCGCGCCGTCGCCAGTGAGGACTGCACACTGTGGGACTACCTGCTGCCCGGCACGCAGGTGGTGGTGCACGAGGACAGCTTCGTTGACAGCGAAACCAACAGTTACTTCACCTTCTGGCAGAACCGCTTCGGCGACTGGCTGAAGAACGGCCTGAGCTTCCTGCACTTCGAGCACTTCTACCGCCTGCCAGCCGGCCGCATCGCGGACACTTTGGCAACGCTTGCCGGAGGCCGCCTGCTGCTTGCCAACGGCGACGAGCTGGAGGGCCTGCCCGGCATCAACCCGCTGTTCACTCACAGCTTCAGCGCCGCCGAACTGTCCGGCGAGCATTACAGCCTCGGTTTCAACTCACCTCCCAGCGGCAAGTGGGGCACGAGCAAGCTCGAAGGCAGCATTGCCGCCTATCCGCAGCTGGAGCGCATCAAACCCAGTGACCTGTCGCCGGACTTCGTTGACAGGCCGGTGACCGTGCTGACCCAGTTCAGCTCCCGCATGGCCGAGGTGCTCAGCGATGCCGGTGTGCATCCGGAGATCATCCCGGCGATCCTGCCCGGCGGTTTCCAGGTCCCCGCCGGCGATGGCAACCTGCTGCCTGCCGCCGTCAACAATGACGGCTGGACCGTCGTCACCGACATGGAGATCTTCGGCGAGATCACCGAGGTCGTGCCCAGCCGCCCGCGCTATGGCGGCGGCACCCCGATCCGCAAGTCCGAGGAGCTGTCCGAGGGCGACTACATCGTGCACATCGACTACGGCATCGGCCGCTTCGCACGCCTCGTTGACAGGCAGCAGGGTGAACTGACCCGCGCCTTCGTGGAGATTGAGTTCGCCAGCAATGACAAGCTTTTCGTGCCGGTCGACCAGCTGGACCGCCTGCGCCGCTACAGCTACGACGGCACCGACCCCTCGCTCAACAACCTCGGCAAGGACACCTGGACGAAGACCAAGGAGAAGGTCAAGAAGGACACGCTGGAGCTTGCCAAGAAGCTCTTGTCCCTCTACAAGCGCCGCAAGGTCGGCGGCGGCCACGGCTACAGCACCGCCGAGGAGTGGATGCACGAATTCGCCGAGGGCTTCCCCTACACGATGACCGAGGACCAGGGCAAGGCCTGGCTGGCCGTCGAGCAGGACATGGAGGTGGCCCAGCCGATGGACCGCCTGATCGTTGGCGACGTCGGCTTCGGCAAGACGGAGATCGCGATGCGCGCGGCCTTCAAGGCCTGTGTGGACGAGCGCCAGGTGCTGGTGCTGTGCCCGACCACGATCCTCGCCGACCAGCACCACCGCAACTTCAGCCGCCGCTTCAAGCCCTTCCCCTTCAAGGTGGAGATGCTCAGCCGCTTCCAGTCCGCCAAGGAGCAGAAGGAGATCATCCAGCGTGTCAACGCCGGCGAAGTTGACATCGTGATCGCCACGCACCGCGGCCTGTCGAAGCAGATCGACTTCCCGCGCCTCGGCCTGCTTGTCGTCGACGAGGAGCAGCGCTTCGGCGTCAAGCAGAAGGAGAACCTCAAGCTGCGCTGGCCGGAGATCGACGTGCTGACGATGTCCGCCACCCCTATCCCGCGCACCCTGCACATGTCGCTGATCGGCGTGCGCGACATCTCGCTGATCGAGACCGCCCCCGTTGCCAGGAAGGCGATCAAGACCTACGTCGGCGAAATGGACGAGATCATGGTGCGCGAGGGCATCCTGCGCGAACTCGGCCGCGGCGGCCAGGTCTACTACCTGCACAACCGCGTGGCCGACATCGAGAAGGTGCGGGAGAAGCTCGAGAAGCTCGTGCCCGAGACGAAGGTCCTGATCGCGCACGGCCAGATGAAGGAGGACCAGCTTGAGGAGGTGATGCATGCCTTCTCACTCGGGGCCTACCGCATCATGCTGGCAACCACCATCATCGAGAACGGCCTCGACATCCCGACCGTGAACACGATCATCGTTGACAATGCCGAGAACCTCGGCCTGGCCCAGATGCACCAGCTGCGCGGCCGCGTCGGGCGCTCAGCAGTGCAGGCCTACGCTTTCTTCTTCCACGCCCCGAACCGCATCCTCACCGAGGATGCCCAGAGCCGCCTGCACGCGATCTACAACTACGCCTACCTCGGCGCCGGTTACGAGATCGCCCAGAGCGACCTGCGCATCCGCGGCGCCGGCAACCTGCTGGGCGAGAGCCAGAGCGGGCTGGCACGGCAGGTGGGCTTCGACTACTACTGCGAACTGCTGGCGCGCAGCATTAAGGATGTCAAGGCGCTGGACGAGGCGGACATCGAGGAATGGGACGAGACCGCGCTGCTCGAGGAACGCCCCGGCCCGCAGGTGGACCTGCCGCTGTCCGTCTACATCCCGGAGAGCTACGTCGAGAATGTCAGCCTGCGGCTTGAGCTGCTGCGCCGGCTGGCCAACCTGACTGACAACGCGGAGCTGGACGGCGTGGCCGAGGAGCTGCAGGACCGCTTCGGCAAGCGGCCGATCGAGGTTGACAACCTGCTATTGCTGGTGCGCCTGCGCAACACCTGCGGCGAGATCGGCGTGGAGCGCATGAGCTACAACCACCGCTCGATGAGCTTCGCCTTCCAGTTCTACTCCGACGAGGAAAACTGGTACACCAAGGCCCCGCTCTTGGACAGCCGCTTCAAGATGGGCAGCGGCGGCTTCATCTCACTGGAGCAGACCTTCTCCGGCAAGGACGACGTGGAGGAACTGTTCGACGCGCTTGATACCCTGGCCGGCCTGCGGGAACAGGCGGTCGGAGGCCAGAGGTAACTCTGGCAACGGAGCTACCCGCGGAGCTACCCGCTTTAGCGGTAGTAGGAGGTGCGCAACTTGTTTGCGCACAATGCCAAATTGCCATCATAGAAGGAGGGAGGCGGTAATACCGCCTCCGGGATGGGGTGTTACCCCATCCCTACGTCCCAACATGCGGTGCCGCACTTCAACTCCAAACTCCAGCATTCCAAACTCCCCACTCCAACCTCCAACCTTCTTGCCAAGCTTACAGTTTGGCCTCCCCAGCCGCCGGACATCCAGGGCGGGGAGCAACTGGCTACTGGGTGCAGGTTGCTGGTTGCAGTCATCCAGACAGCTTCGCTGTCAAGACATCAAACAAGCGCGCGCAGCGCGACAAACTCCCACTGTTCCCAGATCCCGGTTCCCTGTTCCCTCGTCAGGGGATGGCAATCCGGCCGGCGGCGTGTTCGGAAAAGCAATAAGGGATGTTGCCAAGCCCTGCTTCCATGCGCACTTCGCAACAATCCCTCACTGGCGCACGGAGCGTGCGCCGCTACATTTCTTCATTGACAGATTGACTACTTGATTTGGTGACTTCGTGGTTGGCTGTTACGCCCCATTGTGCGCAAGCAAGTTGCGCACCTCCGTTTGCGGAAACCCGAAACCCGATCCCGAAACCTGATGTGCGCAAGTCACGCCTTGGCGTGACGCACCTACTCATGCCTTCTGCCGAAACCCGAAACCCGATCCCCGAAACCCGACTACCGCTAAAGTGGGTAGCTCCTAGCCCCCCGCCTTACTCGTCTTCTTAGCCCTGCTGACTGGCGCCTTCTTCCCACCTGCGCCCTGCTTTCTGCTCGCTGCTCCCTTCTTCACCGCAAGCATCTCCTTCAGGAAGCTGCCCGTATGGCTCGCCTTCACCGCCGCCACTTCCTCCGGCGTGCCGGCTGCCACCAGCTTGCCGCCGCCGCGACCGCCCTCCGGGCCGATGTCGATCACCCAGTCCGCGGTCTTGATCACGTCCAGGTTGTGCTCGATCACGAGCACCGTGTTGCCACTGTCAACCAGGCGGTCCAGCACCGTCAAGAGCTTGCGGATGTCCTCGAAGTGCAGGCCCGTCGTAGGCTCATCCAGCATGTACAGCGTCTTGCCCGTGCTGCGCTTTGACAGCTCCTTGGCCAGCTTGATGCGCTGGCTCTCACCGCCTGACAGGGTCGGCGCACTCTGCCCGAGCTTGATGTAGTCCAGCCCGACGTCGTGCAGCGTGGTCAGGATGCGCGTGATCTTCGGGAACTTGCCGAAGTGCTCAATCGCCTCCTCCACCGTCATCTCCAGCACATCATTGATGTTCTTGCCCTTGAACTCCACCGTCAGGGTCTCGCGGTTGAAGCGCCGCCCGTTGCAGACATCGCACTCCACGTACACATCCGACAGGAAGTGCATCTCGATCTTCTTCACGCCGTCGCCCTGGCAGGACTCGCAGCGCCCGCCCTTCACGTTGAAGCTGAAGCGCCCCGGCTTGTAGCCACGCACGCGGCTCTCCGGCAGCTCGGCGTACAGCGTGCGGATCCCGTCCCACACCCCGACGTAGGTCGCCGGGTTGGAGCGCGGCGTCCGTCCGATCGGCTTCTGGCTGATCTGGATCACCTTGTCAACGTTCTCGGCGATGCCGCGGATCTCACGGAACTGGCCGGTCTTGCGCACCGTGCCGTTCAGCAGGTTGGCAGTCGCCTTCCAAAGCGTTTCATTCACGAGGCTGGACTTGCCGCTGCCACTCACGCCGGTCACGCACACGAAGCGCCCAAGCGGGATTTCCACGTCGATGTCCTGCAGGTTGTTGGCAGCCGCGCCGAGGATCTCAATGCTCTTCCCGTTGCCAAAGCGCCGCTTCTCGGGGACGGTGATCTCCTCCTTGCCGGCCAGGTAGCGCCCGGTGATGCTCTTGCCGCGCTTGGACAGCGCCGGGCAGTCACCCTGGTCGACGATCCGGCCGCCGTGCACACCGGCCCGCGGGCCGAAGTCGAGGATCTCATCCGCGCGGCGCATCGTCTCCTCGTCATGCTCGACCACGATCACAGTGTTGCCAAGGTCACGCAGGAATTCCAGCGTGTCGATCAGCTTCTGGTTGTCACGCTGGTGCAGGCCGATGCTCGGCTCATCAAGCACGTACAGCACACCGGTCAGCCCGCTGCCGATCTGGCTGGCCAGCCGGATGCGCTGGCTCTCACCACCGGAGAGCGTCGGCGCCGAGCGGTTCATCGTCAGGTAGTTCAGGCCGACGTTGTTGAGGAAGCTCAGGCGCTCGCTGATCTCCTTCAGCAGCTCACGTGCGATCTGCTTCTGGGTTGCATCAAGCTTGCGCGACACGCCCTTGAACCAGCCGAGCGCGCTTTCGATGTCCATCTCCACCAGCTCGTCAATCTGCTGCCCGGCGACCTTCACCGCCAGGCTCTCCGGCCTGAGGCGCTTACCGCTGCAGGCCTTGCACGGGGTATCTGCGAAGAACTGCGCGTACCAGCGCCGCATGCCTTCGCTCTGGGTCTGCTGGTACAGGCGGCGGATCGATGTGGCAACACCCTCGAACTCACGGCGGCGGTTGCGCCAGATCATCTGCCCACCCTCCAAGAGCGCCGTCACCGCCCGATCGCTGAACTGCTCCAGCGGGGTGTCGATGTCGACGTTGAAGGGCGTCAGGTATGTGTTGACATATTCACTGAACACCGGCTTGTGGCCGCTGAACAGGCCCCAGTACTTCACGCCGCCCTCACGGATTGACAGTGAGGGGTCCGGCATGATCAGCGAGCGGTCAAGCTCCAGGCTGGTGCCCAGCCCGCCGCAGTCCGTGCAGGCGCCCTGCGGGGAGTTGAAGCTGAACTTCTGCGGCACCAGCTCGCTGAAGGAGATGCCGCAGTCCACGCAGGCATTGCTTTCGGAGAACAGGATCTCCTGCTCGCTGTCGACATTGAGCACGCGCACGGTGCTGCCACTTTCCTTCAGTGCCAGCTCGACACCCTCCGTCAGGCGCTGGCGGCTTTCCTTGTCAACGCGCATGCGGTCGATCACGATCTCAATGTCATGCTTGCGCTTCTTGTCGAGCTTGATCTCCTCCGACAGGCGGATCACCTCGCCGTTGACACGCACACGGGCGAAGCCGCTCACGCGTGCCGCCTCGAACACATCCTTGTACTCACCCTTGCGCCCGCTGACGATCGGTGCCAGAAGCAGGATCGCGGCCCCGCCAAACTCGGTGGTGATGTGCTCCACCATCTCATCCACGGTCTGCCGGCCGACCGGCTTGCCGCAGACATGGCAGTGCTGCTGACCGACACGCGCGAACAGCACGCGCAGGTAGTCGTAGATCTCGGTGACGGTGCCGACGGTGGATCGCGGGTTGTGGCTGGCCGCCTTCTGCTCGATGGCGATCGCCGGTGACAGGCCGATGATGTGGTCCACGTCCGGCTTGTCGAAGTTCTGCAGGAACTGCCGGGCATAGCTTGAGAGGCTCTCAAGGTAGCGCCGCTGGCCCTCGGCGTAGATAGTGTCGAAGGCCAGGCTGGACTTGCCCGAACCGGAGGGGCCGGTGAACACCACCAGCTTGCCGCGCGGGATCTTGACGTCAATGTCCTTCAGGTTGTGGACCCGGGCGCCGCGCACATGGATGAAATCAGCTGTCATTGCTTCCTCTCTGCTCTGCCGGAAACTGCGGATATTATACTACACATCCGTATATGTCGCTGAATATCCATGCAAAGGGGCATTCCGGCAGGGTGAAAGGTATACCAGCAGAGTGTGGATTTTCTGATGTGCGTGACAGGATCAGCTGGTACAGGTGGAATGTCCCGTCTTCATTGGGAATGTGTATGAGATTGGTAACTATTCCGTTTGAATGATTGAATTTTTCAGTAAATGAAGATATCCTCTCCCTGTTGAACCCGGATTTAACCTTTGTGGTCTCACAGGGTGATGACCAGACCAGGAAAGCTTCCGCCGGAGGACGGCCATGAGTAAGGATGTGAAGATAAGGGATCTGGTGGTTCTGGGCCTGCTGTCCGACAACCCCCGCTACGGCTACGAGATCAAGATGATCATCGACAACGTGATGAGCCACATTGTCGACATCAGCAGCGGCTCGCTCTACTACGGCCTGAAGAAACTGGAGAACAACGGCTTCGTGCGCGAGACCGGCACCGAGCGTGTCGGCAACCGCCCGGAGCGCAGCGTATACGAGATCACCGACGAGGGCCGCCGCATGCTGCGCCGTGAGCTGCCGAAGGTGATCTTCCCCCAGAGCCGGCCGATCTTCCCTGTCAACCTCGGCCTGTACTTCTTCGATGCCATCTCCGAGAAGGAGCAGTGCCGCCGCTTCCTGATCAAGGAAGCCTACCTGAAGCGCATCCTCGAATACCACCGCGAGATTGACGAGCAGACCCGTGAGAACACCCCGCTGCGCCACCAGTTCATCATGCGCCACACCATCATGCTGATCGAGATGGAGATCGCCTTCTGCGAGGATGTGCTTGCCAATCTTGTGGACCGCAAGCTCTACGAACTGGACGAGCGCGACCTTGAGGAGATCGACGACGAGTACGAGAACCTCAAGAAGACCATCCACGCTGACCAGGCCATCATTGAAAGCGAGCGCGACCGGGCCGCCAGCCAGAACTAAAGGCCGATGATCAACTGGCGTGAACTGGATGCGGAGGAAGTGCGCAGCTGTGTGCAGCTTGGCCTGCAGGGCGATGAGCGCTACATGCCGAGCGGCTTCCTCGACACCCACCAGTGGCTGGCCCTCACAGGCATCCGCGGCATCTCACTCGACGGCGGCTTCGAGCGGGCACAGTACCGCCTGGCCCATCCGGAGGACTCCCCCGCCCCGTTGCACTTCGCCAGCATCGACCCGGCCAGCCTGCCGGGCAATGCGCGCACCGTGAATGGCCTGCGCACCATGCTGCGCAGCAGCTCACTGCCGGATTCCGCCATTGGCGACATCTACCTTGACGACCGCTTCAGCCTCGCGCTCAGCTCGCAGGTCTTCCTTGACGACGCAGGCATTGAAGCGGACTATGCTGCATCCCCGCCAGCCCTGTCCCTGCCGGAGGAACGGTTGACCGCCGCTTCACTGCGCGCGGACGCCGTTGTCAGTGCGGCATTCAGGGTCAGTCGCGCTGAGGCGCAGAAGGCGATCCAGTATGGCTTCGTATTCAGTGATTACACGGTGATCGGCAAGCGTACCACCGATTTGCAGGCCGGCCAGCGCCTGGTCTACCGCACGAAGGGCAGCCTGGACATCGTTGACAGCGGCTTCAACCCGCGCAGCGGGCGCAGCTGGCTCCTGATCCGCCGCCTGACGGCCTGATTACAGGAAGCCAAACGGCCTGGCAACGGCCTCGGTCGCTTCCAGCTCACGGGGCACGACCCGGTTGCGGCCGCCCTCCTTGGCTTCGTACAGCGCTTCATCCGCCAGCTTCATCAGCTCATCCGCCGTTGTCACCGCCTGGGCTGGCACCGACAGCATGCCGATCGATATCGTGACCGGGATGCGCTTGCCGACCCAGTTGATGTCCGTCTCCTCTATGGTGGCACGGACACGCTCGGCGATCATCACGCCGTCCTCATATCCGGCATCCGGCAGCAGGATCACGAACTCCTCACCACCGATCCGGCCGAACACGTCACTCTTGCGCTT
>JAGRNR010000159.1:0-554 GCA_020440645.1 bacterium | reverse complement strand
TCCACGCCCATGAAGATCGCCGTGGCCCCGTCCTCGCGCAGCCGGTCGGCCTGCGCCGCCAGCGGCGCGACATCGACGCCCTGCTCGGCGAGGAACTTTGCATTGCCAAGGGGAATGCGCCTCCCCTCGACTGTGCCATGGGCGCCCTTGCCGGTGGGCGAGTCGAAATCCGTGACCGGCGCGAGCGCGATTCCGCGTTCCTCAGCCGCCCGGACGATGGCCAGCGCCAGCGGATGCTCGCTGGCCCGCTCCACACTGGCGGCAAGCCGCAGCGCCTCGTCCTCGCTGAAGCCAGCAGCCGGAACGATGGCGGTCACAGCGGGCCGGCCCTCGGTCAGAGTGCCGGTCTTGTCGACGATGATGGTGTTGACCTTCTCCATATGCTCCAGCGCCTCGGCGTTCTTGATCAGCACGCCCGCCTGCGCGCCACGGCCGACGCCGACCATGATCGACATGGGTGTGGCCAGTCCGAGTGCGCAGGGGCAGGCGATGATCAGCACGGCGACGGCAACGACGAGGGCGTGTGCCAGTTTGGGGTCGGGTCCGACCAGGCC
>JAGRNR010000158.1:0-555 GCA_020440645.1 bacterium | reverse complement strand
CGAACATCGCCATGTCGGGGTCCACGTTCAGGCCGAAGCCGTGCAGGCTCTTGCCGCCCGCCACCCGCACCCCGATGGCGCACACCTTGCGGGGCGAGTGGGTGAGGGCGTCGACCCACACCCCCGGGTAGCCGGGGAGGCGACCGGCGGAGAGGCCGAGGTCGCCGAGCACGTCGATGACCAGCTGCTCCACGTCGTGCACGTAGGCCGCCGAGTCGGGCTTGTCGCCACCGCCCTTCCCGGGCAGGTGCAGGATCGGGTAGCCGACCAGGTGGCCGGGGCCGTGGTAGGTGACATCGCCGCCCCGGTCGGTGCGCACCAGCTCCGCGCCCACCGAGGTGGGATCCACGAGCACATGGCGGGTGTCGGCCCGCACGCCCAGGGTGTAGGTGTGCGGGTGCTCGAGCAGGAGCAGGTGGTCGTCGGGCGAGTTGGTGTGGAGTCCGTGCTGGAGGGCGTGGGCGTCCCGGTACCGCACCCGCCCCAACCAGCGGACGTGCAGCGGTGCCGGGTCGGTCATCGGGCTACAGCTCGGATTCCCAGTCGCGGGTCTCG
>JAGRNR010000157.1:0-556 GCA_020440645.1 bacterium | reverse complement strand
ATTGCCGCGCTCTCGCGACCCGATTTCGACGCGTTCGATCGCGGCGACATCCCCGCCGATCTGCGCGTGTTCACGCTCACCCGCTACGAGGTCGATCTGCCGGTGGAGATCATCTTTCCGCCGCAAGACGTCACATTCCCGTTGGCGAAAGTCATCAGCGATGCCGGTCTCGCCCAGTTCCACGCCGCGGAAACCGAAAAGTATCCGCACGTGACCTTCTTTCTGAACGGGGGACGGGAAGAACCGTTTCCGGGCGAGGATCGCGCGTTGATCGCGTCGCCCAAAGTGGCGACCTACGACCTGCAGCCGGAAATGTCAGCGCCCGGCCTGCGCGATGAGGTGCTCCGGGCGATCGAATCGGGCAAGTACGATTTCATCATCGTCAACTTTGCCAACGGCGACATGGTCGGTCACACGGGTGATTTCGAGGCGGCGGTGAAAGCGGTCGAAACGGTCGACTCGTGCCTCGGCGAGCTCCTGTTGGCTATCGAGCAGGCAGGTGGCCGCGCAATCGTGACGGCGGATCACGGCAACGCGGAGGAAATGATCGACCCGG
>JAGRNR010000156.1:0-561 GCA_020440645.1 bacterium | reverse complement strand
TCTTTCTCAGATATGTTGGTGTTCTCATAGCTCAAAAACTGCGACACATTGTGTCGTAACGATTGTTTGTTAAGGTCGCTTTGTTTCTGGTGTTCAGAGATAAAAGCGACACAGCGCGTCGTTTTTGAGCAGTTTTAGAGCTGTTTATGTTCCATTTGCTGTTCCAGATGGAACAAATTGTCTACTTTTTAGACAATTAACTTTTTGAAAACACTTCAAAAAGCATTAAAAATGAATGGAGGTGGGGGGAGTCGAACCCCCGTCCGAGAAGCGTCAGCCTTTGCTTTCTACACGTTTAGTGAATGATTTAATCTCACCCAATAAGCTTCCATTCACAGAATCCTACCAAGCCAGTCTCTGAAGTTTCGCAATCCCTATCGAGACGGTAGGAACCACTAGTCCACTGAGTTGAGCCCCCAGAGAGTCGCAGACACTCTCCCTGAGGACCGACCCAAAACCGCAGTTGAGGGTCTGGTGACACTAATTATGCAGCAAGTGCATAAGAAGCATCGTATGCAAAGTCATCTTGGTTTGCATTTATATTTTTTCCGGTTTTTTACC
>JAGRNR010000155.1:0-565 GCA_020440645.1 bacterium | reverse complement strand
ACCGACAGCCCACGCGTGGTGCGTGTGTTCGCCAGCACCCTCGCGGATATTTGCGACGGTCAGTTGCGCGAAATGTTCGGCGCGCACCGGCTGGATCAAACGCAAGCAGAGTACGAACAGCGGATTTACGGAAAGACAGCGTCGCTTTTCGCGGGCGCAGCCGAGATGGGCGCCATCATCGGCAGCACGTCGGAGGACGATATCACTGCCCTGCGCCAGTACGGCGCAGATATCGGAATGGCCTTCCAGATCGTGGACGACGTGCTGGACCTGCGTGAAGGGGAACAGCAACTCGGCAAGCCCGCCGGTCATGACCTGACCCAGGGCACCGTAACCTTGCCCACAATCCTCTACGCCGCAGGCCAGTCGTCCGATTCAACCGCCATGACGCGGCTCCGTGACGTCGTGAACGGGGACACCCTGTCGCCGGCAGAGGTCGGCCGCGTCGTCCAGGATATCCGGGAATCCGGGGCGCTTGAGGCGGCGCTTGAGGTGGCAATAGCCTTCGCGGACAAGGCCAAGTTTTGCGCTGCAGAGGTGACTGATGCGGAGACCTGCGACATGT
>JAGRNR010000154.1:0-572 GCA_020440645.1 bacterium | reverse complement strand
TAGATCGCTCGGTTTCGGGTCTACGCCATGCCACTAAATCGCCCTATTTGGACTCGGTTTCCCTACGGCTCCACCTCACGGCTTAACCTCGCGACATAGCGTAACTCGCAGGCCCATGATGCAAAAGGTACGCTGTCGCACTTTGCCTTGCGGCCATAGTGCTTCAACTGCTTGTAGACGTACGGTTTCAGGTACTATTTCACTCCCCTCGCCGGGGTACTTTTCACCTTTCCCTCACGGTACTTGTTCACTATCGGTCGTCGAGTAGTACTTAGCCTTGGAAGATGGTCCTCCCAGATTCCCGCTGGGTTTCACGTGCCCTGCGGTACTCGGGTGCCAGCGCAGAGGTCGAGCGATTTCGTCTACGGGGCTGTCACCCGCTATGGCCGCCCGTTCCAGGGCAGTTCGACTATCGTTCGACTTTGTAACTCTGTGAGAGGCTGAGGCACTCTCAGGCTGGTCCCACGACCCCACATCAGCAACGCCCTCAGGCTTGGCACTAATGTGGTTTAGGCTGATCCCCGTTCGCTCGCCGCTACTTGGGGAGTCTCTGTTGATGTCCGTTCCTCCAG
>JAGRNR010000153.1:0-576 GCA_020440645.1 bacterium | reverse complement strand
ATTGACGCGAATGCCATGGCCGCCGAATTCGCCGGCGAGCACCTGCGTGAGATTGATCAGGCCGGCCTTGGTTGCGCCGTAGGCGGCGTGGTTCGGAACGCCTTTTTTCCCGGTCCACGAGGACATGTTCACGATCGCCCCGCCCTTGCGCGCGACCATGTGCGGCAGCACTTCCTGACTAAAATGGAATGCGCCATCCAGATTGACGGCAAAGGAGGTGCGCCAGTCAGCCTCGGAAACCTCCAGAAACGGGCTGGCGAGCAGGACGCCGGCGTTGTTCACGAGGATGTCGATCCTGCCGAATTCCACCGCGACGAGGTTTGTGAAACGCGAGACGGCGGAACGGTCGGCAACGCTGCCGGATCCGGCCATGGCACGCCGTCCCTTGGCGCGCGCAAGTTCAGCGGTCTTTTCAGCACCCGTAGCATCGAGATCGAAGGGCGCCACGTGGCATCCGGCGTCGGCCAGGGCCAGTGCGATGGCGCGGCCGATCCCTCCGCCCGCACCGGTGACGATGGCGACACGATCACTCAATTCCACGCCGACACCTCCGGTTGCCTCATCGCACCGCCAGAA
>JAGRNR010000152.1:0-577 GCA_020440645.1 bacterium | reverse complement strand
TTCTCGCGAACTTACGGGGTCAATTTGCCTAGTTCCTTAACTGCAATTCTTCCGCCGGCCTTAGGATTCTCTCCTCATCTACCTGTGTCGGTTTGCGGTACGGGCACTACTTCTCTCTCTAGATGCTTTTCTTGGAAGCATGGAATCATGTACTTCGGTCTCAATGGCCTTCCCCATCACGCCTCAGCATTGTTACAGCGGATTTGCCTACCGTAACTCCCTAAACGCTTAGACTAGCATTTCCAATCGCTAGCACACACTATCCTTCTCCGTCACACCCTCGATAATAACGATGGTAGTGGTATCGGAATATCAACCGATTGTCCATCGCCTACGCCTTTCGGCCTCGGCTTAGGTCCCGACTAACCCTCAGCGGACGAGCCTTCCTGAGGAAACCTTAGATATTCGGCCTGTAGGATTCTCACCTACATCTCGCTACTAATGCCAACATTCTCACTCGTAATCAGTCCACCGCTCCTTACGGTACGACTTCAGCCCGATTACGACGCTCCCCTACCGCTTGCTTACGCAAGCCCGTAGCTTCGGTGGTAAGTTTGAGCCCCGGACATTTTCGGCG
>JAGRNR010000151.1:0-580 GCA_020440645.1 bacterium | reverse complement strand
GCACCACCGCGCCGCATCGACCGCCTCACCGCGCTCGTGCTGCCCGACCCGGCCTCGGACGCGCCGTCGACCGTGGCGGTCGGCGGCTCGGGGGCCGACGTGGACCTGGCCGCGCTCGATGCCGAGACCGGCCTGGACTGGGGGAGGTGCCGTGTCGACGCTCGAGGTGCATGAGGTCTCGGTGAACTTCGGCGGCAACATGGCCGTCAACGGGGTCAGCCTGGCCGTGGACGAGGGCGAGATCGTCGGGCTCATCGGGCCCAACGGCGCCGGCAAGACCACCACGTTCAACGTCATCACCGGGCTCCAGGCCCCCACGCGGGGCACGATCCGCCTCGACGGCGACGACATCACCAAGCTCGCCGCCCACCGCCGGGCGCGCCGCGGCGTGGCCCGCACGTTCCAGCGCCTCGAGCTGTTCGGCTCGCTCACCGTGCGGGACAACCTGCGCACCGCCGCCGAGCTCCGGCGCAAGGGCGGCGACGATCCGGGGGCGGTGGCCGACCGCATCGCCGAGCGCGTCGGCCTGACCGACGTGGTCGGCCAGCGGGCCGACTCGCTCTCCACCGGCAAGGCCCGA
>JAGRNR010000150.1:0-583 GCA_020440645.1 bacterium | reverse complement strand
ATCCCGCGAGAGTTTGCCTCGACGGGCCGGAACACACCGCTGGCGGGCCGGCGCCTGCGGGGACGGGTGGTCGCGACGGTGTACGGCGGGCGCGTAGTGCATGCACTGGAAGGTGTCGCGATATGAGTCGACGGCCGCCCGCGCGGCTCGTCCTGGCGGACGGGCGCACGTTCGAGGGCGAAGGGATCGGGGCGCCCGTACGGGCGACCGGAGAGGTCGTGTTCAACACCTCGATGATGGGCTACCAGGAGGCACTCTCCGACCCATCGTACGGGGGGCAGATCCTCACGATGACGTATCCCCTGCAGGGGAACTACGGCTGCAACGCGTTCGACGACGAGAGCGCGCGCATCCAAGTGCGTGGGTTCGTGGTGCGCGAGTTGACGGACCACCCGTCGCACTGGCATTCCAACGGGACGCTGGACGCGCATCTCTCGCAGGCGGGGGTGCCCGGCATCGCCGGCATCGACACGCGGGCGCTCACCCGCCATCTGCGGTCGCACGGCGTGCTGATGGGGACGATCACGCGGGACGAGACGCCTGCCGAGGCACTTGGCCGCCTGCGAGGCGAGCCCGCGTACGG
>JAGRNR010000014.1:0-67933 GCA_020440645.1 bacterium | reverse complement strand
GGTTGGCAGCGGTGGCCTCCCGGCGCTGGCTGATCCGGCCCGTCTGCTTCTGCTGGCGACGCCTGCGGCGCTCGACCAGGCCGCACCTGCCGAACATGCGCTTGACGGTACTCAGGGATGGGCAGTCCCGGCCTGGATGCATCCTGCGAAACAGCTCGCGGATCTTGGCCGGTCCCCAGCGCATGTGCTGCTGCTTGAGCCTGACGAACTCGAAGATCGTCTCCTCATCCAGCTGGCGGGCATGGGCGGCCGGACGGCGCGACAGGTCCGCCAGCCCGCCGTATCCATCATCCAGGAAGCGCTGCTTCCACTTGTACCCTGTCTTTGCGCTGATCCCGAACTCCCGGCAGAGCGCGGCAAAGGGCATCTCCTCACGCAGCGCTCGCGTGACGAACTGCATTCTCAGGTTCATTACATCGGCCTCCTTCCACGGCATGGCACCCTCCTCTCGAAGGGTGATTCTCAAGGAAACCGTTACCTATGTTCTGAACCTAAACCATTACCTATGTATTGAACCTGTACCGAGGCAGCAGGCAGTAGGCAGTAGGCAGGAGGCAGAAGGCAGTAGGCAGTAAGACCATTGCCAATCCGTGGGATTGGCCTCCTGTCAGGCCTTGGGCCTGAGCTCCTGCAACCTCGCTTTCCTCGCCGTTGCCAATAACACCACAAGCCCGCTGACGCCGATCGCCGCGCCGATCAGCAGCAGGCGTGACAGTGAGGGCCAGTCCTGCGCCTCGCCAACCGCGAATGACAGGCCGAACAGCGTGAGCGAGAAGGCCAGCCGCCCGCCGAGCGACATCACCGAAAGGTAGGTGGCACGGTGCTGCTGGTCCAGCTGCGGGGCCACCGCCGCATTGAAGGCCGGCATCATGATCCCGCGCGGCACGCTCCTGAGCAGGATCACGCCGATGATGGCAACATGCAGCCACAGCCCCATCACGCCGATCACCAGGCACTGCATCGCACAGGCGATCAAAAGCGCGGCGGCGATGCCGGTGCGGTCACGCAGGCGGATCGAATTGGCGGCGAACCATGAGCCGACCAGCATCGCACTGCCCATCAGCAGGCCACTGGCCAGCGGGGTGAAGCGCTCGGGGTACAGCCCGTCGACCGCCAGCAGGTGCAGCCAGGGCTGGTAGAACTCGTAGGGGATGTGGTTGAGCACGGTCATCAGCACGAAGAAGCCGGCCAGCCAGGCCATTGAGGGGATGCGCAGCCGGCCGATGCAGTACTGCAGCGACTGGCGGAATGATTCACGTTCCTTTGACTGCGCCGGTTCGCGCATGCGCAGCACAACGAACAGGTTGGCAATATTGGCCAGCGCTGTCAGCAGGTAGGCCAGGCGCAGGTCCAGCACACCGACGAGTCCGCCGGCCAGGCTGGCCAGCCCGCCGGCCATGAAGCGGTTGCGCTCGGCAACGGCTTCCAGTGCGCCGAAGCGTTCCTGCTCACCGAGCTGCTGCAGGCTGTCGTAGTGGATCGAGACATCGCTGCCGCTGTTGAAGGAGTAGCCGATGGCGGTCAGCACCTGCGCAATCGCGAAAGCCGCGATGGAATCGCCAAGCATGAACAGCAGGGCCGCCAGGCTGAAGCCGGCGGTGGAGATCAGCAGCACCGGACGGCGGCCGAGGCGGTCGGAGAGGTAGCCGGAGGGCACCTCCATGATGACGACGCTGATGTAGTAGAGGGACTCCAGCAGCAGCAGGCCCTCGAGCCCGACCTTGCCGGCGATGTAGATCGCGAACACCGGCAGCCAGCACATCAGGCTGAACAGCACGCTGTAAAGCTGGTAGAGCTGCGGGTTGCGCCGCAGGTCCGGCCCGGTCACTGGCATCGGCTAATTGTAGTGTGGAGTGGGGAACAAGCGGCGTGCCGCTTCACCGATTGCTTATCCGGACTTGGCCGGGACTTTGCGGCAGGCAAGGGGAATCTCGATAGACTTTGTAAATGAGAAAGAATGATGGAAAGGCCTGGCCGCCTGCGAAACGGACTCTGAAGCTCAGCCGGCTGGCAGCTGTTGAGCCGATGCAGCACGGCGAATATGACAAGTGCCTGTCCGAGTTGCAGCATGAGCTGGTGGCCCTGCAGCAGCAGCTGATCCGGCGTGGCAGCCGGGTGGTGCTGGTGTTCCAGGGGATGGATGCCGCCGGCAAGGGCGGGGCGATCAAGCGCCTGACGGGCTACATGGACCCGCGGCATGTGGACGTGCATGCGATCGGGCCGCCGAATGAGCAGGAGCGTGGGCACAGCTGGCTCAGGCGCTTCTGGCTGCGCCTGCCCAGCCGCGGGCGGATCGCGATCTTCGACCGTTCCTGGTATGAGCGGATGCTCGTCGAGCCGATCGAGGAGTTCTGCAACCGCGACGAGTACCGCCGCGCGGCGCGCGAGATCCGCCAGTTCGAGCGCTTCCTCGCTGACAACGGAACGCCGATTGCCAAGTTCTGGCTGCAGATCGACAAGGAGGTGCAGCTGCAGCGCTTCCGCGACCGTGAGGACAACCCGCTCAAGCGCTGGAAGATCAGCGATGACGACTGGCGCAACCGGGAGAACTTTGAGCGCTACCAGAAGTTCGCCGACCGGATGTTCAGGCGCACGGATTCCGACCATGCACCCTGGCTGCTGGTGAATGCCAATGACAAGCAGCGCACGCGGGTGACGATCCTGGCCCATGTGCGCGACCTGCTGCGTTCGGTGTAGCGCGCGCAGCTCAGACGGAAGTCTGGCAATCAGTGGTCAGTGGTCAGTGGTCAGTGGTCAGTGGTCAGTGGTCTGTAGTCAGTGGAGGTCAGGCCCATGGCCTGACAGGTATGCGGTCCCAAGGACCGCTTTAGTAGGCACAAGGCAGTAGGCAGGTGGCAAAAGGCAAAAGGCAGTTGCCAATCCGTGGGATTGGCCTCCTGTCAGGCCGTGGGCCTGAGCTCCTTCATCCTCGCACTGTTCGCGGCTGCCAGACCGCGGTTCCGGCCTCCCGCCTGCCAAGCAGCCAGCACAGCCAGCCGATCACGATGATCGCCACGAGCAGCCTCACGACACTGGACAGGTAGAGATATCCCATATCGGGCAGGGAATAACCGACGGGGGTTGGTTCGCCCTGGCTGATTGCCATCAGGTCCTTTGCCTTGGTTGACAGGAAGCCCTCCAGCCTGCTTTCCAGCAGCATTGCCAGCACTCCGATGGATGCCTGCTGGATCAGGGCCAGCCGGCTGGCCAGCACGGACAGGCCGACGATCACCACTGCCATCAGTACGAAGCCGGCCAGCGTAATGGCAATGCTCAGCAGGTAGCTCCCGATGGTGTTGCCGATGCCCATCCAGGCCACGCTCTCGCGGATGCCGACCGGCAGGAAGACCAGGCCCATCAGCACGCTGGCAGGCAGGATGAACAGGGCAATCAGGTGGATGGCGGAATTGAATTCCGTGCGGTAGCGTTGCAGCAGGCTGCCGCCTGGGTTGCCAGGTTCAATGACGTTGCTGAAGTAGCGGATGCGGTCCAGTGCCAGCCAGATCACCAGGCCATTGAGCAGGTACCACAGCACCACATTGAATTCCATGTGGAAGCTTGAGATCCGGCTGACAAGTTCCTTGTTGGCACCGGCATGCTTGTATGCGAGGCTGAGGAGGTACATAACCAGCGTCGATGAAAGCAGGCCGCTGCCCTGCAGGATCCAGCCCCACAGCAGCGGCCGCCTGCGCAGGCCTGCCCAGTCCTGCGCGATGTCCTTATAGTCCCTTTCCCCCGTACTGTCCATGTACAGATTGTAACGAAGGGGCATGGAGAAGCGTAGCAATGAGCAATGAAGAGTGAGCAATGAGCCAGACAAGTGAATTGATTTTCCACGCGGCCAGCACACTTCCCGCTAAATGGCGGTATCATCTGGTATATCGTGAATACATTCACGATAATATGAGATCCGTCTCACTGGGAGGAAGACCATGTCTGTGCAACACTTCCGCACTGCACCGGACAGGGTAAGGCTGCATGCCGCTTCCCTGCCGGACGGCCCCTGTGATGGCGGGACCCCTGTCCCGCCAGCCCTTTCATTACTGACATTGATCCTGCTGGCAATGCTGCTCGCGGCCTGCGCCGGGGGCACAACGGCAGGCACCACCCCGGCTGTGCCGGCGGACGCCTCCGTCCAGGCGGAGATCGAGGCCGCCCCGCTTCCGGCAGGCGTTGACAACGCGGTGTTTGAGGAACTGCGCGGCGAATTGCTGCGCGTGCTGGCAGGGCGCAGTGCCCTGCGCGCCCCGCTGGGCAGCAGCAATGAGATCCACGACCTGCTGCTCAGCGGGTCTGACAGCGAAGGCTGGCTCCTGAGCTGGAGCTACCTGAGCTGTGGCGACTATGACCTCAACAGCGAGGTCAACATCGCCGACCTGACCCCGATCGGGCTGCACTACCAGCACCGGTATGGCGACCCAGGCTGGCTGCAGGCCTGCCGGGCGGATGGGGATGGAAACGGCGAGGTGAACATCGCCGACGTGACACCGATCGGCATCAACTACGGCACGACGGTGGCCGGCTACCGGATCTACGGCTCGCAGGGGGAAGCCGGGCCCTGGGAGCTGGTCGGCGAGCTTGAGCTGCCGGCGGTGCAGCTGACAGAGCGACTGCAGTACGAGCTGCAGACCCGCGAACATGCCTGGTACCAGGTGCGGCCGTTTGACCGCACTGAAAGCGAGGGTCTGGCTGCTGACTGCATGCTGAACTGCGGGCCGGCCATCCTGCAGCACAGTGGCACCACGGCCACGGAGACCATCATCATCGGGCCGGGCGGCGGCAGCATCAACGGGCCGGACAAGGGCTTTGGCCCGCTGTCCATCAGCATCCCGGCAGGGGCTCTGGAAACGGCGATGGAATTCAGCGTGGGCAGCGCCAGTGGCAATGTTCAGCTCGATGGCGAGGATCTAGGCGGGGACCTCTACTACATCTCCAGTGCCGAGGCGGTCAACCTGGCACTGCCAATCACGGTGCGCGCCTGGTTCGACGCGCAGGACAAGGTGGCGGTGCAGCCGATGCTGGCAAGGCTGGATGGGCAGATGGTGCCGCTGAACGTGACGGCGGCGGACTATGCCGCCGGCTGGATTGAATTCGAGATGTATGCGACCTATCCCGGCAGCGACGTACATACGGCGTCGGCCGCCCCGGACTGGCAGCCCAGCGGCACACTGCAATGCATCGTCTGGCTGGCGCAGGAAAATGCCAACGACCGCTGGTCCAACGAGCGGGTGCGCTACAGCACAGGCTTCAGCCAGCTGCAGGATGCATTCAGCGTGCCACCCAACTGCGCCTGGATGGAAGTCGAGGCCATCGGCCGGCTGGCCTTTGAGGCCTGGTACTTCAACAGCTACCGGGAAAGCATGGGGCCGCTGGGCAGCCGCTTCCCGGACCCGCAGGTGCAGCAGAAGATCATCGCCCGCGCCACCACCTCCTACCTGCTTGGCAACAACTGGTCGCTCAGTGATGCGGACCGCGACGACCAGCGGGCCTTCGAGGAGCTGAAGCTGGCAATGCGCCGCAGCGGCGGGCCGGTGCTCTGCCTGCTGAAACCAGCCGCCGGGCCATCGACCCTCTGCCTGGCCTATGCATACAGTGGCAACACCGTGATGATGCTTGACCCGGCGAACCCGCAGACCACACGCAACTACTACTTCGGCACGGACGAGCAGCACCTGCGCCTGATGGGTGACGGCTCGATCCCGATGCTGGAGGACTTCGAGAACATCCTGCTGGATGCCACGGCTGAGCCACCCTTCGGCGGCTATGAGACGGCCAGTGTCAACATTGACGGCTTCAGCGCCGGGCAGCGGGTGGAGGAGCAGCAGGTCACGCTCAGCGGGCATGTTGACAGCAGCTACTACCTGGTTGACGAGCTGTACTTCTGGAACACACGCCTGCCGGGGCGTGAGATGGTGGGCGGCAAGCTGCCGCTGAGCGGCGACTTCAGCCTGACGGTTCCGCTCCGGGAGGGGGCCAACGAGTTCGTCGTGCTGGCGCGCTCGCTGCAGTACCATCCCTACACCCACCGGGAGGTCCAGATCTGGGTTGCCAACAACCTGGAGGAGCCCGGCACCTTCTGGCTGCTGCAGGGCGAGGAGCCGCTGCCCGAGGGCCAGCTGCGCTTCACCATCGAGTGGGAAGGACGATTCGCGAGCAACATGGTCCCGCGCAGCTACGAGTACAAGCCCTACCTGGCAATGACGACGGACCAGGGCACGACCTGGGTCAGCCGCAACAGCCCGGGCAGCCTGGCTGCTGAACCGTTTGCGCTGTGGGAGGACCGTACGCAGTACAACGGCGATGATGAATCCCACACCGGAAGCATCGTCGTCACCGTGGCGGTCGTGCACCCCGGCGTTTACCACATCATGATGGACGCACCTGTACTGTCCATGAACGTGATCCGTGTGACTCAGATAACTATTGCCGGACCTGCCGGTGGTACCTACGCAATGGAAGGCGGCCTTGCCAATGCCAACCAGCGCTGGCACGGGCTCACATTTGACACGGATGGCAATACTGTGACGGTGCAGGATGAGGCCTACAACCTCGGCGGATTCTAGTCCGGGAACAGGGGCCGGGGGCCCACAGGCGGCTACCCGCCCCGGATAGTTGGGAACGGGCCCGGAGGCCAGGCAACCTGCCTGGCCTCCGCTATCATAGGGCGCATGTCAGACACACATCTCTGGAGCGAATCCACAGACTTCATGGAGGCCCTGATGGCCCCCGCCGACCCCGTGCTGGAGGCCGTGCAGCGCAGTGCCGACGAGGCCGGGCTGCCACAGATCAGCCTCTCGCCGCTGCAGGCGCGGCTGATGCAGGTGCTGGCCGGGGCGATCGGCGCACGGCGCATCCTAGAGGTCGGCACCCTGGCCGGTTACAGTGGGATCCACCTGGCACGCGCGCTGCCTACGGACGGCAGGTTGGTCACCCTTGAAATTGACGACAAACATGCCGATGTGGCGCAGGCCAACTTCGAGCGTGCCGGACTGGCGGACAGGGTGCAGCTGATCAGAGGAGCAGCCGTGGATTCACTGGAGCAGCTGGCGGCACAGGGCTGTGAGCCCTTCGACATGGCCTTCATCGATGCTGACAAGGTAAACAATGTCAACTACCTGAAATGGGCCACCGAGCACAGCCGCAGCGGGGCGCTGATCGTGATTGACAACGTGGTGCGCGGCGGACAGGTGGCGACCGGCAGCGATGAGGACCCCTCGGTGGCGGGCACCCGCGCCGCGCTCAGGCTGGCGGCGGAGGATGACAGGCTGGAGGCCACGGTGATCCAGACCGTCGGCCGCAAGAACTTCGACGGACTGTGTTTCATAAGAAGGAAGTAATCAGTAGTCAGTGGTCTGTGGTCAGGAAGAAGCAGATTGCAGAATCAGAATGACAAACAGGAGGAGGTCCGAGGATTCGACACCTGTATTCTGCTGATTCTGTTTCTCATTCTGCCAACAGCTCCTGACCACTGACAACTGACCACTGACCACTATTCAGGCAGCCGGCTCTCCACATTCGTCTGGGCGCTGATTGCGGCCTGCACGCGCGGGTTGTGGATGAAGCTGTGCGGGAAGGGCCGGTCGACGTTGCTGACTTCGTTCAGTTTCGCCAGCTGCTCGTCGTCCAGGCGCCAGCCGCAGGCTCCGAGGTTGTCAGCCAGCTGCTCCGGTGTGCGTGCGCCGATGATCGGAGCTGTCACACCCGGCTGGCACAGCAGCCAGTTGAGCGCCACCTGCGCCGGTGACCTGCCGCACTGCTGCGCCATGTCCACCACGGCCTGCACAATGGCGGTATTGCGATCATTGAGCTTGCCGCTACGGTTGACGGCACCACTGCGGGTACCTTCGCCTTCACCTGCTTCGTTGCCAAGGTACTTGCCTGTCAGCACGCCGGCCCCGAGCGGGCTCCAGGGTGTGACGGCGATGTTCAGGTGGCGGGCCATCGTCAGTATCTCGGCTTCGTAGGTGCGTTCGATCAGGCTGTGCTCCATCTGCACGGCCACGGCCGGTGTCCAGCCGCGCAGTTCGGCGACGGCATTGGCACGCGAGACCACCCAGGCCGGGGTGTCGCTGAAGCCGAAGTAGAGGATCTTGCCCATGCGCACGAGGTCGTCAATCGCGCGCATCAGCTCCTCGACCGGCGTGCGGTACTCCCAGACATGCAGCCAGTAGAGGTCGATGTATTCCAGGCCGAGGCGTTTCAGGCTCTCGTCCACGCTCTGGATGATGTTCTTCCTGTGGTTGCCACCGCTGTTGGGGTCGCCTTCGCGGGTGCCGAAGGTGAACTTGGTGGCGATCACGTAGCGTTCGCGGCTGCCCTTGACGAACTCGCCGAGGTACTCCTCGCTGGTGCCCTTGTTGTAGTTGATCGCGGTGTCGAGGAAGTTGCCACCGGCCCCGGTGTAGAGCTCGAACAGCTTGCGGGAATTCTCGCGGTCGCCGCCGAAGCCCCATTCGGTGCCGAAGGTCATCGTGCCGAGGCAGAGCGGGGAAACGGCCAGGCCGCTGTTGCCCAGCAGGCGGTAGTTGTCAAGTGCGGGGATGTTGCTCATCTCTACATTTTAGCCGCCGGCCGGTTCGACATCCCCGCCCGTGGATCACTGCGTGATCCCCGCCCTGGATGTCCGGCGGCTAAAGGAGAGCAGAAAGCGGAAAGCAGAGAGCAGATAGCAGAAAGCAGGGAGCAGACTCACATGTTCATACGTCGAGTCTGCCCCCTGCTTTCTGATCTCTGCCAACTACGTAGTGCTGATCACGTAGATCCCGCCGTCCTGCAGGTCGTGGAACAGCATGTGCCAGCGGCCGTCGTTGCCAACCACCAGCTCATGCATGTTGCTGCGGGCGAAGTCTACCGGGGGCAGCGACAGCTGCTCCCAGTCGCCGAAGTCGTCCCACTCCAGCTTCGCTCCATCTGCGAAGGCCTGGTCGATCAGCCCGACGCAGGTCAGGCCCCAGGCCTGGACGGCACTGACTGTGCGCAGGCGTTGCCAGTCTCGGTTGCCGAAGGCGAAGCGGAACTGCGCCTGCTCCTGCAGGCTGAAGTCCCCGTTGTAGCTGAAGCCGCACAGCCTGGTGGCATCCTGCTGGAATGCGGAAACTGAACTGTAGAACACCGTCTGCACATTGCCGCTGCTGTGCTTGCCCATGCAGGCATCAAGCTGGCGGCCCTGCAGTCCGCTGGCCTCATCCGGAATGTTGGCGGAAGCATTGAGCAGCACATCCACCGAGTTGTGGGGCTTGTTGAGCACGCCGATGCGTCCGTCCCTGTAGCTGCCGTTGCCAAGCGCCACGATTGACACCATGAAGTTGCCGCTGTATACACCGGCCCCTTCCATCACCTGATCCGGATAGATTGAGCTTGTGGATTCCTGCAGGCCGGTGCCATAGTCCGTCACGTAGTGCAACCGGTCATCCGGCAGGTCATCCTCAAGGTAGAGCCACTGCGGGGCGGGTGAATTGGACTGCATGCACATCCAGGGATTGGACTGGTCAAGGTTGCTGAGCGTGAACCAGATCGCGTCCCAGTCCGCCCCGTTCCACTTCAGCAGGAAGGATGCGTTGTCAACTCGGGTGGATAGCAGCACGGATCCGCTTTGGTCCGCCATCAGGTCCTGCGACTGGCAGGCATCAAGCAGGTTGACGGGTTGCCAGCCACTGCCATCCTCCGGATTGCGGTAGTGGCGGCTCTCGCCATCCGCACACCAGATGGCATGCAGCCCGTCGCTGCCAGCCACCGCATTCAGGTCCATCCCCTGCCGGCCCGTCGGGGGCAGGCTGTCAACCACCGACTGCGTTGCACCGGGCATGATGTCAACGAGCCAGCTGGTCATCGCGTCATCACTGTCCAGCACGCGCAGCGTTCCGTCCGGCCGGGCAGCCAGTGAACCGTCCGTGCCCGAGAGCGGGGACCAGTCCGCCGCCATCCGCTGCCAGCTGCCGCCCGTGCGGTGGTACAGCCCGGCGGGCTGGCCCGGACTGCCCATGAACACAACCGGCAGGCCACCGGCAAGCGCCAGTTGCTCGCCCAGAGAGGCCAGCAGCAGCGGGTCAACCGGCTCTCCCGGCAGGAAGCTGTCGGAATCGTTGTCATACTGCGTGTAGATCGCCGTGCCACCGCTGCTGCGCCAGAGGATGACGGGATTCCCCGTTGCCGGATCAATCTCAAGCTCCAGCTTCTGCGGTGTGGTGAAGGCGATCGTGCGTTCCAGCAGCATGTTGCCACTGGCATCGCAGCGCCGCAGCCTTGTCGCGCCGGGCTGGCCATAGAGGATGTCAAAGCCCTGTTGCGCTGCATTCCATTCCACGTCGAAGGGATAGTCGCCTTCAAACACGGGCACCAGCTCGAGGGGAGTGCTGCTGCCGATGCTCGCGTATGCCAGCAGGCGCGAGGAAGGCATGAAATTCTCCTCGATGAAGCACAGGTAAGGTGGGCTTGAGGCAGGCACCACCAGGTCGAGGCGGCTGCCCTTCACAAAGCCGCGCCCGACTTCCAGCCAATCGAAGTTTTCCCCGTCCGTATAGGCGATGTAGGCGTTCGATCCGTCAACGGCGGCACAGATAGCCAGGCCGTTCCATTGAGTGGCCTCTGAGATGCCGTCGATGCCGAAGCGCGGTGGCACGATGCGCAGCAGCCGGGCCGGGCTGTCCGCGGGCTGCAGCAGCAGGCCAAGGCCGGGCAGTACCGGCTCCAGCCCGAAAGTGGCAACGCCGTTGATTGCCGGCAGGTATGTGCCGGAAGGCGATCCCAGCACCGGGGCAACCGGCGGAGCAGATGCGATCAGCTGGGCCTCATTCTCCCACTGCGGATAGATCTTCAGCTCAGAGACACAGGTGCCGATGTTGGCTCCGGCGGTGACAACTCCGATGACATGGTAGCAGCCGGGCTGCAGCAGTACGCTGAAAGCGCCATCAGTGTTCGAGAGCGGCCCGACTCCGATGTCAAACGGGTCGTTGCCAAAGAGCAGGGTGTAGTCGGTGAAGCTGTCATTGTCGCGGTCGAAGGAGCGGGAAAGGTCAATCGTCACCTGCTGTGCGCCGTACAACGGGCCGGTGGGGATGTCCATGACGCAGACCGGCGGAAGGTTGTCAAAACTACCCAGGACGGTTGAGTATGGGCCGCTGGAGGAGTTTCCCGCCACATCAAAGCTGCGGATGCGGTAGCGGTAATGCCGGTCTTCCTGCAGATCCGTGTCGAGCCAGTCCAGTCCATGCAGGGGTTCGCTCACGGCGGCGAAGGTGGTGCCGGGCCAGTCGGCCCGCTCCACGATGTAACCCTCGAAGTCCGGGTTGCGGCCGTCCGCTGATGCCTGCCAGACCAGCTGTACCCCAAGGCTGCTGCGGATGCCCTGCGGGAACGAAACAGCTGCGGGCCCGTCCTGCCCGCCGTCCACCGCAAGCTGCAGGCCACTGAGCTCAAGCGAGCTGCCGGGACTGGCAATCACCGCCACGTAGTGGCAGCCGCGGCCGGAGAGGAGATTGCGCGGATCTGCGCCCCCACCTGCATAAGCATATTCGAACTGCGCGTCATCCGTGAATGGTCCGGCCACCTCCCAGCGGCCGTCCAGGTAGCGGCTGGCAGCCAGTGCGTAGTCGCCACTGAGGGTTGTCAGCTCGCAGGCCAGGGCAGCGGGAAAGCTGTCGCCATCAAAGCCGTAAATGCCGAACACTGCCCAGGCGGACTGGCCGCCCGCAGCATTGATCACAACACCCTGCGCTGCAGAGCTTACGCCGGGACTGGCTGCAATGAGCACTCCCTGCTCGAGAATCGGGACGGGGAACCAACCCTGGCCGAGGTAGCTTGCGGAATGCTGTGCATCCGGCAGGGAGGCCAGCTGAGGCAGGCCATCCGCCACAGGAGCCGCCGGCTCCGGGCCGGGGGTCAGGTCCACTTGCTGGGCTGGCGCGGACATGTCCGGCTGCCGACCAGAGCAGGACGGAAGCAGGCAGCAGGCTGCCAGGACGATCAGTACGGCGACCGACCATGCGGTGCCGGATCCCACAAGTCTCATGCAGAACTCCGACGGGGGCATGGCCTCCTGCCAGCCGCTGCATCTACTGCAGTTCCCTGTGTTGAGTATACAGGGATCAGGTTGCAGGTTGCTGGGAGCAGGGGGCAGAGAGCAGAAAGCAGAGAGCAGAAAGCAGAAAGCAGACCACGCTGTTCGCACGTCGAGTCTGCTCCCTGCTCTCTGCTTTCTGCTACCTATGTAGTGCTGATCACGTAGATGTAGCCGTCGCGCATGTCGCGGTACAGCAGGTGCCACTGGCCGTCCTCGCCGACCACCAGCTCGTGCATGCTGGTCATGGACCAGTCGATGCCCGGCGAGGGGATCTCCTCGAAGTCACCGAAGTTGCTCCACTCCATGCGGTGCCAGTCACCGAAGAACTGGTCCAGCACGGCCACGGCGGTGTTGCTCCTGGCCTGGGCCGCGCTGACGGTGGTCAGGGCGCCGGAGAAGGTCTGGGTGTCCAGCAGGCTGTCGAAGCCCTCGACATGCTCAATGGACATGTCGCCAACGAAGTTGAGGCCCTCAATCCGGGTGGCCCCGAGGTCGAATGACTTGAAGCTGGCCCAGTAGGCCTCCTTCGGCAGGCCGGGATCGCCGATGTAGTTGCAGGCGTCCAGCTGGCGGCCATTGGTCCAGCTGATTTCATCACTGACGGTGAAGCCCTTGATGATCTCACTGTAGCTCGCGGTGTCGTTGTCAAGGAAGCCGACGCTGCCGTCCTGCTCGGAGCCGTTGCCGGTCAGCACGAAGGAGGTGTAGCCACCCAGTGTCAGCAGCCCGGTGCCCTCGAACACGTTCGTGATGTCGAACTCGTAGGAGTCCGGCAGCAGGGCCATGCCGTCGTCATCATGCATGCGGCGGATGCGGGCCGGGGCGACACTGTGGTCATGCGCCCACCACTGCCCGCCGAACACATTGTCCTGCGCACAGAACCAGGCCTGGGATGCGTTGAAGGTGTCCGAGCTGCTCTCGAACAACCAGGCCGCGCCGGTCCAGCTGTGCAGTTCGTGGTTGGCCCCCCAGGAAGTGGAGAGGAACACCTCGCCGTCCCGGTCGGCCATCAGGTCGGCACCGAATGACGGGCCGTTGTCAGCCGCAGGCACCCAGTTCTTGCCGTCGGCACTGCCGATCACGTGCACGCCTTCGTTGCCGATGATCCAGTAGGCATGCAGCCCGTCACTACCGGCCACGGCGTGCAGGCTGTTGCCCTGGTAGACACTGCCCTCGATGTAGTCCAGCTCCTCGGTGTTGTCAGAGGCATCGACGGAGGCGAGGAAGATCCCGCCGTTGTTGGTACCGTCCACGATCTGCACGGTCTCGTCAGGCCAGGCGGCGATGGCGCAGTGCTGGCCGGAAGAGGGTGCCCAGGTGGCCTTGATGGGGTCCCAGCTGCCGCCATTGCGGCGGTACAGGTTCGAGGGCAGCGCGTTGAGCCCGAAGAACACGGTCGGGTCGGAATCAATGAAGGCCAGGTCAGCGAACTCGGTGTTGTCAGCTGCGTTGTCAATGATCTCCGGCGGGCCGAACATGCCAGCGCCGTCATCGTAGGGGATGTACAGCTGCAGGGTTCCGATGCGCTCAAGCACGGAGGCCTGGCCGCTGGCCGGGTCGACCTCCAGGTCGGCGAAGCTCGGCGCGATGGCGATCACCATCTCGTTGTCAACCGGGCCGCCGATCGGGTCGAGGCGCTGGAACATGCTGATGCCGACCATCGGGTAGATCACGTCGAATGTGCCGTGCACCGGGTTCCACTCCACGTCGAACCAGCCGCTGGTGTTGGCTGTCGGGCTGACCGGGATGACGTCGTAGTCGAACACGTCCACGGCATCGATGCGCCAGTCGCCGGGGTTGAATTCCCAGAGGTAGCACATGCGCAGCCGGCCATCGCCGTCCACCACCAGGTCGCACTGCTCATAGCCGCCACCGACACCGATCGTGAAGTTGTCGGCCCAGCGGAACTCGTTGCCGTCGTAGGAAGCGAGGAAGAAGGTGTTGTCATCACGCACGGCGATCCATGCCCTGCCATCGTGGATCACCGGTTCGGAGATCCACTGCACGCCGGTGCGCATGTAGGGGATGCCAAGCGTGCGCATACTGCCATCGGCCGCGGTGATGTGCAGGCCGACACCGGGCAGCAGCGGGGCATCGTGGAACACCAGCATCTCGTTGGCCGGCGGGAAGTGGATCGCGCGGTTGCGCTGCATCTGCCATTCGCCCTTCTGGCCGGGGGAGACGATGCTCGCGGTCTGCTGCCAGGCCGGGTAGACCTTCAGCTTGGCAAGCGTGCCTCCGGTCTTGCCGTTCGCCGTGACCTCAGCCATGATCCAGTAAGTGCCGGGCTGCAGCTCGATGTCAAAGTCGCTGGCCGGGCCGAACACGGGCTGGATGCCTGTGTTGAAGCTGCCGATGCCGAACTCGACGCGGTATTCGGTGATCGCGTCGCCATCCGGGTCGAAGGAGCCGGACATGTCAAAGTTGACGGTCTGGCGGCCGAACAGCGGGCCATGCGGGATGTCCAGCACGGCGATGGGGGGCAGGTCGCCAGCAGTGGCAACGCTCGAGATGGACTGGCTCAGGCCTGCATTGCCACTGACGTCCTCGTAGCGGACGCGGTAGCGGTACTTTGTGCCAAGCTCCACCGTCGAATCGAGGAAATGGTTGTCAAGCACTGGTCCAGCGATGGTCTCGAAGTCAAAGGAGGGCCACAATGAGCGTTCCACGAAGGCCCCGAGGTAGTCCGGAATGTCGGACCCTGCTGCATCCGGCCATGAGATCACGATCCCCTGGTCACCGGAATCGGAGTCAATCCCGAGCAGCAGGTTGGCCATCGGGGCATTCTCGCCGCCGTGCACGCCGAGCTCGATCCCGCTGAGCACCATCTCAACGCCGGGCTGGGCCACGATGGCAACATAGTGCGTGCCCATCGGATTGACGTGGTTATCGGGGTCGTACTCCGTCCCGGCCTCGGGATACTCGAATTCAGCGTTGCCACCGAACGGTCCGGCGAAGTTCCAGCGGCCATCCTGGTAGCTGGTCTCACCGACGTAGTAGCTGGCGGGATCGGCATCGGTCTCGACGCGCACCGAGCTCGGGAAGGCGTCGTGGTCGAAGCCGTAGACCGCGAACAGCGCCCAGGCCGGGGCTGAATCCGCCGTGATGTGCACGCCGTCAGGCTGCACCATGACGCTGCCGGATGCACTGCGCTGGCGCAGCACACCCTGCTCGGTGACGTCCACCGGGTACCAGCCGGGGCCGAGCATGCTGACTTCATGCGTAGCCTCGGGAAGTTCATCAATGGCAGGCAGCAGTCCGTTGAAGGACTCCTGCCCGGCTGCATCCGTGCTGGAAACAGGCTCAAGCTGCATGCCGCCGCCGGAACCGCAGGATCCAAGCATGGCCATGCATGTGAACAATGCAAGGGCGCCCAGCGCCCACCTGTATCTATAGGTATTCAACTCAATACTCCTGGACAGAAAATGCAGGAGCCCCGGAGGGGCAACCTGTCCTGATACCCGGCATGCCGGGATGTGAAACGCGAAGGTTACATCATGTGGTGCTGATCTCATAGATCGCCCCGTCGCGCTTGTCACGGTAGAGGATGTGCCAGCGGCCATCCGCACCGACAACCAGTTCGTGCATCATCGTGTATTCCATGTCGATCGGTGGCAGTGCGAGGCTTTCGAACTCACCGAAGTTGCTCCATTCCAGCCAGCCCTGCTCGCCGCCGAACTGGTCGGAGATCGCCACGGCAGTCAGGCCCCAGGCCTGGGCCGCGGACAGCGTGTGCTGCATCTGCCCGGCCCCGATGCCGACCGGGTCCGCCAGGGCAGTGTTGCTGTCGACGTTGTACTTGCCGTTGTAGGCCTTGCCCTGGAAGCGCGTCACGCCGGGAGCGCCGCCCTCGAGTCCGCTGACCCAGAATGCGCTGTGCGAGTTTGACGGGCCTGTCAGGTAGTTGCAGGCATCCATCCGGCGGCCGCGCGTCAGGTCAACGCTGCTGGTGTAAAGGTAGTCGTGTATCTGGTGGGCATAGCTGTGGTCGTCAGCGGAGATGAAGCCGACCAGCCCACTGGAACCGAGGATCTCATCGCCGCGCACGAAGCTGATCAGCCCGGCGCCCGTGAAGAGGGACACCCCCTCGTCAATCCGGATCGTGTCGAAATCGTAGCTGTCAAACACGAGGAAGCCGCCGCCGTCGTCATGCATGTGCCTGAGCGCTGGCGGCACTGGCAGGTCATCCTGCACGATGAACTGTCCGCCGGGGGCATCACGCTGGGCGGCGAGGTAAGGCAGGCTGCTGCCCCAGCGGTTGGAGCTGCCCTCGATCAGCCAGGCGCCGCCGAACCAGCTGAACAGGTCGGCGGTCGCACCGTGGGTGTTGCCGACGAACACCTTGCCGTTCTCGTCCGCCATCAGCTCAAGTGCATCGCTGCTGACGAAGCCGGTGGAGGCGTTCCAATTGGTGCCGTCGTCGTCGGCGATGTAATGGATCGCACCGTTGTCACCACGCCAGACGGCGTGGATGCCGTCAGCCCCGGCGACGGCATTCAAGTCAATGCCGTCCCAGGAAACGGAGGGAACCTCAATCGGGGCGGGGTGGCTGCCATCCTCATTGAAGTCGGAGATGAAGATCGCGCCGCCCACCGTGCCGTCGATGATGTTCACGCGGCCGTCGGGCCACTGGGCGATGGCGCAGTGCTGGCCGGAAAGCAGCGCCCAGTTGACGGTCTGCGGGTCCCAGCTGCCGCCGTTGCGGCGGTATAGCGATGACTGGCCCACCGCCAGGCCGAAGAAGGCTGCCATGTCGTTGCCATCGAACAGCAGGTCGCCGGACTTGCCGTTCAGGCCAATCGGCTCGATCACTTCGGGTGCTGACCAGCTGGCGGTGCCCTCGTCAAAGGAGAAGTAGACGAAGGACCCACCGGAGCGGCCCATCACGCCGGGGCTGCCGTCCGCATGGAGTTCCATGTCCAGTGAATCGAAGATGCCCGCGCCGACGAAGTCGTCGACAACCAGGCCACCCTCCTCATCGGTGCGGTTCCAGTGGATGCTGCCGACCGTGGTGTAAATCAGCTCGAAGCCGCCGTATTCCGGGTTCCACTCCACGTCAAACGGACCGTCGGAATTGGACATGAACTCGAGGGTGTAGATGTCGAGCGGGTTGCCGGCATTGATCGCGAGCACCTCGAAGTCCCCGGGGTTGTATTCATTCAGGGTGCAGACCCGCAGCTGGTCCTCGCCGTCCACCACGAGATCGATGTTCACAAAGCCGGTGTAGCCGAGGCCGCCTTCAATCCACTGCAGGCCGTCCGCCCCGATGGTCGCCAGTAGCATCACGTTGTCAGACACGACGCCGACATAGGGCTGGCCCTGCCAGACCACCGGCTCGGAGATCCAGTCGATGTCGTACAGGTAGTAGGGCAGCTGCAGGACCTCCCGGCTGCCGTCGGCATGCTGCACGAGCGCGCCGAGGCCGGGGCCGAGGTAGTCATTGAAGAATGTGACGATTGCGTCGCCCTGTGGCCAGTAGATGCTGCGGCTGGACTGCATGCGCCACTGCCCGCTGCCGGGCTCGGCCACCAGCTGCGGCTCAGGCTGCCAGGCCGGGTAGATCTTCAGCGTGTCAACGATCGGCTGGCAGTAGACGGTGGACTTGGCCGCGGCCTGCACCACGTAGCAGCCGGGCTGCAGCAGCACGCTGATCTGCGGGTCGGTGCTGGTGAGCGGGCCGACGCCGCCCATGCCGTTCGTGTTGTCAAACTGGACCGTGTATTCCGTGAGCGGTTCGCCGTCGGGGTCATAGCTGCCGCTGAGGTCGAATGTCACCATCTGCCCGCCGTAGAGCGGCCCGGCCGGCATCTCCAGCGCCGGCACCGGGTAGTTGTCGCCACTGACGCTGACCGGGGTGTTGGAATAACCCCAGCTGGAGTTGCCACTTACATCCGCCACGCGTACACGGTAGCGGTAGAGCAGGGCCGGGTCGGCTGCAGCGTCATGGTAGAAGGTCTCGTGTGAGAGCGGGCCGAGGTCCTGGAAGTCGGTGCCGGGCCACAGGGCGCGCTGCATGGTGTAGCCGGCGAAGTCCGGGTCGTCATGGTCCGGGCTAGGGTACCACCAGAAGTGGAAGCCGGCGTCACCATTGCTGATCTCGAAGTAGTCCGGCGCGACGGGTGCGTTGTCACCGCCGTCCACCCCGAGCTGCAGGCCGCTGAGCAGCAGGCTCGAGCCCTCCGGCGCCAGCACGGCGATGTAGTGGAAGCCACGCTCGCTGACATACTGGTCGGCCACGGTGTACTGGGCCACGTGCTCGTACTCATGCTCCTCATCGCCGGTGAAGGGCGCGCTCCACTCCCAGCGTCCGCTGGCGTAGTGCGTGACGCCGATATGGAAACTGCCCTGCACATCGGTGGCCTCCGCCATTACGGCGTTCGGCTGGCTGTCACCGTCGAAGCCATAGACCCCGAACAGCACCCAGGCCTCACCTGCGCTGCCATCCAGCTCGATGCCCTGCGGGCCGGAGACGACCGAACCACTGCGCTGCAGCATCACGCCCTGCTCGAGGATCGGCACCGGGAAGTATCCCGGGCCGCTGAGCATCGCACTGCGCGATGGCTCGGGCAGCTGGTCCAGGGCTGGCAGGCCATCTGCCAGCGGGGCATTACCCTGCAGTGGAACCGACGGCTGGGAAGCTGCATCAAGGGATGAAACCGCGCTACCGCCACCTGCGCCACAGGAGGCCAGCACAGCCGGCATCAGCAACAACATCAGAAGGTAGATCTTGGTCCGATTGAAACGCATTATTTGGCTCCTCGATCGCAGGGCCTGGAGGCAGCTGCAACCGTTGGTTGTACCCGGCATTTAACTTAAATCCAACCGATGCTGCGGAATACGTAAAACGGAAAACTGGGGCTCAGATCGCCCGCCGGGAGGCCAGCCGGGGCTGATTTCAGCGGGAAGCCTGACTGGATCAGTGCTCCGCTGCAGGCAGGACGAGGTTCAGCGTATGCTCAGCCGGGCTGATCTCCACAGTCTGCCCTTCGAGGAATTCCAGCCGGTCGGTCTCGATGCCGTCGGCGAACACCACGCCGCCACTGCCCATTTCACTGACTACCTTCAGCGGATAGCCGTCCAGGCAGAAACCGAAGTTCAGCTCGGCCCCGGTTGAGACGGAGGGCCAGGGCTCGCGCACGAACCAGGCCAGCAGGCGCTCCTGTGGTCCGGGCATCTGGGATTCGATGCCGCGCTGCAGCACGATGCTGCGGGCCCAGCCGGTGGCCCCGGTGCCGGTGGAGCAGATGATGCCGGAGGAGCTCTGGCGTTCCTCGCGGCCCTCGCTCGTCAGGCGGTAGCGCGCGGACTGGTGCGAACTGTGCCCAACGAAGATGTCATTGAGCGCCAGCAGCTGCTGGCCATCCTCGCGCCGGGCCTGGGCCATCGAGCGGTGTTCCATACGGAACTGCGCCTCGCCGGATCCGCCGCACCAGGCGAGCAGTTCGGTGACAACCTCCGGGTGGTGCGGGCAGAGCACGCCCTCGAACAGCTCGAAGTCCGGGTTGATGCCGGCCACAAGCTGGCCGCTGAGGTACTTCGCGGTATTGGCAACGAGGCCATCCTGGCCGACCACCAGCACGATGTCATCCGGGGCGAACAGGAAGCGGTCCAGCTCACTGCGGTCCACATGCGTGCGGCGCTGCTCGGCGGGCAGCTGCCCGAGCACGAAGTCCAGGCTGGACTGCATGCGCTCATGCTCGGCCTGCAGCGGTTCGATCGACTGCCCGCGGGAGCGCTGGTAGAAGGCCGCCTGGCCCAGCGTGCCCTGCCGCTCAAGCAGGACCTCCAGCCGCGTCGGACGGGTGACAACCACCACGCGCGGGCTGGATGAATGCTGTTTCTGCTGGCCGTGGCCCTCCACGCGCTACTCCGCCGTGTCGCCCTGGTCTGTGAGGAACTGGCGCAGGTTGCTGCCGAGCAGGTCCGGGGTGACGTTCAGGTGCTGGATGTCGCGCACCTTGGAGGCGAACTGCATCAGCGCCATGCCGGTGGCCACACTGGCCGGGGCATCGCGGTAGAGCGCGACACGGGCGGCCTCGGCCTCGTTCTCGGCCTGGGCGGTGATGCGCTTGCTCTCGGCCTGGCCCTCGGCGCGGATGCGCACCTGCTGGGCGTCGCCCTCGGCGGTCAGGCGGCCGGCCTCGTTCTCGGCCTCGATCTCCAGACGGCGGTTCTCACCCTTCTTGCGGATCAGGGATTCATTCTTCTTCTCGAGCTCGATCTCGGTGTCCAGCTCATTCTGCTTGATGGCGCGTTCCTTCTCGACGGCGATCGCGCGGCGCTCGAACATCGCCTCATCCGCCTTCTGCTGGATCGCCTCACGGGTCGGGGTCTGCAGCGCCTTCTCCACGTCGGCGGATGGCAACACGCTGTTGACCTGCACGCCGACCAGCCCAAGCCCCATCGCCTCCAGCTCCGGGTCCTCGTTCAGCGCGCTGGTGATCGCAGTGGCTATCGCCCCCGGTCCGGCGGTCACGCTCTGCTGCACCGTATTGGAGGAGATGTAGTCGCGCGCGCTCTTCAGCGAACGCTGCATCCAGAAGCTGGCCAGCCGGTCCAGCGGCTGCTCCAGCCAGGCGCCGTTCACGAGCGAAACGGAGAAGTTGAGGCGCTCGGCGGCCATCGCATGGTCCAGCACGCGGTAGGTGATGGTCACCTGCACGCTGATCTCCTGGAAGTCCGAGCTGCGCTCGCGCAGCATGAAGGTGGTCTCAATGTCCTCGCGCGGCACCTGGGCCACTGCTGTTGACAGCGGGTTGAACCAGAATGCCAGGCCGGGGCCGCTTCTCGTCAGCCGCCCGCCGCTGAACACGAGGATGTACTGGCTGCTTTCACCGCGCAGGTGCCTGAGCCAGGGCAGCAATCCGAGTCTGCTGATCGTCGCCATCTTCCATTTCCTCCCGATCCCGCCGCACTGGGGCGACTCACCTTAATATATATGAAGGTTTCCCGGCTGCGGTGAGCCCATGTGCAGCCACAACGAGGTGTGCAGATGAAGTGGAGCGTGAAGCTTTGGGGAGCGGCCCTGCTGGCCGCACTATTGGGCGGCTGCGGTGGCCGCGGACAGTCGCCTGAACCGCAGGCTGGGCAGTCCGTGCCGGTGGAGCAGCTGCTGTCGCAGTATGTGGCACCTGCGGGGATCGATGCGCAGCTGGCGGATGAGCTGCTCAAGGAACTTTCACGGGTGCTGGCGGAGCAGGGCATCACACGGATGGCCAGTGCGCCACCGCAGACCTCCAATGCAGCGGTGCATGACCTCGCGCTCGATGGCAATACCTTCCGCTGGACCTTCAACAACCCGGCGGACTATGACCAGAACGGCGAGGTGAATGTTTCCGACATCACCCCGATCGGGATCTTCCTCAACCGTACCCCGAGTGATTCGGACTGGTTCCGGGCGCTGCTGGCGGACGGCGATGGCAACGAGTTCATCACGCTGGCGGACATCACCCCGCTCGGTGTCAACTTCGGCAACCGGGTGGACGGTTATGAGCTGCAGTACAGCAGCGATGGCAGCGCGGGCTGGAGCCTGCGCAGTGAGCTGCCGATTGCCGCGGCGCTGCTGCCGGCCGGTGGCGGACGGAAGTACTTCGAACTAGAGCAGCCCGGTGCACCATCCGGCTTCTACCGCGCCGTGCCCTACCAGCAGGACGGCAGCAGCCGGGAACTGGGCATTCCCGGAAACGTGTATGAACTGGTGCCGAGCGGCGGGCCGATCAGTCCCGGCAACTGGAATGGCAGCGGGGCGGATTCCGGCAACACCGGCTACAGCCCGGTGGCCGGCCCGGCTGTGTTCACGAACCAGAGCGGGATGACATTCACCGACCGCTTCAGCGCACCGCTTGTCGGCAGCGATGGCAACATCTACACGCTCGGGATGGACGGGCTGGCGGAATGCTTCACGCCGGACCTGATCCACATCTGGGGGATCGACACCGGCGACTGGCCGGCGATCCACCGGCTGGGGGCTGACAACACCGTGCTGGCCGCCATGCGCAACGGCGACATCATGCAGATCACGGGTGGCAGCGAGGACTGGCGCCTGAACCTGGGGACCAGGGTGCGGGACATCCGCCCGGTGCCGGGTGGTGGCGCGCTGTATGTGGAAGGCGGTGGGGCCACGCTGCGCAGGCTGGACAGCTCCGGCAGCGAGCTGTGGAACTACAGTGAGCCGGGGCGGGACTTCGGCCTGTGCTTCGCGATCCCCGGCGCATTCTGCGTGCTGAGCTATACCGGCCAGCCCTATCTCAACCAGCTGCCGGTGCCGAGCGATGTGCGGGTCAGTGCGGTTGACGACGCGGGCAGCTTCCTGTGGAGCTACACGGTCCCCGGCGTGGCATCGATTGACATTAATGACTACTACGTGAGCAGCTACCTCAACGCAGACAGCGCCGGCCGGCTGCTCGTGAGCGCGGACAGGCTGGTGGCGCTCAACTCCGCTGGCGGCGTGGCATGGGAAGGACCGGTGGAGAGCCTGAACGGCACGGTCAAGGTTAATGCCCTCGGCCAGGCCAGCTACGGCACCTTCGGCGACAGCCCGGACCATGTGCGGCTGTTCGATGGCAACGGGCTGGAACTATTCTCCGCGGAGGGCAACCAGGTACAGGGCAGCACTGCGCTCGGGGCCGACGGACGGCTGGCCTGGCAGACCGGCGACGCCGTGATCCATTCCCTCGTCCCGCCTGCTGTGGCTGACTGGGAATACGCAGGCATCGGAAACCTGTTCGAGGCCGCAGTTGACCAGCTTGGCAACTTCTACGGCTACTACAACGGCAGCCTGCTCAGCATTGCGCCAGATGGCAGCTTCCGCTGGGGCGCGGGCGGCAGCGGCCTGCCCAGCGGCAGTCCCTGCTTCACGGATGACGGGCGTGTTGTCAGCGGCTTCGGCGGGCTGTCCGTGCTGCCGGTTGGCAGCAGCTTCGGCACGGTGTACCCGGCCTTCGCCAGCAACAGCGCCACCCCGTGGATCCTGCCGGACAACCGCATCGCCTTCATCGGCACGCATGAGGGCCGGCCGGCGCTGCTGTGCTGCACTGACAACGGTACGCTGCTGTGGTACCGCCGCCCGCTGGGCCGGTTCAGCACGCAGCTGGCAATGGGCAACGGCCTGCTCTACTACGGCTGGAGTGACGGCTTCGACGACTACATCAGCTGCATCGGCGGCGACGGTACGGAACTGTGGACCACGGCAGCCCTGCCGGCGCGCTTCTACACCTTCGCCGGCCCGACGCACATGGCTGTCTGGACTGGCAGCGACCCGCCGCTGCTGTACGCCCGCCTGCGGGACCGTCTGGTGGCGCTGGATGACATGGGCAGCCTGCTGTGGAGCTATGCCGTGGCCGACCCGCTGCTCAGCCTGGATACCTCAGGGGTCTCTGTGCAGCCGGACGGCAGCGCGGTGTTCGATGACTACGCGGGTAACATCACGGTGGTGAAGCCGGATGGCAACCTGAAATGGAGCTTCCCGCTGGCCGGATCGCTCGGATTCGGCGAACTGGCGGTCGGCGCGGACGGCGGGGTGGTGTTCGGCTGCACGGACAAGAAGCTGTACTCGCTGAATGACGACGGCTCGCAGCGCTGGGCGCTCAGCTACCCCTCCCCGATCTTCTCGGCGGTCTGCGTGGACAGCGCCGGGCGGATCTACTTCGGCAATGCGAATGACCCGCTGGTGGTGACGGCGGGTGAGGTCGGCAACGGGCGCACCTTATGCCTGGACAGTGCCGGCAATGAGCTGTGGAGCTGGCCGAATGACATGGCCTGGCAGTGCCGCCCGGCAATTGACCCGGATGGCCGGGTGTTCGTGATGCAGAAGGAAGGCACGCTGATCTACATCCAGTAGTGGGCAGGCAGTCCGTGATCGGAAAGCCATTTCGCATGATCAATCTTCACAATGCCTGCTTTGCGAGTTGCAGGACGTAGTATTTCTTACTCTGCGATTGAGGATTCGAACATGCGTCCGTTTTCCCTTTCGTGCCTGCTGCTGGCAGGCTGGCTGGCCTGTGCAGTGAACTGTTCCTGCAGCCGCGTGAGCGCGCAGTCAGCATCGCTGCCAACGGATCTTCCCAGCGCTCCGGGTACACCGGCCGACCTCCCGGCCCCCGGCGTGCTGATCGAGCGCGTGGCATCCGACAGCCTGGGCTTCATCGCGGGGGCGCGGCTGGGCATGGAGCTGCCACAGGGCAACCTGGCAACGGACGGCGAGGGCATCCGATTCCTGCCGCCAGCTTCCGGCGAAGCAGCTCCGCAGCATTTCGCGTGGGCCGTGTACCGCGTGCCGCTGGCTGACAGCGGACCGCTTGAGCTGGTGATGGACTGGGGCATAACACCGGCGGCCGGGTCCTGCTTTATTGGCATCGGCCTTCCGGCTGACAATCGCTGGGAATGGCGCGCTGCGGATAATCCGCAGGATGCGCTGGAATGGCCGGACAGCGCAAGCTATACAACTCCCGCAGGGAATGTGCTGCTGGCCTTCATCGTGGCGACGGGTGGCGGACAGCCGGTGCTTGACCACTTCGAGCTGGCAACCCGGCCCGCCAGCGGCTGGCGCTTCGTGGAGCTGGAATCGGCAAGTGATGTCGGCAGCGCCTTTGACGGCGCACTGGCGCTGCAGGCGCGCATCATAGGCGGCCGGCCGGCGATCGTGTTTGCCACACGGGATGCCGCCGGGGCTGAAAGCGTGCGGCTGGCAATCAGCAACACTGCCAACGGCGCCGCCCTGCCGGACTGGGAGCTGCTTTCGCTTGAGGGGCAGTTCTTCGGTGCGGAGGGCCTGGACATGGCGGACTTCGACGGTGGCTTCGGTATCATCAATGTCGTGCCCTTTGGCAACCCAGCAGTGCCCACACTCGTCTGGCACTATGCCGGTGACCCGCACGAAACCTTCAGCAACGAGGCTTTCATGGGCGCACCCAGGCTTGTCAACCCCCGGCTGGGCCGGCTGGACAGCGGGCCGGCAATCACAATGCAGGTCAGCAGCTCTCCCAGTGACAACTTCCACACCCTGCTGTATGCATTCAAATCAAGTCCCGATGACCTGTCCTGGGCAGTGTGCGACGTCTACCTGGACCTGCCGGACATCCCCGGCACATCCGGGACGACGCCGCCGATCAGCATCAATGGCGGCCCGGCCTTCGGCTACTGCGTTGATCTCGGCAACGACCTGCGGGAGTTCCGCGTTGCCAGCAGCATCTCGTCATTCCCGAGTACCTCGGACGACTGGGTCCACCTGACGCTCGGCGAAGGGCGGGACTCGGCGATGTACACCGCTGAACTGAACGGGCATCCGCTGCTGGCTTGCGTGGACGGGCATCCGGCGCAGGATGGCAGCCTGCGCTTCTGGACGGCTGAATTCCTCGATGGCGATCCGCAGCTGTTCGAGTCCTGGAAATACAGCAGTTACGACATGCTCGGGCTGGGGCAGGACCCGCTGCTGGGCCTGGCGGGCAGCGGGGCTGAGCTGCACTTCCTGCATGGCAGTCCGCAGGCATCCACTGCGCTCGATGGCCAGCTAATGGTGCTGAGCCACTGGAGCAGCGCAATGCCTGGCAATGACCCTGCGGACTGGCAGATCGATGGCGTGCTGCCGGATTATCCGGCGGGCCTGACCAGCTTCATGCTGCTTGATGGCCAACCGGCCCTTGCGCAGCTGTTCAGCCTGTCAGCCGGCAATGGCGAGGAAGTCCGGACCCAGACCAAGCTGGTCTGGGCCGTGTATGCACCGTAACAGAGAACAGAAAGCAGCGAGCAGGGAGCAGACTCGGACAGGTGAACTGCCGCAGAAGGATCGAAGTGCCGAGTCTGATCCCTGCTATCTGCTTTCAGCTATACTCTTTCATTCCCACGGGATTTGCGTATAAGGCTAGAATACTGCTTCGCATCCAATCATTGCGACAGCTACTGCTGACTGGATTTGTTATGATCAGTCTCGGATTATTGCTTGTTCTTACATTGCTTATGGTGGCATCCTGCGGCTCCAACCGCAGCTCCAATCCCATCAATGAACCATTGCCTGCAGTAGGACCGACTGCTCATTTGTTGCTGTCTGAGTACAGTCCCCCGGCCGGTATGGACCCTGATACCGCTGAGCTTCTGCTGCGGGAGTTGCAGCGCGTCCTGGATGAGCAGGGAATCACTCGTTACGTCAGCGCAGCGCCTGGCGGGGCAGCCGGAGCCGTCAGCGACTTGTCCGTGGCGGGCACAACCTTCAAATGGAGCCTGCGCAACAATGGGGACTATGACCAGAACGGTGAAGTGAACGTTGCTGACATTACGCCTGTTGGCATTCACCTCGGCAAGTCAAGTTCCGATGCTGACTGGGAAAAGGCCAGGCTGGCGGACGGCGATGGCAATGGACAGGTTACGATTGCCGACATCACGCCGATTGGAATCAATTTCGGCAACAGTATATCGGGCTATGTAATGCAGTACGCGATTGATCAGGCTAACTTTTCGGAACTGCAGGAAATCTCATTTGCGTCCGGTGTCACGCCCGCCGGTGGAGGCCTGAAGGAGGTCACCCTCGACATTCCGCAGGCGCCAAGCGGATACTACATGGTTCAGCCGTTTTCTGGCATCGGTGCAGCACGTGATCTGGGTGCTGACAGCAATGTCGTGAACCTTGTTGCCATTGAACCGGATCCCAGTCCCGGGCAATTCAACGGCCCCGGGGGAGGAGGTAGTGCCGGATCACGGATCGACATCGCTGCGCCAGATTCACCGCAAGCTGTTTTCCACGGCTCGATGCTCAGCCAGTTCGGCCAGTTTGGGATGGGTAGTGATGGCAGACTTTACAGCACAAGCAGCAATGGATTTGTGAACTGTGTTAGCAGGGACGGAGAGATACAGTGGAGTACGGCGGTGGATGGCAAAAACTCATCCCCAGGCGGCCTTTTGCATGAGCCCTCGTTTACCTTGCTGTCTGACAACAGTATGGTGCTGCACACGACTGGAAGGCAGCTCTACCGGATTTCCAGCAATGGCGAGGTCCTCTGGCAAAGGGCAGTAGATGCTGAATTGGCGGACTTTGAAGCCACGATGGCGGATGATGTCATCATGCTGGACATCAGCAGCGGGGAATTGGTGCTGATCGATGAGTCTGGAAATGAAGAATGGAGAATAGGTGGCGGAGAGAGCAGCGTAGTGAGCAGTGCCACTGTCGGAAACGGCAACATCTATTTCCTCAAAACGACCTTAAGTGGCGGAGTTTATGACATGGACCTCGTGGCAGTTGACTCCACCGGCATTGAACAGTGGAGCCGCCGCATAGTGGACGGGATCAGCAGTATGGTCACGGGCAGCCTGGTGAATGGCAAGGATGATGTGCCGATTGTCTTGTCCATGCCTGAAGATCACCTGACTTTCCCTTGGCTTCTCATCGCATTCCACAGTGATGGCAGTGACTACTGGACATACCTGACCAACGTGATACACAAGGATGATTTCCCTCCTCAAATGTTCTACGACTTCCCGAATACGAAACTGACAATAGCTGGAGACGGCAACATCTGGTTTGGCACTGCAGGTGATGAGGGGGATGTGGTTGTCGGATTCAGTGAGGACGGTAGTCTGCATCAGCGTTTCGGATCACCAGGCGATGTGCATGTGCCGGTTCTCGTGGCGGACAACGGCAGAGTTTGGTGGAGCAGTGCCTTTGAGGGTATCAAGAGTACCATCCCGGATGTTGTGGGCAGCAACTGGCTCAATTCCGATGTTGTAATGTCTGCCCGGGGGGCCACCGATGAAAACAACAACCTCTACACTCAGGGACTGGATCGACTGCAGCGTGTGGATGAGGCCGGGGAGATAATCTGGGATATCGGTAGGACAGCAAACTTCAGGAACCCGCCAGCATTCGCCGTTGACAGCAGCTTCTACACAGCCACGAACGATGTCGTGCTGGCCTGTGATCGTTTTGGCAACGTGAGCTGGAGCAAGGACTGGCCGGGGTACGTGCCAAAGGGCAGCCCGCTGATTCTTGACAATGGTGATATTGTCCACATGCTGGAGCAGAACCCATTCAACACCGAGCATAGCCTGGTTTGTTATGATCCGGCAGGCGAACTTGTCTGGGAGTACAACTTCAATTCTCGCCTGACGGGTGCGCCTTCAAGGGATGCAGCCGGAAATCTCTACGTATTGCGTAATGGGGCTGCCGATTGCGTATTGACCAGCATCAGTCCTGCCGGTGATTTCAGGTGGGATTTCATGCTTTCCGATGTTGTCAATGGCAGCAGCGCGGTGCAGGAGACCACTGGTCCGGCTAGGATCCATGCCGTGACGCAATTCGGTATCCGCTATATCATTGCTGCGGATGGAAGCCTCGTCGATATGTTTGATGCTGGAAGCGGCTTGGTGCGCAACGGCGTCAGTTGCGATGGATCGGGAAACACTTTCTTTACGGATATTGATGGTGTGGCCTATAGAATCTCGCCGGATGGACTCGACAACTGGAGTTATGACACAGGAACGACCAGCTCATCAAGTGTGAGGATATCCCTTGATTCCGCGGGTAACGCATACTTCGCTCCCTTCGGCGGCAGCCTGACAGCACTTGATACCGCGGGCAACCTGCTGTGGTCAGAGGATCTTGGAAGTGGAGGTTACAGCACTGTCCTGATAGATAATCAAGACAGGCTGTTTCTGATCAACGACCAGACGGTTTATGCCTACAGTGCCGCTGGATCGAAGCTCTGGGAATACACCGGGTTTGGGTTCTCCTATGCCAATGGCCTGGCACTCAACGACCTGGGACAGCTATATGCGGGCGATACATCGTCGGCATTTCTACTTTTCGGCCCCTGAATAAGGGAATTTCGCGAACAGGGAGTTGTATGGTGCCAATGCAGGCGATGGCAGGCAGCTCTGATATCTGCTATCTGCTTTCAGCTCCCTGCCTGTTTCCCAGCGCTATAATCGGCTCATCTAAACCATTGGGGTGACCCCGTGCTTTCACACGCCGAAATCCGCGAACGCAGCCTTAAGGCCGACACGCTCAATCTGGGCAACGATGAGCTCAGGGAGGTCGCGCGCACGCTGCGTAAGGACGCGGTGATGATGACCAATGCCGCCAACAGCGGCCATACCGGCGGGCCGTTCAGCATGGCCGACTACACCGCGGCGCTGCTGTTCAACCACATGCGCATCCGCCCCCATGAGCCCTACTGGCCGGACCGCGACAAGTTCGTGATCTCAAACGGCCACGTCAGCGCGCTGCAGTACAGCCTGCTGTCACGCCGCGGCTTCTTCAGCCCGGGCTACCTTCTGACCTTCCGCTCCACCCCGAGCCGCCTGCAGGGCCATCCGAACCATATCAAGCTACCGGGCATTGAGATCGGCACCGGCTCGCTTGGGCAGGGCCTCAGCGTCGCGCATGGCATGGCGCTTGGGAAGAAGCTCGAGGGCAAGGGCGAGCAGTTCGTCTACTGCAACGTCGGCGACGGCGAGATGCAGGAAGGGCAGATCTGGGAAGCGATCATGCACGCAGGGCACCGTGGCACGGACAACCTGGTGATGAGCTGCGACTACAACGATATCCAGATCGACGGCCGCGTGAAGGACGTGAAGCGCCTCGACCCGCTGGACAGGAAGCTGGAGGCCTGCCACTGGCTGGTGCAGAACGTGGACGGGCATGACCTGGACGCGATCAACGCGGCCTGGAGCTGGGCCCGCAAGCAGGAGGGCAGCCCGAAGGCGCTGATCTTCCACACCACGATGATGAAGGGCGTGCCGGAGTACGAGGACATCTTCAAGTGGCACGGCAAGGCCTGCACCGATGCGGAGGCCACTGCCTGCCTGAAGGCGCTCGGCTATGAATTCGAGAACCTCGACGAGGTACGCGCGGAGTACGGCGCGCCGGTCTACGACGGCGTGGTGCAGCAGATCCAGGCCAGCCCCTGGGCACGCGTGGTGCACATGGACAGCGAGGGCCCGGGCGGCCCGGCGGACCTGACGATCACCGAGAAGCGCCACAACACCCTGCACCCTGACGCGGTCAAGCCGGACCACTTCCGGGAAATGTCACCGGTGGAGTAGGAGGTGCGACTTTAGTCGCACATCAGGTTGCTGGTTGCAGGTGGCTGGTTGCAGGTTTCGGGGCGGAGCTACCCGCTTTAGCGGTAGTTAAGCTGCGGCCTTAGCTGCACGACGAGTGCGCAAAGGATTTAACCACAGAGGGCACAGAGAGCACGGAGTTCCCTTTAGGCAGCTTGTTGGCAACCATGTTGTGTCCATTTACTCCAGTCTGCCTTGCGCCAGCCGGACATTCCGGGTGGGGTGATCCAGTTTGCTGGTGGCAGCTTTCAGGTTGCGGGACATTCTGACAGCTTTGCTGTCAGGAAATGGGACTGGCGCGCGAAGCGCGACAAATCATTCTGATCCCTGCTCCCAGTTCCCTGAAACCTGGTTTGGGGATGTCGGACAGGCCGGCTGGCGAATACCTGTGAATGATTGCTAGAATGGCTCGTGACACTTGGGGGAACAATCGAGCATTCAGGAGTCCGCTGTGAATAGACTGACCTGCATATACCTTACGGCCTTCGCTGCCAGCTATCTGTTGTCATTTACACTATGCGCTTTCGCCCAGGAGGCTTCCATGGATGCACAGAAGAGCAATGATGCCCACCGCCTGCAGGTCGCTGAGGTGGTTTGCTACGCCGAGGACTGGACCGCCTGCCGGGACTTTTACCGTGACAGGCTGGGCTGGACCGTGATGTTCGAATTCGGCGACCAGTACGCATCCATCAGCTGTGACAATGCCTACCAGATGTCACTCGTCGCTGCACAGTGGGCCGAGGGATTCGAACCCGGCGGGCCGACACCGGCTGCCAACCTGAGCTTCCAGAGCATGGACCTGGCCACGGACCGCGCGCGGCTGATCGCACTTGGCAACGACTGCACGGAGATCACGGGCGATGAGTCGATGCAGACCATCGGCATCAGGCATAAGTACGGCGAGCCACTGATCATCTGGCAGGATGCCAGCAGTGACGTGGCTGCCACGCAGGCCGTGGAGGCGCATGCGGCACAGGCTCCGGCATCCAGCCGCTACGGCATGGGCGAAGCGCTGGTGTTCGTTGGCAACATTGATGAGGCGACGGAGTGGTACACGCAGCGCCTTGCATTCAGGGTGGTGCAGGAACATGGCAGCGTCTACAAGGCCCTGAAGCTGTCAGATGAGGGGCGCTTCGTCGGCCTGATGGACTGGGCCGGCTGGTGGGGCGGTGGCAACCCGGAGGGCAGTGATCCGGCACCCCTGCGCCTGTGCTTCGAATGCCTCGACATCGCCGCCGAGCATGCACGGCTCGTTGCCAGCGGAGCTGAGCCGGAGGAGCTGCAGGGCGAGCCTGCAGACCTGCAGTGGTTCAGCGTGGCTGACCCGGCGGGGAATGTGGTGACCTTCTGGCAATACGGCCTGTGAGGATATAGGAGCTGGGACCTGGGGTGTAGCAGAATAGGATGGAGATCGAACCACTATCTGCTACTCCCAACAACCAAGATCCGAGATCCTCAATCGCCGACGGACATCCAGTACGGGACGGGTCTGAGCGGCTGGGCTACAATCAGGCCATGAAGAAGCAAGAACTCCTGAAGCTCCTCGGCGAATTCCCTGGCAAGGCAGCACTCGAGCCAGTTGTCCTGGCTGAGGAAGACAAGGGTTCATATATAGAGCGGAAAGTTGAATACTCTTCGGAAGATGGCGAACGGATTCCTACCTATCTGCTGCTGCCGAAGCTTGAAGGAAGGCTGCCAGCAGTATTCGCCCATCACCAGCATGCCGGCAATTTTGAGCTTGGCAAGAGTGAGGTGGTCGGCCTGGCAGGGGACCCGGATCAGTGCTATGCAAAGGAGCTTGCCGAGCGGGGATATGTTGTCATTGCGCCGGATGCGATTGGTTTTGAAGAGCGCAATGACACCAGCAATACAGGCGGCACAGCGTACAGGGAGTTCACCGCCCGGCTGGTTCAGGGATCCTCATTGAATGCAAAGGTGGTTCACGATATTTCTGCGGCTATTGATTACTTAAGCACGCTTCCTGAAGTTGATGCTGGCAGAATCGGTTTCATCGGCCATTCCTATGGCGGGCAGATGGCGCTCTGGTATCCGGCATTTGACAATCGCATCAAGGCAACGGTGTCCAACTGCCGCTGTGTTTCCTATGCGGCATCACTTGAGAAGGACATTGGTATCCAGATGGAGTTTGCCATTCCAGGGATTGCCAGCTGGGGTGATATCGGGGATGTGGTCGGCCTGTTTGACAATTGCTCTACGCTGATCTCGGCAACGACGCAGGACAAGTACAGCTTTGGTGCACAAGCGCTCGCTGATTACATCAGGGCCAGTTACCCTGCGCAGGATGTGGAACTGAAGATCTACGAAGGCGGACATGTGTTCACTCCCGAGATGCGGGAGCATGCCTACGCCTGGCTTGAGTCACGGCTGAAGGACTGAAAGCAATGAGCAATGAAGATTGAGCAATGAGTCCATGTTGCATCGAAGTTAGCTCAGTCAGGATTGGCTCATTGCTCAGGACTCATGCTTCATTGCTCGGCATCCCCCATCCCGCCGCCAGGCTAACAGCCTGGCCTCCTACCGCTGAAGCGGGTAGCTCCACCGCACCTTATATAATCTTCCTGCCGCTGCGAACGGCAGGACAAGACAATGGCACAACTCAACTATCTGAACGGTTACAAGCCCAGCTCCGCCTGGGAGGACAAGCTCACGCGCGAGGGCTTCGGTGATGCGCTGCTGGCGCTCGGCGAGACGAACGAGAAGGTCGTTGTGCTCGACGCCGACCTCGCGGAGTCCACCTACACGAAGTTCTTCCGCGACCGCTATCCCGGCCGCTTCTTCGAGTGCGGCATCAGCGAGAACGACATGATCAACACGGCGGCGGGCCTCGCCAAGCAGGGCTTCATCCCCTACCTCGCGAGCTACTCGATGTTCCTCGCCGGCCGTTCCTGGGACCAGATCCGCAACACGGTGGACTACTCCTACTGCAACGTGAAGATCACCGCCGCGCACGGCGGCATCTCCGTCGGCAAGGACGGCCCGACGCACCAGTCCTCCGAGGACTGCTCCTGCATCCAGCCGCTGGTGAACACCGCGCTGATCTACCCCACGGACTACTGGGAGACGCTCAAGTGCACCAAGTTCATGGCGGAGTGGTACGGCCCGATGTACAGCCGCATCGGCCGCGAGAAGGTGCCGCTGATCTCCAGTGAGGGTACGCCCTTCAACTTCGGCAAGGCCACCAAGGTGCTCGAGGGCACTGACATCACGATCATCGGGCATGGCCTGATGCTCTCACGCTGCATCCTGGCTGCTGAGCAGCTGGCAGAGCAGGGCATTTCCGCGCGAGTGCTCAACATGAGCAGCGTCAAGCCGATCGACCGCGAAGCGATTGCAGCGGCGGCGGGCGAGACCGGCGGCATCGTGGTGGCCGAGGAAGTCAGCTACTACGGCAGCATGGGCAGCACGGTGGCGACGGTGATGGCGGAGGGCGAGAACCTCGTGCCGGTGCGCCTGGTGGCGGTGCGCGACATGTACCTCTCCAGCGGCGACCCGTATGAGCTGATGGACCTCGCGGGCCTGAACGTCAAGGGCGTGCTCGATGCCTGCAACGACGTGCTGGAGCGCCGCAAGCGGATCTTCGCCGCAGGCTGATTGCCAAACTGCAAAACCTGGTGGGCTGGTACGGGCCGGTACTACAATTACAGGCGGCCCGGCCTGGGCCATGGACCAATTGAGTGGATTCGGCATCGCTGCAGCAGCACTACATCCTGATCACGGACATCGCATCATCCTCACGGCTGTGGGAGGACTTCCCGTCCGACTACCCGCGCCTGCTGGATGCGCACAACCGCATGATCGAGGAACAGGTGGCGGCCCAGGGCGGGGTGCTGCACAAGAACCTCGGAGACGGCTACCTGCTGCTGTTCGCCAGTGCCGATGCCTGCCTGCGCTGCGCCGTCGAGCTGCAGCGCTCGGTGGAGGGGCTGGGCCTGCTGCCGGATAATTCACCACTCAGGATGCGCGTGGTGGCGCATGGCGGCCGGCTGCGCCAGCTGTCCAGCGGCGGCGAGTGGTTCGGCCCACCCCTGAACCGGGCCGCGCGCATCTGCCAGTGCTGCCATCCCGGCCAGCTGCTGGTGTCCCGCGAACTGCTGGACGGCCTGTCCGGCGACCTGCCGCTTGGGCTGGCCAGCATCAACCTCGGCATGCAGCGCCTGCGGGACCTCGGTGAGCCGGAGGAGCTGGTGCAGGTCGTGCATGCGGACTTCGGCCAGAGTGAGTTCCCTCCGCTGCCGACCGTCGGCAGCCTGAAGGGGCGGCTGTCGGAACAGGCCGGCACTTTCGTCGGGCGGCGAGATGAACTGGACAGCCTGCGGCGGATGCTGACGGATGGCGAGCGCCGGCTGGTGAGCATCGTCGGCCCGCCGGGCTACGGCAAGAGCCGGCTGGCCGCGCAGTGCTGCGCCGAGCTGCTGGAGCATTTCGAGCACGGTGCCTGTGAGGTGCTGCTGTCCAGCCTCGGGGACGCCAGCCGCGTGGTCTCGGCGATCGCGGACGCACTGGGCTTCAGCTTCCACGGCAGCCGCGCCCCAGAGGACCAGCTGGTGGACTTCCTTGCCCAGCGCGAGCTCCTGCTCTACCTTGACAACTTCGAACACATCACCGATGCCGCACCGCTGGTGGACCGCATCCTGCGGGAAGCGCCGCGCGTGAGCATCCTCGTGACGAGCATCGTGCCGCTGCACCTGCGCCGCGAGCAGTTGCTGCGCATCGAGCCGCTCGGCATCCCGCCGGCGGACATGCTGCATGAGCCGGGTGAGGCGATCGCGCTGTTCGTGGACCGCGCGCAGCAGGCCGACCCGGACTTCGAGCTAGATGCTGACAACGCCTTGCTGGTCCAGCAGGTCTGCCACCGCCTGGAGGGGGTGCCGCTGGCGATCGAGCTGGCGGCGGCCTGGCTGGACAGCTTCAGCCTCGAGGAACTGCGCGATGAACTGGGCGGGCTTTTGGACCTGCAGTCGCGCCACAGCGACATGCCGCAGCGCCACTCCAGCGTGCGCGCCTCCTGCGAATGGAGCTACGGGCACCTGACAACGCAGCAGCAGGAGCTGCTGCAGGGCCTGAGCGTGTTCCGCGGCGGCTTCAGCCATGAACAGCTGTCTGAGGTGCTGCCCGGCGTGACCCGCATGCAGCTCAGCGCGCTGGTGGACCGCAGCTGGCTGGTCAGCCGCAGGAGCGGCTCCCAGACGCGCTTCATGATGCGTGATGCCGCCTCGCGGCGCTTTGCCAACGAGCAGCTGGAAGCCAGCGGCCGGCAGGACGAGGTGCTCAGGGCACATGCGGCGAGCTACAGCCGGCTGATCGCGCGGCTCGGTGAGCAGCTCAAGGGGGCCGGGCAGATCGAGGCCCTGGCGCGGCTCAGGCCGGAGACGGAGAACTTCTACCTCGCGATCGAGACCGCGATCCGCCTTTCTGACAATGAGCTGCTGGCTCCGCTGGTGCGCTACCTGGCGCGCTTCCAGGAAATGGCAACGCGCCAGCGGGAGCAGCTGCAGTGGTTCCGCCGCCTGCATGAATATGTCGAGCGCAGCGGCAGTGATGAACTGAAGGTGCAGGTGCTGCTCGGGCTGGCCCGCGTGCTGGAACGTGACGGGCACCTGCCGGCGGCGCGCCGTGTACTGCGCGAGCTGGCCGGCCTGCTGCTGGAGAGCGAGGACCTCGAAAGCCGCGCGCTGGCCTGCTGGCTGTCAGGCTGCGTCAACCGCGCGGCCGGTGACAACGTAGGCGCGAAGATGGACTTCGTGCGTGCGATGAGCGATGCCTGTGACGGCGGCGACCTGTGGACATACGCCTCCGCCAGCATCAGTCTGGCGAGCGTCTACCTGCGCAGCGGTGACCGTGGCAACGCGCGGCGGCTGTACCAGCAGGCGCTGGACACCGACAGCGGGATCGGCAACCAGTACGGCATCGCAGCGGCACTGACCGGGCTGGCGCTGATTGCCCGTGCCGAGGGCCGGTACCGTGATGCACAGCGCATGCAGGATGAGGCGATCGCGATCCAGGAGGAACTTGGCGAGCGCTACAGCCTGGCCGGCTCGCTCAACAACCAGGGCCTAACGGAGTACCGGATTGACAACTTCGCCCGCGCGCTGGAGCTTTTGGAGCGCAGCCGCGCGATCCGTGAGGACCTGGCAGACCGGCGCGGCGTGGCCCACTGCCTTGGCAACATGGGACTGGTGAGCTATGTCACCGGGGACTTCGAAAAGGCACTGGAGTACGCCGAACGCAGCATGGCGATCTCGCGGGAGCTGGATGACCGCTACGGCATCGCTGCATGCCTGTGTGACATTGCGGCCGCCAGCCTCAGGCTCGGCCGGCGCGATTCGCTGGATTCCCTGCTCAGCTCCGCGCTGGCGGATGCGCTGGAGCTCGGCGGCGAGCGCCTGCTGGCAACGGCGCTGCTGGTCTGCGGGCTGTATTTAAGGGAGCAGGATGACAATGCAGGGGTTGAGCGGATCGTGGCGGCGATCTCTGCCTGGACGGCGAAGGGTGCGACGCTGGCCCGTGTGGAACAGATGCACCTTGACGAACTGGCCGAGGGCATGGAGCGGATACCGGAGCCGCAGGACTCTACCTTGGACGCGCTAGGACGGCAGCTGCTGGGTTCTGCGATCCAGGCTGGCTAGCCGGGAAACAGTTGCTTGCGCTTCTTCGCGTAATGCTTCTCCACCCAGAAGTCCTCACGCTTGACCATGTTGCCCTGCCAGTGCAGTTCATGGATGCCGGGGATGCTGTACTGCTGGCCGTCGGACTCGGTGAATTCGTAGCGCACGTGCAGGTAGGCGATGTCCCCCTCAATGCGGCTGTCCAGCACGACGCCGCGGTAGCCCTTCACGCCCTCGCGGAATTCGCGGTGCAGCTGCAGGAGCGCCTTGCGGCCGCTGCCGAACAGCTCGCCGTTCTCGTACTGCTCGGCGTCATGGTGCATCAGCCCATATATGTTGAGCGAGCGCCCGCCTTCGAGCTGGCTGATCAGGACGGGCAGCATGGTTTCAACTGACATCGCTGATAACGATAGCGCGGGACGGAGCTCCTGAGACATCCGCCTGCGATAATTGCGGGGTCGCGGGACTACGCATGCAACGCCTTTTCGGACTGCCACAGAAGCTGCGAAGTGAAATGCTGGAACACTCCAGCGGCAGGATCCTGCTGCGTGCGATCGACGCCTACCACCTGCATGGCTGCATGTTCATGTCGGCCGCGCTGTCATTCTTCGTGGTGATCTCCGTGATCCCGCTGTCCTACCTCGCACTCGTGATCCTGACCCAGATCGTCGGCCCGAGCGTGGATGTCTACAACAGCCTCGAAGCGGTGCTCAGGCCCTACCTGCTGCCGGATGCGATCGTGATGCTGCGCGACCGCGTGAGCAAGATCAGCGCCGAGGGCGTGAACATCGCAGGGGCCGGTGTCGGTATCCTGTCCTTCCTGTGGGCCGGCATCCGCTTCTATGAGATCCTGCAGGTGATGCTGACCCGGGCCTGGGGCGGCAGCCAGGTGCGGCCCTTCCTGCGCAGCAAGCTCGTATCCATCGTGTTGTTCATTGCCGCAGGTGCGCTGACCGGGCTGTTCATCATGCTGGGCACGGCACTACGCAACCTGGAGAACCTGGTACCGGCCTTCCTCGGCTTCCGGCTGGACGGACTGTGGCTGTTCATCACGGACAGCGTGCCGGCGCTGGCGGCCTGTTTCGTCGTGTTCCTGATCTACCAGTACCTGCCCACACGCCGCGTGCCCTGGAAAGTGTCCCTCGCTGTGGCGGTGCCGGTCGGGCTTTTCTGGTACCTCAGCAAGTTCCTGTTCACCCGGCTGGTGCTGGCCGGCGGAGTGTTCACCACGCTGTACGGCCCGATGGCGGGATTCATCGTGCTGATGATCTGGATCTACTTCTCATCGAGCATCGTGCTGTTCGGGGCGGAAATGGGGGCCTCGATCCAGCAGGAACTGCATCCGGAGGAATTCAACAGCCATAATGGTGTCCAGCAGGAAGCGGTCGATACCAGGCTGGGGGTCTGACGGGGCCTGAGGCCTGATCCAGACTGGATTGGACCGGTTACCCGCAAAAACTGGCCAACTGGTACCCCACAAACTGTGGTAACCGGATAGAATACGCCTGTAGTGCAGACTGTATCCCGTGCCCAATGGCACGCATCGCTCTTTTAGTACTGCGGGAGGTACTACATGAAGACAGTGAAAATCGTATGGGTGGCGCTGGCCGCAATTGCCGCGCTACTTTCATCCTGCGGAGGCGGAGGAGGCCCGGCAACGCCGCCGGACAGCTTCGAGCGCATGACCGCAGTCGCCTACGGAAACAACGGCACACCGCTGAGCAACATGCAGGTGCGCGTCGAGGGCGTGGATACCGGCATCAGCACTGATGCGAACGGTAACTTCACCCTGCAGCGCGGCCAGTTCCCGCGCGGCGTGAACGCGGAGAACGAGATTTCGCTCGGCACCAACGGCGTCGTTATCGGCAGCCGCAGCGTGGTCCCGCTGGACAACCAGAACCTGGTGATCCGCTTTGACCCGACCGTGAATGAGGGTACGGGCAGCCTTGGCGGTACCGTCACCGACGACAAGTCCGGTGCGGGCCTCAATGGCGTGGAAGTGACCATCTTCTCCGAGGCCGGCGGCGTGCAGACGACGCACAGCAGCGGTGGTGTCTACAGCTTCTCCAACGTCGCTGCCGGCACCTGGAACATCGTGGCCAACACGGAAGATTACTACCCCGGCATGGCGATGGTCCGCATCGCCGAGGGTGACACCAGCGTACGCAACATCGAGCTGACCCGCAAAGGCCAGGTCGGCAGCGGCGAGGGCATCACCGTCACGGGCCGCGTGGTGGACAGCAAGACCGGTGCCGGCGTGGCGGATGCCACCGTCAGCATGATGGTCGATACCGGTTATTTCGGAATCCCCGAGCCGATGCCGATGCCCTTCGAGGACGACATCAAGTGGGATGACGTGGACACCGGCGTGGTGGACAGCGGCCAGAGCGAGCCCGGCTTCGGCGGCGGCGGCAGCGACGGCCGTGAGGCGATGACCTCCGCCCCGTATGAGGATTACTGGCGCTACGAGCCGCAGTACCAGGAAGTGACCACCGATGCCGACGGCAACTTCGAGTTTCCCGACGGCGTGGCTGGCTACAGCGCCTGGATCAGCGTCTACAAGGACGGCTACCTGAACGCCAGCCTGTCAGAGGACATCTACAACCGCACGAGCGACCTGGACCTCGAGATTGAGATCCAGCCGATCGTCTACACCGACATCAGCGGTGTGGTGGTTGACGGCGATGGCAACCCGATCAAGGGTGCCTACGTCGAGTACGTGTTCGGCGGCGGCTTCGGCGGCGGTATCGCCGTGCCCGGCGCGGTGGACCTCGACATGATGTTCGAGGACGGCGTGGAGATCTTCAATGAGTTCGGTGCACCGGCCCCGCCGCAGACCCGCGGTGAGGACTTCAGCACCGGCGGCAGTGACGACGGCTTCATGGCCCCCGCGGCGGACTTCGCCGAGGGCAGCACCAACAGCGACGGCAACAGCCAGAACAGCAGCGAGTTTGACAACAACATGCTGCAGCGCTTCCTCTGGGAGCAGCGCAACGGACGCTCAAGCTCGATGGTGGCCCCGGACTTCATCGGTTACTACAGCGGCTGGGCGGATGACAACGGCGAGTTCAGCTTCGAGGACGTGCCGGCCGGACCGTACTACGTGTTCGCCAGCGCCTACCGCCACATCTCCTACAGCGCCGACGTGGCTGTCGAGGAGGATGCGGCCGCCAACGAGGTGACCATCACCCTGCCGGAGGTCCCGGTGGGCAGCGTCGAGGGACGTGTCACCGATGAGGATGGCAACCCGATCCCGGATGCGCTGGTGAACGCCACGCAGCCAAACGTCGACCCCTTCACCTATACCAACTCCAACGGCGAGTTCGTGATTGACAACGTGCCCACCGGCGAGTGGCTGGTCAGCGGTTACCGCAACGGCCACCTGACCCAGGGCATCATGGTCGAGATCCGTGACGGCCAGGCCAGCAACGTGAATCTCGTGCTGGAGACCTATGAGGCCCCGGACGTCAACACCGGCAACAAGAGCGGCACGGTCTATGACGGCTTTGACGACTCGACGATCGCCGGCGCTGACATGGTGTTCACCCCGACTGATGAGCAGCTCGGCGGTGGCTACTTCAGCCACGTGCTGAGCGATTCCAACGGCCGCTACAGCACCACGCTGGCTGAGGTTGAGTACAACCTGCTGATCCAGAAGGGTGGCTACGAGGACATCTTCATCCGCATCTGGCCGGACATGTACGACAAGGAGATGGACTTCTGGATGTGGCCCATCGGCGCCCCCGGCGGCAGCGGCGGTGGCGGTGGCCCGATCTTCATCGAACCCGGCTTCCCGGTGGACGATGACGGCGGCACCACGACCGATCCGGCTCCGCCGATCGGCCTGTAACCCAAGGTAGTAGTTTTGGACCGGGCATGCCCGGGTCCCGAATCACCAACTCTTTACAAGACTCCTCGGAGGGTAGTAGCTCCGGGGAGTTTTTTTTCAGCCTGTCACGCTTTAGCGTGACTGGCTGAGCAATGAGAAATGAGTGATGAGCAATGAGCCTGACCAGGGGGAGGTGACCCCGCTTCTCCATTGGATCATTGCTCACTCTTCATTGCTCATTGCTATTCAGGCTCTTCTCTCTTTTCTCATCACTGGGTGGCTTGCGGCCCCTGATGCAGTGTTATAATTCTTCTTCCCCCCTGCGGGCCGTCCCGTGGGAAGGGCACCCGGCGGCGTAGCCAAGTGGTAAGGCAGAGGACTGCAAATCCTTTATCGACGGTTCGATTCCGCCCGCCGCCTCCATATCCGGGCGATTAGCTCAGTTGGTTAGAGCGCTACGTTGACATCGTAGAGGTCACTGGTTCGAATCCAGTATCGCCCACCATTACTCCAGTGGTCAGTGGTCAGACATCAGACGCCGGATTTCAGGTTGTTCTGACGTCTGGTATCTGAATTCGGAAGTCTGATTTCTGAAGTCTGGTGTCTGTAGTCTGACAACTACTCCTGCCATTCTTCCACATAGCCCTTGAACTCGTCCGTTTCGATCTTCTTTTGGCTGATGCCGCCCGCCTCAAGCTGCTGCATCACGCCTTCCACGAAGCCCGGTGAGCCGGCGATGTAGTAGCGCGCATCCGGGTGGCGCTCGATGCAGGCCGTGATCTCGCCCGCCAGGCCCGCGCGGTCGGTGGCGATGTACTCATCCATCAGCGGCCTGAGCGCATCGGCGAACAGGTGCTCGCTGCCGGCGGCGTGGATCAGTTCCATGCGCATGCGCACCCCGCTGTGCTCTTTGTCCAGCGCCATTGAACGGAAGGGCGTGACGCCGACGCCGCCTGCGATGAACACTACGCATTCCTCGATCACCGGCCACAGCATATGCATCTTGGACTTGAACAGCTGCAGGCTGTCCCCGGGCTGCATTGCCAGCATATGCAACTGGAAGGGCGAGCGCGAGCGGCCGTCGATGGTGAAGCTGACATGCTCCTCATGCGGTGCGGAAGAGAAAGACAGCTCACGCACGCGCTTGGCATCAGGGTCGGCCAGCTCGAGGGCGACATGCACGTACTGCCCTGCGTTGTATGGCAGCGGCTCGTCCACGCTGAAGTGGTAAGTGTGCACGTCACCGTAATGGTGCTCGCGCTCCACGAGCACGAGGCGTACCCGCTTCACCCCGCCCGTGCGGCGGGTCTGTGGTTCCTGAGTTGACATGTTGCTCCTGGTCAATCCTGCCTGGTGTTGCCTGTCCGCCGGCAGGTGTTGCGCGCTGCAATGTTAGCATCGCTGGGTAATGCTACCCCTGGAGGCGCAGGATTGGCCTGCTGCACAGGTGGTGCTAGAGTGGATCAGGCAGCGGGTAGGCTGCCGGGCCTGGTGACAGGCGAAGGGGGAATGACATGAAGCTTTTCTGGATTGCAATGGCAATGCTGGCCCTGCTGGCCGGCTGTAACCAGCCGGCGGCGGACAGCCTGGCGGACATGGAGCTCAAGGCGCACATTGCAACCATTGAGCAGAACCTGCTGGACTGGGCGCGCCAGAACGGCGGGCTGTACCCGGAGACGCTGAATGCCGACCTTATGAAGGACGGGCAGAACATGGCGCTCATCAATCCATACGACCGCACTGAGATGCATCCGGTGGCCTTCACCGCCGGCGAGCTGGCCGCTGGCAACGTCTGCTACATCGCGGTGCATGACGGCTATGAGGTGAAGGACTACATCCTGCTGGGCTTCGGGGAGGACATGGCAGCCGGGCAGGACATGGACGGGGATGGCAAGCCGGACGGCGTGATTGAGGTGAGGCGCTCGAGCGGGGTCAGCGCGGAGAAGATGCGCTCAATGATTGAGGAAATGAAGTAGGACATAGGAACTCGGTTGTAGGGGGTAGCGGAGTGTAGCTCTTAGAGCTACAGGGCCTTGTTGGTCTAAGACCAACACTCCGCCCGGCTTGCGCCGGACCTCCGGTCATGCGCCATAATCTGCAATCCGGTCAGGGCCGGCAGGAGACATGGCAGATAACCAGAAACTTAACCAGGCAGGCGATGGCGGCGGTGCGGAAGCGCGGCCGCATTCGATATGGCGCGAGCCGATCGTGCACTTCATCCTGGTCGGCGGCCTGCTGTTCCTGCTGAGCAACCTGCGCCAGCAGCCTGCGGATGAGAGCGAGTTTGAGATCACTGTCGACCGCCCGCGCATCGCGGTGATGTACCACGGTTTCGTGCGCGACTTCGACCGTGAGCCGACGCAGGCTGAGCTGCAGGAGCTGATTGACGACTACATCCGCACGGAAGTCTGCGTGCGCGAGGCGCGCGGCATGGGACTGGACCGTGACGACCAGTTGATCCGTGACCACCTGCGCAGCAAGTACGAGCTGCTGCTGGATGATGGCAGCGAGCCGCCCACGCCGACGGAAGAAGAGCTGCAGCAGTTCCTCGAGGAGCACCCCGAGCGCTACCGCACGGAGGATTCGCTGAGCCTAATGCAGATCTATCTCGACCCGTTGCAGCGCGCGGAGCCGCTGCTGGATGCCGAACTGCTGAAGCAGCAGCTGACGGGCACTGAGGAACTTGGGCTGGTGCAGGAGCTGAGCGATGCGGGCAGCCTGCCGCCGCGCCTGCCACTGGTGGCGCTCAGTGAAATCGGCTGGCAGTTCGACCCGCTGTTCGCGGATGCAATCAGGGACTTCCCCGTCGGCGCCTGGAGCGGACCGGTGGAAAGCAGCTACGGCGTGCACCTCGTGTTCATCGAGGAGCGGCGCGCGGGCCGGCCGCTGGAGCTGGGGGAGATCCGCGAGGATGTCGAGCGGGACTGGATCGAGGCACAGCAGCGAGAGAAGCTCGATGCCGCGCTCGAGGGCGTGAAGCAGCTGTACGAGATCAGCGTTGACAGTTTCGACATGGCGCAGCTGGCAAGCGAGGATGTGCCGGATGAAGGGGCGGCCGAGTGAGGCGGGCCTGGCTGGCAATCCTGCTGCTCGCGGCTCTGGCAATCCCGGCCCGACCGGCGCTGGCGCATGAAAGCAAGCCCTGCGTGCTGAACATCACCCAGCTGGATGAGACGCAGTTCCGTGTGAGCTGGAAGGTGCCGCCGCCGACAGGCCCGGAGGGTTTCCCGGTCGGCCTGCAGCTGCCGGCGGACTGGCTGGAGAGCACGCCGGTGCAGCGCCGCAGCCTCAGTGACGGTGAGCTGGAGATCCGCAGTGTCACGATTGAGCCGGGCACGCTGGATGGCAGCGTTGTCAGTTTCCCGGGGCTGGAGGGCATGGTCACTGAGGTGTTCGTGCGGGTCACGCGCCTAGACGGCAGCACGTACAGCTCTGTGGTGCGCTCGACGAATCCGCAGATCGAGCTGCGCGGGGAGCGTAGCGCCTGGGAATCGATGCTGGAATACATCGCGCTTGGCTTCCAGCACATCCTGCTCGGTGTGGACCACCTGTTGTTCGTGCTCGGGCTGCTGCTGATCGTCGGCCACCGTCCGATCCTGCTGAAGACCATCACCGCCTTCACGCTGGCCCACAGCATCACGCTCGCACTGGCCAGCCTCGGCCTGGCCAGCGTGCCGGTCGCCCCGCTGAATGCCGCGATCGCGTTGAGCATCCTGTTCCTCGGGCCGGAGATCGTACGTGTCTGGCGCGGCGAGAGCAGCCTGACAATCCGCTACCCCTGGGTGGTGGCCTTCGCCTTTGGGCTGCTGCACGGCTTCGGCTTTGCCAGTGGCCTGAGCCTGACCGGCATGCCGCGCGGGGAGATCCCACTGGCGCTGCTGGGATTCAATATCGGAGTCGAACTCGGCCAGCTGCTGTTCGTCCTGCTGGCGCTGGCGCTGGCACGTGCCTTCAAGGTGCTGGAATTCCACTGGCCGCGCTGGACCCACCGCCTGCCGGGTTACACCGTCGGGGTGGCTGGCGCTTACTGGTTCATCCAGCGCTCATATATGATGTTTGCCGGGAGGTGATCACAATGCAGTACAGACCAGTCGCATACTGGCTCGGCCTGGCGACGCTCATGTTGCCAATTCTGGCACATGCGCATGTGGAAGAGGGCGGGGCTGTCGGATTCATGGCCGGCATGCACCATCCGGTCAGCGGCTGGGACCACATCCTTGCGATGGTGGCCGTCGGCCTGTGGGGCGCGCAACTGAAGAAGCCCGCGATCTGGCTGCTGCCGGTGGCCTTCCCGCTGGTGATGGCTTTCGGTGGCTTTCTCGGGCTGATCGGCGTGCCGATCCCGGGCATCGAGATCGGCATCGCACTGAGCGCGGTGGTGCTCGGCATCATGGTGCTCGGCAAGTTCAGTCCGCCTCTGTGGGTGGCGCTGCTGCTGGTGGCCGTCTTCGCTGTGTTCCACGGACATGCGCACGGCACTGAGCTGCCGGAAGGTGGCAACGGCATGCTGTACAGCATCGGCTTCGTGATCAGCACTGGGCTGCTGCACATGTGCGGCATTGCGCTCGGGATGCTCAACGATGTGAAGCGCGGCGAACTGCTGGTACGCGCAGCCGGGGCCTGCGTGCTGCTTGGCGGGCTGTTCTTCCTGAAGGGGGCCGTGCTCGGGTGAAGCGCCTGCTGCCAGTGTTCATGCTGTTCTGCCTGATGCCCGGCTTAGCCTGGGCGCATCTGGTGAGCACGGGCTTTGGCAGCTACTACGACGGGATGGTTCACATGCTGCAGACGCCGGCGGACATCCTGCTCGTGGTCACGCTGGGCCTGCTGTCTGGCCAGGCAGGACGGGAAACTGCGCGGCCCCTGCTGCTGCTGCTGCCGGCCTACTGGCTGCTGGCCGGGATGGCAGGGATGCAGTCCGGCGGCAGTGCGGACAGCCCGATGCTGACAACGCTGAGCTTCGGCCTCGTCGCCATGCTGGTGCTGCTGGACCGCCGCCCGCCGCATGCGGTGCTGCTCGCGCTGGCCTGCCTGCTGGCGGCCTTCCATGGCTACCTGAACGGGGCAGCGCTGACAATGGCCGGCATGGACGGGCTGGCGATCTGGGGCGCGGCCACGCTTGTGTTCCTGCTGGCAACCCTGCTGCCGGCGTTGGTCATCAGCCTGCATGCCGAATGGATGAGAATCGGTGTGCGGGTGGCGGGTAGCTGGATCGCGGCGGTCAGCTTGCTGATGCTGGGCTGGATCTGGCACATGTCGGGGATGTAGGAGCTGGGTTGTGGGGTGTGGCAGGCGAGGCGTCGGGAATCAGGTTTTACGTGTTGCAAAAGCAGTGAATAGCAGCTTGTCTTACCGGGGACGTGGTGCTTTGCCGATCAATGTGTCATTACAGCACGGGGCAAACAGTCATATCTTCCGTCACTTCAAGCCATTCTGCCAGCCCCTAGTTCCGGGATCCTCTATCCTCATCTGAAACCATCCCCCATCCCCCGGCGTATAGTTAGGCAGCAGTGACGCGTAAGGCCTGAAGCCCCCCAGGGGCAGGCAGCGAAGCGAGGAAAACATGGTAAAGAAGCATGGGCGCCACTCCGGCGCGCACAATGACGCAGACCCCGCCGTCAAGGTGGTGGTGAACGGTGAGGGGATTGAGGAACTGCTCGACTCCGTCATCGGCGATGAATCCCCCGGCACCAGTTCAGACATAGATGCTGAATTCGATGCGGGTGATGAATGGGGCGACGGCAGCGAAAGCGGCGATGCCGACGGCAGGCCGAAGTCCGGCCCCAAATCCAAGGCATTCGTGTTCAGCATCGGCTGCAGCGCGGGTGATCGCAGCAGGCACCGTGAACAGAGACAGCAGGCCAAGCTCAACCGCATGCGCCACAAGCTGCAGCGCCTGAAAAGGCTGGACAACCTGTCGATCCTCGGCGAGGGCTTTGGCAGCCGGCTGGCCGAGCAGATCGAACAGGCGATTGACAGCGCCATGGCCGAAGCCGGCAAGCAGTCCAGCAAGGGCAGCACGCCCGGCACTGACAAGCGCAGCATGCGCGGCGTGAATGCCGTCCGGGCGAGCTTCGCCGGACGCAGCATGCAGGGCGTGGACATGACCGGCAGCAACTTCGCCTCCGCCAGCTTCAGCAATGCCCAGCTGGCGGACTGCCGCCTGACGGGCTGCAACCTGGCGAAGGCCGACTTCAGCGGGGCGAAGCTGGAGAACTGCAGCCTGAGCGGCGCCAACCTGGCCAAGGCAGACTTCGGCGGCGCACGGCTGGCGGGCTGCCGCCTGAACGGCAGCAACCTCGGCAGTGCCAACATGCAGCAGGCGCGGCTAAAGGGCTCTGACCTCAGTGGCAGCAACCTTGGCAGCGCGGACCTGAGTGGTGCCAGGCTCGGCAAGGCCAGCTTCAATGGTGCCAACCTCGGCAGCGCCAACCTCAGTGGTGCGCGCCTGAAGAAGGCCGACCTCAGTGGTGCCAACCTGCGCTCCGCGATCCTCGACGGCGCGGACTTCAGCGGAGCTGTGCTGAAGGATGCAAACCTGCGCGGGGTGGACCTCAGCGGAGCACTCAACCTGACGCGTGAGCAGCTCGAACTGGCGAAGCTGGACGGCAGCACCGTGCTGCCGGCCTACCTGGCGTCATAGGCGGGAATGCAATGAACGGCGACTGGCTGACAACAACAGAGGCGACGGAGCTGCTGGCCCACCTGACGGGCCGGCCGCTCCGGCGCCAGCGCCTGCAGCAGCTGTGCAGCGAAGGGCAACTGGTGTACCGCGACATGGAGGTGGTGCGCCATGAGCGCCGCATCTCCCGCGAAAGCATCGAGCGCCTCGCCCGCGAAGGCCTGCCGCGCCAGCGCGGGGCCTGCCGGCGGGTGCAGATGCATGAGGAGATGTATGGCCGCGACCTGCGCGGGGTCAGCCTGCGTGGTGCCAGCCTCAGCGGCCGCGATATGCGCAATGCCGACCTGCGCAATGCGGACCTGAGCGGAGCTGTGCTCAGCGGAGCCGACCTGCGCGGAGCCGACCTGCGCAATGCCAGCCTGAAAAGCGCCGTGCTTGACAACGCGAAACTGCAGGGCGCGCAGCTGGACGGCTGCGACATGTCGGGTGCCAGCATGGCGGGAGCTGACCTGTCTGCCTAGGATATAGGAGCTGGGATCTGGGTTGTAGGGTTGGCGTGACGCTGCGAGTCACCTTGAATTACTTTTCCGCGTGAAGCACGACAAATCCGCTACACCCGACAACCTAGCTCCGAGATCCTCCATACCTCTCACGCACCTTCGCCACATCACGTTCGGCCCAGCTGCGGTCGTTGGCAAAGTCCAGCCCGCCGGCGGCCACGATCTGTTCGACCACTGAAAGGTAGTCGCCATCCTCCGCCGGCATCTCGATCGCGCCGTGCAGCGCCCAGCCGATCGGTGCGCCGTCGTACAGCTTGTCATGGTGGTCCAGCGGGGCACCGGCAGCCAGCAGCAGCCTGACGACGTCCGCGAAGCCACGCAGCGCGGCACAGTGCAGCGGCTGGCGGCCCCATTCATCGGTCATTGCGACATCCCAGCCGTTGTCAAGCATCACCCGGACCACCTCAAGCTGGCCGCGCTCGGCTGCATCGCAGAAGCTGTCCGGCCCATGCTTGCCAAGCTGTTCCAGCAGCTGCGGACTGGCGGCGATGATCTCCCCGGCGGACTGCGCATCGGCAGTCATCACCGCCAGCAGGTAGCTGTCCAGCAGTTCATCCTCGTCATGCGCAAAGCCATGTTCTCGCAGCAGGCCGATCGCATCCCGGTTGCCACTGCGCAATGCGAGTTGCCAGCTGTCGCAGCCATCCGCCCGCCTATAGCTCCCGTCCGCGCCGTGCTTCAGCAGGGACTCGACCACGTCCGGGCGATGGTGCAGGCGCACTGCGAGCTGCAGCGCATTCTCCTGCCAGTCATAGCTCGGCACATTCGGTTCCGCGCCATGCTCCAGCAGCCAGTTCACACCGCGCATCGCGGTGTCATAGCCCTTGTCATTCGTGCGATGCCCGAGCAGGAAGTACAGCGGGGTGTTGTTCCAGTGCTCGCTCTTGCGGTTCGGGTTGCCACCGAACTCCAGCAGCAGCGCGAGGCACTCCTCGTACATGAACTGCGGCACATGCCACATGCATTCGTCGTCATTCGGGTCGGCCCCGGCCTCCAGCAGCAGGCGGGCCAGCTCAGGAAAGTTGCCATGCCCGGTCGCACCGTACAAGCAGGGCTGCATCGCGCCGGCCCATGTGCCGCCCTCGTCATAGGCAGCGTTGGGGTCCGCACCATGCGAAAGCAGCAGTTCGACGCAGCGCAGCAGGCCAGAGCGGTAGGGCTCGCCGAGAGTGTGCATCAGGGAGTAGCTGGCGTAGATGATCAGTTCGCGGTCCAGCGGGGCGTATTTGCGTTTCGCGGCATCCGGGTCTGCGGCGAGCAGTTCGGCGAGCGCGGCATGGTCGCCACAGCTGACCTGGCAGGCGAGGTCGAATGAGGCGACAGCCGGATGCTCAGTGATGATGCGTTTGAAGCGCGCATCCTGCCAGCCGAACATGCTGTCGATGAAGGCCTTGGCCTGCTCGGCGAGCGGGCGCTGGTTCTCGATCGCTTCCTTCAGCTTCGGCCAGGATTCATGGCCGTACTGCCGCGCGATGATCAGCTGCGCATCGCTGAGCTGCCAGTCAGGTTTTGAGCCCTGTGGGTGCAACTCGGCAGCGATGGCCAGGGCGGCGGCTTCCGAGTCATTGAGCTGTTTCAACAGCAGCTTGGCTTGTTTGCGCGCGAATTCGAGGTTTGCGCCGGCGGGTAGTTCAATCGTCATTACGACCTCCGATATTGCCGCTGTCCGCATGGCGGTCCCGAAGTGTCGTAACAATGCATCTCGGGCAGATTGGTCAGGCGGGACATTCCCTTCTCGCGGACTGAGTGCGCCCTGTGCGCGAGAAGAGTATACCTGCCTGCGGCCTGCGGCCTGCAGCAGGTGTCAGACTCCAGACTTCAGACAGTTGACTCGCTGCAGCGGAAACTGATCTGAAGTCTGGCTTCTGAGGTCTGATCTTTGTAGTTTGCTATCTGTTCCCTTTCCTCTGTTTTTCTGGCATAATATCCCTCCCCGTCAGATAGGCGGGATTACCTGGGGCGCTTAGCTCAGTTGGCTAGAGCGCATCGTTCACACCGATGAGGTCACAGGTTCGAATCCTGTAGCGCCCACCATTTCCCATTTTGCTATTACCGGCTGGCTGTCCCGCTTCGATTTCCTGCTAAGGTGAATTGAACCGATGTCCAGGCTTGCCAGCAGTTTGATTGTGATACTCGGCCTTGCGCTTTCGCTGGCTGCATGCAACGAACCGGATCCGGCTGAGGAATACGCCGAGGCCATGCAGCAGATGCCGCCGAGACAGGAACCTGACTTGCTGCCGTACCTGAATGAAAACCCCGAGCAGGAATTTGTGCCTGACGAACTGGCGGGGCTGCCGAGTGTCCGGATTGTCCCGCTTGGGGAGGGGCTGTGCAGGATCCGGATCTACCGAGATCCCGGTTCAATTCCAAGCAAGCACTTCATTCATCCCGGCGCAATCAATCTTGTGGACGGTCAGCTTATGGAGGTCCAGGGCCACTATGAGATGGATGATCCAAGTCCGGAGGAAACCCGGGACTGGACCCATGAGGACTGGGTCAAAATGGAAGATAGCTGGACCGGGCAATTCGATTTTCGGATAGTTGAAGCTGACAACGGCTTGCTGGCTGGCCTGCTGCTTGATCACATAATCAGCAATCCGCCGGAGAATCCGCAGATCAACTTTGACTACACCGGCGAAGAGGATTTCATCCACCTGCTGGATATGGATCCGCGCTGCCTGTTCAGGCTGGAAGACCTGCAGGAATTCAGTGCCGATGAGTGGAAAATGGCAACGAGTTTCCATGTGACGAAGCATTGGAAACTGATGACATGGTTTGACGAGCAGGAACTTGTCATCGGTTACGAACTGATCAGCAATGGCAGGCGCAGCACGGGGAATTGGCCGGTTGAGGAGTTCCCGGTGGTCTATAACCATGTCAGTTATGACCCGGCGGATCCTGCGGTGCCGGTTGTGATCAGCGAGGAGGAGTTCAGGATTGGCTATGACGAGCACACACGCTTCAGGATCGGCAATGTGGGCGGCGATATCCTGGCCTATAACTTCAACCGGGACATGCTGGTTGTCATCCGGGATGGCAAGGCGCATACGCTGCAGCTGAACCAGGGCATCAGCAATCTTATGGGCAATGAGTACATCATGAAAACGAATGATGTCGGCTTCGGGGAGCATGGCATGTACATCCTGGCTGGCGATCGCGATAGTGTTTCCATCCTGGAGCTGCCTCATGAGGGTATTCCGCTGGATGGAGGAGTTCCGCGGTTGCAACTGCTTGCCAGGCTGCTAACCGAAGACTTCTACGGTGGCAGCATCAATGAACTGCCGGAAGGATTGCTAGTTCAGTCAAGCGATGGCTTCTTCCTCGTTGACATTGAGCCGATGGGGCGGACAATCGAAGCGGACTACCCCTTGGCAGCGGATGCGGAAGTTGCTAAGGATGGGCAGTAGGCAATAAACGCTTAGACACTCTCCCGGAACAAAACTCCAGCATGAGTGCTCTCATTATCCAGAAGAATCGTGGGAGGGACAGACATGCAAGTTAGGACATCAGAATCATTCAGGTTCATTCTGCCCTTGCTGATCATTGCGGCTATCGCAGTGGCAATGTATGCGTTGGTGAACTACCTTGCTGATTTCAAGGAAGCAAGAGAACCGATGATAATGGAAGGCGGGGGTGACAGATAGTCCGACAGGAAATGCGCGCCGTTTTATTGCAACACTATCAGCCCTTCCCATTATGGAAAACTCCGTGGACTCTATTTTGGAGTCTGTGTGCGCTACCTTGTCAGCTTTACAGCTGACCTCCCTCTCATTGTGCGACTTGCGCCGCAGGTCCATCGGGCCTCCGCAATGCGGCTGCATCCAAACCCCCCACTCCAAGCACCAAACTCATTGCCGAGCTTGCGCTCGACCTCCACGCCCGGCTTGCGCCGGACCTCCGTTGTCAGGCTCACGCCTGACCTCCGGTTTTTTCCTTGGCGATGTAGTACAGCAGCGGGATCACCAGCAGTGACAGGGTGGTGCTGGCGAGGATGCCGAACAAGAGCGCCCAGCTCAGGCCGCTCCAGACCGGGTCCGCCACCACCACCAGCATGCCGGCGATCGCTGCCAGCGCGGTCAGCACGATCGGGCGGGTGCGGATCGCACCGGCGAGGATCACAGCCTCGCGCAGCGGCACGCCTTCATTGAGCGCATCCTGGATGAACTCAATCAGGATGATCGAGTTGCGTACCACGATGCCGGCCAGCGCGATCACGCCGATCATGCCGGTCGCCGAGAAGTAGATGTCGAAGTTGCCAAGCAGGGCGAAGCCGGGCAGCACGCCAAGCATCGTCAGCGGCACCGCGCCGAGGATCACCAGCGGGTCGCTGAAGCTGTGGAAGCGGCCGACCATCAGCAGGTAGATCAGGAGGATCGCCACTCCCATTGCCATTCCGAGGTCACGGAACACCTTGAGAGTCAGGTCCCACTCGCCCTCCCAGACCAGTTCATAGGCCGGCGGCAGCGGGTCCTGCTTCAACTTCGCCATCATGTCGAAGATCGCGTACACGCTGGAACGTCCGGCCATCTCGCCATAGACATAGCTCACCTGGCGCAGGTCCTTGTGGTGGATCGGCCTGAGCGCATCGGTCTCACGCATGCGCGTGATGGATGACAGCGGGATGTTGCCGGCGGGCGAAGGCAGCACCACGCTGTCGAGGTCCGCCAGCTGGCTGCGGAACTGCTGCGGGAATCGCAGCACCACCGGGGTCTGCACCATCCCGGCCGGGTCATGCAGCGCGGTGATCTCGTAACCGGCCAGTGCGGCATACAGCGCGGTGGCGACGTCAGAGGCCCGCAGGCCGCTGCGCTCGGCGCGCTCACGGTCCACCTCGATGCGCAGCTCCCGGGCCGCTGTGCTGACCGAGTCGTCAATGTCAACCACGCTGTCAGTGGAGGCGAACATCCCGCGCACATTGGCAACGGCACTGCGCTGGCCCTCGCCGTAGGGGCCGTAGATTTCGGCCAGTACGGTGGCGCGCACCGGTGGCCCGGGCGGGTCCTCCACCAGCTTGAGGATCGCCTGCTTCTCGCTGGCCAGCGCGGCCAGCTCGGGGCGGATGTCCAGCACGATCCGCTCGCTGGCGATGCTGCGCTCCTCCTTCGGCGTCAGGTTGACACGGATGTCAGCCTGGGCCGCATCATTGCGGAAGGAAGTGCCGCGCAGCAGGCCGTTGAAGTCGATCACGCTGCCGGTGCCGACGGTGGTCACAAGGGAGCTGACCTCGGGATGCGCAAGCAGGCGTTCCTCGATGTCGCGCACCAGGCTGTCGGTGGCATTCAGGCTGCTGCCGGCGGGCATGTCCACCGTCACGAGGAAGGTGTTCTTGTTGGCCTTGGGCAGCATGCGGAACTTGACCCACTGCAGCACCGGGAAGGTGAAGCTGATGAGCAGCGCAATCACCAGCACACTGAACAGCACCGCACGGCGCGGTTTGCTGTCAATCAGCGGGCCGAGCATCCGGCGGTAGAAGGCCAGCAGCTTCGGGTCAGCGCCATGCGTCAGGTCAATCGCCGGAGCGGGCTTATCAGTTGAGCCGGATGTGCCTTTCGCGGAGTCCTTGCCATTCGCGTCCTTGCCATTATCAGCTGCATGGTGGTCGGCCTTCAGCCAGCGCACCGCGAGGTAGGGCGTGACCTTGAAGGCCACGATCAGGCTGACGATCATCGCCACCGGCACATTGAACGGGATCGGTGCCATGTATGGCCCCATCATGCCTGTCACGAAGGCCATCGGGATCATTGACAGCACGACGGTGAAGGTGGCGTAGATCGTCGGGCTGCTGATTTCGTTGACAGCGAGAACGCAGGTGCGCAGCTTGCCCTCGCAGGCGGCCTTCATCTTCAGGTGGCGGTGGATGTTCTCCACGACGACGATCGCGTCGTCAACCAGCAGGCCGAGGCTGAGGATCAGGGCGAACAGGGTGATGCGGTTGATGGTCTGGCCGGCGAGGAAGCCGATGCCGAGCGTGACCAGCAACGTGAGCGGGATCGCCAGAGCGACCACCGCGGCATCGCGCCAGCCGAGCGCCAGCAGCAGCAGGCCAAGCACGATCACGATTGCCCAGGTCAGGTGCGTGATCAGTTCGTTGACGGCATGGTTGGCACCCTCACCGTCATCACGCGTGATCAGCCAGCCTGTCCGGTCAGGCAGCACCAGCGGACCGAGCTCGTCCATGCGCTCGATCACGGCCTCGGAGATCTTCACGGCATTGGTGCTCTTCTGCTTGGCAACGGCAACTGTGACTGCGTTGAAGCTGCGGCCGCTGGTCTCGAATTCCTGCCCGCTGAAGCCACCGCGCAGGCCATGGCCCTCCGCGCTGACGTGCTGGGTGCCGGCGCCGAAGCTCAGCCGGCTGACGTTGGAGATCTCAGCCGGGCCGTCCGTCACACTCGCGATGTCACGCAGGTAGACCGGGATGCCGCTGCCGCGCGTCGTCAGCACGGTGCTGCCGACATCCTCGGCATTGCGCAGGAACTGGCCGCTGCGCACCATCAGGCGCTGCCCGCCGGTCTCCAGGCGGTCGCTGGGCAGGCGCACGTTGGCACCCTGCAATGCATTGGCAACCATCTGCGGGTCGATGCCGAAGGCCGCGCTCCGGACAGGGTCCATCTCGATGGTGATCTGGCGGCCGTCGCCGCCGACGATCACGCTGGAGCTGGTGCCGGGCACCTCGCGCAGGCCCTGCTCGAGGTGTTCCGCCGCCGTACGCAGCGCATGTGTATCGTGTTCGGCGCTGAACAGGGTGATCGCGACGATCGGCACGTCATTGATGTCAACCGGCTTGACGATCGGCTGCTGCGTCCCGGCGGGCAGGCTGTCCAGGTTGGAATAGACCTGGTTGTAGACCTTGAAGACGCTGTCCTCCTGCTCCTCGCCGACGAGGAACTGCGCGGTGACAACGGCGAAATCGGGGTAGCTGATCGAGTACACGTGCTCGATGCCCTTGATGTTCCAGATCCGCCGTTCCATCGGTGAGGTGACGAGGTTCTCGATCTCCTGCGGCGAGGCGCCGGGGAAGGGGATGATCACGTTGACGGCCGGCACGCTGATCTGCGGGTTCTCCTCACGCGGGGTGACGAACAGCGCGAACAGGCCGAAGATGAAGGCGGCCACCATCACGAGGAAGGTGGTCTTGTTGTCAATGAATGTCTGGGCGATCAGGCCGCCGATGTTCAGCTTCGGGTTGGCACTGGGCTCCAGCGGGTCCGTCTGCTGCGGGAGTTTAGCGGCTCCATCCTGCTCCCTGTTTTCCATTTCAGTGGCCCTCCGGGCTGGCCATGCCGCTTACGCGGGCACCGGCGAACAGCCCCGGCCGGGGCTCGCTGACAATCCGGTCGCCGGCACTGAGGCCGCGCAGGATCTCGACCTTGCCATCCATCCGCAGGCCGGGCTCGACGGTCGCGCGCGTCAGCAGCCCGCCGCCGGACACCCGCCAGACGTAGTACAGCTCGGCATCCTGCAGCACCGCCGACTCAGGCGCGAGGATCACATTGCGCTCGCCGGAGGGCACGAGCACCCTGACGAACTGCCCGCTGAGCAGGCCGTTGCTGTCATCCAGCTCGACCTCCGCCAGCACGCTGCGGCTGGCCGGGTCGGCACTGGCGGCCAGCACGGCGATATGCCCGCCGCGCAGCTCACGCCCGTTGGCGGAGTCTATCGCCACCTGCAGCGTGTCACCGGTTGCCAGCTCCATCGCGGCATGGTCCGGGATGGCAAGGCTGACACGCATGTTGGCAATCTGCTCGACCACGATGATCGGCTGGCCGGGCACGCTGAGCTGTCCCTGCTCGAAGTACTTGGCCTTGACGATGCCGTCGAAGGGAGCGCTCAGCGTGGCATAGGCCTGCATCGAGGCAGCCTGCAGGTCACGCGCTCCGGCCTGCTGCTCGCGGGCCTCGACCTGCGGGTTGCGGCTCTCGGCCTGGGCCACGGCGGCCAGCGCCTGTTCCTTGGCGGCGCGGGCCTGGTTGAGGTTCTGCCTGGCAACATCGGCCCCGAGCTGCACCTTGTCCAGCTCGGCGCGAGAAACCACGGACTTCTCATAAAGGGCCTGGAAGCGCCCGAGGTCGCGTTCCGCATCCTCCAGCGCAACCTCCGCCTGGGCGATCGCGGCCTCGGACTGGCTGACGGTGGCAGTCGCCTGCTGCTTCACCGCCGCGACCTCGCTGAGCACCGCCTGGGCCTCGGCGCGGTAGGCGGCTGCCTCGCTGCGCATCGCGCGGATGTCGCTGTCATCGAGGCGTACCAGCACCTCACCGGCGCTGACGCGGTCGCCTTCCTCCACCGTGAGCATCGTGATCTCGCTCATCAGCTTGCTGGACAGCGGGATGCTGCTGCGGCCGGTGACCGTGCCCGTCAGCTCGATCGAACCCGGCACGATGCCGGCCTCAACGGTGCTGACCGGGGCATTCACCTCGGGGATGGCTGCATGTCCGGCTGCGTTGTCAGCCTTGTTGCAGGATGTAAGGAGCAGGACTACCAGCATTGACGCCGTTGCCAGCGTTGCCAGTCCCACCTTGGACTTCGAAATACCAGTGTTGCTCATGGCGTGCCTCCAGGACATGAAATCCTGAACAGGGAAAGTAGTCTAATAAGGATATGAATTATTCCGATTCCGAAACAATTATCGTAAATGTGGGTATTGAGTGGGGAGACCACTGACAGAGGTGCGACATGTGTCGTGAACGGATCATCTTTCGCATAGCCGGCAGCCTGATACTGCTGGGTGCGATTCTTGCGTATTACGTCAGCCCATACTGGCTGATCCTCGACGCGTTTGTCGGTGTGAACATGCTGCAGTCCAGCTTCACGGGATTCTGTCCGATGAGCCTGATCCTCAAGGCAATGAAGATCGAAGCCTGCAGCGGCAGTGCGCAGCTGACCTAGCAGCGGGCATTGCCCCGGCCGCACCCGGCGGCTATGCTGTGCTCAGGCGCAGTGACCGCGCCACCGGGAGGCCAACATGTTCCCTGCCAGCATCCATGCCGGGCTGTCCAGCCGGTTTGCGATCCTTGTTGCCATTTCCTTCCTGTTTGCCGGAATCAGTGCCGCCGCCGAGGACAGTCCGGAGCCGGATTACTCCGCCGAACTGGCTTCCGTTGACATCTACGATAGCGCGCTGGCTGATGAATTGTCCAGCACGCAGCCGGACTACGGCAGGCTGGCCGGACAGGCATATTCCTCAGGTGACTTCGAGCGGGCGGCAGCCTTCTACATCCTCGCGCTGAAGCAGGGCGCGGGCGACAACACGACCCAGTACAACCTGGCCTGCTGCTACGGACTGCTGGGCAGGGCCGAGCTGGCGGCACGCTTCCTGCAGCTCAGCGTTGACAACGGCTTCAGCGACGTGCACGGCCTGCAGAACGACCCGGACTTCACACTGGTGCGGGATGACCCGCTGTTCAGATGGGAAGTGGCTGGGATGGCGGAGCAGATCGAGAAGCGCCAGGCCGCAGCCGGGCAGCGGATCTTCATCCCGGCCCATACCTGGCAGCCGGCCTGGGTCAGCTACCCGAATGACTATGACCCGCGCCAGTCCTACCGCCTGCTGGTGGCACTGCACGGCTTCGGCAGCAATGCCGAGAGCTTCATGGGGATCCGCGAGCGTTTCGCTGACCCCGACTTCATCATGGTCTGCCCGCAGGCACCCTATGCCTTCCCGCTCGGCGATGCCGTCGGCTACTCCTGGGCCGGCTGGACGATGAACGGAGGCCTGCCGCCGGAGAGCTTCGCGGACACCCAGGCCTACCTCGACGAGCTGATCGGCACGATGCAGCGCACGCACAACATCAGTTCGGTCTACCTGTTCGGCTTCAGCCAGGGGGCGATGACCTCAGTCTATGAAGCGCTGTCCAACCCACTGCAGGTGGACGGGGCGATCATCTTCGGCGGCTCGCTGTGGGATTTCCTGATCGGGGATGGCCTGCTGCGCGATCATCCCGGCAAGCAGCGCTGGTTCATCGTGCACGGCAGCAAGGATACGCAGGTGGATTTCGCCGGCGGACAGGCCCTGCGGGATGCATTGATCGAGGCCGGACATGATGTCAGCTGGCAGGAGTTTGACGGGGGGCACAGCGTGCCGGAGGACATGGTCAAGCTGGCTGAGCAGTGGATGAAGGAGCTGGACAAGGCAGTCGACGAGTGAAGCGGCTCGCCTGGATTTCAGGGTAAATGATGCGCAAACTTGCCTGGCCTCTGTTCGGCCAGATTCATGGAATGTTGTGTCAGTGGCCGATGTTGAAGGAAACGTGCTCGCCGTTGCGAATGCGCTCCATCTTCACCATCTTCTCATGCATCAGCGCGTACTTGCGCTGGCCATGCGCCATGGTGATTTCAGCGTCATAGATCCTGTCGAGTTCCCGCAGGTTCGCAACCATCTGCGTCGTGCGGTCAATCGACATGGACATCTGACGGATATGAGAGTCATCACTGAGAAAACTGGTAATCGAGGATTCCAGCTTGCCAGTGTTGACATTCTTGCTATCTGCCATCTTTCTCTCCGCTCTTGAAAAAAGCAATCGGCCCAAAGTCCGATGCGCTTATACGCCAGATTCTATCAGGATGGCAGGAGAATGGAAAGTGAATCATGCAAAATTTCTTTATTAATGGTTAAATGAGAGTTAAATGCGACAAAATTAGAACTGGAAATATATAAAAGGTGCCGAATCAGCCGGCCATAGCAGTGAGAGGAGCACCGTGGAGGCGGCCAGGGTAGCCATCGCGCTGCGCCAGCTGGGCTCCCGACGGATACGCCGCTGGCGCTGGTACATCAGCATATGGCTGCACCAGAAGATCAGCAGCACCCCAAGCACGGTGAACAGTTCCACGTTATCCAGCCGCTGCAGCTGCCATCCATGGCCAAAGCGCTGCAGGCCACCGAGAAGTTCGCCCAGGCTGAACCAGTCGGCGGCCCTGAAGAGCATCCAGCCGAACAGCACACAGGCCTGGAACAGCAGCCAGCTGCTGAGCTTGACGGGCAGGCGCCAGGCCGGGCGGCTGAGTGCCCTCTCCAGCGGGTTTAGCCGCTGCAGCACCAGCAGCAGGCCATGCCAGGCACCCCACAGGATGAAGGTCCAGCCGGCACCGTGCCACAGGCCGCCGAGCAGCATGGTCAGCATCAGGTTGAGGTAGGTGCGGGCCGTGCCGTGGCGGTTGCCGCCGAGCGGGATGTAGAGGTAGTCCCGCAACCAGCGCGAGAGGGTGATGTGCCAGCGGCGCCAGAAGTCGGATGCGCCCTGGGCGAAGTAGGGGTAGTTGAAGTTGCGCGGCAGCTCGAGGCCGAAGATCGAGGCCAGCCCGATCGCCATGTCGGAGTAGCCGGAGAAGTCGCAGTAGATCTGCGTACTGAAGCACAGCGTAGCCAGCAGGATGTCCGGGCCGCTGAAGGACGCCGGGTTGCCATACACGGCATCGACATAGGGGGCGAGGTTGTCGGCGATCACCACCTTCTTCACCAGCCCGCCGCTGATCAGGGACACGGCCTTCGGTGTCAGGCGCAGGCGGATGCCCTGCGTGAGCTGCGGCAGGAACTCACGGGCGCGCACGATCGGGCCGGCCACCAGCTGCGGGAAGAAGGCCACGTAGAGCGCGTAGTCCAGCAGGCTGCGGGCCGGGCGGATGCGCCGGGCGTAGATGTCGATCGAGTAGGAAAGGGTCTGGAAGGTGTAGAACGAGATGCCGACGGGCAGGGTGATCTCCGGCCACTGCCAGTGCCAGCCAAGCCCCAGCTCGCGCGAGAATCCGAGCAGCATCGCTGACAGGAAGCCTGAATACTTGAACCAGGCCAGCAGCCCGAGATTGGCAACGAGGCTCACGAGCAGCAGGCCCATGCGCCGCTGCCTGCGCTCCTCATGCTCAAGTGCTGCGCCGACGAACCAGTCGACGAAGCTCGAGAAGATGATCAGGATGATGAAGGCCGGGTTCCAGGCCATGTAGAACAGGTAGCTGGCAACGAGCAGCAGCAGCTTGCGCGCCGGCTGGCCGCGCAGCAGCGCGAGGATTGCCAGAAGCAGCAGCATGAACCCGGCGAACTGCAGGCTGGGGAACAGCACCTAGCTTCCGTCCTCCCGCAGCAGCTGCAGCAGGTGCTCCGTCAGTGTGATGGAGGCTTCGTCACTGATGTGCAGGTCGTCACGGAACAGGCCGTCCACGCTGAAATCACTGATGTCGATGATCCGCCGCCCAGGGCCAAGCACATCCTGCAGCCAGTCCGCACCGTACTGCGGATACTCTCGCGCCAGCCAGTCCCGATAGGCGGGGTGCAGCGGGTACATCACGACCACCAGTTCGCTGCCGGTGTTCGCCAGGCCGTCGACGATGTCGCGCAGGGCCTGCTGGCAACTCTCCTCGCTGATGCCGCAGTAGCCGGGGTCATGCAGCAGTTCGATTCTGGCATCCACCGCGCGGGCCAGTCCATCACCGTCCAGTGAGCGGCCGAAGCGTGGGTAGGACAGGTCTGTGTTGTATTCACCGAGCAGGTATCTGTGGCGCTCGCGGTTGGCACCGAAACTGACCTGCAGCGAGTCCTTCAGCCATTCCGGCAGGCGCCAGCGGGCGTAGGCCATTTGTTGCCAGCGTGGGCGGTCCAGCAGCACCATGGACTGTGCGTCGAGGGCACTGCCATACCTTTCGCGGTTGTCACTGAATCGTTCAGGCAATCCGAGCAGGGCGTATGTATTGGCCTTGCGCGGGTTGATGGCCAGCTTGCTGGGGTTGAAGCTCGTCACCGGGGACACGAAAAGAAGGATGGTGGAATCTGCCAGCGCCGGCTGGCCGATGTCCAGCAGCATCTCGGGGTAGCTGCGAGCGGAGCTGGCAAGGTTCCATGCAGTCGGCTGGCCGATGGCAGCAGACTCATTCACATGCCGGGCGTTGAATGCCGATCGTCCGAGGCTGTCACCCAGCACAATGATGCCCGGCTGCGGGTCCGATTCATGCTGGCGGTACCACTGATGCAGCACGGGCAGCCGGCCTAGCTCGCCGAGTCCAAGCCCCTTGGTTACAAATGCCGCGAGGAAGAGCAGGCTGGCCAGCAGGCAGGCAGCGACAAGCAGCGCGCAGAGCAGCAGCTTCCGCATTGCTTCCAGCTCCGACCTGCTTCCATCCTCGCCTGATGGACTCTCTATCTGTACCTTGCCGGTCATCCGCTGATGCGCAGTATATGCCAGAAGGCAGGATAGTCCTAATACTGTTGATAGTTGATTCTCACTGGGCTGCCGTGAATTGACACTGCGGCGAATGGCGTGGTAATCTGCGCGCCTGGGGGCAACCCCTGATCAGGAAGGCATGGCATTCAGGCAGACAGCATTCACCGCATTTGCGCGCCACACGGTGCGCATCTGCCTTGTGCTGCTCGTGCTGACCAGCCCTGCCCCGATGCAGTTCGTGCTCTGCCACGAATCAGGCCAGCTGCCGCGCCTCGAGCAGGCCGTCAACGGCCAGTGCATATCCAGTTCAAGCGAAGCCTGCTTGGAATGCAGTGAGGCGGAGATGCACGAGCATGGTGGACCGGGTCAGGAAAGTTATTCCCACCGCCACTGTGCTTCCTGCCAGGACCAGGTGCTGCATGCCAGCCCGGTCAACCGGCTGATCAAGGCCAAGACCGTCGCCGTGCACCACTGGCTTGGTGGCTGCCTTTACAGCTTTGATGCTGCACCGGCAGCAAGCACCGGCAACCCGATGTCCGCCTTCGTGGACAACCAGGATGGTTCACCGCCCACTGCGGCTGAACTCTTCTCCGAGTCCACCTGCCTGCTGATCTAGACCGACTTCTCCCGCTGGGCCGCCCGGCCCGCTTCTGCTCACCACATTCCCGGAGAAGATTCCATGCAAATTGCTTTCAGGCAATGCAGCGCATTGCTGATATTGACGATGCTGCTGGCGGCACTACCGACCCTGGCATTGGCCGACACGATCACAGTTACTGAAGTGACCCTGCAGGACACACAGTCCCAGGCTCCTCCCCCGGAAGTTCCGGGCGTCGTCGAGGCGCTGTTCGGGGCCGAGGCGCTCGAGACCCGTGCGATTGAGCTGGCAAGCGGCCAGCATGTGCTGAGCCTCGATGATGCCTTGCGCCGTGCCCTCGCTGACCATCCCGGCATCGCCGCGCTGCGCCGCGAATACCAGGCAATGCAGAGCGAGGCTTTCCAGCAGGGACGCAAGCCCAACCCGGCGGTCGAGGTTGAACTCGAGGAGTTCGGCGGCACACAGGAAGCCACCGGCGTGAAGGCGCTGGCAACGCACCTGACCTACAGCCAGTCCCTCGAGCGTGGCGGCAAGCGCAGCCTGCGCGAGGCCACGGCGCGGCTGGAGGGTGAACTGGTGCAATGGGACATCGCCGAACTGGAGTACGAGATACGCTCGGCGGTGCGCATGGCCTATGCCGAAGCGCAGTCATCCCGCTATGAGCTGGAGCAGCTTGGCCGTTACCGCCAGCTGGTGCAGCACATCTATGACACGGTGGCCGCCAGTGTTGAGGCCGGGCGCAGTGCGCGGCTCGAACTGGAGCGGCTGGACATCGAGCTGGCACGCCTCGACCTGCAGATCGGCTCCGCCGAACGCTCAAGCGAGCTGTCCCTGCGCAGCCTGGCAACGGCGATGGGCATCAGTGAACCGGATTTCGACTCTGTCGATGCCGGAAACGGTGCCGGCCCGGACCTGCTGGAGCTCAGCGAGCTGGAGCAGGTGATCGAGGGCCTGCCGGCGGTTGCCAGGTTCGATGCGGAGTACGACGCACTCAATGCGCTGCTGTCACTGGAAAATGCCAATTCGGTTTCGGACCTCGAACTGTTCGGCGGGATCAGCCGGCTCAATGAGATCCAGGAGACGGTGTTCAAGGTCGGCGTGGCATGGGAGCTGCCCGTGCATGACAAGAACGAGGGCGGGATCAACGCTGCCTACCACCGCCGGGAGCAGGTGCAGCATGCACGTGACGCGGCACGGCTCGACACCCGGATGCAGCTCAGCCAGCTGCATGCGCAGGCCACGCTGGCGCTTGCCAACTACCGCGACTACGGCCGCAGCCTGCTGCCCAGTGCCAACGAAGCGCTGGCGCTGACCGAGGAAGGCTACCACTACGGCAAGTTCGGCCTGCTGGACGTGCTCGATGCCCAGCGCACGGTGCTGGAGCTGGAGAGCGAGCAGACCGCCGCACTGGTGGAGTACCGCCTGGCGGTGGCCGAGATCGAATCCCTGCTGGACATGGGCATGGCCGACTGGGCCGGCCCATCGGGGGATCGGGATGTGCAGCTGATCGAGATCCGGGATGAGCCGGAGCCGCAGGCAACAGAGGAAAATGACAATGAATAACAGGAACTGCATACTGGCGCTGACCGTACTGGCTGCGCTGCTGTCGCTGGCTGGCTGTCCGGCCGGACAGGGCGGCAAGTCTGCCACAGCGGTGGACAGCCATGACGAACACGACCATGCCGCGCACGCCGAGGCGGAGCCGGTGGAGGATGAACACGACCATGCGGCCCATGCCGAGGCTGCACCCGCGGAGGATGAGCACGACCATGCAGCCCATGCTGAGGATGGCGCTCAACCTGATGAGCATGCTGGCCACGATGACCATGCGGGCCACGAAGACGGCCCGGCGATGATCGAGCTGGATGCCCAGCAGATCCGCGAGCTGGGGATAGCAAGTGCGCCGGCCGGAGCGGGGAGCCTGGGCCGAGACCTCGAGCTGACCGGGGAGGTCGGAATCAACGAGGACAGCGTCACGCATGTGATCCCGCGCGTGAACGGCATCGTGCGCAAGGTGCATTACGTGCTCGGTGACAATGTGCGCCAGGGGGCTGTGATGCTGGAGCTTGACAGCACTGAGCTGGCCGAGCACAAGAGTGCATATCTCGCCGTGCTGAGCCAGCTGGAGCTGCTGGAGGAGACTGCGAAGCGTGAGCAGATGCTGGTCGAGAAGGGCATCAGCGCGGAACAGGACTACCTGGAGGCGAAGCAGGCCGTTGACGAGAAGCGCATCGAGAAGCGTGGCATCGAGCAGACCCTGCATGCGCTGGGAGTCAGTGACGAGCAGATCGCGGGCATCATTGCCAACCCGGAGGCCAGCCTGACCGGCTTCACTGTCTATGCCCCGGCCTCCGGCGAGATCATCGAGAAGCATGTCACCGCCGGCGAAATGGTTGGCACCGAGGAGCCGGTATTCACCATTGGCAACCTGAACAGCCTGTGGGTGCACCTCAACGTCTATCCGGAGGACATGGCTGACGTGCGCAAGGGCCTCGAGGTGCTGGTTGACCCGGGCCACGGCATTCCCTCGGAAACCGGATACATTGACTACATCGAGCCGATCGTCGGCGAGGCCACCCGCACCGCCGTTGCCAGGGTGGTGCTGGAGCGGGCCAGCGAAGCCTTCCGCCCCGGCCTGTTCGTCACCGGCCATGTCGAGATCGGCGGTGACACCGTTGACATCGTGGTGCCGCGAGATGCCGTGATCGAGCTCGATGAGGACAAGCTGGTATTCGTGCGCCATGGTGAGTCATTCGAACCGCGAGTCGTCAGCATCGGCCGTACCACGGCCAGCGGGACCGAGATCGTCAACGGGCTAAGCGCCGGTGAGGAGATCGTCGTCGAGGGCGCCTTCCAGCTGAAGGCGGAACTGCTCAAGGGTACCTTCGACCCGCACGCCGGACATGCGCACTAGGGGGGCCTGATGAACCACTTCATGGAATTCATACTGCGCAGCAGGCTGCTGATGGTGATCCTCTGCGCGATCGTGGTCGGCGCTGGCTACTACAGCTACCGCGGGCTGCAGGTGGACGCCTTCCCGGATGTCACACCCTCGATGGTACAGGTGTTCGCCGTCACCGAAGGCCTGGCGCCAGAGGAGGTCGAGAAGTTCGTCACCTACCCGATCGAGGTGGCGATGAACGGCCTGCCGCGGCTCGTCGAGATCCGCTCGGTGAGCATCTACGGCCTGAGCGTTGTCAACATCTACTTCGAGGACGGGATGGACATCTACTTCGCGCGCCAGCTCGTCAGCGAACGGCTCGGGCACGCGCGCGAACAGATCCCGGAGGGCTTCGGCGAACCGGAGATGGGCCCGACCACCACCGGCATGGGCCAGATCCTGTTCTACTACCTCGAGGACACCACCGGCAGTTACTCGCCGCAGGAGCTGCGGGAGATCAACGACTGGATCATCAAGTACAACCTGCAGACCGTGCCGGGCGTGACCGAGGTGCTGAGCATCGGCGGAGACGTGCGGCAGTACCACATCCTCGTCAAGCCGGGAGAGCTGCTGCGTTACGACCTGTCGCTGCACGACATCATCGAGGCCGTCGAGGCGAACAATGCCAACATCGGCGCGCAGTTCATCGTGCAGAACGAGGAGGAGTTCGTGGTGCGCAGCGTCGGCCTGGCCGATGGCAACGCCGCCCTCGAGCAGATCGCCGTCAAGGTGGAGCACGGCACGCCGGTCTACCTCAGCCAGGTGGCGGAGGTCGTGCCCGGCTCAGAGGTGCGGCGTGGCACCGCCACGCTCAATGGCGAGACCGAGACCGTGGTCGGCATGGTGCTGAAGCTGATCGGCACCAACTCCAACGAGGTGATTGACGACGTCAAGGCACGGCTCGACGAGATCAACGAGGTGCTGCCGGAAGGCGTGATCGTCAAGCCCTACTACGACCAGGGCACGCTCGTGGGCGAGGTCGTGGACACGATCTCCAGTGCGCTCCTGCAGGGCATCGCGCTCGTGGCACTGGTGCTGCTGGTGTTCATGGGCGGCTTCCGCCCGAGCGCTGTGGTTGCATTGTCAATCCCGTTCTCGATCGGCTTCGCCTTCATCGTGATGAAGCTGACCGGCATGAGCGCAAACATGATGAGCCTCGGCGGGCTGGCGATCGCCATCGGCATGATGGTGGATGGCACTATCGTGATCGTGGAGAACGTGGATCGCCTGCTGCGACAGTCGCGGCCGGGCGAGTCGCGCTTCCACGTGGTGGTGCAGGCCGTCAGCGAGGTAATCCAGCCGATCGTGTTCGCGATCTCGATCATCATCATCGTGTTCATCCCGCTGTTCGCGCTGCAGGGCGTGGAGGGCAAGACCTTCCGCCCGCTGGCCTACACGGTGGCGCTGGCAATGGGCGGCTCGCTGATGTTCGCGATCATCCTCGCACCTGTGTTCAGCTACCTGCTGATGCGCGCCCCGAAGAAGCGTGTCGAGCGCAAGCCCGGCGAGGAGGAGCCGGAGCTGTGGATCGTGAGGATTCTGCAGCTGCCCTACCGGCCGCTGGTCAGCCTGTTCGTGCGCCAGCGCTGGCTGGCGGTGCTGCTGGCAATCGGGATGCTGGCCATCGGCGCCTGGACCTTCCCGCAGCTTGGCAGTGAGTTCGTGCCGCGTCTGAATGAAGGTGACATCCTCGTGCAGGCCACGGCGGCGCCGAGCATCAGCCTGCAGACCAGCAGCGACGCGATGCTGCGCTTCGAAAAGCAGCTGCTGGAGGCCTTCCCGGAAGTCTCACGCGTCGTCACCCGAACCGGCAGTGGCGAGGTCGGCGCGCATGCACATGGCGTCAACTCGAGTGAGGTGTTCGTTGAGCTGCGTGATCCGGCGGAGTGGAAACGGCAGGTCTCGAGCGAGGAGCTGATCGAGATGATGAGCCACGAGTTCGAGGACTTCCCGGGCATCACCTTCAACTTCAGCCAGCCGATCGCCGTCGCCGTTGATGAGCTCGTAACGGGCACGAAGGCCGAACTGGCAATCAAGATATTCGGTGAGGACACGGAGGTGCTTAAGCAGCTGGCAACGCAGGTCGAGCAGGTGATCCGCACCGTGCCCGGCGCGGCAGATGTCAGCAGTGACCAGATCAGCGGCACGCCGCAGCTGCGCATCGACATCGACCGCGCCGCGATCGCGCGCTACGGCCTGTCCATCAGCGAGGTGCAGGAAGTGATCGCGGCCGCCGTCGGCGGGGCCGGTGCTGGGCAGATCTATGAGGGCATCCGCCGCTGGGACATCGTGGTGCGCTACGCCGAGGAGTACCGTGACACCCCGGAGGCGATCGGCAAGCTGCTGGTGCATACGCCGGAGGGCCAGCTCGTGCCGCTCAGTTCACTGGCGCGCATCGAGAAGGCGATCGGTGCACGCGCGATCACCCGTGAGAACACGCAGCGCCTGATCAACGTGCAGTGCAACGTGCGCGGGCGGGACATCGGCAGTTTCGTGCATGAGGCGCAGGCCGCGATTGACCGGGAGATGCAGTTCCCACCGGGCTACATCGTCAGCTGGGGCGGGCAGTTCCAGCTGCAGCAGGAGGCCAACCGCCGCCTGATGGTGGTGGTGCCGGTCACCCTGGCGCTGGTGTTCCTGCTGCTGTTCTCCAGTTTCAACAGCCTGAAGAACGCGCTCCTGATCATCCTCAACATCCCGCTGGCTCTAGTCGGCGGAATCGTCGGGCTGTACATTGCCGGTGAGAACCTGAGCGTGCCGGCCTCGGTCGGTTTCATCGCGTTGTTCGGCATCGCCCTGGAGAACGGCATGGTGCTGGTGACCTACCTTAACCAGCTGGTGCGCGACGGTGTGCCGGTTGACAAGGCCAGTGTGCAGGGTGCGCTGCTGCGGCTGCGGCCGGTGCTGATGACGGCGTTGACAACGGGCCTCGGGCTGATCCCGCTGCTGTATGCCACCGGCACCGGCAGTGAGGTGCAGCGCCCGCTGGCCGTGGTGGTGATGGGTGGCCTGATCACGAGTACCGTGCTGACGCTGCTGGTGCTGCCGGCGCTGTACCGCTGGCTGGCGGATGCGCCACGCCGTGAACAGGCGCAGCAAGTTGCCAAACAAGGCGAGGGAGCATGACATGAAGGAGATCAAGGCTTACATCAAGCCCTTCAAGCTGGATGAGGTGATGCTCGGTCTGAGTGCCATAGAGGGCCTGACCGGGATGTCATTCAACCGCGTGGAGGGCTATGGCCGGGGGCGGGGTGGCGACGGTGCCACTCCGCTCAGCGGTGAGGACATCGGCTTCGTGCAGCATGTGAAGCTGGAACTGGTGGTGCGAGAGGAGCTGGTGGAACGGGTTGTGGCAACCATCCAGCAGCATGCCCATACCGGACTGCGCGGTGACGGCAAGATCTATGTGCTGGAGGTGGTGGATGCGGTGCGCATCAGCACGGGTGAGCGGGGCGAAGCGGCGGTCTGAGGACCCTCAGTAAGCCGCACGCAGGATTGTTTCCGTG
>JAGRNR010000149.1:0-585 GCA_020440645.1 bacterium | reverse complement strand
TGGTCGGCACGGCCATAAACAGGGTTAGGTCGCTGTCGATGAAGCGCAGCCAGACCTCATCAGCCTTGAAGCCGGGCAACATCTGGCAGATGGCGCCCGACCAGAGGGCGCAGGTCAGCACGTTGATGATGCCGTGGGTGTGGTGGAGCGGCAGTACGTGTAAAATGTGGTCGTCCGGCGTCCAGCCCCAGGCCGAAATCAGGGCGGTCACTTGAGCTTGGATGTTGTCGTGGGTCGAGACCACACCTTTGGGTTTGCCGGTGGTGCCGCTGGTGTAGAGGATCATCGCTCGGCGGCCGGCATCGACCTCGGGCAGTGGGGCGGCAGCGCCGGTCAGCAAATCGGTAGTGAGGATAAACCTCAGATCAAGCTCTTGGGCGATGGGGCGCAGACGCTCGGCAAATTCGGGGTGGACGACGACCGTGGCGGCGTCGGCATCGGTTATGACGTACTCAAGTTCGGGTCGGGGATGAGAGACGGCCAGCGGCACGGCGATCCCGCCCGCCCGCCAGATGCCCCACTGCGTGGCCACATAATCGAAGCCGGACGGAACCAAAAAAGCCACGCGATCTTCCTGCAAATCGT
>JAGRNR010000148.1:0-591 GCA_020440645.1 bacterium | reverse complement strand
CTGCACTAAATTGGGACGGCAAAACGCGGCTACGCAGTTTTGATCTTTCAAGGCGTGACTTATCTAACGTAAATTTGTCCGCTTTGAGGTTTTTTCGAAACCGGGCCGACTTGCGCAATGCCAACCTGCAAGCGGTCGTCATGCACAGAGCCAACCTGTACCAGGCCGACTTGCGCAATGCCAACCTGCAAGGGGCTGACCTGAGCCTTGCTAATCTGCGCGGAGCCGACCTGCAAGGAACCGACCTGCGCAATGCTGACCTGCGCGGAGCCGACCTGCGCAATGCCAACTTGAATGGGGCCGACCTGGACGGAGCCCACCTAAGCGTCGCCAACTTAAATGGAGCCGACCTGGGCGGAGCCCACCTAAGCGGGAGCGATTTAGCCGTAGCTAGACTAGTCAGAACAAAACTGAATAGAACAAAGCTGGACAGGGCCAACCTGTGCGGGGCCGAAATGCAAGGGACCAACCTGTACGATGCGGACCTGCGCGGAGCCGAATTGCGCAATGCCAACCTGCGCAGGGCCAACCTGCGTGAGGCCAACCTGCAAGGAGCCGACCTGCAAGGAGCCGACCTGCAAGGGGCCAACC
>JAGRNR010000147.1:0-591 GCA_020440645.1 bacterium | reverse complement strand
CGGACAGAAGCCGCTGCGGACCCAGCCCGGCAGTTCCATGTTCTCCAGCGTTTGACCATCCTGCGGATCCAGCACCTGCAGGGCGGTATACATCACCTGCAACGGCGGATCGTCCCGCAGCGTCCGGCGCAGCTCACGCTGCCATTCCTGCTGTTCATCCTCGGTCATCGCCCGCATCCGCCGGTGTTCGGCCAGCCGTTCATCGAGCCGCTCCCGGTTGGCGGCGATCGACTGCCAGTCCGGAGCCTCACCCAGCGGCAACGGGGAGGCCCGCACGAACAGATCCTGGCTTGAGAGCTCGGGGGGATACCAGTAGTTCTGCACCAGCAGCCCGTTGGCAAAACCGTTGACGCTGCTCACCGGGCCGAGATCCCTCCGCTCCCAGAGCAGATTGCCTTTGCCATCGAGCCCCAGGCCGAAGCCGAACTCCATCACAAGCGTGATTCCTTCAGGCTGCACCACGGTATGCACGGTCTCCATGACGGCTTCCTCAATTGCGTTCGAACCGCTCAGGCCAAGCAGTGTGTTGGCATCCTGCACCATCCGCTCCCGCGTCTGCTCATCAAGCAGATACGAAAAGTCATAGCTCCA
>JAGRNR010000146.1:0-592 GCA_020440645.1 bacterium | reverse complement strand
AAAATATCGGATTGATATCCAATATTTTTGTTCTTTGAAAATTTAATAGGCCAATGTAAGGCCATGTGTATCAAGAGCAAATGTTGTTAAGATACTAAGGGTGTACGGTGGATGCCTTGGCATCAGGAGACGATGAAGGGCGTGGCAAGCTGCGATAAGCCTCGGGGAGCCGCAAGCAGGCTGTGATCCGGGGATGCCCGAATGGGGAAACCCAGACGATGAATGCCGTCTATTCACCGCTGAATTCATAGGCGGATGAAAGGTAACGCAGGGAAGTGAAACATCTCAGTACCTGCAGGAGTAGAAAGCAATTGCGATTCCCTGAGTAGTGGCGAGCGAAACGGGAATAGCCCAAACCTTGTATATGTCAAGCCCGTAAGCGTTGTATGCAAGGGGTTGTAGGACTTCACTAGACGACATTACGGTGCCGTCGACGAGTAAAAAACCAAATTCTTAGTTGAATGGTTTGGAAAATCCAGCCAAAGAAGGTGAAAGCCCTGTAAATGAAAAGAATTCGGCTCGTTGAGTGAGGAACCTGAGTACCACGGGGCCCGAGAAACCCTGTGGGAATCCGGGAGGACCACCTTCCAAG
>JAGRNR010000145.1:0-601 GCA_020440645.1 bacterium | reverse complement strand
GTCTGGCGAGGCGATGTATTCCGGGGTGTCCGGGTTCATCGAGCCGACGAAACGCACCGTTGGCGTCACATTGCCCTGGACCTCCTCATAGAGGCGGCGAGTGGTGATCGGATCGCCGCCGGTGATGCGGCTGAAGGTTTCGCCGAACACCTTTCTGTTGGTTTGCACATCGAAGGTGATGCAGACCAGCTTGCGGGCAAGCTCGGTGCGGTGGCGCTCGTCTTCGATCTTGGTGAGCGAGGTGGTGGTCACCGCGTCGGGGTCGTGCATCATTTCGATGACCTTGAGCAGCGTGCTCTTGCCGCTGCCGCCAGGGCCAATGAGATAGAGCGCCTTCTGGTACCGCATATCCGGCACCAGGGTCAGCGCCGCGAACTCATCGAAGAGCGATATGGCTTTTTCATCGCCTTTGAGCGTCTGCCGGATCTGCTCGTCATAGGTCGGGCAGGTTGCTTGCGGGTCATATTCGATATCCAGGCGGTAGCGCAGTTGATGATCCGGGGAGTGTTTCTCAAGCTCGCCGGTCGCAACATTCAGCGTGCCATTGAGCAGGCAGATGCGGCCCGAATGGTCGCCGAACCCTGGCTTCTCGACATTGAGA
>JAGRNR010000144.1:0-603 GCA_020440645.1 bacterium | reverse complement strand
AATAGCTCACTGGTCGAAGGTGTCGCGGCGCCGACAATCCACCGGGGCTCAAGTCTGGCGCCGAAGCCGCGGATTCCGTTGTTAGACGGAGTGGTAGGGGAGCGTCCCGTTCAGCAGAGAAGGAGGAGCGGAAGCGAATCTGGAGCGAGCGGGAGTGCGAATGTTGGCATGAGTAGCGAGAGGGAAGTGCGAATCTTCCCCACCGAATGCCCCAGGGTTCCGCAGCCATGCTGATCAGCTGCGGGTGAGTCGGGCCTAAGCCGAGGCCGAAAGGCGTAGGTGATGGACAACTGGTTCAGATTCCAGTACCGCTCGTTGTTGTTTGAGCGATGGGGGGACGCAGGAGGATAGGTTCGGGGCCGCGAGGCCTCCAAGCATGTAGGGAGCGACCATAGGCAAATCCGTGGTTGCGGTGACCGAGGTGTGATGGGAAGGAGCGGGCTACGGCCCAACCCGAACGGATTGAGTCCATACTGCCAAGAAAAGCCTCTAGTGAGACAACGAGCGCCCGTACCGCAAACCGACACAGGTGGGCAGGTAGAGCATACCAAGGTGGACGAGAGAACCTCCGTCAAGGAACTCGGCAAATTAGCCCCGTAACTT
>JAGRNR010000143.1:0-604 GCA_020440645.1 bacterium | reverse complement strand
CTCGTCCTCGATCGACGCGTCGCGGTGAAGATCCTGCACCCGCACCTGGCGACCGACAACTCGGTCATGCGGTTCCGGCGGGAGGCGATCGCCGCCGCCCGCCTGGCCCACCCCAACGTCGTCTCGATCTTCGACACGATCTCGGAGGACTCCGTCGAGGCGATCGTCATGGAGTTGGTCGACGGCACCACGCTGCGCCGCCACCTCGACCGGCACCAGCGCCTGAGCCCCGACGACGCGCTGCACATCGGCACGTCGGTGTGCGATGCGCTGGCGGCGGCCCACGCCTCGGGGCTGGTGCACCGCGACATCAAGCCGGCCAACATCCTGTTGTGTCGGGACGGCCGGGTGAAGATCGCCGACTTCGGCATCGCCAAGGCCGCCGCCGGCGACGGGCTGACCCGCGAGGGCACGCTGGTGGGTACCGCCGCCTACCTGTCGCCCGAGCAGGTTGAGGGGCTCGAGGTGGACGGGCGCGCCGACCTCTACGCGCTGGGGCTGGTGCTCTACGAGGCGCTGACCGGTTCGCTGCCCTTCAGCGGCGACACCGACGCCGCGGTGGCCCTCGCCCGACTGCGGGTGACCCCGCCCAACGCCCACCGGG
>JAGRNR010000142.1:0-604 GCA_020440645.1 bacterium | reverse complement strand
CCTGATGGGCAACGTGGCCGTGTGGAAACCGGCGCAGAGCCAGGTGTACAGCGCCCAGGTGATCATGGAACTCTTCCATGAGGCCGGCCTGCCGGACGGGGTCATCAACCTGGTGCATGTGTCGGGGAGCGCGGCAGGCGACGTGATCTTCGGCCATCCGGAGTTCGCCGGCCTCCACTTCACCGGCAGCACGGGCGTGTTCCGCCAGCTGTGGAAGACCATCGCCGACAACCTGCCGGTGTACCGCAGCTATCCCCGCATCGTGGGCGAGACCGGCGGCAAGGACTTCGTGATCGCGCATCACAGCGCCGACGCCCTGCAGGTGGCCACCGCCCTGAGCCGGGGGGCCTTCGAGTTCCAGGGACAGAAGTGCAGCGCCGCCAGCCGGGCCTATGTACCGGACAACCTGTGGCCGAAGGTGAAGGAGGAACTGGTCGCGGACGTGAACAGCTTCACCATGGGCGACCCAAAGGACTTCTCCCACTTCATCAACGCGGTGATCGACGAGAAGGCCTTCGACAAGATCGCCGGGTACATCGAGCACCTGAAGCAGGAAAAGGGCACCGAGATCATCGCCGGGGGCGGCTATGACAAGGAGAAGGGC
>JAGRNR010000141.1:0-611 GCA_020440645.1 bacterium | reverse complement strand
CCCGAGTCGAGCGTGGTCGCCAGCGAGCCGTTCAGCAGGTTGAGGCCGTTGAACCGGGTCCGCTGAGCGATGTTGTCGATCTCAGAGCGCAGGGCCACCATCTCCTCGCCGATCGCCTGGCGGTCGGACGTGGACAGGGTGGAGTTGCCCGCCTGGACGGACAGCTCGCGCACGCGCTGGAGGATGGTGTGGACCTCGTCCAGCGCGCCTTCAGCAGTCTGCAGCATGGAGACGCCGTCGAGGGCGTTCCGCTGACCCTGCTGCATGCCGCGGACCTGGGCACGCATCTTCTCGCTGATCGCGAGGCCGGCGGCGTCGTCCGCCGCGCGGTTGATGCGCAGACCCGAAGACAGCTTCTCCAGCGTCTTGCTCATCTTCGAGCTGGTCATGCCGAGGTTGCGCTGAGCATTCAGCGCAGCCACGTTCGTGTTGATGATCACTGCCATGGTTGATCCGGCCTCCTTAGCCGAGTTCGCGTCCGGCATCCTTGCCGGACCTCTGTGTCAGCGCCCCATTTGCGCGCACATAGGGGCACGCCGGAATCATCGGTGGCACCCTGTCCCGAATTATTCGGGTGTTCCCTGATCCCCCATTGGCCCGGCAAGCCGCTT
>JAGRNR010000140.1:0-612 GCA_020440645.1 bacterium | reverse complement strand
AACTACCCACCTGACGCTGTTCCCGACCCGGATAACGGGTCTGGGTTAGAGCCTCGTCATACGCAGGGTGGTATTTCAACGATGGCTCCACACTGGCTGGCGCCAATGCTTCCAAGCCTCCCACCTATCCTACACAACGCAATTCAAGACTCAACACCAAGTTATAGTGAAGGTCCATGGGGTCTTTCCGTCCTTCCACAGCTAACGAGCATCTTTACTCGTACTTCAATTTCGCTGAGTCTCTGGTTGAGACAGCTGGGAAGTCGTTACGCCATTCGTGCAGGTCGGAACTTACCCGACAAGGAATTTCGCTACCTTAGGACCGTTATAGTTACGGCCGCCGTTTACCTGGGCTTCAATTCAGAGCTCTCACCCCTCCTTTTAACCTTCAGGCACCGGGCAGGCGTCAGACCCTATACGTCGTCTTGCGACTTCGCAGAGCCCTGTGTTTTTAGTAAACAGTCGCCACCCCCTGGTTTGTGCCCCCAGCCCCTAGTTGCCTAGGAACCGGGCCTCCTTCTCGCGAACTTACGGAGGTATTTTGCCGAGTTCCTTCAACATCGTTCTCTCAAGCGCCTTGGTATTCTCTACCAGTCCACCTGTGTCGGTTTA
>JAGRNR010000013.1:0-68162 GCA_020440645.1 bacterium | reverse complement strand
ATGCTTAATGCCAATGAGGCACTGTCACTTGTCTACATCCTGAAGGATCAACTCAAGCAACTCTGGAAGTACAGACATCAAGGGTATGCCCGAAGGGCGTGGCAGGAGTGGAAGGCAATCGCCGAGGAGAGCATGATCGAGCCCCTGCTGAAGTTCGTTGCCAGACTGGAACCCTACATTCCGGGCATCATCTCCCATGCTCGCTGGCCACTCAACACAAGCGTACTGGAGGGAATCAACAACAGGATCAAGGTCATCAAGCGCATGGCCTATGGCTACCGCGATGACGAGTATTTTTTCCTCAAGATCAAGAATGCTTTCCCCGGAATCGGGCTATGAACGTAAAAAAAGGAGGACCCGGAGGTCCTCCCTGTGGAGTCAATGTATCTTCCTAACTCCTGCCACGGGCAGGCATTGGACGGCTTAGCTGGCCAATGACCTGCAGACCCGCGAGTGCTTGCACGAGCGGGCAGAGGAATTTAGAAATCCATGCCACCCATACCGCCCATGCCCGGGGCACCGGCAGCGCCGTGGCTTTCACCCTTCGGCTCCGGGATGTCGGCGATGATGGCCTCGGTGGTCAGCAGCATGCTGGCGATGGAGCAGGCGTTCTGCACGGCGGAGCGGGTGACCTTCACCGGGTCGATGATGCCGGCCTTGACCAGGTCCTCGAACTGCTGCTTGGCGGCGTTGTAGCCCCAGTTGAAGTTCTTGCTCTCGGCGAGGATGTCGCGCACCACGACGCTGCCCTCCTCACCGGCGTTGAAGGCGATCTGCTTGCAGGGCTCGGTCAGCGCGCGGCGCACGATCTCCGCACCGACGCGGGCTTCCGCATCATCCTTGAAGGCCTTCAGGTCGATCGCCTGGGTGGCACGGGCCAGGGCCACGCCACCGCCGGGCACGATGCCCTCATCCACCGCGGCACGGGTCGCGCTCAGCGCATCCTCGTAGCGGTGCTTCTTCTCCTTCAGCTCAGTCTCGGTGGCAGCACCGACCTTCAGCACGGCGACACCGCCATGCAGCTTGGCCAGGCGCTCCTGCAGCTTCTCGCGGTCCCAGTCGCTGGAGGCCTTTTCGATCTCGTTGCGGATTTCCTTGATGCGGCCCTGGATCGCGGCCTTGGTGCCCTTGCCCTCGATGATGACGGTGTTGTCCTTGTCACACTTGAAGGTCTTGCAGGTACCGAGCTCGCGCAGGTCCACGTTCTCAAGCTTGACGCCGAGGTCCTCGGTGAAGAACTTGCCGCCGGTCAGGACGGCGATGTCCTCCATCATGGCCTTGCGGCGGTCACCGTAGCCGGGGCTCTTGACCGCGACCACGTTGAGGGTGCCGCGCAGGCGGTTGACGACGAGCGTGGCAAGCGCCTCACCCTCGATGTCCTCGGCGATGATCGCCAGCGGACGGCCGCTCTTGGAGACCTTTTCCAGCAGGGGCAGCAGCTCCTGGATGTTGGAGATCTTCTTCTCCCAGAGCAGGATGAACGGATCGTCAGCGTTGGCGTTCATGCTCTCGCGGTCGGTGACGAAGTAGGGGCTGATGTAGCCACGGTCGAACTGCATGCCCTCGACCAGCTCGATCTTGGTCTCGGCGCTCTTGCTCTCCTCGACAGTGATAACGCCATCCTTGCCGACGGCCTCAAGGGCGGCGGCGATGTTGCCACCGATCTCCATGTCATTGTTGCCGGAGATGGCAGCCACGTTGGCGATGGCCTTCTTGTCGGTCTTGATCTCCCTGGCGTTCTTGCCAAGGAAGTCCACGACCTGGGCGCAGGCACCCATGATGCCGCGCTTGACGGCCATCGGGTTGGCACCGGCGGCGATGTTGCGCAGGCCCTCGTGCACCAGCGCCTGGGCGATGATGGTGGCGGTGGTGGTGCCGTCACCGGCGATGTCGTTGGTCTTGGAGGCGACCTCCTTGACCAGCTGGGCGCCCATGTTCTCCAGGCCCTCCAGCTCGATCTCCTTGGCGATGGTCACACCGTCGTTGGTGATGGTGGGGCTGCCCCACTTCTTCTCCAGCACGACGTTGCGGCCACGGGGGCCAAGGGTCACCTTGACCGCATCGGCCACTGCATCGACACCCTTGAGCAGCTTGCCGCGGGCATCCTCACTGAAAAGAATCTGCTTTGCCATTTCTATCTACTCCTCTTATCTATGTGAACCGCCGGCACTGCCGGCAGCGGGTGATGGTTCGTGCTTAGTTCTTCACTGCGAGGACGTCATCCTCACGCAGGATCAGGAAGTCGGCGCCGTCGATCTTGACCTCTGTACCGCCGTACTTGCTGTGGAAGATCGTGTCACCGACGGAGACGAGGGCATCGTTGGCCTTGCCGTTCTCATTGCGGGACGGGGTGTAGGCGACGACCTCGGCGAGCTGCGGGCGTTCCTTGGCGGTCTCGGGAAGGTAGAGACCACTGTCGGTACGCTCAGCCTGCTCAAGCGACTTGACGATCAGCCGGCCGGGAGCCGGAGTGTAGGCAAACTTGCTGCTGGCCTTTCCCATTTCTATTAGTCCTCCAGTATCAATACTGTTAGTTCTGACGAGCAAAAACCAGCGAGATGCTGGTGATGATGCCCCTGCTGCCAGACGTATCATCTGGCAAGCCTGTTTTTCCGCTGCTGGCACTCTCGCTGGGAGACTGCTAAGCTGCGGAATTATAACGGGTGCTACCCCTGCGTCAATGCATTTGTTTGATAAGGGAGAAAAATCAGAGCATTTTTCTTATTATCTTAGTGATGATGACTCATATAACCGAAGCATCAAGCCTAAAGTCCATAACTCTGCCATTCTTGCTTCAGCATCCACCTGAAAACATGGTTATCCACAATTTATCCTCGAATTCTGGCAACGATGGCTCTTCAGGCCAGATGCAGACTGGCATTTTCAAAGGTTAAATGCAAATTAAATACTGGACAGACGGTACAAACATACTGTTAAATCTTCCTGCGGCGGGTAACTGTTAGGCTCGCAGCGTCGGTAAGCGATAACTGACCTCGCTTCCTCAACCATATACTGAGGTGGAATATGCTCAAGCGGATAACGATGATCATGACACTGCTGGCCCTGGCGCTCGCGCTGGCTGCCTGCGGTGGCAACGCTGAAAACTCACTGGACATGACTCCTGCTGACAACTCCCTTGTTGCCGGCCAGAGTGTTGACCTGGGCAGCGAGCTGACCGAGGCTGACAAGGCTGCGGCCAACTACATCCCCGGTTACTACGTGCTCACCTCCGGTGCCGATTACATCGATGGCATTGACTACCAGTTCCGCCTCTATGGAAACAATGAGGGTCATTACCTCTGGCACTTCATCATGACCAACAACAGTGCCTTCCCGAAGACTATTCATTACAACAACCATGTGCGCCGCTTCACCTTCCGGATCGACCAGCATGGCGTGAAGCGCTGGACCTCCAATGGTTACGTCAGCCCGATGCCCGCCGGCGACATCACCCTCGCCCCGTACTCCCCGCTGACCCAGGTCGTGCCGTGGGACGGACGTGACAACTTCGGCCACAAGATCCAGGGTCTCGTGACCGCCAAGTGCATCCATCGTCCCGCCAGTGGCAACCACACCATGTCCGGTATCGCCTGGCTGAACGGCAAGTAAGCCAGCCAGCTGAGCCAGGCCTGAGTTTTCAGGTCTGACAACATGAACCTCAAAGCCCCGGGTCCGCCCGGGGTTTTTTTTATGCCTGATTTCTCCGGGAACGCCAGACTGGCAATCGGTTAAGTAGTGGTTAAAGAATTGACATCATTCCTGACCCATAGTCTAATGAGGGTATCAACCTGAGACGCATTCCGGCCTGGCCCCTTGCAAACAAGAGTGGACTGGCGGAGCAGGAGGAAGATATGGCAAAGCGGATCACGCAGATTCTGTTACTACTGGCCCTCGCGCTGCAGCTTGCAGCCTGCGCTGGCAACACCGGCACCACCATGCTGCCGTCTGAAATGCCTGACGATGGCTTCGTGGCCATGGACGGCTTCGTGATGGGTGCCGAGCCCGCCGAGGCAGACAAGGAGACCGCCTGGATCCCCGGCATGTATGTGCTGACGGCCGGCGCGGCCTACTGGGATGGCATCGACTACATGTTCCAGCTGCTCGGTGACAACAACGGCCATTACCGCTGGGTGATGCGCGTCACCAACAACAGCGCCACGACGAGGCACATCGACTACCACCCGCACACCTGGCGCTACAAGTTCGGCATCCGCCAGAACGGCGTACTGCGCTGGCTGCTGCCGGACAGCGAGGTCGAGCACTTCGGCACCGACCATCTGGTGCTGCATCCCTACCAGACCCAGGAGTACTCAGCGGACTGGGACGGGCGTGACAACCATGGCCGCCCGATCCAGGGCCTGTGCGATGCCTATGCCGGCCACAACGGTGTGAACACCTGGATCCTGATGAAGGGCCTGGCCTGGCTCAACGGCATCGTCCACTGAGCTGGCAACCAATCAACGAACCTCCAATTGTAAAAGTACCGCCCCGGGGTCTCCCCGGGGCTTTTTTTCGACTGCCGGCATCCGGCTCTCGGCTAACATATCCGCGTGCGCCACGACTGCTTTGAGCTGGAAGCCCTCGACCCCGGGTCACAGGCCCGTGCCGGCTGGCTCACGGACCGCAATGGCAAGCGCCTGCCAACCCCGCTGTTCCAGCCCGTAGCCACTTCCGCCTCGCTGAAGACCCTCGACTGGGCCGACCTCGAGAAGATCGGTTACCGCCATGTGCTGATGAACACCTACCACCTGGTGGTGGACCCGGGCACCGAGCCGATCCGCGCGGCCGGCGGGGTGAAGCAGTGGAGCGGCTGGCGGGGCAGCGTGCTGACGGACAGCGGCGGCTACCAGGCCTTCTCGCTTGCCGCCCGTCGCTCGCTGAAACCCGGCGGCGTGGAGTTCACCGACCACCTGCATGGTGGCCGCCACCTGTTCAGCCCCGAATTCACCCTGACGGCGCAGCTCAACCTCGGCGTCGACTTCGTGATGCCGATCGATGTCTGCACCGGTCTGCCCGCCGAGCGCAAGCGCGTGATCAAGGACATGCGCTTCACCCACGACTGGCTGGCGCAGCAGGTACGCCTCTGGCCGGAACTGGCCGGACGGCTGGCCCTGCCGGCTGATAACCAGCCTGTGTTATTCGGCATCGCCCAGGGCGGACTGGAAGAGGACCTGCGGGAGCAAAGCATCCAGTTGGTTTCTGAATCCGGAGTGGACTCGATCGCCATCGGTGGACTGGCGGTCGGTGAGCCGCGCGAGGACTTCCTGCGCCTGACGGAATTCTGCGGACAGCGCCTGCCCGCAGATAAGGTGCATTACCTGATGGGCGTCGGCGAGCCGGCGGACCTCGTATTCGCCGTGGCGATGGGCTTTGACATGTTCGACTGCGTACAGCCCACCCGCATGGCACGCCATGGCTCAGCCTATACCCGCCACGGCAGGCTGCAGATCAAGAACTCGCGCTTCCGGGATGACAATCGCCCGCTGGACCCGCAGTGCCGCTGCCAGGTCTGCCGGCGCTATTCACGCAGCTACATCAACCACCTGCAGCGCACCGGCGAGCATACTGCGGCACGCCTGTTGACCTGGCACAACCTGGCCTTCTACCGCGACCTGATGAAGCGCCTGCGCCGCCTGATCGTCAACGGTACGTTTGGCAAGCGCTGGCAGCGCCTGTACCGTGACCTGAACGGACGCCTGCCTGAGGATCTCTGAGCGGTTACAATCGAGATATGCTCCTGCTTGCAAACCAGGCTCCCTTCGAGGGCTATTACCCTCTGGCTGCCGGTGTTGTGATCCTGGAGATCCTTGCCATGTTCATGGCATGGTGCGTTATTCGCCTCTCCTGGATGCTGTACAAGGTCTGGATCGACCAAATGCATGAGAACGAAATGCCCCGCCTGCTGAAACGAATGGAGCAGGCCGGCCTTTACAAACCTCCGGATAAAACCGGTTAGCGTTGAGCGTCCCGGCCGGCCAGGCTAGAATGAACCCATGGGTTCGATATCCCTTTACTTTATTCTGGCAATAATGCTTTGCTGCACGCCGATAGTTGTCTGGCTTGTCTGGCGTGGCACGAAGTTTGGCCACCGCAAGTGGGAGGAACATCGCAATGCAGTCGATGCGAAGTTCTACGCCCCGCGCATCGAGGAGCAGCGCCGATCACAGGTCCCGGATCCCAGTGCAATGGCCCAGCGGGGGCGCTATGACATGCAGGTTGAGGAAATGCTGCGTGGCCAGCTCTACCCGGAGGCGCGCCAGTTGTGCATGGAGCACCTTGCCAACGAATTCCTCGGCCAGAGCCAGCGTGAGATGTATGAACGCTATGTGCGCGTAATTGACGAGCAGCTGATCGACCAGCGGGATTCCTAGTAGAATGGAGCCGCGCCAGCAGGCGCGGATGGATTGGATGCAGCTCTGGAAACTAGTATGGGTACTGCCGGCCCTTGTGGTGTCCATCATTGCGCTTGCAGCCGTGATCCGCTTCATCAACTACAACAATGAGCTGGCCAAGGCCCGCGAGAATGAGATCCTCAACCGCGAGCTGATGGCAAAGCTGGAAGCGGAGGCAGAGGCCGAACGCCTGAAGAAGGAGCGCGAGATGATCGCAGGCTCACAGGATCCGGAACTGCAGATGCTGATTGAGAAGAAGCGCTGGCAGGATGCCCTGGAGTACATTGACGAGCGCCGCCGGCTGGCCTTCGAGCAGGGGAACACGGAGCGCGAGGAAATGTACCGGCGTTACCGCGAGAACATCGAGTTCGAGACCCGCGACCGCAGCCAGGACGGCTTCTAGCCCGGCAGCAGCGCCACAGCGCTGTCGAGGATCATCCCGGCCACGTCCAGGCCGTACAGCGCCTCCGGCATCTCATAGCCCGGGCTGCTGTTGACTTCCATCAGTACATAGCCCTTGTCAGTCTCGACAAGGTCAACCCCGGCAAGGCTCGTGCCGAACAGGGCGGCGGACTGCTCCGCGACCTGCACCATGTCGATTGTCAACTCAAGCTTCGCGGCCTGCCCGCCGGCATGCACATTGCTGCGGTCGCTCCCGGCTGCCGGGGTGAGGTGCACCGCCAGCCGCGCGCGGCCACCGACCACCAGCACGCGGATCGTGCCGCGAGTCGCCGCTTCCGGGATGTAACGCTGCAGCAGCACGTCGTACTGCACCATGTTGAGCGCATCCAGCACACTGCGTACTGTGTCCTCGCGGTCGGCGCGGATCACGCCGACGCCCTGGCTGCCGCGGATGAACTTGATGATCAGCGGATAGCCGCCGACGCTGTCAACCGCCGGCTGGAGCTCAGCCTGGTTGCGCAGCATCACGCTGTCCGGCACCGGGATGCCGGCCATTGACAATGCTGCCAGCGCACTGTACTTGTGGCGCAGGCGCAACAGGCCCGGGAAGGGGCAGATACTCGGGATGCCGAGTGCCTCAAGCTGCTCCAGGCAGTACAGCGAGTACTCCGTGGACAGACTGCCGATGCGCGGCACGAGCACGCAGCTCGCCGGGTCGAGGGACAGTTCATCATGGCTGACCCGCGTGCCGGAAGGCCCGGTCTGCAGGCGGATCGTATGCGGGTCCAGCACATGCAGCTCGAGGTCACTGCGCAGCGCGGCGGATTCCATCAGGCGGGTCACGCTGTGCCCGCTGGGCTTGCGCGTGAGCAGCAGCACGTTCGGCGTCGGCATCAGCTCAGTCGCCGTCCGTCACGAGGCCCTTGATCGTCAGGTTGTCAAAGCGGGTCGAGGTGCCGGGGCCGCACAGCAGGGCATAGCCGCCGCTGCGCAGGCTGTCGTCCGTGACGGTCGCCACCACCTCGCCGTTGACAATGCACTGGATGCTGTTGCCGATCAGTTCCATCCCGATCCGGTTGGAGAGCGTGCGGCTCAGGTTCGGGGCGCTGCTCCAGTCGCGCAGCACGGTCTCCTTGCCGTCCAGCACCTTGAGCAGCAGGAACTCGCCGCTCTGGCTGACGAACAGGCCGTAATAGGACACGTTGCCATTCTTCACCGAGAAGCGCGTCGCCAGCCCGTAGCCGACGTAGTCCAGCCCGCCGAGGTACTCCACGTCCACGCCGTAGCGCGCATCGCTGAAGGCGCCCTGCTGGTAGCTGATCGCCATCGTGTCGCTCTTGGTGTTGTCAATCTCGTAAGCCGCGCCGAAGTAGCGGTAGCTGGAGGTGTCACCATCCGCCACCGGCCAGCGCTGCTCGGTGAAGTCGTCATAGACCGACTCCACGTCCGGGTTGCCCTCGAAGGGATCGTATTCCTTGCTGGCCTGGTTGGCAGACTGGGTGTTGTTCAGCTTCAGCTCGCCGGGGTTGCCCTGCGGCTGGTTGAGCACGTCCTCGGCCCGCGGCGGATTGTCAGCGATCGGCCTGTCGCCACCCTTGCCACCATCCGGGAACAGTGACAGGCCACCACCATCGTCCTTGGCAGGGGCACTATCCTGCGGGACTTCGCGCGCCGGCTCACTGCGCGCGGGTTCCTCCTGCTTCACTTCCTCTGCAGGGGCTTGTTCCTCTACCTGCTTCTCTTCCTGTTTCTCATTCTCTTTCTGCTTCTCATCCTGCTTCGAGGCTTCCTTGCCTGGGGCCCGCGCCATGTCAAGCGGCGGCAGTTCGATACCCTTCAGCTCGCCGTTGCCGGACTCCCCATCCTTCTTCTCTTCCTGCTTGGGCTGGGAGTCCTGTTCCTTGCTGCCCTTGCCCTCATCAGCCTTCTCTCCATCCTTCGGCGGGTCTGGGGCACGGTAGGGCGGTGCGCTGGTGGACCAGTCGTCATCACCCTTGCGCACCTCGCGCATGATCTCCTCGGCGCTGCGCTCCTGCTCTTTGTCCTCCCCGGGCTGCTGCTTCTCTTCCTGCTTCTGATTCCCGTCCTGCTTTGCTGGCGGCTCCTGCTTGCCGGGCAGCGTCACATTCGTATATGACTCATCCTTGGCCGGCGCAGCCTGGCTGTCTTCCTTGCCGCCTTCCTCCGCGGCATCCGGCTGCTTCCCATCCGCTGCCGGCAGGGGCGGGATCTGCGCACCGCCTACGCCTTCGGCATCCTGCGCGGGCTCGTCCTTCGTGGGGGCCGCCTGCTCCTCGACTGGCTTGCTTTCCTCCACAGGGGGATCCTCTTTCACCGGTTCCTGTGTTTCCTGCACCGGCGGCGGGTCACCCGGCTTTGGGTCGCCGAAGCTGTGGGTCTGCAGTTCGCCGTCCTCTGTCTGCTTGCCACCGGGAGCCACGCCGGAAGGAGTATCCGCCTTCTCACGCACCGGCTCGCTTTCCTTCACCGGCGGGTCCAGTTTCAGCGGCTCTTCCTCACGCACCGGCGTGTCTTCAACCTTCGCCGGCTGCTCCTTTTCTATTTGCTTCTCATTCTGTTTCTCATCCTGCTTCTGGTCCTTTTGCGGATCGAGGTCCTGTTCAAGGCGCTTCTGGGCCAGGTCAGCCAGTTCGCGTTCGCGGGATTCCTCTGCGCGTTCCTTGCGAGCGGTCTCACTCTTGTCGACGCCGACCTCCCATGGGTAGACCGGCCGGTTGGGATCCTTCGGAATGTTCGGGAAGCTGTAGCCGCCGAAGTTCTCACCGCGTGAGACCTGGCTGCGCCCACCGTCGTCACTGCTGCCCTCCAGCAGTTCCGGGCTCTCCACCTCTGCCGGGCCACCGCCGCGGCGCTCGACCTTCACCTCGAAGTTGTCAAATGCCGCGCGGGACTGCTGGCTGACGTAGAAGCCGAAGCCACCGCCGTCGATCCGCACATCCGTGAAGCCGTCCACATAACGGCCGTTGATGTACAGGTCGAAGCGTGTGCCGCGCGCATCCACCGCGAGGATATTCGGCCGGCCGACGTCAATGTACTCGCTGCGGGTCAGCGGCAGGATCACCTCGGCGTTGTCACCGATCACCCGCTTGGCGCCGTAGTAGCCATCAGCGTAGATGTAGAAGACGTAATAGGCCAGCTTGCCGGGGATCTTCTTGTTGTAGTGGAACACCAGCCCACAGAAGGCCATCTCGCCGATGCGGGTGTCAATCAGCTCGCACTCGCTTTCGACGTAGTAGTAATAGAGGTTCTTGGTCAGTGCGCTCAGTGAGTCGATCTCAGTGTTGAGCCCGTCGATCACATAGCGGTTCTGGTCGTCAATCCCGTAGTAGGCCTCGGAGGCCTGCCCGGTGTAGAAGCTGACCTCGCCCTGGCTGAAGTCCTCGGACAGCAGGCTCTGCCATTCCGTCGCGGCACGGGAGTGCCCCGGCGCAAGCGCACACAGCAGCGCGCACAGTGCCGCCAGCAGTCTGTATCCCGTTAAACTCATTTTCCGCCGCGCAGTTATTTCCAATACACCTTCTAGTCGGGGCTGACCGCCAGAATATTCAATTGCTGCTCAACTCTCGCCGGATTCACCACCTCAATGTGCAGTTCCTCCAGCAGTTCAACCGGCAGCTTCGCATTCACGTCTGCCACCAGCCGGAGGCTGCGCTGTCTGAGCACGGTTGCCACTGTGGGTGACGCGGCATAGACGAACAATGTGTTGAGGTCTGCCCCGCCTTCATTGCGCGCCAGGCGTACATCGTAGGGAGCCGCCAGCCCATCCAGCTCCTGCGGCAGCAAGCCGAGGAAGTGCTTCATCGCGGTGAACTTGCGGAACTGCCGCATGAATGGGCTGAACACGGATGCGGCCGCGCTCGAAAGCGGCTTCTCCTCGCTCCTGTACTTCGGGCGGCTCATGCCTGTTTCCACCTTTCGCTGTCTCGCCGGATGTGCTGCCGGCCGGATGCCGCGGACTGCCAGAATGCCCCTCAGGCTGCGCCCGCGCTAGATTCTAGCACGGCCTGCCCTTGCCTGCGGGAGTCGGGAGGCCCTAGTTTGAGCCCTTGGTCGGGCTGGCAGCCTGCTCCTTGCGATACCTGCGCAGGATCCGGGTGCCGAGCAGCTTCCAGGCCAGCCAGATGATGCCGATCCAGATGATCCACCAGATCAGGCGGGCCACGAAGAAGTTGATGAAGTCATTCGCCACGTTGCGGATGCCATACATCAGTTCCTTCTTGGCATTCTCAAACGCCGCACCGAATCCCCAGGCGAATTCATCCGCCGGCGGGGCAATCGGCCGTTCACTCAGGTTGATGGTGATCGTGGAACGATTGATGCGGTCGGACAGAGCGCTGACCCGGTTCTCCACGGTCTGCATCTCGGTGGTCACTTCGCTGAGGCGACGCTGGGTTTCAAGCAGCACGCTGTAGGCCTCACCCAGTCCGCGGGTGCGTTGCACCTCCCGCGCATCCTCCAGCATCCCCTGCAGGGTTTCATGCTCAGTCTTCAGGGCCTGCAGCCGGCTCACTCCGGCGACGAACTCATTGGTCACATCCTCGCTGGAGACGCTTTGCACCTTCACATCCCCAAGCGCCTTCAGGTCATCGAAGCACTGCTGGAACTTGTCCGTCGGCACCCGCATCGTGATCCAGCCGACACGCATGTCATCACCGTACTTCTGCATCTGGCTGTCGGTGATGATGCCGCCATGCCGCTGGGCCACGGTCTGCACTTCGGCGGATGACTTGTCGTAGTCCTCGATCTCCATTTCGATATTGCCGGTGCGCACGATGTAGCTTTCGTCCGGCGATGATTCCTGCGCCCAGGCCTTGGGGTTCAGCCAGTCGTCAATGCTCTCCAGCACCCCACCGGAGGGAATGTCCACCTCCCCACCGCCGTCATTTCCAGCAATCGTACCCGCAGCATGCTTCATCATCTCGTTGCCGGGTGCTGCCATCCCTTCCTCGGCATAGGAATCAAATTCCATGTAGGCCTGGTCGGGGGAAATTTCGGCTGTGGCACCACCGGTTGCCATTGCTGAACGGGGTTGCTCACGGTACTGGCCGTCATAGCTGCTGCTGGTATCCGCATATCCGGACATCGGCTCAGACATGTTGGAGCCCCCACTCTGTGCACATGAGGCACAGCAGATCAGGATTGCCATGATCATCAGTAAGTAGATCGCAAGCTGGAAACGCTTCATTCTTCCTCTCCTGTTACAACAGCTCTCTGACGGCCCGCGGTTTCCCAATGTTGAATGCCCCGCTTAAGCATAGCCCCGGCAGCCGTTTTGTAACATCCGTGCTGTTTTGGTATCTTATTAATTACAGGTATCTAACCCGACCTGCAGGGCGGCATGCCGTCCAAAAGCCCGGTTTGCAGGAGAGAAGCTGGCTCCGATGAACCGGGCCCTTTTTGTTTCTAACCGGCTGAACACATCCCCCTCCGCTTCTGCGTCCAGCCTCTATCAAGACAGGAAGTAGAATCGCCCAGTGAGCACAAGCGAAACGCCGCATACGCATGGACTGGCCAGCCTGCTGAACCCCGTCAGCGACCAGGAGAATTCGCTCGTCTGGCTGGCGCGGCGCCGTGAACAGAGGAACGGCCTCTTGGTACCGGGCTGGCGCCGCAATGCCTGGATCCTGCTCGTTGCGCTGATAATGCTGGCTCTATCCGCCTTCAGCACGCTTGTGGTCAGGACCGATAATTTCAACCCGCGCTCCGACGACTGGCGCGAGGTGCTGATGATGTTCGTCTGGGTTGTGCTCACACCGGGAGCAGCGCTGTGGCTGCTCGGCGGGCTGTTCAGGCTGGTGCGCGACAGCATCGGCTGGCTGTCCTATGCCAAGGATTCCGGCGGCGCAATCATGCTCGACAGCATGACCTGCATCTCCCCGATGGAGGACCGCGACGTGGTGCTGGCCGGGCTGCGCATCAATGTGCTGCCGATCTGGCCGCGCGTGCTGCTGGCTTCCGCCGTGTTCTGTCTGGCCTTCATGATGCCGGCCTTCGACATGTCACGCGATGCTGCGCTGCAGGCGCTGATGTTTGCCCCGGTCACCCTCGTCGCACTGTTCGTGCATGGCATGCTGGGCAGCGTTTGCCTCGGGCTCTACCTGTTCTGCTTCGGCCTGCTGCAGAAGCACCAGTGGCTGGTGACCTTCCCGGCCGTGGCATTCGTCGGCCTGCAGATCTTCGTATTCTCCTTCGGTTCAGCCTTCTTCGGTGCCATATCCGAAACTGAGAAGCTCGACTCCGACCTCTGGCCGCTGGTGCCCATCGGCCTGCTGGCCGGAATGGCGCTGTTCATCGGCTCGCTGGTGCTGGCATTCCGTGCCAGCCAGCGCCACACCTGGCTGTTGCTGGCTGCCCCGCTGTTCCTGCCGATCGCGGTCATGACAAGCTTCTTCTTGGGAAACATCAGCGGGATCTCGCCGGATGAAGAGCCCTTCATTGCCTTCTTTGGCAACATGATGTGGGTCTACAACGCCTTCCTGCCCTTCAGCCCCTTCGCCGCCCCAAGCACCATGCTGCGCGGCATGCCCGTGCTGGCAGCCTGGAATGCGCTGGCCTTCGAGGTCTGGCGCTTGCCGGTGCTGCTTTGCATCCAGCTCGTGGTACTGGGATTCCTGTGGCGCTACACCCTGCTCGCCGTGCGCGACCGGCGCACGCCTCTGGTCTGATGCTTCAGTAGTTCAGGCTGGTAATCGCAAAGCCGATGCCGGCCTGCAGCTGGCGGATGATCCCCTCTTCCGCCGGACTGGCATCCGGGCTGGCAATGAAGCTCATCTTCAGCAGCAGCGGGTTGTCAGGATCGTCAAGGAACCAGTACTCCGCCACGCCCCAGCTGTCCCTCGCATGCACCGCCGCGAGCTGGCTCATCGCCCCGTTGACAGGCACGATGTAGCGCCCTTCCTCGCGGATCAGCTCCAGCCGCGCACCCGTGCCGTCGGCAATCCCGTTGCCCTTGCGCCTTGCCTCCACCAGCTGCTCCAGCTCGCTGGCAATGCCAGACTTCGCGCCGGTGGTGAAGTCCATCTGCCAGTCGCAGCTGCCTTCATCCTTCAGCGTTTCCAGCAGGCCCGCCGGGATCCACAGCAGGCCGTAGTCGCTGGCACGGAAATCGCCATCCTGCCAGAACAGCGGGCAGGCAACGCGCCGGCCGCTCTGGTAGTTGTCAACCACCGCGTCCCCGCGCCGGAATCGCGTGAGGTATTCGGTGCGGGTCTCGATCGGGGCTTCCTGCAGTTCGTACATCTCATCGCCACCGCGCTGCTTCTCGATCTCCTCCTTGATCTCGTAGTGCAGCGTGATCCGGTTGCCACTGCGCTCACTGACGCGCACGAGGCCCTCGCCATAGTCCTCCGCGCTGTCCGGCGGGATCAGCCCGAGGATCGTCGGGCGCAGTGTGAAGCGCAGGTTCTCACGCAGCGGGATCGTTGCCAGCGGCAGTTCCGGGGGAAGCTTCGGCGCTCTATCCGCCGTTTCCTCAGCAGCAGACTCTGGCTGGACCGGGGCCGGATCCTCGCTGACGGGATCATCGGCGGCGGCAGGCATGAGCGGCAGTAAGGCCAGCAGTGCCAGCAGTGCAATCAGGCGCAGGCTCATTCACTGACCCCGCTCACGCTGATCTCCAGGTCAGCCAGGTTGGCAACACCGTCGATCGCCGTCAGGTCCTTCTGGGCCCGCAGGTGGATCACGAAGGGCCGCTGGCGGGAATTGATCTTCTCGGCCTGGAACAGCAGTTCGTTGAGCGGGTGGCTGTAGGTAGCCGTCGTGATGTCCGGCAGGAAGCCGGCATTGCGCGCCTCAGTCTGGAACAAGGTGTCCAGCCGCTGGCTGAAGTCGATGTCAACCTGGTTGCCAAGCGTCAGCACCACCTGCTCACGGCCCATCACCCGCACGCTGGAGCCCTGCTCCGATACGGTGATGGTCATGAAGTCGCTGCCCCTGCGCACGATCGGTGCCAACGGCTGGGCGCTGAAGTCCAGCAGCACCTGCTTGTCCTCATCATCAGCGAACACGTTGCGTCCGTTGCGGATCACAACCACGGTGCCGTACTGCCCGAGCTCCATGCTGGCAGCCAGCCGGTTGGCAGCTGCCACACTTTCCGTATCTATCTCAAACCCGCGGCGCAGCAGGTTGATCTGCAGGCGGTCGATGCCCTCCTGCAGGCGGGCCGAGATGTCCTCCGTGCCTGCCGGGATCTCCTGGTAGGACAGCACCTTGCCGATCTCCAGCTCCACCTCGCTGCCCTTCAGCCGCTCTGCATCATCCTGCAGCTTGAGGATCTCCTGGCGGGCGCGTTCCTTCAGCTCCTGCAGGCTCTTGAGCTGGAGCTGGTCGCCCTCCTTCTGCTTCTCGATGTCCTTGAGGCTCTGGCGGGCAGCCCCCAGTTCCTTCTGGATCTTGTCAATCTCGGCCTGGCGCTTAGCCAGCTCCGCTTCCTTGTCCTTGATCTGCAGGTCGGCCACGCTGAGCTGGTCCTCCAGCGCGATCAGCTTGTTCTGGGCGGCCGTTGTCAGTTCCTCGGCATCCTGCATCGCCTGTTCGGCTTCCGTTTGTGCCTTGATTGCATCATCGCGTCCTGCTTCTGCTTCCTTGATGTCCTTGAGCATGCTGTCGCGCTCAGCCAGCACGGAGGCCAGGTTGCTCTTGGTCTCGGAATAACGGGTGAGGGCCTCGCGGAAGTCGCTCCAGACAGCGAACACCACGCCGAAGGTCACGATCGAGATCGCCATGCCGGTCAGCACCGCCACCAGGCGGGAGGCATCGCGCGGCCTGAGCTTGCCGATGCGGATCTTGCGCTTGGCGGCGAGCTGGCCCATGCGGTCGCCAGCAGCCGCCACCAGACCGGCGACGAGTGTCAGGACCACGATGAAGATAGCAATTGTCAATTCAGCTCCGGTTACCGCCCGGTACCGCCGGTACTGAGCAGGTAGCAGGCCGCCGCCGCCTTGACGGGACCCTGCTCAGTCGCTGACTCGAGCAGTGCGGCGGCATCCAGCCTCTGTCCGGAATAAGCGAATTGGGCTGCCAGCAGCCAGGCCTGTCCACGCACCAGCGAGGACTCATCATCCAACAGGCCCAGCACCAGCTCCCGCAGCTTGGGTTCGGACGCGTGCTCATTATAGCGGCTCAACTGGGTCACAAGCTGGAAGCGCAGCGGTTCATCCGCCTGCCGGAATGCCTTTTCGTACCAGTCCAGCAATGCCGGATGCATCGCCTCGGGTGGTACCAGGCAGGCCAGCAGTTCCGGGTTGAGCACACCCTCCTCCAGCGCGGCCTGTTCAAAGGACGCAGGACTGCCCTGCATCAGTTCACCGAAGCGGGCCTGCCAGCGCAGGTCATTGATCGTGGCATTCAACAGGTTGAGCCGGATCACCGTCGCATCACGGCCCGGGATGTATGCCAGCGCATAGGCACTGTAGAACTCCTTCGACTGCCACTGGCGCTCCGGGTCGAGCTCCCCCATCGGCACTTCCTGCAGGCGCGGCACGAATGCCGTGGCCAGCGCTTCGCTGCGGCTGATCTTGGCTCCCTCCGCTGCAGCTGCAAAAAACTTGTCCTCGGAGCGGATGGCCTGCCGGAGTGTGTCTATCTGTTCATCGCTGGCCCGGCCGAAACGCAGCAGGTAGCCAAGTGCGCGCAGGCTGATGTTCGGCTCCGGGCTCGCGGCGAGCTGCTCGAAGGTCCCGACCAGGTCCTCTGAAGGCTCGATCCAGTTGCGGACCAGCAGCAGGCTGGCATCCTGGAAATCAACGGAATGCTCGCTCAGGTCCAATTCCTGCAGGATATCCGTCCCGATTTCCGGGAAGCGGATCAGCGGCTGCAGGGCAGCGGCATGGTCCGCCCTGGCTTCGGTAAGGATGTACTGTTTCGCAGCCTCCGGGTCCGTCACCAGCCAGGCTGAGACCAGCTGAACCCCGGGGCTGCCCCCGGCCTGGGCCACCTGCTGGTCAATCAGGGACTTGAACGGGGTCGCATCAGGCAGGCGGGAAATGATGTTCCAGCTGTCCTCCAGCGAAACATGGTCATCCACCAAAGGCTCACGCAGGCTGGACTTGAGGAAGTCAACCGCTTTCTCCGTCGGTGCATCCGCCGGTACGCTGGTTTCATGCTCCGACTGCACCTGCTCCGGCCCACCACGTCCCTGCTGCACGGTATCACCGGGGCAGGCTGTCATAAGCATGGCTGCAAGCAGCATGCAGGGGATCAGCGTTAAGCGCATAACTGAATTATATGGTGAATTGACCCAAGCCACAAAAGCTCCTGCAGTTTAGTCCACCGGCAATTCATTTGTGTACTTAGCTAATGATGCAATCAACGCAGCAGGAACAGTGCCCGGCAATCCTGCGGCAGTTTCTCCCAGCGCAGCACTTCCCGCACCAGTTCGGCACTGCCCAGCTGGTCCAGCGGGATGTAACGCCCGTCCGCCAGCAGGCTCAGTCCGGGCAGCAACGCTCCGCCATCCGTATAGGATGTTTCCTCGGAAATGATCCGGTCCAGCACCAGCTCCAATTCACCACTGGCCACCGGTTCTATCCGCCGGTAGCTACCCTGCCAGATGGAGCGGCCACTGGCCAGCAGCGCCAGCCCGCTATGGGAGCCGCGCTGCTTTCCCGGTGCGGAGTAGAACTCAATCCACCCATCGCTCCAGCTGGATTCGGCTCCACTCCCCAGCATCTCTGTCGCTCGCTGCAGGCGTTTGGCCCCGCCAATGTCATCCGCATCCTGCTCATAGGGCCGGTTGCCGCGGCCGGTGACCGTCAGCACCTGGCGCTGCGCATCGTAGTCATACTCAGTACTGACCCGTTCCGCCCCCTGCCGCGCCAGCCTCTCCTCAACCTGGCGGGTCAGTTCCTCAATGTCCGTCCCCTTAGGCTCCGCCGTGCTGCGACTGATGGATACACAGGTCACCGCCAGTGCAGCACCGACTGCGCTGATCACAGGATGCTCATCAATCAGCTGGCCAGCAAATCCCAGTTCGCTTGCAAGCGGATCAAGCACTACCGGCGCGCCACCTCCACCACCGACCAGCACCAGGCTGTCGCGGCTGGCTTCGTGCGATCCAATCAACTCATTGATCGGGCGGCAAAGCTGGCGGATAGATGCCTGCTGGGCTTTCGCCGCCTGTTCAAGCAGTCCGGCAGCCGCAATGCGCATCACTTCAAGTTGCGCCGTATTTAGCTCTATTCCCAGCTGATCCAACAGTGCCTTTCCTGACTCTGCTGATACAGCATGTGCCGAAAGAATGCGGTAATCAGTCAGTGTGAACGCTGAATTCTCTCCGGAGGAAGTTGTTATCACGCTGTAACTGTGCCCGTGGTTGTCCTGCCACTCGGCAATGCCAATGAACTCCTTTCCCTGCATCACAGCCTGGAACAGGTAGGGCAAGCCGGCAATATGCGCGCTGCGCGGTCCGAATGAGCGTCCGCGGCTGTCCAGCATGCTGCCCCCGCCGAGTGCAACGGTACGCAGGTCCAGCGCTGGAACCAGCAGGCGGTTGCCGCCGACAGTGGCATTGCGCTGGCGCACGCGGCCGGCCTGTACCAGCGTGATGTCCGTCGACGTGCCACCGACCTCAATGAACACCAGCTCGCTCAAGCCACTGCGGTGCAGTGCAGCACTGGCCCCGGCTGCCGGGCCGGACAGGATGGAGAGGATCGGCTGGCGCCGCATCTCGGAGATATCCATCGCCCCGCCGTCACTGCGCACCACCTGCAGCGGCACCTCGGGCAGCAGTTCCTGCACCACCTTTTCCGTGTAGTTCGCCGTTTCCAGCATGCGCGGCAGCATTGCCGCGTTGATTCCCGCCGTACGGGCCCGGGCATTCAGGCCCAGCACCTGGGTTATCTCCCCGGCCAGCACACTGCGCTGCGGATCCAGTCCGAGCCGCTCGCGCACCACTTCCTCAAGTGCATCGTGGCCTCCCGCCAGGGGCTGGATCAAAGCACTGGGCAGCGAGCGGTCCAGCTGCGGCAGTTCTGCATCTGCTGCAATGCCTTGGCCTGCCGGCACCATCACCTGGTGCAGCGTCACTCCATTGCCGCTTCCGATCGGAATGCGCCGGTCGCGCAGGGCAAGCTTCAGCAGCAGCGCTTCACCGGGAGGTACGCAGACCACCCGGTTGATTTCGGAAACATCACCTTCAAGCAGGGCATTTGTGGCTTGCGTGGTTGAATGCGCCACCAATTCCACCTGCTCCGCGTCCAGTCCATCGACCAGTTCGGCAAGCACGGTGCGAATTCCCTCGGCAACCCCCATCTGCGCACTGTGGGTTGTGGGAGTGACGGATCGCTTCAACACATCACCGGGTGGCCTGAGCAGCACACCATGGGTGAAGGTCCCGCCGACGTCTATGCCGATTCGCAATCCAGACACGCGACGATTATAGGCCAGCCCGGTTCCACTTCACAGGCAGGTCAGCAGGCGTACACCGGTGGGATCGGCAGAAATCGGTACTGCTTGCGCAGGAGGGATCAAGGGGCCGCAATCAAACAGATAAGAAACTGGCGTGTTTGCTGCCTATGCGTACTGGTCCAGCCGGGCACCAATCGACATTGCGATGTCGCTCATGTCAGCGGCGACGGAGAACACCACAGCTGAGGCCTGCATCCCCTTGGCGGCCTTGCTGATGTCTACGATGTCAGCCACGCTGCTGCGACTCTCAAGCTCCGGTCCCTGGGATTTCGGAGTGGCAATATGGCGAGCTGCAACGGAAGCGGACTCACTGGCCCGCTGCATGCCACGCATGGCGGAGTTCAAGGCGTTACCTGTGGAGCAACATGACATCAAGCGGAAGATAACGCCTTGCTTAGGCCTTCGGGAGCTGTTAACCGGGACTTGCGGTGAAGTTGTGGTTTCTCGTACTGGAGATGCCTCTCACGGAGGTGCACTGAAAGAGGCAATAGACCGGAACTGCACGGGGAAGTGTCAGCCACTCAGTAGTTCTGCCACCCGACAGATTAATCAGTGTTTCACGTGGAACGCTATTCTCCTGATGTGCACCTGGTGAATTATGTTTCACGTGAAACAAACAATCAACCGGCTGATTTACGGCTGGTGCCTGTGTTTACGGCAAGCCCGGAAGCTGACTAGTGGCTGCTGCGTTTGCGGTTGATGCACTGCCATGCCAGCCAGGCATTGATCCAGACCAGTCCGAGCTGGGTCAGGAAACCGATCATCCAGCGCATTTCAAGGCTGCTGCCGAATCCACCTTCCGCTGTCACCGGGTTGCGCCCGAACACATCCCCCCAGCTGGCTGCCGTGGGCACGAACAGCGGGTTGACCAGGCTGAAGCTGCCCCAGCTGCGCATGAAGCCGGCAGCCAGTGACACGAGCATGGAGGAGATCCCCTCCTGGTTCGGTACCACGAATCGGAAGAACAGGTACATTGTGGCGGCTGCCAGCGCCGGCATCAGAATAGCCAGCCCTGCGCGGGAGTTTCCGGGGCGCCGCATAAGCATTGCGACCAGTAAAGCCAGCACCAGGAACATCACTGAGCCGTATATGCTGCCAGACCGGGTCATAAGCAGTACATACTGGTCATTGATCAGCATGTTGCCGCCGACCAGCGACCAGGCGAAACTCACGCCCATAACCAGCACAGCCGCTGTCAGCGGGACCAGCGTGCCCCGCGCATGCAGTCCGGCGGCGATGCAACCCAGCACCAGCGCCAGGCAGGCCAGCAGGCTGCTAAGCAGCATCAGCGGAACCGTCACGATGCCCCAGATCCAGGTATTGATGAAGCTTTCCGCCCGCAGGTCAACGCCGAACATGCTGGTCAGCATCAGCATCAGCCACCAGAAGCTGAGTGACAGCGCAAGCGATCGCCAGAACAGCTGCGGCATGATCACCTGCAGGGCGCCAACCGCAATGTCGGCACTGCTCATCTGCGAAACACTCACCATGTCATCAATCGTGAGTGAGGTCTTGCTCTTGCTTTCGTCCGCCAGCAGTGACAGTGATTCCTGCACCGCTGTGAAAATGCCCGTCAATGCCCAGAAGAACACCGCCGGTAGGATTGAAACGGTCAGCATGATCGTGACCAGCTCAACCAGGCTGGAACTGCTGATCAGGGCGGAATTGCGCTGGGCGTAGAGGAAGGAAAACAGGAATACCAGGGAAATCGCAACCGGGACAATCAGCTTGCGCACCAGCGGATATCTCTGGGTGCGCCGCTCACGGGCCGTCATCAGCCAGCCGGCCACCGGATTTTCATTGACCGTGCTGATTGCTGACATCCATTCACCGAGGAACCCCCCGGATTGACGGCTTTCAGGAACTGCGTCCATTTATCTGTCCCATTGCTGCTTCCTGATTTCATCTTAGCAGAATTTGCCTGTGGCCTGCCCGATGCAGGTCGAATGGACTTCCATTTGCTTTCCAAAACTTAAATAGAGGTTAAACAGCAGCCCAAAACCAGCTTCAGCCGCAAGAATTGAAGCATGCGGCCCGGGCCTTGCCGCATAGCGCTGTGAGGGATCAACATGGCCGACTACGGACACGACACGATTACAACCGGTTACGCGCCGGAAATCCCGCTCGGGAAGTTCCTCAGTGCATTCCACGAGGACCTGCTCAGGATCCAGCCGCACTGGGATGAAAAACTGATGCTGGCGATGGACCAGGATGGAAACCCGCTTGGACTGAATCTTGCGGTACGAGCGCCGAATCCGTATCGCATCATCACACTCAACGTGCATGCTTCGGAAAACCCGCCGAGCATAAAAATCGAATTCAACGGAGCAATCGAGGATTTCAGCGGCACATTTGAAGCTGCCCGCTACATCGGCTTCATAGTCAATGAAGAGATTGTCTGCATCAGCAAGTACGTCAATTCAGAGTTTTCGGGATGCTGGATGGCTGAACCAGGTATGGCATTAAGAAGTACTGCATCCACGGAAAACAAACCTGCCGGTTGCCTTTCATTCCTACAGCCGCAGCGGGAGGAAATCCTGCAGGTCACTTCATGGACCGGAAGGGTGGATGGCTGATTTGTCTTCTTTATCTGCAATCTGACTCAAGCTGAGCCCAGGAATCGTATTATCTGCATATGGTCAGCGACGGACCCAGCAAGTACAGGGCAGAAAAGTGGCATCCGGTGGTGAAGCTTGGCAGTTACTGCACGGAGTTCATTGAAGTCCTGAAGGAGAGCCAACCGCAACTGCTGGAGCAGCTGGATATCCTGTCTGACTTCAATGGTTACTACCAGGGCCTGCTGGTCTACCTCAAGAGTCCTGCCAAGCGTGAAGGAATTGACCTTGAAATCATGGCCATTGAATCCACAAGGAGCACAAGTGTGGATTTCGCCGGTGTGCGGGTTGAATTTTCCAGTCAGTCAGAAGCCCTCGAGCTGGCCCGTGCAATTCTCAATGATGAGGTATTGCATGTCGCCAGCTACCAGAGTAACCGCTTCATTTCAGGACAGCTGGCGGGGCACGCCGAAGCGGAAAAACTGCTGCAGGAAAACGAATATGTTTCCCGTGGCTGCATGGATTACCTTCTGCCAGCTAAGTTCAAAAGGATCTCAGTGCATTCCTGGAGTGGAAAACTGGACCGGTCAAGCAAGGGCTGGTGAACTGATCAGCTGACTACGGTTCCATTGCAGGATATCTTGAAGGTACATCCAAGATAGGCCGCACTGCTCTTGCACATGATCATGCGGCTCATGAAGATCTCAAAGAAGTCCATCATGCTCGCCGTCTCGCCATCGATATCCAGGTCAAGCCTGATTTCGCGAAGATCAGGATCAACGATCAGGTCACTGCGGGTGACTGCGTAATTCACGTCATCATGGATGTCGTGGTTTGCTGGATCATATGCACGAACCCTTGATCGGTGGACATCAGATTTGTCTGCCAGCACAACGGCCGCACATGTTTCGTTGTAGCACTGGCCATACTGCTCCTCATGGTTTCCCACCGCGCTGAGTACTTTTCCGAGCTGTCGGGTAGTGAACGGGAAGCGCCTGAGCATCGTATACAGGATTGCCGCTCCGGTCTGCCCATGGTTGGTCCGGCAGATGAAATTGCCGATGTCATGCAGGAATCCGGCACATCTTGCAAGTTCTATCTCCTCATCCGGGTATCCCAGAGTGGAGAGGATTGATCCTGACCAGCGTGCCACGATGCTTGCATGCCTGAGTCCATGCTCTGTAAAGCCGATCACCCCCAGGTGCTCATTGGCCAGCTTGATCAGCTCAACGATCTCCTCGTCATTGCGGATCATTTCAAACAGCCTGTGTCCCAGGCCAGGGGTGCGGTCATGCTCGGTGGTATTCATATCCTTTACTTATTTTAAGACAGTATTCGTACTAGGGCCTCGGACAGTTTGGATAAGTGCGAGACATCTGATCCGGACTGGCCGAACTGGCATACAGGGGCTTTGATTAATCTTTGCTTATGCTGAATTGAATCTGATCTTAATCAGCAGGCAATGTTGGCAGTCCGGTTCAGCGGGTGAAATATTGGTAAATATGCACATCCAGGGCAAGTATCAAAGCCGATGTTGGATAGCCTGTGGGAAGTCTGTGAAGCACTTGGAAAGGACGGTCCGTGCGACACCGGAAGGCCAGTCCGGCAGTGTTATAATCGGTGTTCATAGATTGCATAATCCAAGATTCACCGGGGCTCTCCAATGCATGTAGTGATCAGTCAGGAACTCCTCTCGGCCGTGTTGTCAACGGTCAGCAAGGCGGTAACCCGCAGCATAAATCCAGTGCTGAACCATGTGCGGGTGGTTGTCAGTTCCGACCATGTGGAGATGACAGCCACAGATGGTGAGTTCACCATCCGCCGTACGCTTGCTGTCAGCGGAGCGGATCCCGGCAGCTTTCTGGCCCCGGCAGACCTGCTGTCCAAGTTGGTTGGTAAGCTGCCAAAGAAGGACGTGACCCTCAGTACGGAAGGCAACCAGCTGAATGTGCAGGTCGGGCGCAGTTCCTACGACCTGACGATCATGCCGGATGAGAACTTCCCCAGCCTGCCGGAATACGAGGGATCACTGCTGACAAGCATCCCCGCCAGCCTGCTGAAGAATGCCCTGCAGCAGACCACATTCAGCGCCGTGAAGGACAGCTCAACCGGAGCTGTACATTACACAAACGGCGTGTTCTTCGTGTTCCATGGCGCAAGCCTGGACATCGTTGCCACCGACGGCCACCGCCTGGCCCTCAAGCGTAACAAGGGCCTCGCCGGAAACGAGCTGGAGCAGAACCTGCTGCTGCCGGCGCGAGTGGCTGACGAACTTGAGAAGATGCTGCCGGATGATGACGATGCCGCGGTTGCGATCTTCAACCCGGGCAACCAAGTGGCCTTCGCCTTCGGCAGCCAGCTCGTTGTCTGCTCACTGCTGGACGTGAAGTTCCCGGACTATGAGCGCGTGATCCCGAAGGACATCGCCACCCGCGTGTTCCTCGACAAGAGCGAGCTGAATGACGCCCTGCAGCGTGTGCAGCTGGTCTGCCGGACCCGGGACCAGAACCCGGTGGCGCACATCGAAAGCAGCGAGGACAAGATCGACATCCGCAGTGATGCCGGCGAGGTCGGCAAGGGTGTCGAGGAACTGGGGGCCCAGATCGAAGGTGGCGCGATCCGCATCGCGCTCAACCCGGAGTACATCATCCAGGTACTGAAGAATGTGCCCGGTGACCAGGTGGTGCTCAACTGGATCAATGAGGTCAACCCGGTGCTGGTCAGCAGCCCGCGCGACCCGGACTACCTGTACATCGTGATGCCGATCCGCATGGATTGATTCCTGCTGCCGGCTCGCGCAAGCGTTCGCCGGTCTCAGTTTGCGCGTCACTTCGGGATACCTGATCCCTCAGTGCCGCATGTTGGATTGCCTGTTTGAATCAGGAAAAGAGAGTTTGTACAATCTGGGGACTATGTACCTGACTTATTCAGTCATTTATGAAAGAGGCGAGTCCAACTGGTCTGCCTACTCACCAGATGTTCCGGGATGCATTGCAACTGCTGGAAGCTTAGAAGAACTGAAAGTTCTGTTTCGCGAATCGCTCCAACTGCACTTGGCAGGTTTGAAGGAAGATGGCCTGCCACTCCCAGCACCGGCAACAGTCGTGGGAACTGAATCCGAAACTACCTGAACTACTTCGCCAGCCAATTGAATACTGCGGCTTGATTCAGTCTATGTTCCAGTTGGCGGAGCTGGCCATGTGAAGCTTGGCCGGAACAGTGTTTCCAAGCTTCAGGCGCTGGCCGTTGGCACTGTCCTGCGGACCGCCGTTTAGCAGCATCATGCCCAGTGCAAAGGCCACGATGCTTGCGGTATACATTGCCGAGCGCTTCACAAGGCTGTTCATGTGGTCGAAGTAACCTTCCTCGGCGTGCAGCATCAGTTCCGCCACCGCATTGCGCCTGAGCTGCTGGGGGCTCAAGGGACGCAGGCTGTTGTCCAGCTCGCAGCGGCTGCGCTGTTCCTGTGCCAGGGTGACTTCCATCAGGCGCAGCAGGCGGGCCTCCAGCCCGGCCTGGCTGTCCAGCGGAGGCAGGGCCTCGCGCATTGATTCGTGGTTCTGCATGTTCATACCTGGCCCTCCAGGCCGGATACGGCTTCCCGCTCACCATGGATACGGCTGTGCATCCTTGCAACCAAGCGGTTGGCTTGCTGCCGCAGGGCATGTTCACGGATGTCGATGTCCATTTCCCCCAGAACAAGTCGTACTTCCTCCAGCCGGCAGTTGTAGCCTTCTCCGGCCAGCCAGAGCTGCATCAGGCGCAGCACAATGATCTCCCGGTTGCGGCCGCGGGCCTCGCCTGAGCTGGCCAGCCGGCACCAGAAGAACAGCTCCTCCAGCCCGCCGGCCCCGCTGCCACTGCCCATGTCGGCCAGTGTGCTGGCCGCTTCCAGCTGCTGTTCATTCTCACGTTGCTCAATCTTGGCGCGCAGCATGTCCCGAGCCTCATTCACGATGCAGCGCCCGAGGTAAGCCCAGGCGCAGTCGCGGAACAATGGCTCGTCACCGGTGCCGTGGTGGCGCAGCATATAGCGCCACAGGGATGCGATCCCGGCGGCGGCGGCATCTTCACATTCCTCACGTGAGTCGGTCAGGCGCTTGAGCGCCGGCAGGCTGCTGAGTGCGGCCAGCTCGCGGGTGATGCAGCCGGCGAATTCACGGAACAGTTCCGCAACCAGCGGATCACGGGTATCGCGGCCCTTAAGCCGCATGCGCAGTTCGTCCAGGCGCTGGCCGGCCATGCGGATGCGCGAACGCGGGCTGTGCATTTCCTGCACTGATTCGCGCAAGAGCCAGCGTATCTCGCGGGGAGTCAGCTCGGGCCGGCGGCGTGCGATGAAGAACATCTCAGATAAGCAGACATGCAAATGGGGAGAAATGCGACAGAATCGCTGGAATTTCCGGAGGAAAATCCTTCAGGGATCGGGGACCGGGGATCTGGGACCAGTAAAGAAGATCAAGAGCGAATAGTTCAATTGAAACGTTACCTATGTATTGAACCTCAACCGTTACCTATGTTCTGAACCGTACGCCCGATCCCTGATCCCAGGTCCCCGGTCCCTGGTCCCTATTTACCGTCCCAGCCGTATTTGCTCATGCGGATCACACCGGCCGCTGAGAATTCGATCCCTTCCTTTTCCAGCAGTTCGCGCTGGCGATGGTCGCTGCCATTGCGCGCCTCGCTGTAGGAAATCCGTCCGGCGGCATTCACCACCCGCTGCCAGGGGATCTTCGAGACCAGCTCCGGCGGACCGTGGAACAGGGCGGTGCCGGCGAGACGGGCGGCGCGTGGCAATCCAGCGAGCAGGGCCACCTGGCCGTAGCTTGCCACCTTGCCTTTCGGGATGCGCTTCACCACTGCATAGATCGCATGCCAGCTCTCAGGCACGACGATGTCAATGCGTGGCACTGTTCCTCTTGGTCTGCGGTTCATCGCCAGATTATGCCAGAGCGCAGCACAGCTCACAGGTCCTCGTAAATGTTCTGGCGGTAGAGGATCGAGAACAGCCAGCCGCTCAGGCCGAACTCCACGAAACTGAAAGCCATGCTGATCCAGTTGTGCACATTGAATGCCTTGTAGGCCATGTACAGGCTCATGATGGCAATCATGAAGGAGATCAGCATGAAGAAGCCCTTCAGGCAGGCGATCTGCTGCGAGAAGGTGAAGGCCAGCACCCCAGTCATGAAAGCTGCGCTGAGGATCGAACCAAGCCCGATGCCGCCGACGCCGAACAGCGAGCTGACCGCGACCTGCATCAGGATCGTGGTGCCGAAGAAGCAGGCCAGGAATGCCCCGAGCTCAGCCACGGACGGGGCATTGCTGCCATAGTTGACATTGATCCGGCCGCTGCGCCCGGCCTTCAGGCGCCAGAGCTGGCCGGGGCTGTCCTCGCCGGTACTGCCGCGCACCAGCGGATCCTCACCGGCCTTCGTGCCGAACTGTCCGGTAGGCGAGCGCTGCTGGTAAGAACGGCGCGAAGGAATCTGCTCCTGGATAAGCATCTGGCTGTAGCCGCATGTCGGGCAGCTCAGCTCCCCGAGCCGCACCGTGGCCAGGCCGCCGCAGGCTGGACAGCGCTGTTGCTCAGCCATCAATAAGCCCCACAATCTGAACGTATTCCATGAATCCCCCTGAGGTAACCAATATAGCAGGACAGCGTCCCCTGATATGACACGCAACCGGCTGGCGCCGGTGACCCCAGGCAGTATGTACCGGATTTCGCATGCTTGGATGCACACAAGCATGCCCAGAAATGGCATAATGGCTGGGACACGCATCGGCACGCAAATAAACCATTTACTTTTCCCATTACATGAACCAGAAAGTGACCACGGGGCAGGCCAGCAAGGCTGGCTGGATCCTGCTCTGCAAGCAATTACACGAGTTGCTCGAACTCCCGGACCCGACCGCATTCGGTGAGCTGCGCCTGCAGGCCGCGGCACTGCTGCGCGGAATGCCCGCCGGAGATGATGCAACACGCTTCCAGCTTGAGCTGCAGTTGCTGGACATCTTTGCCGCGCTCTACCTCTGCTCACCGCAGGATGCACGGCGCGCCTGGCGAATGCTGGACGAAGGCTGCGCGCGGCTGAGCGTGAGCACCCCGAACCTGCTAGCTACCACAGCTCGGGTGCGGTACATCGCTGCATTGCAGATGCTGCAGGCCGGGCTGATTGAGCGTGGCAGCATTGACCCGCTGGCAATCCGCCGCGAACTGCTGCTTGAGGATGGACCGGACAGCCTGCTGCTGGATGCAATGCTTACTGAGGCACTGCTGCGTCGGGACCATGCACTGGCGATGCATGCCTGCTGCCTGGCTAGGTCCTTTGAAAACAAACCGGAAGGTGTGTTTGAATTGCGTTTCCGCCAGTTAAGCCTGGCACTGCTGGAACAGCGGGGCACGACGGGCCAGCTGGCCGAACTGCTTGGCTCAGCCAGCACATATGCAGACTGGCAGAAGATTGATGGAGCGATCTGGCAGCTTTGCCTGGAGGCGGATCTGATTCCGCTGGAGAACTGGCACAAGCACCTCGAGGCGCATGAACGCTGCCACGATTGGATCTACCGGGAGATTGCCCGTCTGGGCAGCTGATTAGCATAAAAGCTAATCGTCTCCATTCACCGCAGGATTGAGAATTCGCTGTACTGCAGGTGGTTCTCCAGCTTTTCGCTGTGCAACTTGAGCACCAGCGCCCCCTTCGGCCCCTGCCACATTCGCTTCAGCATTTCATCAAGCACTGGCTGGCGCATGTGCTGGATTACGGCTACAACTGAACCATCCGGTTCATTCTTAACCCAGCCATGGATCTTCAGCTCCGCCGCCCAGTCACGCACCGTTGCGCGATAGAACACGCCCTGCACCTTGCCGGTGACGGTCACGCGGATGCTGATTGGCCCAGCCATGACAGAATCATATAGCAGAAAGCAGGGAACAGGGAGCTGAAAGCAGACCGCTATGAACACATACCGAGTCTGCTGCCTGCTTTCTGCTCTCTGCCTTACTATTTAGTTGATGTTCTACGAAGTCAGCGCGCTGCTAATAGAGGCAAAGGCAATCGAGTTCCGCCGCATCCTGAAGGACGGCACGATCCGCCAGGAGAACCCGGACGGCCGCGAGATCTGCGAGTCGATGATGCGCGCTCGCTTCCAGGACAGCGGCCGGGTTCACTGGACCCAGGCCAGCTTCTCCTCCGAGCCGCTCAAGTATGAGATTGACAGCGTCTACCGGCACTACTTCGAGGACATCCAGGTGAATGAAGTGGAGGGGCATATCAGTTTCCACGGCCCGATGTTCATGGACCACCTGCTGGTGCTGGAACTGCAGGCACTGGGCCACCTGCCAAGGCAGGGGGAGGACAGGTGAGGCTGTCCGGGCGATTGGCAATCACCTTCATGCTTGTGCTTGCAGGACTGTGCCCCTCATTCGCACAGGATGGGGATGCCGGGAAGTCACCCTTCCAGCTTGGCTTTGAACGCTTTGCCCAGGACGCACAGCAGCGTTTTGATGTGCTTTGCGGAGAAGCGGGGATTCCACAGGCTGTGCTTTACTACCGAGGGGCCAGTGGCCTGATGGTGATGGGCATGCAGCATGGCGAGATTGACAAGCAGCCACAGTCGGTCTGGCCAGTCGGCAGCATCACAAAGACCTACACGGCGGTGCTGGCGCTGGAGCTGCAGGAAGCCGGACTGATTGAGCTAGACGAGCCTGTATCAAGTTACGTGCCGGAAATTGACGACATCTTCACGCAGGCACGACTCGCGGACACAAGCCTGCGCACGCTGATGCACCACAGGAGCGGACTGCCCTACCAGCTGGGTGATCCGGAGGACTATGCCCCGCTTGTACCGGTGGTGCGGCTGATGCTCGGGCCGCAGCCACGCCTGGGCCACGAAGCGCTGCTGGCAACGGTGGCAAACCGCCCGCTGGAATTCGAGCCTGGGCAGGGCTACCAGTACAGCAATGCGAACTTCTGGCTGGCGGCACTGGCAATGGAGCGCGCCACCGGACGGGACTATGACGAACTGCTGCAGGAATACGTGCTGGACCCACTTGGCCTGGAGAACACCAGCCTATGGGAAGTGCCGGCCGGCTGCCAGGCGGTGGCGGCGCACATCACTGTCAACGGGCAGTTGCTTGATATCACAGGCTGGGACATGCCGGGCATGGGCCGCGCCGCTGGAGGCATCCGCTGCACCGGCTCTGACCTGCTGAAGTTCAGTGATGCAATAAGCGGCCCCTGGCGGATGAAGCAGGAGGGCATCGAATGCGCCACCGCCCTGCATGGGCTCGACATCAGACAGGACTGGAGCATTCATTACAAGCGCAGCGGCGAGGGATTCCTGACTGCCGGGCAGCTTGAGCAGCTGTACGAGTTCATTGACACCGGCAGCACGGCACATTCCGAACCTTACTCCTACGGACTGGGAATCTCCAGGCGCTTTGATGGAGAGCACTGGATGTACGGCCACAATGGCACGACACCCGGCAACCGCTCTCTGTGGCGCTTCGACCCGGAAAGCGGCGAGACGATGATCTTGTTCAGCTCGCTCGGCAACCAGGGCCTGAACCGCATCGCGGATGAGATGCTGGCAATGCTGCGGGAAGTCGAATAAGCAGACCGCAGCATTGCCGGAGCTGCGAAGCGCAGCTTCGCAAGCTATGTAACAGATCCTGCTCAGCATCGTCACCTGGTGACTCCGCAACGCGGCTCCTCACCTGCCAAAGCCGGAGCTCCCCATTCTTCACATCATACGTAATATGTACTACAATTATGTTGAGGTTCCACCTCGGGGGACGCGCTTGCGCGCGCATAAAAGACTATTCAATGGCCCGGTCCACGGATCGGGCCTGCGAGCAGAAAGGAACGGAAAACGATGGCAACCAAGTCTGTGCTGAGCAATGTGGATGTGATCCGCCGCTTCGTGTTCGAGAACCAGCCGGCCGCGCTCGAAGACATCGCCGCCGCGGTGAACGCCGAAATGATCCACCCGGTTGATATTGAGCGCGCCAAGGAGCGCTATGTGCTGCCGGTGCTGAAGAGCCAGCCCTACTTCAAGGAGGCGAAGGACGGCAAGTGGGAGACCATCAACGACAAGATGCCTGAGTACAGTGTGCTCGATGAGGTGATGCGCGAGGAGCAGGCCCAGATGTATGAGCGTGATGTGCGCTCCCGCATTGCCCGCAAGCTGGGCTGGAAGGTCAACACCGTCGTGGTCGACCTGGAGAAGGCGCCTGGCCTCGTCAAGCAGAAGAGCTGGTGGGGCATGAAGGACTGGGTGCTCTGCAACGACATCGCCGAGGAAGTACTTAGAAACCATCCAAATGGTTTATCTGAAAAGGAATTGATGAAAGCCGTAGTTGAAAAGGCCAAGGTGGCCGAGGACAAGGTGATCCTCAACCTCAAGGGCGACAACAAGAAGCGCTTCGGCCAGGACCGCAAGAACTGGTTCCTGAAGGAGCTGATGAAGGCCCGCGAGGAGGAGAAGGTCAAGAGCAGCGCCGTGATGGCTGTGCCCGAGAAGAGCGAGGACATCGACAGCCTGCTGGAGGGCAGCTTCCTTGACGCCCAGAGCGCCTTCAAGACCGATGAGAAGCGCAGCGCAAGCGAGCTGCAGACCGGCAAGAGCCGTCTGAAGAAAGCGCTCAAGAAGCAGGCGATGGAAGTGCTCGAGCAGCGTGAGGACACGGCCCGTCCGGAGGACCTTGCAGCCCGCATGAACCGCATGATGCAGGATGCCGGCATTGAGGAGGACCGCATCAACAGCTTCCAGTACCTCGACAGCTCCTCCAAGGAGCGCGGCCTGTCACCGCGTGAGCGTGAGGAGATCCAGCAGTTCATCGACCAGCTGCTGGAGCACGAGACGGTGGCCGTCGGTGTCAACGAGGACAGCATCGTGAATGCGCCGCTGTCCGTCAAGAAGATCAACGACATCCTGCGTATCAAGTACATCAACTACACCCGTGACCGGGTGCTGATCCCGAATGAGTTCTACCGCCTGCTGGTCACCATCCTCAAGCCGGGTATCAATGACAACACGCTGCATCCGGCCTGCCTCGAGGGCAACATGACCACCGAGATGCTGCGCTGGATGATGAACCGCCTGGAGAACGCCGCCTGGGCGCTCGTGGATGACGGTTCCAACATCGAGGTGGTGCAGCCCGACGGCCAGCGCTTCCGCCTGGCACAGACGGAGAAGTCGCTGATCGAGAAGGCGCGTGACCGCTTCATCGTCAGCCAGATGGACCTGATCGACCACTTCATCAACTACCGCTACACCGGTATCGAGGCCGACAAGGTGCTGGCGCTGGCTGCCCGCATCAACTGCCGCGTGAGCGGCTTTGACGACACCTACATCGTCAGCAAGGATTTCTTCAGCGAGCTGCCCGAGGTGTTCAACCAGGCGGCCAATGATGACAACGACATCCCGAACCGCTTCGACGTGATCCTCGGCAACTTCATCTTTGCCCACGATGCCAACCTGGCTGCAAACTACCTCGACCAGTCCATCAAGCTGCTCAACCCCGGCGGCCGCCTCGGCGTGTTCGTCGAACCGGAGCTGCTGGTGCTGCTGCAGCAGCATGGCCTGCTGGGTGACTTCCTGAGCGGCATGAGCGTGACGCACTACATCAAGCTGCCGCTGATCGAGGGCCGCCACGACGTGGTGCTGCTGGTGCTCAGCTCGCTGGCCTATGAGGGTGAGAAGCCGGGCCAGATCGTCACCGCCGAGCTGGCGGACAGCAAGGCCGCCATCTCACTGGCATCCGCGCTGGACCGCAACGAGGGCGAGGGCACTGTGTTCCGCCGCATCGAGCAGCTGGCGCTCGGTACCCTGATCGGGAACTGACAAGCCGCGCATAAATCCGGTTTAATTGGAGCCTAAGTCAGGCGTCGCAGGCTGTGCCGGCCAAGGTTTGCGGTTAGAGTCTGTGCAGACTGAAGCCAATGCTGTTTGCGCGGAGCTGCTGAGATGGGCCTGAACCCTGCCGATTACAAGATCGAGATTTCTGACGACCGCCTGATCGCCACCTTGACGCTCGTCAACCGGGAGCTGGCGGGAAGCTATACACCAAACGACCTCAAGGATGTGATCAATTCAGCCAAGGTCGTGCAGGGCGTCCTTGAGGACCAGCTTGCCAACTTGGTGGTGGCTCCGCAGTTCGGTGAGTCGGTGGTGGTGGCACGCGGCAAGCAGCCTCCCTGCCGGTTGATCAGTGAGGTGACCTACCTGTTTGAGACCGGCCAGCCCGGACAGTCCGCCCAGGCCTGCCAAGACCCCGGGGCGGAGGGTGAAGAGGAGCAGCCGGAGGAAGTGCATGGCGATGAGCACGGGCGCGTGGACCTGAAGGAAGTGCAGCATTTCCAGAATGTGCGCGAAGGTGACGTGCTGGCCAAGCGCACCGTGATCACTCCGCAGATGTGCGGGATTGACGTGCACGGGCAGCCGATCGAGCCCGAGTTCAAGAAGGCCAGTGCCCCCAAGGCCGGCCGCGGCGCCGAGCTTGATGAGGCCACGGGCACGATCACGGCCACGCTCACCGGGCATGCGATGCTCAAGGCCGGCAAGGTCAGCGTGATGGACACGCTCGACATCAGCGGTGACGTTGACTACAGCGTCGGCAATCTGGACTTCATCGGAAATGTGCGGGTGATGGGCAGTGTGCACCCCGGCTTCCACATCAAGACCGGCAGTGACCTGGTTATCAGCGGCAACGTTGACCGCGCCAGCATCGAATGCGGCGGCAACCTGACAATCAACGGCATCGTGTTCGGAGCCGGCGAGACTGTGATCAAGGTCGGCGGCAACGCCCAGGTGGAGGCACTGGACCAGTGCGAGTTGTCCGTACGCGGAGACCTGCATGTGCTGAACTACATGCGGCACTGCAATGCCAGCATCGGCGGCAGCCTGCAGGTCGAGAGCCACAAGGGCAACCTGGTCGGCGGTGAGGTGCATGTCTACCGCAATGTCGACGTGACGAGCCTCGGCTCCAAGATGGCCGCGCTGACCAAGCTGACGGTCGGGCGCAACCCCTTCTCCGATTCCAACCCGGATGAGCTTCGCGCGCAGATCCAGGAGAATGAGGGCAAGCTGCGCCAGGTCAGCCTCGGGATTGAGACCCTCAAGAAGCGCCTGCAGGCGACCGGCAGCAACCTCGACCTGCAGCAGCGACTCGGCAAGCTGATGCAGGCGGAGGCCCAGTTCCAGCCGCTGCTGGAGGGACTGCGGATACAGCTGGAAGAGGCGCAGAAGAACGCCGCCTACTTCCGTGAGGCCGTGATCAGTGTGCACGAGACCGTCTACCCCGGCGTGGTTGTCAACTTCCGCGACAAGATGCAGTACAAGACGATGGATTCGATGAGCAACATGTGTTTCTACGAGCATGAGGCGGAGATCAAGACCAAGCCGCTCTAGTATGGACCCGTGATACGCGTGCAATAATGCGCGCGCATGCTGATCGACACACATTGCCACCTGTACTTCGATTCATTCGACGAGGACCGCGAGCAGGTGATTGCGCGCATGGCCGAGGCCAGCATCGCTGCAGCCGTGGTGATCGGGATAGACCCGGATACCTGGCAGCAGGCCCGTGGGCTGGCGGAAGCGCACCCCAACCTGTACTACAGCATTGGCCTGCACCCGACCAGTGAACTGCCGGCGGGCTTCTCCGCCCATGAGGTGTTCGGCCCCTGGTTCGACTCTGGCAACCCGCCGATCGCCGTCGGGGAATGTGGGATCGACCTGCACTGGGACACCAATACTCTTGAGGCGCAGCAGCCGGTGTTCCGCACACAGCTTGAATTCGCTCGTGAGCGGGACCTGCCGGTGATCATCCATACCCGCGATGCCAACGCTGAGACTCTGGAACTGCTGCAGGCAGTGCCCGGCACACGCGGCATCCTGCACTGCTTCAACGGCAGCCCTGAGCTGATGGCCTGGGCGCTGGCGCAGCCGCAGTGGTACATTTCGTTTGCGGGCAATGTGTCATTCAAGAAGGCAACGGAACTGCATGATGCGGCTCGAGCGATACCGGCTGAACGGCTGCTTGTGGAGACGGATGCACCATTCATCGCCCCGCAGGCCATGCGCGGCAAACGCAATGAACCGGCCTATGTGCGCCATACATTTGAAGCATTGGCGGCACTGCGCAATGAGCCGATCGAGGAGCTCGAGCAGATCCTGCTGGAGAACAGCCGGCGGATCTTCGGCGTGGATTTCTGAGACGGGGGAGGGGGGCAAAGTGCCCAGAGGGCCTAACCACAGAGTACACAGAGGGCACAGAGAATCCATGGTTGGCTTGGGCTCAATAAATTGCTTAACCTGCGCAATGTCCAACGCTGCTGACTCAGCCTGATTTTCATCACGAGAGACTCCGTGCTCTCTGCGCACTCGGTGGTTAAGCTCTCTACGTGCTCTACTTTCTCTGCTTCTTCCCTAGTACATCCGGTCAGTGGCTTCGCGGTGGCAGATGAAGGCCAGCAGGCCGAAGGCAGCCAGGTTGCCACCCAGCTGCAGTAACGGCTGCCACCACACCGGGGTCTGGGCGATACGGTTGGCAACACCGGAAGCGACATCCACCCCGTTATGCATCGCACCATATTGCGCGGTCAGCATATGGCCAATCGGGCCGGACATCACGAGCCCGAGGAGTGCGGCAAGGGCGAGGGCTGCCAGCACATTGCGCTGCAGCATGCGCTGCGGCCCGGCCTGGGTGAAGGCGGCCCAGCCGGCGATCGCAATGGCGATGATTGCGGCGACGGCGGTGGGAATGGCATTCGGGCCCTGGCTGCCACCATTGACGAGCGGGAGCAGGTTCTGCAGCGGAGCGGCAATGCCAAGTGCAAGCACTCCGGCGAACAGCAGTACACGCAGGGGACCGAAACCGGACAGCAGCTGCTCGTTCTGGGCCTGGCGCGCCGTGATGAACTTCTGCGTATGCAGGTCAGCGACCTGCTTCTGCCAGGCGGATACCTCACCGGAGGCCGGCTTGTTCTCCTTTTCCAGGCGATAGCCGCAGGCCAGGCAGACGAAGTGTGTACCTCCGTCATCCATCAGCACGCCGCAACTGCGGCAGGGCTTGTTCGTTCGCGTATCCGTGATTCCGGAGCGAAGCTTCACACCAGAATTGTTCATTTCCGTCTCCTGTAACCGACCGTATGGGTCAACCGATACGGCTATTAAAAGATACCTTATTAACAGGCTTTTGCACGCCTGGGCCGTTGGCTGACTACAATAGGAACCAATGGACCAGATCGAGGCATCACAACAGGAATCGCCGGGCGGTTACAAGTTCATCCCGCCGCGCCATGACCCGCTGATGATGGGCATCGCGCGGCTGATAACCCCGCTTTACCTGAGAATTGTTACCCATGTTGACCGGGTTGAAATCAGTGAGGAACACCGCGCGATCCTGAAAGGCAAGATGGGCCAGCGCGTGATCCTCACCCCGAACCACCCAAGCTATGAACCGCCGGTGGTGATGCAGCTCGGCAGCATGCTCGGCACGGGCTTCTACTTCCTCGCCGCGCGAGAGATCTTTGACGACCCGCTGCAGAACTTCGTCTGCAGCCGGATCGGCGCCTACTCAATCAACCGCGGGGCGAAGGACAATGACAGCCAGCATGCGACGCGCCAGCTGCTGCGGATGGGCAAGCGCTGGCTGGTGATCTTTCCTGAGGGCCAGGAGTACTACCTGCATGACATCGTGCTGCCCTTCCTGCCTGGAGCGGCACGTTTCGGATACGGCGCGCTGGATGACATACGCCGCGAGGGCAAGCATGACCCGGTCTGGATCGTGCCGCTCACAATCCGCTACCACTACCGGGGCAATGTGGACCAGCTGATCCTCGGCTCGCTGGCCCGGCTGGAGAAGGAACTGGCACTGGAGAGCAGTGGCGGGATCTTTGAGCGCGTGCAGCGGGTGACCTACTGCCTGCTCGAGGTGAATGAACGACTGTACGATGTGCAAGTTGCTGATCCCGAGGATGTCGATGCGCGCATTTCGCGACTGCGCGAGCGCGTGCTGCTGGATGTAGAGCACAAGCTCGGGATGCTCAACGTTGACCTGGACAGTCCGTTGCGCAACCGCCTGCGCAAGCTGTTCGTGGCCGTCTCCCGCATGCGCCGCTCAGCCAACAGCCGCTACGAGCGCAGGTTGCTGGACCGCCGCGCCAAGGTGATGCGTGCCGAGCTGCAGCGCGTGCTGGAATTCGTTGCCATGCCCGGCAAGTACGTGCAGCAGGACAGCTCGGCGGAGCGCTATCTCGACCTGCTGGGCCGCTTCGAGACGGAGGTGTTCGGCAAGCTGAAGTTCTTCGGCCCGCGCACCGCCCGGGTCAGTGTCTGCGAACCGGTCAATCTGGGCGATACGTACGAGCAGTGGAAGTCTGACAACGAGGGCCAGGTGGAGCGGATGACGGATCAGATCGAGGAGCTGGTGCGCACGAGGCTGGATGAGCTGTGCGAGGAGTACCGCACGGAAGTGCGGGGCTAGCTTGCGGTCGTGAGATACTAGTCCCGTGGACCGGCCACTGACAGCACAGCAGGAACTGGAGCAGCTACTGGCTGCTGAACAAGCGCTGCGGGATGGCTGCCAGCCGGCGGACCTGGCGCTTGTCGCGCGCCGTGCCGAACTGCTGAAGCTGACTTACAACCTGGACCTGGCGCATCAGGCATGCGAGGAAGGGGAAACCCTGGCCCGGGAGCGCGGCCTGCCTGGCAACCCGCGCCTGCTGGCAACACGTGCCGACATCCACAAGACGTATAACAGGTTTGATGATGCCCTGGACTGCTGTGACAGGGCTGACGCCCTCTGCCTGGAACAGGGCAGTGCATTGCTGCCGGGTATCGCCAACACGCGCGGCAACTGCTTCCAGAACCTTGGCCGCTATGCGGATGCGCTTGCCTCATTCAGTGAGGCCCAGCAGCGCCTGGCCAGCCAGGGCCTGCCGGCATCACCGGTCCTCACCTGCAACATGGGGGTTGTGTATCACCACAGCGGCCGTAATGAGGAGGCCCTTTCGTGTTTCGCGGAAGCGGAACGCATGTACATTGAACAGGGCCTGCCGGTCTTCCCGGGCATATACATCAACCGCGGCAATGCCCAGGACATGATCGGGCGCCACGAGGAAGCCCTGGAGTCCTATGCCCGGTCCGAGCGGATGTTCGGGGAACAGGGCCTGCCGGTCTTTCCCGGCATTGCCAACTGCCGCGGGGAGACCCTGTCCCTGCTCGGGCGCTATGGGGAAGCGCTGGCAGCCTTCGATGAATCGGAGCAGCTCTACCGGGAACAGGGCCTGCCTGCGTACCCGGGCATCCAGTCCAGCAGGGCCGCGGTCTATGGCAAGCTTGGGCGCTATGAGGACGCGCTGGATGCCTATGCCAGGGCCGAGGCGCAGTTCAGTGAACAGGGAATGGCCGAGCAGTGGAACCTGTACTTCCAGCGTGCCATCACGATGTATGAGGCTGGCCATCGCGAGGAGGCCATTGACGAGGCATACCGTTCCATCATGATCTGCGGCAAGCTCGGCATTGTGCAGCCGGCATTCGTGAAGGAGACACTCAAGGACTGGATGTCGCCAAAGCCGGAGAAGCTGCTTGAGGAGCAGATTGCCAGCCAGCCGGATCCCATCCAGCCCGTGCCTGACAACGAGAAGAGGCATGACGTCTTCATCTGCTACCGGCGCGATCCGGGCCATACACATTCCATGCTGCTGCAGGCCCATATGGAACTCAGGCGGAAGCAGGTGTTCCGCGACCAGGACGGCTTGTCAAGTGGTCGCTTCGAGGACGGCCTGCGCGAGGCGATCCGCTACAGCCGACATATGGTGATCCTCATGACACCGGATTTCCTCAGCCGCTGCTGTTCGGATGAGGATGACGTTGTCAGGAAGGAGATTGCCACGGCGCTGCACTGCGGCACTCACATCATCCCGGTGATGATGGAGGGCTTTGCCTGGCCGAAGCCGGAGGATCTGCCGGTGGACATCCGTGCGATCACCGGCATCAACGCCATGAGCCATTCCGCAGAGTTCTACACGGCCTTCATTGACAAGCTGCTGAGCTGGATGGAGTAGGCAGTCATACAGTCACCGAGTCAATCAGTCAACCACAAGGCATCGTGCTCAAGACTGCCAGTTGACCGATTGACTCATTGAATTCCTGACTACCTGACATAGTGACCTGCTGGCTGCATGCGATACTTGAGCAATGGATCGGAAGCTGACAAAGCAGCAGGAACTGGAGCAGCTGATCTCGGCGGAAAAAACAATGCGCGAGAACAGGCAGCCAGCTGATCCGGAACTGGTACTGCGGCGCGCCAGCCTGCTGCGCCAGGCAAACAGGTTCGATGAATCCCTGGCGGCATGTGATGAAGCCCTGAAGCTCTATGAGGAGCGCAAGCTTCCGGTCAATCCCGGATTATTCAGGATCCGCGCAGATGTGTTTCACAGGCTCAGCAGGCTGGAAGAGGCGTTGCAGGCCTGCGAGGAATCCCAGGCATGCAATCAAGCACAGGGCTTGCCCCCTGATCCGGGGGTGCCGAACATCCGTGGCAACATCCTCAGGAAACTGCGCCGCTACGATGAAGCCCTCGAATCCTTTGAGCTTGCGCGGCAGCTCTACCTCGGGCAGGGCAGGGCTGTGCCGCCGGGCCTGGCAAACAATTTCGGCCTGCTGTTCTGCGACAAGGGACGCTACCTGGACGCGCTGGAAGCCTACGCTGAATCTGAGCGCCTGTCGGAGGAGCAGGGAGAGCTCCCATACGTTGCCATCAGGAACAACATCGGCATCGTACTGACGGTGCTTGGACGTTACGACGAGGCACTGCGGGCCTTCGCTGATGCCAGCAGGAACTATGCCGAGCAGGGAATGCCGGATTTCCCGGGAATCGCAGCCAACCGGGGGATCGTGCTTGAGAGGCTTGGCCGCTACCAGGAAGCCCTGGCGGCCTTTGCCGATTCAAAACGCCAGTATGAGGAGCAGGGCATTCCGGTCTGGCCGGGAGTCATGCTTGCCCAGGCAGGTGTTCTCGGCAAGCTCGGGCGAAATGAGGAGGCATTTGCAGCATATGCCGAATCAGAGCGCATGTATGCACAACGGGACCAGCCACTGGGCTGGGACTTCCACTTCGGACGTGCCATCACGATGTACGAAGCCGGGATGAAGGCTGAGGCGGTTTCCGAAATCTACAACTCCATCTCTGTCTGTGCCAGGCAGGGCATAGAGAAACCGGCATTCGTGATCGAGACCCTGCAGGACTGGCTGTCGCCGGATCCCGGCAGGCTGGCAGCGGAACAGGCTGCCTCTCAGCCACAGGCCGTGAAGCCGATACCGGACAGTGAGAAGCACTACGACGCCTTCATCTCCTATCGCCGCAACCCGGGTCTGCCGCATGCAATGTTGATCAAGGCGCATATGGACATGCACGGCAAGTCCGTGTTTCGCGACCAGGACGACCTGCACAAGGGCCGGTTTGTTGACGACATCACCGAAGCAATCCGCCACAGCAGGCACCTGGTCCTGCTCCTGACGCCGGATGTGTTTGAGCGCTGTATGGATATTGACGACGTGCTGAAGCATGAGATCGCCGCGGCCCTGCACTGCGGCACCCACATCATCCCGATAATGATGGAGGGTTTCAGCTGGCCCGAGGCAGGCAGCCTGCCGGATGACATCCGGCCCGTGACGCAGATCAATGCGATGTCATTCTCCAGCGAGTTCTTCCAGGCCTTCATAGACAAGCTGCTCAAGTGGATGGAGTAGGAAGTCACTCAGTCAACCAGTCAAGAAGTCAACAGCGGGACTTGGTGCGTACAGTGGCAGCTTGACTGATTGACTATGTGACTCATCTACTCCATGCGATACTTATCCCGTGGGACAGCCCCTGACTCCCCAGCAGGAACTTGAACAGCTGCTTGCAGCTGAGCAACAGCTCAGCAGCGGTGGCCAGCCCCCTGATCTGGCACTGGTGCTCAAGCGCTCCACCCTGCTGCGGGACCTCTCGCGGCTGGACGAGTCGCTGGCGGCCTGTGATGAGGCCGAAACGCTCTGCCGCACGCTTGGCCGCCCGGCCAGCCCAGAGCTGGAACTGTCGCGGGGGCAGTCGCTGATGATCCTCGGCCGCCACGAGGAAGCGCTCGCAGCCTGTGACCGGGCGCAGCAGCTGTCCATTGGACTGGGTGAACCGCTCAATGCCGAGGTCAGTAGCACCCGGGGCAAGGTGTACTTCATGATGGGCCGCTTCGAGGAGGCCCTGGTAGCCCTTGCAGAGGCGGACCGCATCTGCGAAGAACTGGGGATTCCACGGGCTCCGGGGGTTGCCATCAACCGTGGCAACGCCCTGTCCGAGATGGGCCGCTACGAGGAGGCACTGGCTGCGCTGGATGATGCTGAACGGCTCTGCGGGGAGCAGGGCCTGCCGCTGCCACCGGGGATTGCCAACAGCCGCGGCGTTGCCTTTGAGGAGCTGGGGATGTACCTTGAGGCCCTGGCAGCGTTCGACCGGTCCGAGCAGCTCTACCGCGAGCAGGGCCTGCCGCCGCATCCCAGCATCATGCTCAACCGCGGGGCGGTACTGCTGGGGCTGGGACGGTACGAAGAGGCCTTTTCCGCGTACGACCTGGCCGAAGCCCGCATCATCGAGATGGGCCTGCCGGTGTTCCCGGGAATTGCCAACAACCGCGGCATGGCCTACCAGCGCCTCGGCCGCTATGAGGAAGCGCTGGCGGCACTGGCCGAGGCGGAGCGGGGTTTCCGCGAACAGGGCCTGCCGGTCTGGCCCGGCATCGTGCACACACGGGGCAACATCTTTGGCAAGCTCGGCCAGTATGAACCGGCGCTCGAGGCCTACCGGCGCGCGGAGGACATGAACCGCGAGCAGGGCCGCGCCGAGGACTGGCAACTTTACTTCGACCGGGCGATCACAATGTTCGAGGCCGGGCACAAGGCGGAAGCGCTTGCTGAGGTGTACCGCGCGATCGCCACCTGCACGAAGCTGGGGGTGGAGCAACCGGCATTCATCATGGAGACGCTGCAGGACTGGATGTCGCCAAAACCGGAGAAGCTGGTGCAGGAGCAGATTGCCAGCCAGCCCCTAGCCGTCAAGGCAGTGCCTGACAGCGAGAAGAAGCACGACGTGTTCATCTGCTACCGGCGCAATCCCGGCAAGACATCATCGATGCTGCTGCAGGCGCATATGGACATGCATGGCAAGCGCGTGTTCCGCGACCAGGACGGCTTGCTGAGCGGGCGCTTCGAGGATGCGCTGAAGGATGCGATCCTGTACAGCCGCCACATGGTGATCCTGCTGACGGAGGACTTCCTCAGGCGCTGCTGTGAGGATCCGGCAGATGTTGTCAGGCAGGAGATTGCCACGGCCCTGCACTGCGGCACGCATATCATCCCCGTGATGCTGGAGGGCTTCGCCTGGCCCAAGCCCGAGGACCTGCCGGAGGATATCCGGGCCCTGACAGGCATCAATGCGATGTCCTGGTCCGATGAGTTCTTCACCGCCTTCATTGACAAGCTCCTGAAGTGGATGGAATAGGAAGTCAAACAGTCACATAGTCAATAAGTCAACTGTGTGACATCATGCTCAATGATGCATGTTGACTCATTGACTCATTGACGAATTGACTCATTGACTCTCAGACTCCATGAGATACTAGTCCTGTGGACCAGCCACTGACACCCCAGCAGGAACTCGAGCAGCTGCTTGCCGCGGAGCAGAAGCTAGGTGATTCCGGCCAGCCTGCGGATCTGGAACTGGTCCTGAAGCGGGCTGGGTTGCTCAACAACCTATACAGGTATGAAGAAGTACTGGCGGCCTGCAACGAGGCGGAGGAATTGTGCCAAAGTCAGGGGCAGCCGCTTCGCCACGAGATTGAGTCTTCCCGTGCCAGGACATACCTCACTCTTGGCAGGAAGGAGGAAGCGCTGGCTGCCTGTGACAGGGCAGAGCAGCTTGCCAGGAAGCAGGACATGGCGGGTCTGCCGAGGATTTACTGCATCCGCAGTTCGATCTTCCAGAATCTGGGCCGGTATCAGGAAATGCTTGTGGTACTGGACGAAGCTGACAGGATTTCCGATGAACTTGGCATCAGGCACCTTCCGGCAGTTGCCATCAACCGCAGCACAGCGCGCTTTCAGATGGGAGACTTTGAGACCGCCCTGCATGAACTTGATGATGCTGAGCAACTCAGCCGGGAACAAGATCAGTCATTGTTGCCAAACATAGCCCTTAGCCGCGGCAGTATCTACAGTGAACTTAGCATGTGCCTGGAGGCGCTTGCTGAATTTGCGGAGGCAGAGAAGCTGTGGATTCAGCAGGGCTTGCCGGTGCAACCCGGCATGCTTGTAAGCCAGGGTATTGTCTACTCTGAGCTGGGCCGATATGACGAGGCTCTTGAGGCATATGATCAATGCGAGGCTGAGGTCATCAGGATCGGCAAGCCGGTCTACCCGCAGATTGCCAACAACCGTGGCCAGGTTTACCAGCGTCAGGGCAGGTACCAGGAATCCCTGGCTGCGCTCGCAGAGGCCGAGCGACTGTGCGGTGAGCAGGGACTGCCGGTCTGGCAGGGCATCTACCACATTCGCGGGATCATCTTCGGCAAGCTCGGGCAGTATGAATCTGCTCTGGAGGCCTACTCACGATCCGAGGCAATGAACAGAAAACGCGGTCGCACGGAGGACTGGCAACTGAATTTCGACCGCGCCATCACCATGTTCGAGGCTGGACACAAGGATGAAGCGATCAGCGAGGTTTACCGCGCAATAGCCACCTGTGCGAAGCAAGGAGTGAAGCAGCCGGCATTCATCATGGAAACGCTCAAGGACTGGATGTCGCCAAAACCGGAACAGCTTGTGGCACAGCAGATTGCCAGCCAGCCCATTGCCATTGACGACGTGCCGGACAGCGAGAAGAAGCACGATGTGTTCATCTGCTACCGGCGCAACCCGGGCAAGACTGCCTCAATGCTGCTGCAGGCTCATATGGACATGCAGGGCAAGCGGGTCTTTCGCGACCAGGACGGATTGTCAAGTGGCCGCTTCGAGGATGCACTGAAGGATGCCATCCGCTACAGCCGCCATATGGTGATCCTGCTGACGGAGGATTTCCTCCAGCGCTGCTGCGAGGACGATGCGGACGTTGTCAGGCAGGAGATTGCCACGGCGCTGCACTGTGGCACGCACATCATCCCCGTGATGATGGAGGGATTCATCTGGCCGAAGCCGGAAGAGCTGCCGGAGGAGATCCGCGCATTGACAGGCATCAATGCGATGTCCTGGTCTGATGAGTTCTTCACGGCCTTTATAGACAAACTGCTCAAGTGGATGGAATAGGAAGTCAACTAGTCACTCAGTCAATGAGTCAACTGTGCAGCAACGTGCTCGACACTCCAATTGACTGAGTGACTCGTTGACTTTTTGACTCCATGCAATACTAGTCCCGTGGACCGGCCACTGACAGCCCAGCAGGAACTTGAGCAGCTGCTATCCGTCGAGCAGGCCCTGCTCGATGCAGGACAGCCACTGGACCCTGAACTAGTGTTCAGGCGTGCTGAGCTGCTGAGGAGCCTCAGAAGGTTCCCGGAGGCACTGGAGGCCTGCGGGACGGTCGAATCGTTGCTGCGGGAACAGGGCAAACCCGCCAGTCCGGAAATTGAGCTGATTCGTGCGAATGTCTTCCACACGCTTGGTCTTCTGGAGGACTCACTGAATGCCTGCTCCAGGTGCGAGGAACTGCTGAAGGAGCAGGCCCTCCCGGTCTATCCTGAGATTGACAACATCAGAGGCAACATATTCCATGCGCAGGGACGCTATGAGGATGCCCTGGCGGCACACACCGCATCGGAGGCTAAATCACGGGAACAGGGAATACCGGTCCTGCCAACGGTGATAATCAGCCGGGCCCGGGTATTCGTGGAATTCGGCAGATACGAAGAGGCCCTGGCTGCGCTCTCCGCTGCAGAACGCAGTTTCATTGGAATGGGCCAGGAAACGTACCCCCAGATCCCCGGAAACCGGGGGATGATTCTCGGACTGATGGGTCGCTACGATGAGGCACTCGTTGCCATTGACGAAGCGGAAGAACATTTCAGCAGGCTGGGCCAGCCTGTGCATCCCATCATAATCATGAACCGTGGCACGGCTTTCGGAATGCTCGGCAGGTATGAGGAAGCCATGGCTGAGTTTTCCAGGGCGGAGCAGATGTTCGAGTCCCAGGGATTTCCTGTTTCCTGGGAAGTATGCCTGGCCCGCGCAATCATCATGTATGACGCCGGGCATCATGAAGAGGCAATTGAGGAAGCGTTCAGGGCAAGCCTGCAATGCGGGAAGATAGGAGTGGAGCCCGCCTTCCTGAAGGAAACGCTGAAGGACTGGATGTCGCCAAGGCCGGAGAAGCTGGTGGAGGAGCAGGTTGCCAGCCAGCCAAAGGCCGTTGAACCAGTACCTGACAGCGAGAAGAAGCATGATGTATTCATCTGCTACCGGCGGGATCCGGGGAAGACATCCTCCATGCTGCTGCAGGCACATATGGACCTGCGGGGCAAGTCCGTATTCCGGGACGTTGACAGCCTTGGCAGCGGGGTCTTTGAGGATGCGCTCCGGGATGCCATCCGCTACAGCCGGCACATGGTGATCCTGCTGACACCGGACTTCCTGGCCCGCTGTGCAGATGAGTCGGACGTTGCCAGAAATGAGATCGCCACTGCGCTGCATTGCGGGACGCACATCATCCCGGTGATGATGGAGGGTTTTGCATGGCCGGATCCCGGGGAACTTCCGGATGACATCCGCGGCCTGTGCAAGGTAAACGGCATGTCCTGGTCTGATGAGTTCTTCACGGCCTTCATTGACAAGCTCATCAAGTGGATGGAATGATTGCCCCGCGGCACTGATTTCCCGCGCAACCCCTTCAAACTTGCACAGCCTGTCAGGCGGCGGTATATTGGCGATGGGGAGGACCGTAATTGGAAGGCAAGCGCTTGCAGGGTTCATGGATGGAAGACGTGCTTTACGAGCCTGAGATGCAGCGTGAGTACCTCGAATTCATGCAGAGGCTCGGCATCGACGTGCTGCGCATCGGCGGGATCGATTCGGAGGCCCTGCGTCGGCATGCGCTGGCGGCCAACCATGAGGTGTTACGGTTCTGCATCAGCCGTGTGCAGCAGTGGTGGATCGGGCATGTGGTTCCGGTCTTGCTGCTCGGTGGTCTGCTGGCACTTGCCAGCGGATTCATGATCGGGCCTGAGGCAGTGCTTGTCACTTTGCTGATGACAGCGCTGGCCTACCTGCTCTACTCAACCCTGCTCAAGCGCCCCGCAATGACTGAACTCGTGGTGATCAACCCCTACGTACTGGAACGCCACCACATGAAGCTTCGTGAACTTTGCTACCAGCTGCTGCATGATGAGAAGCACGAAGCCGGAGGCGGCATGCTGGATCGCCTGGCCAAACCATCCTCTGCCGGACCGGCGACGTTGCGCATCATCGAGCGCTACCTGCGGGAGAGCCGCGGACTGCAGTCCGCCGGGCTGGGCGGCGGTTACGTCCATGACCCACAGCAGGGCATCTACGGCCGGCTGGCTGTGCTGCGGCTGCTGACGGAACTGCTGCATAAGGATGAGGTACTGGGGCAGGCGACTGGCAGAGGGCAGCAGTCAGGGCTGGTGGATTGATTGGTGGCAAGTTGGCAATGCAACCAGCGGATTATCTGCAAATGCGCGCAGCCAGTTCCAGGATCAGCCCGGTAGGCCTTGGACCTGGTTCATCAACCGGGGAGTAGTCAATCTGTGTTCCATGTTAATATCAGTATGAGGGATTCAGGGGGTGACAAACATGCGGTATCCACGATTTCCGGCATTTGTGATTTCCTTTGTACTGTACATGACAGTTACAGCGCAGGCGGAACAATGTCCATTCTGTGAGCGCGAACATGAATCCTATGCCTATCAAGTCAGTTCGGTTGTCAATATGCTGTTGGAGAAGCTGGAAACTGCCGACGACCCGCAGGACGAGGCAGTTATTCGTACCTTGCTGTTCTATTACGGCTATCACTTCGGACTTGCTGAAACCGCCGAGCAGCTCAGTTTCGCAACAGAACATGACAAGATGTGGTCAATGACGCAGCAGATGATGGCCTGCGGATACCCTTCAATGCGTACAGTCTATGCACAGCGCGAAGGGGAGTACCCACGACTGCCGGTCCTGCTGCCTGGGGATCTTGTTGTCAGCGAGGATGAGCCTGGGCTTTTGGATCTGTACAGCGAAATCACGGGCATGCGGATTTCAGCCGGTTACAACGTAGCGATCCGCGACGAGAAACTGCAGGAGATTCCCGGTGAGGAACTGCGCTCAATGGCTAGGGATGGGTTCTTCACATATGGGCGTTTCTCTGAATGGTACGCTACCGATGCCTATGAGCATCTGATCAATGCCTATACAGGTGAGATTCGTGATGGAATTAAGCGGGCTGAAGGCTTGCTGCCTTGAGGAAGATTGCTGTTGTAGAATTCTGCTTTCCTCTGTGCTCTCTGTGTCCTCTGTGGTTTATAAAACTGTAACTACAGTCTCGATGTCTCCTGAGCGCGGCGAACCTGATGCGTTGTCAGCACGGGTTCGTTTTATCGTTATGCGGCTCGCGCCGCAGTTCCATCGCCTGACTTGCGTCAGGCCTCCTAGCCCGGCAGGCCGTGGAACAGGTCGGCTTGCGCCGGCATAAGTTCGCCGTCGCCGAGGATGTGCTTCACGCCGATGTCATGGCGCATCAGGGTTTGGGCCACGAGGTGGTGGCGGTGGCTCTCCATCGGGTCAAGCTGGCTTGAGAGGATGCACACATTGCGCTCGGCGGCCATGTTCATCAGCTCGACGATGCCGTCCTGGTAGCGCTTCTCGCGCTCCTTGGCGAGGTAGTCCAGCCGGCCGTCCTCGGTCAGCGCACCAAGCTTGGCACCGAGCCAGAGGTACTCCCAACCCTTCTTGCGGGTGTTGTGTTCGAGGCGGTCGCGGTTGAACCAGCTGGCATCCACGTAGGGCCAGGCACGCACGTCCATCAGCACTTCGATGTTATGGCCGGACAGGCGGCGGGCGAAGCTGTCCCAGTCCTCGCTCCCGTGGCCAACCGTATAGACGCTGTACTGCGGCATCCGGCTTTGATTCTAGCATCAAATGAATGCCGCCCCTCAGCCCGTTGGCAATCCTCAGCCCGGCATTACACTGGCTCGGCCGGGTCCTCAAACAGGTAGAGCGTGCGTCCATTGGGGTCGGCGATGCGGCAGCCCCGCGCCTTGCCACGCTCGCCATCCGCTTCGCCGCATGTTGCTCCACCGGCCTTCAGTTCGGCCATTGCTGAATCGAGCTCATCCGTGCGCAGGCAGAGCACCGGCTCCGGCAGTGCATCCCCTTCCTGCCAGCCGGCCCAGTTGCGCGGATGCATCAGCCCGATCCGTGCACCGTCCGGCAGCGCCAGCATGCTAAATCCCCAGTCCTCATCGGCCAGCACGCTGTAGCCTAGCAGCTTCGTGTAGAAGTCGCGGGATCCGGACAGGTCGAGGCTGAAGAACAGGAATTCGTCGGTCACAAGCTTCACTTGATGAGAATAACTTATTGCATTTGAGCGGGTTTCGGTTAAGAATTGATATAACCAGAGTAATGCGAGAGATGGAGGACAAACAATGAACAAGGCCCTGATAGCCAGCCTCGTGCTTGGACTGCTGATGCTGTGCGGCTGCCCCGGAGGTGGGGGTGGCGACAACGCGGACAGCGGTGGATCCAGCGGCGGCACTTCCAGCAGCGATACCAATACCAGTGACAATTCAGATGACAGCGGCGGTGCAGCCGATACGGATGGCAGCGCCGATGCGGGTGGAGCACTGAGCGGGACAGAGCTTGTGGCCCGCGGAGAGGCGATCTTCCGCGGCACCGAGTACAGCAACACCGGCCTGACCTGCGCACATTGCCATGCCGCCAGCCCCGACGATGAGAAGGAAGCACGGCTGATCGCGCACACTGCCTATGGCGCAGCCCCGCGTGGCAGCTGGAAGCATGTCGACCAGGCCTCGCTGGATGCCGGCGCCGGCAAGGCCGCGACCCTGCTGGATGCCGCCAACTTCTGTGTCGGCGCGCCCTACATGGCGCACAAGGAGCAGCTGATCGAGGGCAGCGATGGCGAGGCCCTGACCGCCTACCTCGAAAGCATTGCCGATGAGACCGCCTGGGATGCCGCGCCCTTCGTGCTGGACATCAACCGCAGCATGCCGGTCGCCGGCCTGACCCCGAACATGGAGAACGGCGAGCGCATCTACGAGCATTCCTGCGAGCGCTGCCATGAAGGAGACATCGAGGGCCTCGAGGAGCTGCATGGCGCCAGTGAGTGGCTCAACCCGATGCAGATCATGGCCAAGATCCGCAAGCAGAAGGACTGGTACGGCGCCTATGAGGATGCCGTCTACTCCGCCGCCGTGCCGAGCCATGACCTGGACCGCGCCGTGGCCTGGATGCTCGGCATCGACACCGCCTGGGCCCAGGACGAGAATCCCTGTGGTGAAAATCCCTGCGGAGGGCACGAGGAGGGCGGGGACCACGACGAGGACAGCGTGTTCGAGGAGAATGCAATGCCGCATTACGCTTCCGACATCCTCTCCGACCAGGATGTCGTTGATGTGGCACACTACATTGCCGAGAACGTTTAGCGCATCAGCTACGTCTCAGAAACTGCGATTCACTGGAAGGCCCGGGTACTGCCCGGGCCTTCGCTCTATCCGGCGCTTGGAACGCCATCGCTGATTTCCCGGTCTGATACAGCACCAGGAAATCATGAGTGTGGGAGGAGAACCATGATCAGAACCACTGGAAAGACCATGCTGCCGGCCATGCTGCTGGCAGTGTCCATCATGCTCCCCGCCGCCGCCAGCGCGGAGGGGATCTATGACCACATCAGCGGCACGATTGCCGGATCCGACCTGGCCCCGGGGCAGCCCTACTTCGACCAGAAGCACGATGCAAGCTGGGTCGCACCCGCGCTCGAGCGGCTCAGCGGCCAGGCGATCGGTGATTCCGTCTCCAACGGCGAGGCGATCGGGATGATCCAGGCGCAGCTCAGCGCACTGCCCGAAGTGGCGGTGATGAGCAACATGATGGCGGAGCTGCCGATCCCGCAGTGGTACCTCGATGGCTACCGCGACAACCAGCCGACTCGGCTGGCCAAGAGCCGCTACATGAACGGCGTGATCGACGGCAGCCTCAAAATGGAGCCTGACATCGCCGCACTGTACGGCTTCTGGTGCTGCTACGATGCCGAATGGTTCGTACTCAGCAGCGACCCGGAGCTGCGCGCCTGGCTGGGAGCCGTGATGCTCACCTACGCCGATGACTGGAAGCGGCTGGACAGCGAGTCCGCGGATGAGCTGCACAACCGGCTGGTCAAGCCGCTGCAGACAAAGGACGAACCCTACCGCGAGATCGACAACTGGATCCACGCCTTCAAGAGCACCGACGGCGTGTTCCTCAAGCCCAAGGTGCGCGACGTGCTGGTGCAGGAGTTCATCCACCAGGCCGGCATGCAAAGCGATGAGCGCTACTTCTCCAAGCAGGGCTGGGACAGCTTCGAGCTGCCCGGTGCGGTCGGGATCAGCAAGTCGGACTTCATGCTGATGACGGCGCTCGTGCTGGAATTCGCCCCGCAGCTGGCGGCTGACCCGGCCACGCCGGAGCAGATCGGCTGGTTCCGCGAATTCCTGATCCGCGACAGCGCCTGAAGCCCCACGCGCCACTTCCAACCTGGTCTCAACGCCATGGCCGGTCCTGCCTTACAGTGGGGCCGGCCATACCTTTTATATATGGCTTGTTGATGCATTTTGGATAAGTCAAAAGCATTTTCGCAAGTGTGAAGATTGCCCTTTACAACTTGATTGTCTGCGGTAAAATATCTAGCTCCGTGGTATCGGGCCTGTTGCGGGTGATCGCTATGAACTGCGTCAGGATCGGAAGGTAGCAGCGCTAAGTGGATGATTACGGCGCCGGCAGTCACCTGATACCCGGGGTTTTGTTTTTTCTGCCGCCTCGTGCGAGCACTCGGCGGTCTGCAATACAGCTCAAGGCTAAGCCTCTCGCTGATTGCGCTGAAGTTACTCCTTCCACCTCAGCTCATAACCTGGCAGGGTCAATCGCCACAATCCGGTCCCGAAGCGCCAGGTACACCAGCCCATTGTCATGCAGCAGCGGCACCATGGTAATGCTTGTCGGCAAGAGAGTACTGCGCCCCGGCTGGCCATCCGCATTGAACAGCTGGATCTCCGGCCGGTGCGACTGTGAGTCCCGCACCGCCAGATAACGGCCGTCCGGCAAATGCAGTGCGGCCGAAACGTAGCCCTCCCCGGCGGACTGCCATTTCAGCTGGCCGGACTCGTCGAATACGTAAAGATTCTCCCGGTTTGCCACACTGAATGTGCCCGGGCTGGATGCCACCGGGTCATCATCGCGAATCTCGATTGGATGACTCGCTATCTGCCCACCTTTCCAGTCATAGCAATACATGCGGTTATCATCAGTCCTGTGATCGTGCCAGCTTATGAACAAGCTGTTGCCAACCCGGCCCTGGCTGATCAGCTGGTAGTACGCATCGTCGTCATTCAGCACCCAGCGTTGCTGGCCATCTGCATCCACCACGGCAACATCCACTTCTAAGACACCGGAAGTATCGTAGGCAACCACATCATCGGGCCCAATGGCCATGCGCAGGTACTCTTCATGGAAACCGCATTTGCTTGGATGGTACTCCCCGGCCTTGTACCACCATAGGAGGTTGCCTGACCCATCCAGGCGCAGCAGACGGCTGCTGGTATCAACCATGACGGCACCATGATCCAGCGCTTCCATGGAGCGGACCCAGTACACATCCGCAGGGTTGAAACTCCAGACCTGCCGGCCCGTGCTGTCGTAGCGGCAGATGCCATCATCCCGCTCGTACCCGTATGCAGTGCCAGTCGGGCTGAGGTTGAATGGCTGGTTATCCATCGAGTAGAAGACGCCAGCCAATGTTACGGAAGCTCCCAGATCCTCATCAACCAGGGTCAGGTTCTGCTGCTGCGGTAGCAGGATCCGCCCCTGTCCATCCTGCGGAATCTGCTGGTAGGGCCAGGAGCCGCAGGCCATCCGCAGGCTGTAAACGGTGCCGGGTGGGTTGCGCACCAGCCGCCAGGCGAAAGCCTGCAGGCCAGCCAGCCCCAGCAGTACAAATACTGCCGCAGCCAGTGCCAGCCTGTGCTTAAGTCCCCACTTAGCCATAGCTGATTCTATCCTCAAGAGCGCTTCAGGTGTGAATTATCACGAATTATCGAATTTTTTCGAAATATCTGTTTACGATCCTCCGGGCCTGGGAATTACAAGCGGTTTGGCAAAGGGAGCAGGAACTCCGACCGGACCGAAAAGTATTTTCAAGCAATGAGGTGATGACATGAATGCAGTGAAGAACAACGCAATGAGGAACATCCTGGCAGTGATCGTACTGCTTGCCCTGGGCCTGCTGGCCTCCTGCGGTGGTGGTACTTCCGCCATGGCCGACCTGGATGGCGCCGCCGAGCAGGCAGCCTCCCCCGTGGTTGACATCGAGGCTCCGGTTGAGGAGATCGCCGATATGAACTCCGAGGTCAGCAACGCCGCGGACATCGTCGCCGACAGCGAGGCGATCCCGGATGCGGCTGAGGGCGACATCGAGCGCGGCACCAGCGGAGTCTGGTACGTCGCCACCGCCGGTGCTGACTACGTCAACGGCGTGGACATGCTCTTCCAGCTCTGGACTGACGGCATGGGCAACTACAAGTTCGTGCTGAAGGCCACCAACAACTCCGCCCAGACGAAGCTGCTGATCTACGACAAGGACCGCCACTACCAGTTCAGCATCTCGCAGAACGGCCAGCTGAAGAAGGTGCTTCGTGACAACAAGATCGCCTGGTTCCCCGAGTTCCGCGGCCTGGCCCCTTACCAGACCATCGAGTACACCAGGCTCTGGGACGGACGCGACAGCCATGGCAACAAGCTCTACGGCATCGTGGATGTGGAAGCCCGCCACGTGAGCAGCTCCCACCCCTCGACGATGAAGGCCATTGCCTGGATGAACGGTCAGTAGGCCTGCTCCCCAATAGCCAGCCCACAGGAAAGGTTGGAGGAACCGGGCAGCTCCCTGAAAGATGGGGGCTGCCCTTTTTGTTTTCTGCGGGCACGGCAATCGGCTATGCTCAGGGGACAGATGACTGGGTGGTGGACAAACTGCATGGACCGCACGGCAAGGCTGCCGGTAATCCTGTGTTTTCTCATGCTGGCAACGATGCTGACCGGCAATGTGCATGCCCAGGCGGATACCCTATCGGAGCCTGGCGAATGCATCCAGCTTGATAAGCTGCTGCTGCAGCTTGACCAGTTCAGGCCGGATGCCCTGAACCGCGGCGAACTGGCCACGCTGGCAACGCAGGCACTGGAGCTTTGCAGTGAGATGGACGAGGCGGTCCGGCGGGATGCCGAACTGCGGGTGTTTGCTGCGCTCAACCGCGAGCTGCAGCCGGCTTCACTGCTTCAGGAAGCTGATGATGTGACCAGCCTGGACTGGAGCCCGGATGGCAAGCTGCTGGCAGCTGCCTGTGATGACGGCCTGCTGCGCATCTACTCCCGGAAGCAGGGATTCAAGCTGACTGATCGCCTTGTGGGCCACGACAGGGAGCTGACCGAAGTGGCATTCAGCCCCGATGGCAGCTTGCTTGCCAGCGGCAGCTTTGACGGCACAGCGATCATACGCTCAGTGGAGCCGGGCTTTCCGGTCCGCCACAGGATAGAGCTTGACGGCGATCTGCTGCATCGCACCCTCTGGAGCCCCGACGGTCGCTATATCGCGCTGACCAGCCGCTCCGGATTGATGCGGATTCTTGAAACCGGAGACTTCAGCAGCCTATGCGATCGACTGCTTGCCGGAGGCAGCAGCTACAGCCTCAGCTGGAGTCCCGACGGCGCATGGATCTGTGCTGGTGGAAAGGATGGCCTGATCCAGGTCTGGAACGCACGTGAGAATTTCCGGGAGCAGCAGCTGGAACAGTTGCCAACGAGCACAATCACAGGAACGGCCTGGTCACCCGAAAGCGCTGTCATGGTTTCAGTGGATGCCGATGGTTGCGCAACAAGCTGGGATTCCATCCAGGGATTCGCAATGCTGGACAGGGTGGATGGGCACTCTGATGCTGTATTCGCCCTGGCCTGGAATCCGACAGGTTCGGAGTTCTGCACCTTCGGCTGGGATGGGAAACTGAAGCGCTGGCAGAACAATGGCAATTACTGGTCTGTGTGGCGCGAGCATGACTACAGCTGCAGCTTCATGCTGGCACTGCAGTACAGCCCGGATGGCAGCCGGCTGGCATTTGGATCTTCTGAAGGTGAGCTTGGCCTGCTGGATGTTGCCGATGCTGATGGTGGCACTATGATCCGCACTGTTCCGATTTTGGAGCCGAAACAGATTGCCTGGAGCACTGATTCCCGCCAGCTGGCTACGACAGATGGTGTCGGTGCACTCTACATACTTGACTTCGCCGGGCCGCTGACCCTACGGAAATCTGGAAACATTGAGATTGCCGATGGCGGAATTTCCAGTGCTACATTGGAGTCCTTGACTATTGCCAATAATCTGCTGCGCCTGCAAGCTGCTGATCCCATGGATATGGACGGCCGCGAGCTGGCAGAGCTGTGCCGCAGGGTGCTGCTGGGCAGCAGTGAGCTGCCTGAGGCTGAAGCGGAACTGGCCCGGCTGAGGGTCCTGGCGGCACTGCTGCAAAATGCGCAGGACAGGGATCTCGGCTTGCGGATTGCCAATCCGGATGTGAATATCCCGCAGGAACTTGCCAGCCCCGATGGACGCTGGCTGGCCCGTGCGGATGGGATTGATACGGTCCGGCTGCTGGACTGCAGTGCCAACTATGCTGAAGCAGCCACTTTTGAGTGGGGAACGGTATATCCCGCCGGCCTGCAGTGGAGCCCGGATTCGCGTTGGCTGGCAACGGCCAGCCAGGATGGCAGCCTGCGCATCAGTGATGCCGCTGATGGATTCAAGGAGGCGTACACACTTCGCGGCCATCAGGGCAGGCTGGAGCTGTACCGCTTCAGTCCGGATGGCCGATTCCTCCTGACAAGTGGCGAGGACTACACCCTGCTGATCCGGGATGTTGCGGACGGATTCAGCGAACGGCTCCGGCTCGGGCCGCTGGATGTTTTGCCTGACACAATCGACTGGAGTCCGGAAGGCGATTTGATTGCCACTCTGGATGGTGACGGGTGGCTGACGGTGTTCAATTCTGGCGATGCACAGAGGATTTACAGTGCGGACTTCTCCAAAGGCAGTCCAAACCAGTTCTGCTGGAGCCCTGATTCCCGCTGGCTGCTGCTCAGCAGCGCGGAGGATGCCATTTCAATGCTGGACGCCAGGCATGGATTCAGCGAGGAGTTTCGCCTGCAAGCCGGTGATGAGATTAATGGCCCGCGCTTCAGCGCGGATGGAAAGCTGCTGGCAGCCGAAACCGCATATGGCCTGGCCTGCTGGCGCATCTCGGCTGAGCCTGAATTGCTGAGCGTGCTTCGTCTGGATCACAGCTCCAGCCGCTTGCCGTTCTGCTTCAGTCCATCCGGCAAGTACCTTCTGGTTGACAACGACCAGGGTGAACTGTTGCTGCTGGATCCGCAACATGCATTGAATGAGGTGCTGCGCCTGCCATCCGTACCAGACGGAGCGGTGGAACTTGGCTGGAGCTCCGGGCGGATCTTGGTGAATGGCCTCATGTTTGAGCACCTGCTGCTGGAATGCTCCCTGGACAGCCTGCTGCTGGCCTGCGATCAGCTGCAGTCCGAGCTTTCCGGGCCGTCAGATGAAAACCCCGCCGGACTTCCCTGATTTTCCAATTCTTGAAAATCGTGTCATAAACACTTGACAAGTACTAATGTGATTAGTATAATTTTGTTATGGCCAAACGTGTCACAGACAAGCAGCGCGAAGTGCTGCAGTACATTGCCGATTTCATCGAAGGCAACGGCTATGCGCCGTCCATCCGAGATATCGCCGGCAAGTTCGACTGCAGTGTCAAGGGTGCCTATGACCATGTCGTGGCACTGGAGAAGAAGGGCCTGATTGAACGGGCGCGCAACCGCAGCCGCAGCATACTGCTCGGCCAGCGGGGCAAGCAGGTGCTCGGTGTGGAAGAGGCGGCGCGGATCCCGATCCTCGGCCGCATCGCCGCCGGTGTGATGACCTATGCCGACCACAACGTGGAGGACTACGTCAACATGCCGCTGGACAACATGCAGCATGAAGGCGGCAACCTGTTCGCCCTGCGTGTGAAGGGCGACTCCATGATCAACGCCGGCATCAAGGAAGGGGACATCGCCATCTTCCGTGAGCAGCAGAGCGCCAGCACCGGCGACATTGTTGCCGCAATGGTGGAGGACGAGGCCACGGTGAAGTTCTTCTTCCGCCAGGCCGGCCGCGTAGTGCTCAAGGCGGCCAACCCGCTCTACCCGGATATGTACTTCAATGAGATCCGCGTGCTCGGCAAACTCAAGAGCCTGATCCGGCAGTACGACTGACTCGAAGCGTCAGTCGCTATCCTTTTGCCCTCTCGTGCGAGCACTCGCGGGGCTTGACTCGCGTGCTGAGCCGGAAACGAGTTCCCGGGCTCAGCACAGGCGCATACTCAAAACCTGACTGCTGTGCACCCTACAATTGGAGGCTGAGCCGCAGGCGAAGTCCCGCTGAAAGCGGGATCGCGCGGAAGTTACAACTCCAATTGGATACACCTCCTGTCCATGCAATCTGCAAGTAAAGATGTGTAGCGGTGGCGCCTTGCGCCAATTGACAGGGTATCTCCCGAAGTTCCATTTCAGATCCATCCAGCCGAGTCCTTGAAACTCATCGCGAAAGCAATGGCAGGTTCCCAACGCTTGAGATAACGGACCAGGAACAGTGCCGCAATCACTCCCAGTTGGCGCAAGGTGCCACCGCTACCCTGATTCCTGCCGATTCTCCTTCCAGCTACCCGATCCGTCCTTACGCTTGCTAAGTCCTTTGCTGGACTGGCGTGAGCTATATCTCGCGCCTTCAATCTAATCCACCTCAACCCAACGATTTCGTTGAATTCTGCTAATTTTCGAATTTTTTCGAATTATCTGTTTAGAACCTCCCGGGGGCGGGAATTACAGACGGTTTGGAAAAGGAAGCAGGAACTTCCCCGAACTGAAAAAACCAATCTGAGGTGACTGACATGGAAGCTAAGAAGAACATCAACGGTAACGACAACAGGCAGAACAGCAGCGTGATCATCGTGATCCGCAACCTGATGGCGCTCGTGGTCATGCTGGCCCTGGGCCTGCTGGCCTCCTGCGGTGGCGGCAGCTCAGCGATGGCGGACCTGGATATCCCGGCGGATGATGCCAAGGCAGTTGACTACACAATGGCCCCCTCGCTGGATGAGGTGCTTGCCGACCGCGAAGCCAGCTCCAGCTGGTACGTCGCCACAAGCGATGCAGCCTACATCGACGGCATCGACTACCTGTTCCAGCTGCTGACCGATGGCAATGGGCAGTACCAGTTCAAGATGATGGTGACCAACAACTCCAGCCAGGCCCGCCACATCACCTACAACAGCACCAAGCGCGCCGACTTCTCAATCGTGAAGAACGGCCAGGAGCTGTATCGCTGGAGTGAAGGCCGCTTCTTCGGATTCGTCTTCGAGACCCGCACCCTGAGCCCGTACCAGACTTTCGAATACAAGGCTGACTGGAACGGACGTGACCGCCACGGCAACCCGATCAGCGGCAATGTGATGGCCAACGGCTTCCACACCAGCGTCAGCAACCCGGCCAGCCTCGGCCAGGTCGCCTACCTGAACGGCAAGGTCAGCTAACGAAGTTGATCCCCACCATGAAAACAAAAGCCCCGCTACGGCGGGGCTTTTTGCTTTTCTACTCCTCCAACCAATCCGCAGTTGCCATATACTTTTCCTGTCAAAGGTTAAGGTTGCGGAGTGGTGAATGAAGCGCTGCCTGTTGCTGGCCATCGGAGTAGTCTCAGTGCTGCTGCTCTGTGCAGCATGTGCTTCCAGCACACCGGCCCCTGCCAATGTACATTCCCCTGAACCGACAACTCCCCAGGCTGCACAGCTGGAGCCGGCTGCTCTCCCTTCGCTGAATATGCTGGACGAAATTGCTCCTGCGATTTCAGAGCAATTCACACTGCCATCGACTCCACGAAACACTGCCGGGATCAAGACACCCTTCGTAATGCCGCCGCAGCGCTTGATCGCCTCCGGTGGCAATGTGATCGTGGACCCCGGCATTTCACTGACCATGCTGTCCGGCAATGCCTCAATCAGCTGGGCTGTGTATGAGGTGTTCAATGCCGGCTCGGAATGTGATGCGATAGAACTGCAGTACAGCAATGCCACCACACCGGTCTATCTCGCAGTCGCGGATTTCGGGCTTGGCCGCTGGAATATCGTGCAGCAGTTCACTGCCGGTAGCGGCAGCCTGTTCCAGAACATCGACCAGCAGGCTTGGTACTCGCCGCTGCACAGGCAGTATGTCGCTCTGATTGCAGCGGATGGCGGCGACCTGCGGATTGACAACTTTGAATACCTCGTGGAGCGGATGGACCAGGTCCCCGGCATTGCAATCGATGCTGCCAACCCCGGCATCGAGGCAGTCGAATGCAACGGCCGCCCGGCCATTGTCTACAAGGATGAATCAGACAGGCTGCTGTTCGCCCTTGCCAACTCCGCCAGCCCGGCCGGCCCGGCGGACTGGACCACAAGCGAAATCACGTCCAGCGAATTCTGCTACTACTGGCGGGTGGAGATGCACAAGGGAAAGCCGGTCGTGCTCTATGTTGATGAGAATGACAGCAGCCTGTGGATCGCCGCCGCCAGCAAATCCCTGCCGCTGCAGGTAGGCGACTGGCAGAAGCAGCAGCTCATCGCCGCCGGCAACTGTGCACGTGCGGCACTCTGCAGCGATGGACAGCGCCTGCACATCACCAGCTTCGAGCGCGATCCGCTCGACATCAACGGCGACTTCATCTATGGCTACCTCGGCTATGCGCGCTCGGTCTCGGGTGATCCGCTCGGCAGTTTCAGCTACAGCCGCATCTACCCGCTCGGTGATGCGACCGGGGCCTACCCGTCACAGCCGGACATCTGCATCATTGACGGCACGCCGAGCATTGCTGTCTGCAACCTGCGGTCACTGAGCACGGACGAACTGCTCTACATCCATGCACTTAATGCGGACCCGGCTCCGGTTGACTGGGACTGGCAGGTGCTCGTTTCAAATGTGGACACGGGGCAGCTTTGGCTGGACCAGTTGTCGGGAGCCCCGGTGATCGCATACCGGGACAGCGTTCTTAACATGATTCGCAGCTACAAGGCGGATCCACAGCTGCCGGCGGACTGGACGATCACAAATGTAAGCATCGCCGGCTGCGAACCGACCTTCAGTCTGCTGTCACTCAATGGCAGCCCGGCGCTCGCCTATGTGGTCAATACCGGCAACTTCAACCTGAACATCCAGTTCAGTTCGCATGGCTCAACTGTCAACCCGCCGTGGGAGGAATTCAACCTGATCCAGCAGCACTTCGCGCCGGGCAGCCCTGACAACCCGGACCCACGGCTGATTTCCGTGGCCGGCCGGCCGGCACTGATGTATTACGACTTCGCGGATTCCGCGATCCACTACAACCGCTTTGACAACGATTGAGGCTTCGGCCAAGCGCTGTTCGACAGATAACTTTCCGGTTTTTCCGCTTATACTGTTTTTCGCATATTCCCGGTTACGGAGTGGTGATTGAAACGCTGCCTGTGGCTGATTGCCTGCTGCCTTACCGTTGCCTGCTGCATTTCCGGTTGTGCCGGATTCCATGCCGGCCCAGCTTCCGAATCCAGCCGGACTGAACCTGCCCAGTCTGCCTCATCGGAATCAACCGGCCTGCCCGCTTTAAGCGGGCTGGACTCACTCTCCCTCAAGCGGCAAGGTCTGGCGGGGAGTTCCTCTTTCGCGCGATCATCAAGCGGGATTGACAAGCCGGCCAAGCTGGACCTCAGCTGGTATCTCGCCAGCAGCACGGGAGCCAGCCTCGGAGCCGGCGGGGAAATGACACTGCAGGCCGGTGAAGATGCCGCGGAATGGGTGATCTTCGAGGCATTCAATGCGGGCAGTGAATGTGACGAGCTCACGATTGACTTCACAGGCAGTGGCCAGGCCGGCTACCTGCTGCTGGCGAACTTCAGTACCGGCCGCTGGCAGGTCTTTTCGCAACTGATCCCCGGCAACAACTCACAGTCCGTCGGCCTTGACCTGCCGCAGTACTACTCTCCACTGCACCGCCAGTACTTCGCGGTGCTGGCAAACCCCGGCGGCGGGATTGTCATCAACCAGGTTGACATGGCACTTGAGGCGATGGACCCGATTGACAGCCTGGTTTCAGCGAATGTGTTTGCCGAGCTGGAAGCCATCGACTGCAACGGCCGACCCGGCATCTTCTACCGTGACTCAGCGGAACACCTGCTCTTCGCACTGGCTGACAATGCCTCCCCGCAGGACCCGGTGGAATGGCAGCACTCCACCGTAGTCGGTGACGAGATCGTCACCCAGATTCGCGCCACGATGCATGAGGGCAGGCCGGTGGTGGCCTACTGCGGCAGCGCCAGCGGGGAGATCTGGCTGGTCGCCTCCGAGACCAGTCTTCCAACCCAGGATGGCAACTGGGACCGGGTGCAGGTGCAGGATGGCAGCTTCTGGCACAGCTACTGTGCCGTCCACAGTGACAAGGGTGTGCTGCAGCTAGCCTATACAGAGGCCGATCCGCTGGACGTGGACACCGACTCGGCCTATGCCTACCTCGGTTACGCGCGCTCGATCACGAGTGACCCGCTGGACGGGTTCACGGCCGTGCGCATCAAGTCACTCGGTGACGTCAATGGTGCCGAGGAGGCCCAGCCCGATATCTGCACGTTCGCCGGTGAGCCGGCGATAGCCCTGGCAAACTTGCACAATGCATCGCAGGATGGCCTGCTGTACCTGCATGCGCAGAATGACAACCCGCAGCCGGGGGAGTGGGACGAGATGGAATTCAGCTCGGAGGTGCAGCCTGACCAGATCTGGCTGGATGAAATCGCCGGGGCACCGCTGATCATGTGGAAGGGCCTGAACCTGGTGCTGCAGGTCGCCGACTACCCGCACCCGGTCTCGGTGTTCGACTGGCATTCGCGGGTGATCTCCACAATCACGGCGGACGACCACTTCAGCATGGCCCGCCTCAATGGGCGGCCCAGCCTGTGCTTCACCAAGGGCAATGGGATTGTCACGCAGCTGATCATCTACACCAGTTCGCCGGGCGGCCTGCCGGATGATGGGCAGTTCGGGCAGGAACAGGTCAGCTTCCTGACAAACTTCACGCTGGCGCCGGACTGCCGCATCTTCCAGCTTGGCAACCGGCCGGCGGTGGCCTATGTGAACCTCGATGACAGCACGCTGCACTATGTCAGGCTGCGCAACGACTGAGCCCAGGACTACTCGGCTGCTTCCTGCATCGCCTCGATGATCTGCCAGCGCTCATCACCATGCAGGTTGTCAAGGTCGCTGTCCTGCAGGGCGTGGTCCAGCATGCTCGGGTCGAGCTCGAGGGCCAGCACCAGGTTGAGGAAGCCGGCCCCCACATCGCCGCCCATCGCGCAGGCGCAGGCCAGGTTGTAGTAGGCGTTGGCATTCTGCGGGTCAAGCTGCACGATCTTCTCGAACAGCTCGCGCGCCCGTCCATACTCGCCGTTGTACAGCACCGTATAGGCCTCGTTGCCAAGTGCGAATGGCCGGCCGATGTTCAGCAGGCGCGCCAGCTCATTGAAGGGGTCCTCTGCGTCGTCAACCCTGAGGTCATACTTCAGGTCGTTGTAGCCGCCGTAGCCCATCCCCTCCTGCTGGATCAAAAGCGCGGCACTCTGCATCCCGCGGCTGTCCCCGCCCCGGCTCTGGCCGGCTGCCAGCGCCAGCATCAGGCGCGCGGCCATGTCGTCAATGCTCACGGCATACATGATCTCCTCGTCCGCCAGCGGGTTGTCAACCAGCCAGCGCTCCGGGTCCTCCATCGCCTCAAACATCGCATCCACCACATCAGCGCCGGTGAGGATGTTGCCCTGCACGGAGAACACGATGCCGTCCTTTGCCACGCCGGTACGCCCGCCGGCCCAGTCCATGCATTCGCTGCCGGTGTAGCTCAGCGCCTGGCCGGCCTCCGTCATCGCATAGCTGGCCTGCTTGCTTTCCGCCCATTCATTGCCGGGAGTGAAGTTGCCCCCGCCGACCTGCACCATCCCGACCTGGCGCTGCTCGCGCCGCTCGTCGTCACGCAGGAGTGTGCTCATCACCTCGTCGAGGCCCATCCCCTGGCTGATCATCTCCAGCCCGAGCGGACCGAAGGTGGTGTTGCCAAAGGCCTGGCTGGCGATCGCGCCGACGCCGGCCTCGGCGTAGGGCACCACGCTGCCGACGGCGAAGAAGCGGCTCTGCACCGCCACGCCGACCTCGCCGGTTGATGGCTTGTAGGCCACCACACTGAAGGTGGCGATGTTGTCCTGCTTCGGTGGCGGTGAGGCAACAGCGCTGCCCGCTAAACAGAAGATGCTGATGATTCCGAGGATGAAGATTGCTGCTTTCATGGTGCTCCCTCTTGAGTGCATTCCCGAAAGCATTGTAGGGGAGGCCAGGCAGTTTGCCCGGTGACCAGTCAGCTAAGAACTGCGCCTGCCACGATCCACTCTGACCACCGACCACTGACCATTTCTGTTCCCCGGTTCCCGATCCCTGTTGTGCAGCTTGCGCCGCACCTGCCATTCAGCGGCGAGGGCGCGGCTGCTACTGAATTCTGATTACTAACCACTGCCCACTACCGGTCCCCGGTCCCTGCCAAGCCAGGCTTACAGCCTGGCCTCCACTAGTTGTACAGCGTGTTCGTGTCCACCGGGTAGCCCTTGATCTTCAGGTACATATGCAGCTGAGCGCGGTGGTGGTAGATATGCGTGACCGTTTCCAGCAGCCACTGCTGGTAGGTCTGGCTGCGGCCGTAGAAGGCCACGCCGTTGCCGTTCTCGAACTCGTCGAAGGTCAGGCCTTCCATGAAGCGTGTCATATCACGGCTGCCGCGCTCCATGTTCTTGAACAGGTCATCGCGGCTGCGGGCGAACATCTTCTTCTCACGGTCCTGCACCTCGGCCTCTTCAGCCCCGCGCATGATCAGGAGGTCGATCGCCGGGATCTGTGCGAGGTGGTTCACCAGTTCCTCAAGCGTGCGCATGTTCGCCGCCGGCCTGAACCCGAGGTCGTCGGGCTCGATCAGCTCAATGATGTTGCGGCAGTTGCGAAGCACGTGCTCCAGTTCGTTGAGGAGGAGTCCGCGGCTGGTCATCGATGTCTCCTGGTGATTTTTCGTGAATGATTGAACACATATTCTAGTTCAGGCATCCAGAGTACTTTGTAATCCCCGCCGGCCATTGCCTGCAAAGGGTGATTGCTGCGGGGAAGCGTCCGGGAACGGGTGGTGCTGCGTCTGCTGACCTGTATAATCTCTGCTCTGATTCTCGGACCTGGCCAATGAGCCATTAGTACTAAAGGAATCTGGAGTGGGAAAGCTATGATCGAAGTATCGGGACTGACCAAGAAATATGGTGACGTCCTGGCAGTCGATGATGTGAGCTTCTCCGTGTCCAAGGGTGAAATCGTCGGATTCCTCGGCCCCAACGGAGCCGGGAAGTCCACCACGATGAAGGTGCTGACGGGTTACCTCGCACCGACCGAAGGCACGGCAAGCATCAATGGACATGACATCATCGACGCGCCGCTCGCCGCCCGCAGCGCCGTCGGGTACCTGCCCGAAAGCACCGCCCTCTATGAGGAGATGGGTGTGGTGGACTACCTGCGCTACATGGGACGGATGCAGGGAGTGTCCGCCGCAGACATCCAGGGCCGCATCGACGATGTGATCCAGACCTGCGGCCTCGGCACGATGGCCCACAAGGACATCTCCCAGCTCTCGAAGGGTTACCACCAGCGCGTCGGCCTGGCCCAGGCGCTGCTGAATGACCCGCCGGTGCTGATCCTCGATGAGCCGACCAGCGGCCTGGACCCGGCGCAGATCGTGGAGATCCGCGCGCTGATCCGCCGCATCGCCGAGGAGAAGGCGATCCTGCTTTCCACGCACATCCTGCCGGAGGCGCAGAACACCTGTTCGCGCATCCTGATCATCAGCAACGGCAAGCTGGTCGGCGAGGGCACCTCGGATGAGCTGCTGGACATGGTCAGCGGCAATGAGCAGTACAGCATCCGCCTGCGCGGTGGCGATGGAACCCTGAAGAAGCTCGAGGACCTGCGCGGGGTGCACAACCTCGTCAGCAGCAAGGAGGGCAGCGAGCTGTCCTGCACGCTGACCGCCGAGAAGGGCACCGACCTGCGCGAGCAGATCTTCGACACCGCCGTTGCCAGCGGCGCCAAGCTGCTGGAACTGTCGCACCGCTCCACTTCGCTGGAGGACGTGTTCCTCAGCCTGACCGGCACCACCGGCAGGCGCGGCGCTTCCGCCGATGCAGAAGGAGGCAGCGACAATGAGTAAGATCGCCACCGTCTGGAACCGTGAGTTCCGCTCGTTCTGGCTCAGCCCGATTGCGTACATCATCATCATCGCCTTCCTCGCGCTGACCAACTTCCTCTACTTCCGCACCTTCTTCCTCGAGGGCCAGGCCAGCCTGCGGACCTTCTTCGACTTCCTGCCCTGGACCTTCCTTCTGATCCTCCCCGCACTGACCATGGGCCAGTGGGCGGAGGAGCGCAAGACCGGCACCATCGAGCCGCTGCTGACCCTGCCCGTCACCGAGTGGCAGGTCGTGCTCGGCAAGTACCTCGCCAGCGTCACCCTGCTGGTCGTGATCCTGCTGCTGACAACGCCGCTCGTGCTGACAGTCAAGGTGCTGAGCACCAACGGCATCGACGGCGGGCAGACCTTGATGAGCTACTTCGGGGCGCTGCTCCTCGGGGCGAGCTACCTCGCGATCGGCAGCTGGGTTTCAAGCTTCAGTGACAACCAGATCGTGGCCTTCATCCTCTCGCTGGCCGCGATCGCCGTGCTGCTGTTCCTCGGCCTGCCCTTCGTGACCTACTTTGTCGAGGGCGGCTTTTCCGTGCTGCTGCGCAACATCGGACTGACGACACATTACTCCAGCCTCGGACGCGGCGTGCTGGACATGCGCGACCTGCTCTACTTCGGCAGTGTGATCTACCTGTTCACATTCCTGACGACGCGCATGGTCGAAAGCCGCAAGTGGAGCTAGGAGGAAGACTATGGACAACAGAGCAAAGAGAAAGGGAAACAGTGTTGCCGAGATCTTCATCGTGCTGGCGATCGTGGTGGTCGTCAACCTGCTCGGCTACAAGCTGCTGCGCTACCGCGTGGACTTCACTGAAAACCAGATGTACACCGTCAGCCAGGCCACGCGTGAGTTCTTCGCCAGCCTCGACGCCCCGCTGACGATCGACTTCTACATGACGAGTGACCTGCCGCCGCAGCTGGCTTCGATGCGCACCGAAGTGAAGGACCGCCTCGGCGAGTTCGAGAGCATGGCGCGCGGCAACCTGGTGATCCGCTACATCGACCCGAAGGACAATGAGGACCTGAAGCAGGAGGCGCAGGACAACGGTGTGCCGGAGGTCGAGCTGCAGGTGATCGAGAAGAACCAGCAGTCCACCCGCAAGGTGTTCTTCGGGATGGTGATGGCGCACCTCGACAAGACCGAGAGCATTCCCTTCGTGGTCAGCACCGAGAGCCTGGAGTATGACGTTGTCAGCCGGCTGACGCGCCTTACGAAGGAGAAGAAGCCGGTGCTCGGCGTGTTCGAGGGTACCTTCAACACCAACCAGCAGCAGGGCCAGCCCCCGGAGCAGACCTACGACACCCTGCGCCAGCTGCTCGGTGGCCAGGACGGCCAGTATGAGATCAAGCGCATCGGGGCCGAGGAGCAGGTGCTGCCGGATGACATCGACGGCATCTTCCTCGTCGGCGCCTTCGGCCTGTCCGACTCGATGAAGTACAGCATTGACCAGTTCCTGCTGGGCGGCGGGCGCGCGATCGTGGCGATCGACCCGATCATGATGCTCAACCAGGAAGGCATGCAGAACCAGGCCTACCCAAGCCTGCCGACGATGGAGGACCAGCTCGAGAAGTACGGCGTGAAGTTCAACAAGAAGCTGGTTGCCGACCCGGTCTCCTGCGGCATCGTGCAGGTGCCGACCAACTTCTTCCCGATCCCGATGCCCTATCCGCTCTACACGCAGATCGGGCCCGATGGCTTCAACAAGGACGTGCCGGCGGTTGCCAGGCTGGAGTCAATGCTGATGCCGATGACCTGCCCGCTGGAGGAAGTGCCGACGGATGGCGTCGAATTCAGCTGGCTGGCGCGGACCACCTCCGGCAGCTTCACGATGAACAGCCCCTTCGATGTCAGTATCGACCAGGACTGGGACTTCAAGGCCACCGAGTCTGACTCCAGCGGCCCCTACACCGTAGTGGCAATGATGCGCGGCAAGTTCACCACCGCCTTCCCGGACGGTGCCCCGTCACCGGCCGCCCCGCGTCCGAATGAGGACGGCACCGTGGACCCGGTGGTAGATCCCTTCGCCGGGCATGAGCACATCGCACATGGCACGGAGGATGGCAACCTGATCGTGCTGGCCAGCGCGCGTTCGATGACGGACCGCCTGTTCCAGCAGGCCCAGACGAACGCGCTGTTCGCCGCCAACATCGTTGACACCCAGCTGCTGGGTGACGACCTGCTGAACATCCGTTCCAAGCCGGTCACCAACCGCCCGATCAACCCGATGCTCAGCGAGTCCCAGAAGAACACCTGGAAGTGGCTCAACATGGCCGGCGTGCCGGTACTGCTCGTGCTGTTCGCGCTGCTGCTCGGCATCCTGCGCAAGGCGCAGCGCCGCGCGATTGAGGCAAGGTATAGCGGAGCCTAGGAGGGAAAGATGGCAGCCAGTGGAAAGACAAACCTGACAACACCGATCATCATCCTCGTGGTGCTGGTCGTCGCGGCCTGGTTCGCGTTCAAGCCCTCCGGTGACAACGCGGGCACGGGCGAGGGCGGTGGCACTGCCAGTGGCGGGGACAGCGCCCTGCTGGTGGATGTGGACCGCGATACGATCAACCGCCTCGACATCACGAAGCCGGATGGCGACAGCTTCTCGCTCCTGAAGCAGGATGACAGCTGGTTCGCGCTGATCGACGGCGAGCAGTACCTCGCTGACGACATGCGCACGAGCACCCTGCTGGACATGCTGCCCGAGCTGAAGCAGGAGGCGATGATGAGTGACAAGCCGGAGCACCATCCGACCTTCGAGCTCAACGATGACCAGGCCTACAAGCTGTCGGTGTATGCCGGTGGCAGCGACCCGAAGCTCACGCTGCTTGTCGGCAAGAGCACAGAGAACATGAAGGGCTGTTTCGTGCGCATGGCCGGCGAGGACCCGGTCTACCGCGCCAGCGCCAACCTGCGCACCTCGCTGGGCTATTCCTTCAGCGACTACCGCTCGAAGCAGCTCTGGGCCTATGACCCGCTGCTGGCAACCAGCGTGACCATCACCCCCGTCACCGAGGACGGCGAGTTCACCGGCGAGCCGATTTCCTTCACCAAGGACGGCGAGCTGTGGAAGCTGGCGGCCGACGGCAGCAATGGCAACCAGAACGACCTGAAGGAGATCGTCGAGAAGTTCGCAGCCCTGCGCATCCAGAGCTTCGTTGACGACACCTCCGAGCTGCCGCTTGAGCAGTACAACCCGGAGGCCACGCCCTGCCTTGTGGTGGAGGCGAATGGGAAGAGCTACAGCCTGAGCATCGACGGCCGCGAGGAAGGCAACATCGTCATCAGCGACACTGACGGCCGGGTCTACAAGACCAACCGCTCGAACCTCGGCTTCCTGCTGGAGCAGGACTTCAGCCAGCTCAGCTTCTACGAAGAGCCGGTTGCCGATGAAGCTGCCGAGGGCGATGTGCTCGGTGAGGATGCCAGCTCGGACGATGCTGCGGCCGGCGATGCCGCAGGAGATGGTGAAGCCGCAGCCGGCGAGTAGTTCAAGCCGCGATTGCCACAGCCGATAAGTGCACTGTGAGTGCCGATTCACCACAGCCTGACAAGCGGGAACTGCCGCTGCCCGAGCGCGAGCGCCGCTACATGAGCGGCCCGCATTCAATCGAGCAGCTCGAGCTGGGCCAGCAGATCACCACTGAGCAGGCCGAACGAATCATTTCCGAGCTGATCGAGGCCGATGTGCA
>JAGRNR010000139.1:0-612 GCA_020440645.1 bacterium | reverse complement strand
CCAGGCGAAGAAGTTCAGCGCCACGGCGGCGTCGGCGGCGACCTTCGGCTGCTTCGGCAGCAGGATGAAGGTGGCCCCCGCGATCGGCCACGCCTTGTCGCCGGCCTCGTCGGTGAGGATCATGTAGAAGCCCGGCGCGTGCGCCCAGTCGGCGCCGGCGGCGGCGGCGGCGATCGTCTCCGGCGAGGCGGCCACCGGCTTGCCGCTCTTGTTGACGAGCCGGGTGGTGGTCAGCTTGTTCTGCTTGGCATAGGCGGTCTCGACGTAGCCGATCGAACCCCGGGTCTGCTTGACGTTGTTGGCGACGCCCTCGTTGCCCTTGGCGCCGATGCCGGCCGGCCATTCCACCGCGGTGCTGTTGCCGACCTTGGACTTCCAGTCGGCAGAGACCTTGGAGAGGTAATTGGTGAAAATGAAGGTGGTGCCCGAGCCGTCCGAGCGATGCACCAGCGCGATCGCCTGCGACGGCAGCTTGGCTTCCGGGTTCAGCTTCCTGATCGCCGCGTCGTCCCAGGTCTTGATCTCGCCGAGATAGATCCTGGCGAGCGTCGGACCGTCGAGCACAAGGTCGCCGCTCTTGACGCCGTCGAGATTGACCACCGGCACGATGCC
>JAGRNR010000138.1:0-615 GCA_020440645.1 bacterium | reverse complement strand
CGTACTCCATTCGGGTTGCCATACTGGAATGGGCTGGGTGGTGTGCCATTGCTGCTGCCGAATGGGCTGCCCTGGCGCAGTGGGTTGCCAGGCACGGGGATTCCGTGGAATCCCCAGACCTGTGCGCTTCTGCCAGTTTCAACCCACCATGGCGCAGAGTGTTCCTCACCAAGGATGTCCTTGCCCTTGCTCCTGAAGGAGCCAAAGCATCCCAGGATGTAGTTGTCAGCCACATCCCCGCTGAAGTCCAGCACTGAGATGTCGTCGTTTTCGGAATAATGACCGGCATCGGACTTGTAGAAGAACTGGCCCTGCAGCCAGTACTGCGGCTCCTGCAATTGCTGCGTGTCCCAGCAGCGAAAGATCACGTCCGTCCCTGTGCCTGCAATCCCTTGATTGCCTTTGGCATCAATATATGGCATTTGGGCGAAGCGGGGATCAGCCAGCACATTACCCATCGCGACCTTTCCTGTTGCACCAAAACGCATATTCTGTATCCACGCGGAGCTTCCATAAGACAATGGGTCATCCAGATCCTTCTGCAGTTTAAAGAGATCCTTGTTTGCTCGTGACTCCGTGGACTTTATAAAAGGGTTGGAGGGGTAGTCTGGCATA
>JAGRNR010000137.1:0-615 GCA_020440645.1 bacterium | reverse complement strand
GCCCGAGCCCGGAGGGGGATGTTCACAAGTTCCTGCTCGAAGTCCCGGGCGCGAACCGATCTGGCGTGGGACTGAGCGTCCTCAATGGATCGACGCTCGAAACGGAGTCGGTCATCATCCCGATGCAGCGGATGCGGGGATTGACGCACACACTGTGTGTGTCTTCGCAGATCGGGTGCGCGATGGGGTGCGGCTTCTGCGAGACGGCCCAGATGGGATTGATTCGGTCGCTCGAGGTGCACGAAATCGTGGCGCAATGGTACGCCGCCCGCCACCATCTGGGGCACGACATCAGCAACATCGTGTTCATGGGGATGGGTGAGCCGCTTGATAATCTTGAGAATGTGATCGGCGCGATCGAGGTGCTGACGGATCACGACGGCGCGGCCGTGGCGATGCGGAAAATTACGATCTCGACTGTCGGACGGCTCGACGGATTGGCGAGGCTTCGCGAGTCGGTGGTTCGGCATGGGTGGCGGCAGCTGAATCTGGCGGTGTCGATCAATGCGCCGAATGACGAGATTCGCTCGGGCATCATGCCGATCAACCGCGCGATGCCGCTCGGCGAACTGGTGCGAACGCTTGAGTCATGGCCGGTGCGCCGAAGCTCGGCGA
>JAGRNR010000136.1:0-617 GCA_020440645.1 bacterium | reverse complement strand
CGCCGGCATTCCTCCATGAAGAAGGTGACCTTGTCGATGCTGGCCAGGTTGTGGGTGAGCACGCTGGCCATGTACTCGGCCGGATAGTTGGCCTTCAGCCAGGCGGTCTGGTAGGCCACGAAGGCGTAGCAGGTGCTGTGGCTCTTGTTGAAGGCGTACTGGGCGAAGGCCTCCCAGTCGGTCCACACCTTGGCGCACACCTTCGGGTCGAAGCCACGTTCGGCGATGCCTTCCAGGAACTTCCCCTTCATCTTGTCCAGCGTGGCGCGGTCCTTCTTGCCCATCGCCTTGCGCAGCACGTCGGCATCGCCCTTGCTGAAGCCGGCCAGCTTCTGGCTCAGCAACATCACCTGTTCCTGGTACACGGTGATGCCGTAGGTCTCGTGGAGGTACTCCTCCATCTCGGGCAGGTCGTACACGATGGCCTCCTGCCCGTGCTTGCGCTTGATGAAGTTGGGGATGTATTCCAGCGGACCCGGCCGGTACAGCGCGTTCATGGCGATCAGGTCCGCGAACTGGTCGGGCTTCAGCTCGCGCAGGTACTTCTGCATGCCGGCGCTCTCGAACTGGAAGGTGCCGTTGGTCTCTGCCCGCTGGTACAGGGCCAGGGTCTTCGC
>JAGRNR010000135.1:0-617 GCA_020440645.1 bacterium | reverse complement strand
CAATGCCGCCGACCACGTTATCGAAGAGATAGCGATTGCGGGCGTTATCGAGCGGACCGAAACGAAGCGCGTCGAGGATTGCGATCGGACGGGCGCCCATCGTGAAGATGTCACGCACGATGCCGCCAACACCGGTCGCTGCGCCTTCGTACGGCTCCACGGCACTCGGGTGATTGTGCGATTCGACCTTGAACACCACGGCCAAGCCATCGCCGACATCGATCGCGCCGGCGTTTTCGCCCGGTCCCTGCAATACCCAGGGAGCTTCGGTCGGGAAGCCTTTGAGAAGCGGCCGCGAATGCTTGTAGCCGCAGTGCTCGCTCCACATCGCGCCGAACATGCCGAGTTCGACCGGGCGCGGCTCGCGGCCGAGCAACTCACAAATCTGCGTGTATTCCTGGTCGCTGAGCGCGACTTCCCTCCACGCGCCGGGGGCTATCGTCATGGAGTCGGTGCTCCTCCTCGGAACTTGAACGAACTAGACGGCGACATTCAGAAAGTTGAGCGCAGTCGACATGATCTTCAGCCCGTCCGCACCGCCGACGAGTTCATTCGTCGCGCGCTCCGGGTGTGGCATCAGACCAAGCACGTTGCCGGCGCGGTTACTGACCGCAGCG
>JAGRNR010000134.1:0-621 GCA_020440645.1 bacterium | reverse complement strand
CCCAGGCCTCGATGCCGTCGCTGTAGACGGCATGGATATGCCCGTCCTCCGTGGCCACATAGACCGTGCCGCTGGCATCAATCGCCGGGCTGAGCCGGATCCCGCTGTCGGCGTGGAACTGCCGCTGCGGGCTTAAGTCCGCGCCGAAGCTGTAGAGCTCTCCGTCCGTGGTTCCGACATATATCGTGCCGTCCGGGCCGACCGCCGGACTGCTCAGCACCTGGCCATCCAGAATGAACTTGCTGTGCCGGGTGCCATTGTTTTCATAGAAGTAGAAGAAGCCCTCGCTGTCGCCGAAGGCCAGCTGGCCCGAGGGCAGCAGGGCCGGGGCGGCCCAGGCTTCGCCATCCGCGGAGACCTGCCAGAGCTGCTGGCCATCGCCGGCAAAGGCATACAGGTTGCGTCCGCCGCAGCTGTAGATCCGCCCGCTCTCCGAGACACTCAGGCCGGAGAGCGTTCCGCCATGGATACGCTGCCAGTGCCGCCGCCCGAGACTGTCCAGCGCGAAGAAGCTGCGCTCGTCACCGCTGAAGAGCATTCCGCGATCATCCAGCACCGGGTAGCGGAAGCTCCACTGGCTGCTCAGGCGCCAGAGTTCACTGCCGGCGGGATCGGTGCTGG
>JAGRNR010000132.1:0-624 GCA_020440645.1 bacterium | reverse complement strand
GAACAGCATCAACAACCCAAGGGTCTATATGCGTTCGCTGGCTACCCGTCAGGCCAACCTGGCCCTGAGTCAGTATGTGGGTGATGCAGTTTCTGTGCTGAAAGCCGCCGGTTACGATCTCATCATCCTGGAAACATCCGGCATCGGACAGAGCGATACAGAGATCATAGACCACAGCGATGTAAGCCTGTATGTGATGACCCCGGAATACGGTGCAGCATCGCAACTGGAGAAGATCGATATGCTGGACTTCGCAGACATCATCGCCCTGAATAAATTCGACAAGCGTGGTGCTATGGATGCCCTGCGTGATGTGCGCAAGCAATACCAGCGCAACCATAAATTATTTGACAAGCAGGTGGACAGCATGCCGGTGTTCGGCACCATCGCCAGTCAGTTCAACGACCCCGGTGCCAACAGACTGTTCCAGGAACTGATGGATACCATCGTCCGCAAGACAGGTAACGAGGCCTTTAAGATCCACTACGAAGCGGATGAGGAAATGAGCGAGAAGGTGTATATCATCCCGCCCAACCGCACCCGTTACCTCAGCGAGATATCAGAGAACAACCGGAATTACGATGTCTGGGTGCAGGCACAAAGTGACACAGCCGATCAGTTGTA
>JAGRNR010000131.1:0-624 GCA_020440645.1 bacterium | reverse complement strand
CAGCTCCAGCACGCGTTCCGGGCCGCCTTCGTGCAGCACGTAGTTGAGCGACGCGAGCCACTCTTCCGTCTCGACCTCCTGAATCTCCGGTGTGTAACCGTTGCCTTCTTCAATTCTTTGCATTAGTTCTATCTCCCTGTCATTACTGATAAACGCATTGCGTACAAATATGCTATCAACCAGGCTGAGAACCGCGGATCAGACCTGCAACCTGCAACCTGCAACCTGCAACCTGCAACCTGCAACCTGCAACCTGCAACCTGCAACCTGCAACCTGCATCGCAGTCTACCACAACTCGCCGCCGTCGTCTGTCACTCAGCCTCTGATCACGCTGACTGTCTGGCGGGCGATCTCCAGTTCTTCGTCCGTGGCGATCACCAGCACCCGTACCGGGCTGCCATCGGCATGGATCTCGCGCACATCATCGCCGTTGCGGGCCTCGTTCCTGGCGGCGTCGAAGTAGATGCCCAACCCGTCCAGCCCGTCGCAGACCAACCGGCGCACCAGCGCGCTGTTCTGTCCAACGCCCGCGGTGAAAACCACGGCATCGACGCGGCCCAGCACCGCAAAATACGCGCCGATGTATTTCCTGACGCGGTAGGCATACATCGCCAGCGCGAGGG
>JAGRNR010000130.1:0-625 GCA_020440645.1 bacterium | reverse complement strand
AAGGGCCGGTTCGGATCCTGCAAGCCTGCCCTGGCACGGCGCACCGCTTTTGACACGGCCTCGACCGCCTGAGCCTGGCCGATCACCCGCTCGCCGATGACCTCTTCCATCTTGAGCAATTTCTCGCGCTCGCCCTCGAGCATCTTGTCGACCGGAACCCCGGTCCACTTGGAGACAACGGCGGCGATGTCGTCCTCGGTGACTTCCTCGCGCAGCAAGGCATTTTCGCTCGCGCCTTGTGCATCGGCCAGTTCTTGTTCGAGCCGGGGAATTTCGCCGTAGGACAGCTCGCCCGCACGGGCGAGATCGCCCGAACGCTGCGCCTGTTCGAGTTCGTTGCGCGCCGCGTCCAGTTGCTCCTTGATCCGGCTTTCCGCCGCGATCTTGTCGCGCTCGTTCTGCCAGCGGGTGGTCAGCTCGGCGCTCTGCTGTTCGAGATTGGCCAGCTCCTCGCGCAGCGCATCGAGGCGATCCTTGGAAGCCTGGTCGGTCTCCTTCGAAAGCGCCGATTCCTCGATCTTGAGCTGGATGATGCGCCGGTCGAGCGCCTCGATCTCCTCGGGCTTCGATTCCACTTCCATGCGGATGCGGCTGGCGGCCTCGTCCATCAGGTCGATCGCCTTGT
>JAGRNR010000012.1:0-69895 GCA_020440645.1 bacterium | reverse complement strand
AAAATGTTGCCAATGGGAGCAGCCGCGATTGTGCAATCAGCGAAGAGCTTGCTTCGAGCTGCATTGCAAACCGTCGAGTGCTAGCACGAGGAGGCAACAGGTCTCGGAGTGTGGCTCTGAGAGCCACTGGGCCATGTAGCGCTGAAGAGCTACACTCCGTCTTCGTCGGCAACTACATAACTTCAGCGCGACCCGGATGCGCGGATGCGCAGCCGCAGCTCCAGACCACTGAGCCCTTGGGCGAAGTGGCAACTCTAAAAGAACGGGATCTGCTGGTTTATGCCGAACACGTCCGTCAGCACGTCCTGGCGGACCTGCTCCCAGGGGAAGTAGGTATCGCCGACGATGTGGCTGTTCTGCGTGCGGTAGTCGGCGTGCGCCGGGTACTGCTGCAGCGCGTTGATGTACATGTTCAGGTAGACTTCCTTGAGTTCCGTGCGCCAGCCCAGCTCCATCGTGGTGCAGCAGTTCACCTTGCGCACGGTGACCTTCTTCAGGTAGTCCTTGAAGAAGGGCATCGCGAAGTCCGGGTTCGGCCCGTTGGCGGTCTTGCGGTAGTCGCCGACCAGTTCCGTGGACCAGCCGTAACCCCAGCGCTTGAACCAGCTGGTTGACAGCTTGGTGAGCTGCCACTCGTCCTCCGGGTCGTTGTCAATCGTGAAGTTCAAGAGCCAGTTGTAATAGCCGTCGTCCGCGATGTAGGGCGAGCGCCAGGTGCCGACGAGGTGGCTCTGGTTGAAGGTCCAGCTGGAATGCGTGGTGTCATTGCCGGCGTCCGTGTTGGGTCGGATGTTGTTGCGCAGCTGCAGGGTATGGGTCAGGCCGAAGGTGCGGTTCGGGTCGAAGTAGAAGGTCGAGCTGATCGGGTTGGGGCGCCCGTCCTCCAGGTTGTAGCCGCTGCGCAGCTGCCAGCGCCAGGAGCGCATGTTGCCAAAGGTCCAGTTGTAGGTGACGGTGTGCAGTTTGGTGGCACGGTCACCGCGCACCGGCGGCTCCTGCACACCCTGCTGGTAGTTCAAGCGCCACTGGGCGTCGAACACGTACCAGCTCTTCGGGTCGTACTTGTACTGCGCGCTGGTGTTGATCACGTACTGCGAGTTGGTGTCGTCATACCAGTACTGCTTGAAGTTGGCTGAGGTGTCCAGCGAAGAGGCATTGCTGAACTCCAGCCGGTCGCGCCCGCCGAACTCCACCTTCATGCGCTGGGCGGCCTGTGCATCGCGGCGGCGGCCGGTCACCAGCTTGTCCAGGTTCAGCTTGAAGGTGGTGAAGTAGGCCCCATCGTTGATCAGGTCGCGCGGGGCCGTGATCTCGATGGACGGGATCTGGCGGTTGACCTGCACGTTGCGGTCCGTGGTGTTGTCATCGCCGTCCAGGTCAATGCCCTGCTCGGCGTAGGTCAGCTTGCCCGTGTAGCCGTCAAGCGCCGTCTCCTGCCTGCCCTGGAAGGTCAGGTCAAGCTTGTAGTTGGCTTCCTGGTCGGCGGCGATACGGGTCTGGTTCTGGCTCTTCGTCGAGTTGTACTGCGTGTCGCCATTGAAGGTGAATTCATCACTGAGGTTCTGGCGCAGGCTGAGCGTGCCGTTGATGGTCACCGGTTCGCTACGCGGTTCCTGCGTTCCGTCGGCATTGGTCTGGCCACCGCGGATGTCGATGTTGTGCCGGAATGACAGGTTGGCCGTCGTGTCGCCGGCCTGGTACTTCATCGTCAGATTGTTGCGCCAGGTGTTGGTCAGGCGGCCGATCGAGGTTCCGCTTGCGGAGGGTATGAAGCTCTTCTGGCGGTCTATCTTCAGCGAACCGTTGAACTTGCGCGAGAAGTTCAGTTCCTGGTCCAGCAGGAAGCTGAATTCGTTGCCACTGTCAGCGGTGGTCTCCTTGCGGCCGAACAGGTCGACGGCCACCACCTGCGGCCACTCCTCCTTGATGTAGGAGGAGATCGTGGTCACGCCGACTTCCGGGTTGTAGAAGTCCTGGCGCAGGCCGACGCCGACACCGCGGCGCTGCATCACGTCCACCTTGGCAACGCCCAGCAGCGGGCCGTTGACACCCTCCGCGTAGCGCGTGGAGTAGGTGTAGGCGAACTTGGCGAAGGCGCCCTCGGCGCGGCTCCAGCCGTAGGTCTGCTGCACCTCGCTCTCGCCCGGCTTCCATTCGCTCTGCTCATGCGGGATCGGGATCGCGAGGATCGGCACGTAGGCGATCTTGTTGTTGTGGACGTAGATCCAGACATCGTGCAGGACGACGCTGTTGTCCTTGCGGTAGTTGACCTTGCGCGCGTTGAGGCGGTACTCCTTGAGCTGGCCGCAGTACGGGTCGCAGGTGGTCACGTCCGCGTTGTACATGATCATCTGGTCAAAGGTGCCAAGCGCCCGGTCCGCCATGAAGAAGATGTTGCCACGCACGCGCGGGCCGGTGGTGTTGCCCTCGACCCAGAACAGCTCGAAGGTCTCGGTGTCGTAGTTGAGGTAGGCTTCGTCAGCGTAGACAATGTCATCGCCCTGCTGGATGGCAACGTAACCCTTGGCATAGGCCGTTGCGGCCTGGTCGTTGACCTCGATGAAGTCCGCCCAGACGGCGATCGTGCCGAACAGCAGCTCGGCATTGCCGGTGAAGGTCAGGATCCGGTTGCGGCGGTCGTACTGGAAGGCATCCGCGGCCTTGAAGGTCAGCTGGCCGGAGGGCAGCGGGATGTTGATCCCGCCGTCAGGCCGTGTCTCGCCGGCCAGGTCCAGCAGGTCGAGGCTCTGCTCCACGTTGCGGGCCAGGCGTTCCTCGTCGGTCTCGGTCTCATCCAGCGACGGCAGTGGCCGGCGGCCGAGGTAGCTGCGCTCCGGGCTGTAGAACTCGTCCACGTCCGGCGGCGGACCGACATTGTCAAGCATCGGCACCTGGATGTTGAGCGGCTCGGGTTCACCCTCCGCCACGTTGCCAGCGGCTTCGGCGGGACTGGGCAGGATCATCTCAGTCTCGGGCGGCTCGGCGATCCCTTCCGCATTCACGCCCGGGTCACCCTCCACCGCATTGACGGTATCGGAGGCTCCGCGCTCCACCACGCCATCCGGCAGCTCCTGCCCGCCGGACTCGGCGGTGTTGGCAGGATTGCGCGGGTCGACCTCCGGGGCGGTCTGCATCGGCGGCGCCTCACCGGGCTGGACCGGTTTCTGGCCCTCCGGCTTGTCACCTTCAGCCACATTGGCAGGCGGTGTGGATTCTTCCTTCTTCGGCTCGTCTTCTCCGGCCGGCTTGTCATTCTTGCCAGCTTCAGCTGCGTTGGCATTCCCCTTGCCATCCGGCTGGGCCGGTTCTTCCTGCGGCTTAGTGCCATCACCCTTCTCGGCGGCGTTGGCAGGCGGGGTCTCCTTCTCGGCCGCATTCGCGGGCGGAGTTTCCTTCTCGGCTGCATTGGCCGGTGGGGTTTCCTTCTCCGCATTGTTGGCAGGGGGCGGGGTTTCCTTCTCTGAGGAATTAGCCGGAGGCAGTTCCTTCTCGGCGGTGTTCTGGGCGGCAGCCGGTCCAACCAGCAGCCAAGCGCAGAGGCATGCGCATAACGCCGCCAGCATCCTGCTGCCTGTAGACGAGCCGCCCGAGCTCAAATTGATTCCGCCTTCCTTGAGTCCACTTCATACGTCTAGACGCATGCCGGTGGAACGTGTTTGGTCACCATACTCATAATGTATGGACCAGATGAAGATTATCCCACAGGAATATGCCCCGGCCGGGGCGATGGAGGGGCAGCGGATCAGATTCCAGTGTGGTCGTCGCTGTCCAGCGGGCGGCCCTTCTTCTCCAGCTCGCTGCGGCGTTTTTCCTCGCGCTTGAGCTTCCTGTCCAGGGCCGGGTTCTCATCACGCAGCAGCTGCTGGCGCTCGATCGGGTCGAGCACGGACATCGGCTGGCGCCCGTAGAAGCTGATGTGGCCGCAGGACAGGCACATGTAGACGTCGATCGGGGTGGCGCGGTCATACTTGACCTGCATCCAGCCGTAGCTCGTCACGAAGTGTGGTTCACGGGTCACGCCGAAGTTGGCAACAGAGGAGAGGTCCCCGCGCACGGCCTGACCGCCGCACTGTCCGCAGGTCTTGTGTCCGTCCGCCGAGTCATGATTTTTTTCGCCCTTGCCGAAGTCTATCGGCAGCGGGTCGTTGTTTGTCGCCATGGCTGATCCGGTTAAATGTTATCACAGCAGGCTTTTCAGCGCAGCTTGCCCCGGCCCTCACTGAGCCGGTCATGCCGGCGGCTGAGTGCACTGACGCTGCTGCCCGAGGGCTGCGGACCGGCCGGCTGGCGCGGGACCACCACCTTTGGCTGGCGCTCCCCATCACCGGAGGGGGAACCGTCTTCCTCAAGCCCCGCAAACTGCATCCGCAGCCAGAGGCTGACCCCGCTCAGGACGAGACCAAGCAGCAGCAGGCAGCCGAAGGGCAGCCACAGCGCCATGCCATGCACCACACCCTGCCTGACATTGAATTCGACCACCGGGGGCGCGCTTTGGTTCGCGTTGAATACGCCGTTCTCACTCTTGAAATGGAAGTAGTAGTAGCCGGTTTCGCGGTCCAGGCTGAACTGCTTGCGGATGCGGTCCTGCATCCCTGGACGGAAGCTGTGCTCGCCGTAAAGCCTGACCTCGTCCTGCCCGAATACCGGCAGGCCGGATGCATCCCGCACCTCGAAACGGCTGATCCACATGCCCTCCGGGGTATCCGGCAGGGTGGCGCTGATGTAGTAGCGGCCGACCACGCCTTCCTGGATGTAGACCGGGCCGAAGGAGAAGCCGCGCTGGAATTCATCCGCAGAAATCTGCTGGGAGAGGCTCAGGCGTCCGGAGAGGTTGAAAGCCCACCACTGCCAGGCCAGGGCGAGCAGAACCAGCACAAGCCCGGTCCATGCCAGACCGCTCAGCCTGCGCAGCACTGTGTGCCTGCCGCGTGCCCCTGCGGCATGGCCACCCCTTTTATTCTCAACCACGTCAACATTATAGCAAACAAACGTATATATTGCAGCTGCTTTTCCACAGCTGATCCACATATCCCCGGCTGTGGCCTAAGATGGAGCAATGAGCATCCGGGTCGTTGTCAGCGATGCACTGAACAGGCGCGTGCCGATGTTCGATACCAAGCGCTACGCGGAGTTCGAGCGCGCGGTGGCGGACGTGGTGAAGGGGCGGGCGAAGTACCGGCTGGTGCATACGTCTGCGCGCAGCAAGCGCAGGTACTACAGTGTGCGCCAGGGGCTGTACACGCTGTACTACAGCGTGGCGGCCGATGACCCAGCGAACACGGTGTTCGAGGAGTTCCTTTCGGATGAGGAGGAGGACCTGATCATGGATGTGTTTGCCGAGGGACATGACTGAACGATGCAAGGTGGAGAGAAGCAGGCATGAGCCAGGATCCATGGAAGAAGGCATACCGCAACAGCCGCAGCCAGCGCAAGGCGGATGGCGGCAAACCGGCGCGCCGCAAGAAGGCGCACAGCGTCCAGCTCGGATTCATCTTCATCGTGGCCCTGCCCTTCATCGTCGGCGTCGGGCTTGTCTGGTACGCCTGGCAGCACCGCGGCAGCCTGCTGCCGGAATACCAGGAGCAGATCCCGCAGCCGGTGGCGGAGCGGATCGACATTCCGCCCAGGCAGGTGGACCTGCGCCTGCTGGACGAGGGTCTCGGGATCGGGCTGCGGATCTTCGGCAGCCAGGGTGAGGTGCTGCGCACCACCCGCGAATGGGGCGTGGAATGGAAGCTGACCGCACTTGGCTCGGACCGTGCCCGGCTGGATACGGACGGGCTGCGGATCACCGCCGCCGGCGACGTGATCGAGTCATATGAGCTGGACCTGGACACTATTTACAACGACGAGAAGTGGGACCCTTGGGTCGCAGACCTGCGCGAAGCCAATGTTGAGCAGCAGCTCAACCTGCGCGAGGTGCAGGGCAATGCCGAACTGCCGAAGGGCAAGACCATCATCGAGCTGACCGGCCCGACCAGCCTGCAGTATTCCGGCAACTGGCGGCACCCGGCCTATGAGCTGGAATTCGTGGACGGCTGGCTGGAGGAACTGCGCGCCGGGATGGCGATCGGCACGGCGACGGCGGGCGAGGACGTCACGGGGCAGGACGGGTAGAATATGCTGATGCGCATCCTGCTGACGATCTGCATGCTGGCAATGCTGGCAACACTGTCCGCCTGCCGCCAGCCCGAGGAAGGCGAGAAGAGCAAGACTGGCAACGCGAAGCCCAACCCGGCCTTCCAGCCGGCGGACGTGATCCCGGCCGAGGGAGCGCTCCTGCATTACGACGGGCTGAAGCTCGGGATGAGCACCCTGGACCTCTCGCAGATCTACAACGCGCCGCAGGGCAGGGGCGAGGGTTTCTTCCGCGGCCTGCAGGACTACGACGATGTGCAGACGCATGTGATCGAGTTCGAGCGCGAGGATGAGGGCATGCCGCGCCGCACACTGACCCTGTCCTTCTACCGTGACCAGCTGTACATCATCGTGGACCGCATCGAGGGCATCTCCGCCCCACAGGCCGATGAATGGCGCCAGCGCCTGGAGGACCTGTACGGCGAGCCGGTGGAGGAACGCCTGCCCGGTACGCAGTGGATCTGGGGCAGCGAGGACAACCTGCAGCTGGTGTTTACCCAGGACAATTCCAGCGAATCCAGCATGACGGCAAATGTCGTGATTGAGCACAAGCCGACCGGTGAGGCGGCGTACAACTACCTGGCAGAATGGGAGGAGCGGCATCCGGACTTCCTCGAGGAGCGCCAGAAGGCCGCCGAGCAGCAGGAACAGGCCCAGCAGACCCCCGATACCGGCAATTGATGCGAAAGCATGGTTAACTGGCGGTAAAATCTCCCTGCATTATTTCAGTTCGAAGCAGGCACACGCATGACCCGTCAGTTCATCCTCCTTCTAGTGGCAACCGGCCTTCTGCTTGCAGGTTGTGGATCAGATAAACCCCAGACCGGGCGCACTGCAATCAGCACCAGCCCCTCCGAGCAGCTGCCTGGTACGGAGATCTTCAGGGCCGGACTGCCGGATGAAGGGCATTTCAACCCCTCCCGGGTGGTGGCGCTGGCGACGATCCAGCTTCCGGGCAGTGGCTTCAATGAAGCCTCCACGAATGTCAGCGTGAATGGCGAACTGGCGGACTATGCCGTAGCGGCAGGCAGCGAGTACGCGATCTGGCGCTTCAGCGGCACGCCTGATGATGCGCTTGGGATGGTGAGTGTCACCGTTGAGTCTGCCCAGCCCGGCACACGCTACTGGACAGCGCTGGCTGACTATTCAAGCGGGCGCTGGAGCTGGCTCGGGGATGTGACGGACGGCTCGGACTTCGATGCCGTGCCCGGCAGTGGCAACGGCCAGTACAGCTCACCGGCGGGCTACAACTATGTTGCCGTGCTGGCGGAGTCAGGCTCGCAGTTGAGCGTATCCAACGTTAGCGTCCAGTACCTGCAGCGATACTCCGTGAGCGGCTTCGTGCAGGACAAGTCCGGCAACCCGATCGAGGGAGCGCTGCTGTCAACGAACCTTCTAGATGTGCAGCAGGTGCTCAGCGCGGCGGACGGCAGCTTCCGGCTTGACGGCCTGCCGGCCGGCAGCTGGGCGGTGATGGCAACCCTGCGCAACTGGGGCTTCGATCCGGACCTGACCATGGTGGACATCACGGACAGCGATGTCAACGGTCTGCTGCTGCAGGGCTTCCCGCGCAGCTTCGGCTTCCCGGACGACTCGTACGAGCCCAACGACCGGGCGGAGAATGCAGAGCCACTTGGCCCGGAGATGGTGATGGATGCCACGATCAGCGCCCTTGACGATGAGTACGACTGCTACACATTCCCGGTGGCAACGGCAGGCTGGCACTACCTGCAGCTCAATGCTGACAACAGCATCCTGTTCCCGCACCTTTCCCTGCAGACCGACCTGTTCTCCGACTACATCGGGGACTATGAGGTGGTACGTGGCACGAACTGGCTCGGATACTACTTCCCGGTGGCGGGCGAGTACCGCGTCGAGGTCTACTGCGAGGGTGGCGGCGGGCATTACAGCCTGGAGCTGCTGGATGGCCGCTGCCATTCGCTGGACATGCAGCTGATTGACACGGGCCTTCCGGGGGATGGTGATGACGGGCTGGCTGAGGAGATGCGCAACTGCGCCGTCACGGTTGATTTTGGGGATTCCAGCTGCGAGATCCCCAGTTCAGGCGGATACCTCGACCACCGCTTCATGCCCCCGCTTGAGGCGACGATCACCCCACACTCAGAGCGCTATACATTTGACCCACTGGCAATCCAGCATGACTTCGCATCAGGGGACCTGTCCGGCGTCGACTTCAACTTCAGTGCGGCAACAGTTGTTGACAGCGACGAGCCGAACAATGACAAGCTGTCCGCCGTGCCGCTGACATTGCCGATGGCTCAGCCGCATGCCGGCTACATCGGCGGCCGTGACCTGACCCTAAATGATGAGCAGGACTTCTACAGCTTTGACGTGCAAGACGGGATGGACCTGACCCTGCGGGCCTACCTGCCGGAAATGGAGAACCAGGCAGGCGGGATCCCCTTCATGTTCCTGTTCGACGACATGGACAGCCAGGTGTTCTGCCTTGATTACAGCCACGGCCAGTATTCAGAACTGCGTACCCTGCAGCCCCTGCCTGCAGGCAGCTATTACCTGTACATCTACTGGAGCGGGGAACTGACCCCCTATGAACTGGAAGTCTTGCAGTTCCCGCGACGAAAGCTGTCCGTATACTTCACACTGGATGGCAAGGAGCTGGACTATGGCAGGGTTTCCTATGAGATCGTGCCATCCGGGTACCGGTACGCGACCAACTACTACAGCCCCGGGCTGGATTTCGACTCCGACCCGTTCATGGACGGGGAGCTGCTGCACGTCTCCTACAAGCACCGCGGCCTGAGCTTTGACCCGCCGGAGCAGTGGGTCCAGTTCGACGGCTCGGACATCCTGCTCGAACCGGCGATCAGCGTGGCGGATGATGCCACGGAACCGAACGACTTCGCAAGCGACCCCTTCGTCGTCAGCTTTCCGGTGGATGTGAATGGCAATATCAGCGCCGTGACTGACTACGCTGATTACTACGGAGTTCAGGGCATGAGCGCCGGGCCGGTGATGCTCACGCTGACCCCGGACGAAACTGATGTGGAACTGGAGTGCTGGGTGGAGAAGACCTCCGGCAGCGCACAGCTTGGGTCCCACAAGTCCCGCGGCAGCTCCACCTTCTGGTTCGAACTGCCAGACGATGATGATTACACCTTCGCCATCCTCGCCAACACTGGCGAGACTTCCTACAACCTGAAGATAGAGACTTCTGTGCCCGTCCACTACATCACCGGAACGCTGGACCACGGCAGTGTAACTGAAAGCTACAGCGGTACGCAGCTGGTCAACGAAACCACAGGCGAGCTCTATGAATCGAACGGCGGGAGCAACTACCAACTGGGCCCCTACCCTGACGGTGACTACGACCTCCGCTGGTACATCGCAAACCACACCGTCTCCCCGCCCGGCGCGGTGACCGTCACTATCAACGGTGCAGATGCGGTGCAGGACTTCACTGCGACTTACGTGGACCAGGACAACCTGGAGCCGAATGACTCGCCGAATACCGGTGCGGTGCTGACGATCCCCTTCAGCTTCAGTGCCAGCCTGGACTATGACAACGACGTGCTTGTGGGAGGCCGCGACAACCGGGACTACTACAGGTTCACGCCAGCCCAGAACGGCTTCTTCCAGATCACGGTGGTGCCGCTGTTCGGGGGACTGGAGGTGTTTCCGGTCTCACTGAGCGAGGAAAACATAGGCAACATCGTCAACTTCGGCAGGTTGAACCCGCAGAACGGATCCCGCCGGCTGGGCTATGAAGTGAAGTCCGGACTGACCTACTACCTCTACATCCAGTCAACGGAGGATGTGCGGTACGTGGTCAGCGGCGACTTCCTGCCATGAGCGGGTTAATCCGGCGTGTTTTTCGCTAGAATGATCTTCCCTGGACAAACTACACACAGATGAATTAAGAGGTACTTCGGATGCGCACAACTCTTGCATCTTTGCTGCTTGCCTGCTGCATTCTGCCGGCATGCGGGGGATCGGGCCAGGGAACTGACAGCCCCACGGTGGAAGCCAGGCTGCTTCCGGTAGCGGTCGAGTCACAATCCGCCGGCACTGAGATCTTCCAGGCTGCCCTGCCGGTTGATGACGGCCAGCCAGACAGCAGGGTTCCGGCGGTCTCAAGCCTGAGCCTCGCCGGAGCCAGCTTCAATGAAGCCAGCGGCAATGTCACAGCCGGTTCCACTGCCGCCGACTACAACCCGCTGGCCGGCACCAGTGAATATGCGATCTGGCGCTTCCTCGGCACTCCGCAGGACAGCATCGGCACAGTCAGTGTCACGATCGACAGCGCAGAAGCCGGTGCGCGCTACTGGGTCGCGGTGGCCGACTATTCCAGCGGCCGCTGGGACTGGCGCGGAGGCAAGGAGGACGGCAGCGGTTTTGAGACCGACCTGGCGGGCAGCCCTGGCCAGCACAGCTCAGCCGCCGGCTACATCTACGTGGCGGTCCTGAGCGACACGGACAAGGCACTGAGCGTGGGCAGCGTCAGCATTGAGTACCTGCAGCGCTACAACGTAAGTGGTGTCGTGCTGGACATGCAGGACCGGCCGCTGGAGGGCGTGCTGGTGACGACCAACCTGGCGGATCCCCAGCAGGTCTTCAGTGCCGCTGATGGCAGCTTCAGCCTGGCGGGCATCCCGAATGGCAACTGGGCCGTGATGGCAACGCTTGCCGGGCATGAGTTCTTCCCGGCGGCCACGAATGTCACAGTCGCTGACGCAGATACCAGCGGCCTGGTGCTGCGGGGCAATCCCCGTGTGAGCGGGCTCGTGGGCAGCGACGAGTTTGAACCCAATGACTTCTTTGCCAACGCCTCGGACATGGGCAGTGGCCCGCTCACCGGAGCCAGCCTCGGCATCCTGGATGACCCGGTGGACTACTACAGCTTTGAAGTCCCCCAGGAGGGCTGGTATTACCTCGAGTTCATCGGCGATGACAGCATCCTGTTCCCGGACATCAAGCTCCAGAACGATGAAAGCGCCAATCGCGTAGCAAGTGACTTCACCGTGCTGAGTGGTGCAACCTGGGTTGGCTATTACTTCCAGCGGCCCGGTACTTACTATGTCAGTGTGGGCTGTGAAGCCGGAGCGGGACAGTACAGCCTCAGCATCAAGCCGGGGCAGACCAGTGGTTTCGGCTGCTACATCGAGGATACCGGCGATCCCGGGGATGGAGATGACGGAATATTCGAATCACTCCGGTCCTCACGAATTGAGCTGCGCTTGCCTGATGCGACATGTACGCTGTACAGCTCAGGAAACGGTTACGTCAGCATGCAGTACGTTGCTCCACTGCCGGCAACGATCGTGCCGCTGGACCCGCTTTACAGCTTTGAGCCCCCGCAGGCCCAGCATGATTTCTCCACAGGGGACCTGTTCAACCTGGACTTCAACGTCAGCGCCGTTGCTCCCGATGACCCGATGGAACCCAACAATGACAACAGCAATGCCACCCAGCTCGTGCTGCCGCTGTCAGCACCGATCACCGGCTGGATCGGTGGCGAGTCCCTCACTAATGATGAGTATGATGTCTTCCGGTTCGAGAGTTCCGGCAACAAGCACCTCTTCGTGCAGGTGCGTTTCCCGCAGAACGGACCGCTGCGATTCATCGACAGTGGAGGTCTGGAACTACGTGATTCGCTGGGCAACAATTACACCCTGCTGGCAGACAGCATCTTCCAGATTGACGGGCGCAGCCAGGTGGCACTGCCCGCTCAGGAGTACTTCCTGACACTCAACATGGATGGCAACCTGATGCCCTACGAAATCTGGATCGAGGAGTACGACCCACTTTCGCTGTCTGCCTACTATGAGTACAAGGGTGTGCCGCTTGAAGACGTGAAATTCAGCTACATCACGGCGGATGCAAGCATCATGAATCTGGAATACTGCTTTGCCGGCCTGGCGGAAGTGGAGGATAAGTTCCGCCCCGGTGAGAGAGTACTCGTACACCACCAGCGGCATGGCATGCAGTTCGATCCGGAGTATGAATGGGTGGAATTCGGCACACAGGATATCCAGCTCACGCCAACGGCGACGCCAAGCACGGATAAGCTGGAGCCGAGTGACGTATTCGCCGATGTGCCGGAAGTGCAGTTCCCGGTCCAGGTCGAGGCCAGCTGCTCCTCCTCAACTGACAATTATGACTATTACATGTTCAGCCTGCAGGGGCCGGAATCACTGGTGGTGCAGCTCGGCTGCAGCAGCCCCGACGCCCTGGTGCGCCTGCGCTTCAGTAAGGCTCCCAGCTCGCAGGTGATCTACGAGCATATCGGCCGGGGTGACCACAGCTTCTACTATCGCACCCCGGACCCGGGAGACTACATCGTCGAGGTCAGTGTTGCCAATGCAGTGGACCTGGACTACTCGCTGCAGATCAACAAGGCCGGCTTCAATGTCTACAGCATCAGCGGCAGCCTGGATAACGGCGAGCCGTCGGAGAACTACCTGCGCGGCTACATCCTGAACCATACTACAGGTGAGTATCGCGAGGCCACGGGCTCGAGCTACCTGCTGGGCTACTATCCCAACGGCAGCTATGAAATCCAGTGGCAGATCTCCAACCGGAACATCACGCCATCCGGCAAGACAACCATTGCCATCAGCAATGCGGATGCCGTGCTGGACTACAGCGCCGTATACAGTGACAAGGACAGCAACGAACCGAATGACAACTCCGGAAGCGCTGCCCTGCTGACACTGCCCGTAGACCTGACTGCCAACCTCGACTATGACAACGACTACCTGCCTGGCGGACGGGACACGGCGGATTACTACAAGTTCATTGCCCCGACGGATGGCCACATCGAGCTGCAGAGCATGCACCAGGAGAACAGCCCTGCTGAATACGACATATCACTGTTCGAAGGCAACATTTCGACACTGGTCAACATTGGCAAGTTTTCCCCGGATGGCAGCTCGCAGACCATGCGCTGGAACGTAAAGGCCGGCGAGACCTACTTCGTAAAGGTGGACGGCTTCGTTGACCTGCGCTACCAGCTGCTGGTTGACTACCTGTAAAGGCGTGAAATGGTGCATACTGCGGCACCAGCACCGGTTTGACAACTGAACTCTGAGGAACAGAAGATGAAACTGAGAATGATCGTGATGCTGCTGGCAATGCTTTTGCTTGCTTCCTGCGGCGGACGGGATGCCACCAACCTGCATGCACAGAGTGCGCTGGTTCCGGCTGCCGTGCTTGACAACGCAGCGGGCACCGAGCTCTTCAATGCCACCCTGCCGGCGGAGGGGGAATTCAACCCGGTGCGCGTGCCGGCGGTGTCCAGCCTTTCCCAGTCAGGCAGTGAATTCAACGAGGCGTCCGCTAACGTGGCGGCCGCTGGCCTGGATGCGGAGTTTGCCCCGGCAGGGGCCAGCGAGTACGCGATCTGGCGCTTCGCCGGCACACCGCAGGACAGTGTTGGCAGCGTACAGATTGACTATGGCGATGGCGGCCCCGGCACGAGTTTCTGGATCGCTGTTGCGGACTATTCCACCGGACGCTGGGACTGGCTCGGGCATGCTGCGGAAGGCGATGAATTCCTGTTCCAGCTCAACGGCAGCGCCGGGCAGCACAGCTCCCCGGCAGGCTACATCTATGTAGCGGTGCTGGCGGACAGCGACGTGGCCTTCAGTGTCTATGATGTGTCGATCGAATACCTGCAGCGCTACGACGTGAGCGGTGTCGTGCTGGACATGCTGGACCAGCCGCTCGGCATGGCGCTCATCACCACGAACCTGCTTGATTCGGAACCGGTGCTGACCGGACCCAACGGTGGATTCACCCTGCATGGAGTCCCGAATGGCAACTGGACGGTAATGGTTGCGTTGGACGGCTACCAGTTCAGCCCGGCGATGGTGACGGTCAATGTCGCCGATGCCAACGTGGAGGGCCTGGAACTGCGCGGCAACCCGCAGGTCAGCGGCTGGGTCGGGGACGACCCCTATGAACCGAACAACCTGTATGACAATGCGAGTGATACCGGCGGCACCCCGCCGACTGCCACGCTCAGCATCCTCGACGACCCGAAGGACTTCTACCAGTTCCCGGTTCCCGCCCAGGGCTGGTACTACATCCAGTACGAAGGCGATGACAGCATCCTCTTCCCCAGCCTGATCATGCATGTGGATGGTTTCCAGGACACCGTTTCCTGTACTTCCTCCGTATATGGGGCCAACTGGCTCGGCTACTATTTCCCGCGCGCCGGCAACTATGTAGTGGAGCTGGGATGCGAGGGCGGCGGAGGTGAGTACAGCCTCAGCCTGCACGCCGGCCAGACACAATTGATGAATGTATACCTCGGGGATGACGGCAGCATCGATGACGGTGGTGACGGACTGAATGAGGAACTCTACATGACCCGGGTGGAGATCTCTTTTGACGACGTGAAGGGTTACGCCACGAGCTTTGGCACAGGGACTGCGGTGCATAAGCATATTCCGCCGGTACTGGCAACCATCACGCCAATCAGTCCGCTCTACACATTTGACCCGCCCTTCGTGGAGCATGACTTCTCCAGCGGGCCGCTGAGCGGCTTTGACTTCAATGTGTCTGCGGCAGCTCCGATTGACGATATGGAACCCAACAATGACTTCGCCGAGGCAAGCGTACTCAGCCTGCCAATGGCGGAGCCGCTGGAGGGCTGGATCGGCGGCTTTGACCTGACGAATGAGGATTCCTACGACTTCTACAAGTTCGAGGTGCAGGGCGGCAAGCACCTGATGGCCAGGGTCCGTTTCCCCGAAAACGGTCCAGGCTCCTATCCGGACGCCGGATACATCGACCTGTATGACGAAAGCCAGGGCAATGTGCCAACCAATAACTATTCAGATCTCATCCTGCATAAGCGCAGCACCGACCCGCTGGACGCCGGGACCTACTTCCTGCGTGTGTTCATGGAAGGCCCCGTGATGCGGTACGAGCTGGAGGTCGTTGAGTTCGAGCCCCGCATGCTGACTGTCGGGATGACACTCGATGCTGAAGCACTCGAATACGGATCTGCCAGCATGCTGACCGCCGACCAGAGCTGGTCCGAGGATCAGAGTGCTGGGAATGGACTGTGTGAGTTTGATTACCTCTTCATGGATGGCGAACGGGCATTGGTCAGCTACAGCCGCTACGGACTTCTGTTTGATCCGGCCTATGAGTGGGTTGAATTCAGCGGCAGTGACATAAACCTGGCCCCGGCGATCAGCTATGACTTTGACAATTATGAGGAGAACTACAGCACCGGAACAAGCAAGGAACTTGTGCTGCCCGTTGACCTGAATGCCTCCGCCAGCAGCGACACCGACAACGCTGACAACTACCAGATCAACGGCCTGGACGGGGAAGCGCTGGAGATATTCCTCGAAGTGTCCGACCAGGACTGCCACACTGATTTCACGGTCACGCGCGTTTCCAACAACAACAGCGTGTACAGCAGCGAGCAGCAGGGCGACCTGCATTGCTACATCAGGGCTGAGAATGCTGATGACTACAGGTTCCGGGTCAGCGCAAGGATCGAAGGCGAATGCGAATACAGGCTGCGCATCCGTGAGGCGACCGCGCCGGTCTACAAGATCAGCGGCAGCGTTGACACGGGGGTGGTCGGTGAAAATGCATTCAACACCTATGTTGTCAACCATACCGCCGGTATCGCCGTCAGTCCCGTGTCAGCTGGTGCATACAGTCTTGGCTGGTATCCGGCGGGCAGCTACGAGGTGGAATGGCAGGCCGCCAACAAGAGCATCACACCAGCCGGCAAGACAACGATCAACCTGACAACTGCGGATGTGGTGCAGGACTTCAGCGCCACCTACGTGGACCACGACTTCGGTGAGCCAAACAACAACTCAAGCGTGGCGTACGAGCTGATGGTTCCGGCCTCGTTCCATGCCAGCCTGGATTATGACAACGACGCCGGACCGGGCAATGACAGCTCCGACTACTACAAGTTCACTGCGGGCAGTGACGGCCTGTTCGAGATCACGGTCCAGCCCGCGGCGGACTGGGCGGACGGTTTCCGGGTGTTGCTGGCGCAGGATTCCTGGTCCAGCACCGTCAACAGCGGTAAGCGCAACGCAGTCACCGGAGAGCAGCTGATCCGCTACCCGGTCATCAGCGGCAAGACCTACTACATCATCGTAAGCAACGGTGGTGACCTGGAGTATGACCTGACGGCCGGATACGTCTTCTAGCTGGCGCACTGGCAACGGCAGCCCCGCGTCGGCTGCCGGTATCAACGGATTGACGGAATGAGGCCTGCCTTGAGGAGCTGCTCAGCTGCGCAGCCGGTCTCCAAGCTCGCTGCAGAGGGCCTCGCGCCAGACCTGCTGGCGGATCACGACAGGCAGCACCAGCAGCACGAACAACAGCAGCATGCTCATCAGCGGGTTGGCAATCACCTGCAGTGCATGCAGGTCCAGGTCCGGCAGGCGCGCCGGCAGTTGCTTCCCGGCAAGCACCAGCAGGGAGAAGAGCAGTGCAAGCATCCAGCCCCACAACGGCTGGCGCGGGACCAGGCTGCCCACCAGCATGTCGCACTGGCTGCTCTGCCGGTTCAGTGCATGGTGCAGTGGCAGCCCCCGCTCCCGGATGCCACGCACTCCGGGCAGGGTAATCGGCACCTGCCTGCCAAAGCTGCTGACCTGCACTTCCTGCCTGTCAAGGTAGACGCCGGCAGCCAGCTCGCCGGTTGCCGGGCTTTCCTGCAGCATGGAGCCGGCGCGTGGCAACAAGCTTCGTGACCAGCCGAAGATCCGCCAGCCGAGCAATGCGGAGAGCAGGATCCAGCCCCCCAGCATCCAGGGAAGTTCACGCAGGGTGAAACCCGTGGTGTTCTTCATTATGGAAGTGGCAATGAACATCAGCAGGATGCAGACCAGCAGTCCCATCAGGATGCTGATGACAAGCGCAACCCTGCGGCCGGCGGCCTGCTGCACAGCCAGGATCCTTGCAGCTGTGTTCATTGGCGGATTATAGCAAGGCCGCATGGATGCCTGAACAGCCTCCGGCAAGCCCATCCGGGTATTCGCTAAAATGTAGTCACCTGCAAGAAATGTTCTACTGAGAGGTTCCGGATGCGCATTCTGACTGTCCTGCTGCTTGTGATCAGCCTGCTCACTGCCTGCGGAGGAGGGGCCAAACCAGGTTCCAACCTGGGGATCCAATCGAGACTTACACCAGCAGTTGTCGAGGGTGCCGCTGCGGGAACCGAAGTTTTCCTGGCCGCGCTGCCGCAGGACGGCAGTTTTGCCGCGTACAGGGTTCCCGCAGTCTCCAGCCTGAGCAAACCCGGCTCCAATTTCGATGAGGCGAGCGCCAATGTCTCTGCCGGCGCAGGCTCAGCAGACTATAACCCGGCTGCCGGGTCCAGTGAATATGCGATCTGGCGCTTTGAGGGCACTGCCCAGGACAGCATCGGCAACGTAAGTGTGTCAATTGACAGCGCGGATCCCGGGGCCAGCTACTGGGTGGCAGTTGCTGACTACTCAAGCAGTCGCTGGGACTGGCGCGGTGGGGTGTCGGATGGCAGCAACTTCGAAACGGACCTAGCCGGCAGCCCAGGCCAGCACAGCTCACCTGCCGGATACATCTATATTGCGGTACTGGTTGACAGCGAAGCCGGCATCAGTGTTGGAAGTATCACGATCGAGTATCTTGAACGCTTCAACGTAAGCGGAATCGTGCTGGACATGCAGTACAACCCAGTTGAAGGCGCGTTGGTGACGACAAACCTGCTTGATCCGCAGTCTGTGCTCAGTTCTGTCGACGGTAGTTTCAGCCTTTCAGCCATCCCGAATGGCAACTGGGCCATTATGGCTACACTGGACGGTTTTCAGTTCTTTCCCGCAGCAACGATGTTTACAGTGGACGGAGCGGATCTGAGCGGTCTCGAGCTGCGGGGAAATCCCCAGAAGAGTGGATTCGTCGGCAGCGATGAGTTTGAACCCAACGATGCATTCGCCAATGAGCATGACATGGGTACAAGTCCATTGAATGGTGCGTCCATCAGCATCCTTGATGACGAATCCGACTTCTACAGTTTCATTGTCCCGAGTGAAGATTGGTATTACATCCGCTTTGACGGTGATGAGAACATCCTTTTCCCAAGCCTGCAGCTATTCAATGACAGATACTCATCAACCGAATCAAGCAGCTCTTACGTATTGTATGGAACAACTGTCGTCGGATACTACTTCCCACGCGCCGGCAAGTACCATGTCGAGGTCAACTGCGAGGGTGGCGGTGGATTCTACGACCTCAGCCTGCATAGCGGCCGGCCTGAGCTCTGCGAGGTTGACCTCTACGACTCAGGAGATCCCGGAGACGGAGACGACGGCCTGTATGAGGAACTTTATACCAGCCTGGTCCGCCTGGAATACGCAGATTTCACGACAGTCATGGTAACAGCCGGTACTGGAACCATCAACAACAAGCAGGTGGCACCGTTGCCAGCCACGGTCCGCCCTGTTTCATCGGTGTACACTTTCAGCCCTGAATCCATACTGCATGATTTCTCATCTGGTCCTCTGGTCGGACAGGACTTCGATATGTCAGCAACAGCTCCGGTTGACGACATGGAACCGAACGACGACTCAGCCAGCGCCACACCGGTCAACCTTCCCCTGGAAACACCCGTATCTGGCTGGATTGGTGGTTACGACCTGACTGGCAATGATTCCTATGACTACTTCAGTTTTGACGTACAGGAAGGCAAGCACGTGATGTTCCGTGCCCGGTTCCCCGGGAATGGACCTGCTGAATATCCTGATGCAGGATATTTCGACCTGTATGATTCAAGTGACGTCAACATAGGCTTTGACGATATGAGCGGTACACATCTTGAGGGTAGGACCAACGGTCCGCTTAGCGAAGGCAACTATGTCCTCCGCCTGTTCATGGAAGGCGCACTGATGGCCTATGAGCTGGAAATCTACGAGTATGACCCCGTCAGGCTCTCAGCCTATTATGAGCTGAATGGCACGCCACTGGATGAATGCGTTTTCCACACTCAGTCTGCTGACCAGGAATACACAGAGCACGAATACTCAGATGAAGGACTTGCAGAGTCCAATGTGGATTACATGCCCGGTGAACGGATATTCGTACACCACGAACGCTTCGGCATGCAGTTCGAGCCAGCATATGAATGGGTTGAGTTCGGCAATTCTGACATCCAGCTTGCACCTGTTATCAGCCTTGCACAGGACAATCACGAACCCAATGACATTCTGGAAGATGCATCTGTGCAGCCCTTCCCAGTGAATCTTGACGCCACAATCAGCAGTAACACTGACGGCGGCGACCACTACGGCTTTACCCTGGATGATCCTGGTTCGTTGATATTCACCCTCTCGACAAACGAGCAGGACATTGAATTCGATGTCACTGTGTTAAGTGCAGACCCAGTGCAGCAGCTCCTCGATCACACGGGTACCGGGAATCATTCATTCTTTTTCCGTGCGGACACTGCCGGAGAATACTTGATTGCAATTGAAGTCATCGGTGGCGAGGCTTCATACAATCTGCAGGTTGACAAGGCCGGCTTTGATGTCTACAGCATCAGTGGCACGGTGGACAATGGTGAGCCATCGGAGTTATACACTGATTCATATCTCATCAACCACAGCACTGGCGAATACAAGGAAACATACTTCGCTGATTACCTGTTTGGTTATTACCCAAATGGTGTCCAGGAGATGCAGTGGCAGATTGCCAACCGCAATGTCACGCCCTCCGGCAAGGTACCCGTTGCGATCAGCGGAGCAGATGTCGTGCTGGACTTCAGCGCTGTTTACAGTGACAAGGATGACCTCGAACCGAACGATACCAGCTTCACTGCCGCATCAGTCTCGCTTCCTGCAACCATCTTCGCAAGCCTGGACAATGACAATGACTATCTGCCATCAGGCCGGGACACCAAGGATTATTACGAGTTTGTTGCCACTTCAGATGGTACGCTTGAAGCCAGCGTGAAGCATCAGGAACTGAACCCGTCCAGATACAGCCTGGCTTTGTCAGAAGGTCCGTCCAGTATTCATCTGACGGAAGGCAAAATCAGCGTGGATGGCAGCAGCCAGTTGCTGCGATATCCGGTAGTCAGTGGCCAGACTTACTTTGTCCAGGTAAGTGGCAACGTCGATCTTCGTTATCAGCTTGATATCGTGATCATTCCATAGCAGCAGTAGGGATTCACCGCCGGCAAGCCCATCCCGGTATTCGCTAAAATGTAGTCACCTGCAAGAAATGTTCTACTGAGAGGTTCCAGATGCGCATTTTGACTGTCCTGCTGCTTGTGATCAGCCTGCTCACTGCCTGCGGAGGAGGAGCCAAACCAGGTTCCAACGAGGGAATCCAAACGAGACTTACTCCGGCGGCCATCGAGGATACCGCTGCGGGAACCGAGATTTTCCGAGCCGCGCTGCCGCAGGACGGCAGCTTCATCCCGACAAGGGTTCCGGCAATATCAAGCCTCAGCCAGGACGGTGCCGGTTACCACGACGCAAGCAACGACGTGAGCAAGGCTGGATTTCTGGCAACATTCACACCGAACGGGCAGAGCGAGTTCGCGATCTGGCGCTTTCCGGGCACTCCGCAGGACAGTATCGGCCTCGTGAACGTGGCAATCACGACGGCGGATCCCGGCTCACATTACTGGATAGGAATTGCGGACTACTCCAGCGGGCGCTGGGAATGGCTGGGCAGTGAAGGTGAGGGCAGTTCATTCAGCACACCGCTGGTGGGCAACCCGGGACAGCACAGCTCCCCGGCCGGGTTTGTCTACGTGGCCGTGCTGGCTGATGAGGATCCGGTCTTCAGCGTGGAGAGCGTGAGCATTGACTACCTGAATCGCTACAATGTGATTGGGGTCGTGCTGGATATGGAGGACAATCCGGTCGCCGGCGCGCTGGTCACCACGAACCTGCTTGATCCGCAGGCCGTTCTGACCGAGCCGGATGGGTCTTTCACGCTGAATGCGATCCCGAATGGAAACTGGACGCTGATGGCATCGATCAGCGGCTATGAGTTCTTCCCTGCCGCACAGAACTTCACGGTCGCGGATGCGGACCTGGCTGGCATTGAATTGCGTTGCAGCCCCAAGACCAGCGGATTTGTTGAAACTGATGCATTCGAGCCGAATGATTTCCAGGAGAACCGCTATGACTTCGGTGCCGGTCCGCTGCTGGATGCAACGCTGAGCATCCTCGATGACGAAATTGACTGCTATGCATTCAGCATCCCTGCGGAGGGCTGGTACTACGTCCAGTATGTTGGCGATGACGGCATCCTGTTTCCCGGACTGCAGCTGTTCGTTGACCCGAACAAGGATGCCACTTACTCAAACGACGTTCTCTACGGAGCCAACTGGATCGGTTACTACTTCCAGCGCAGCGGCGAGTACATCGTCAAGGTGGACTGCCAGGGCGGTGGAGGGAGCTACTCGCTCAGCATCCACAGCGGACAGCCACAGGAAATGCTCGTGTACCTCGGGGATGACGGCGGACCGGGCGACGGGGATGACGGTCTGTATGAAGAGCTATACACAACGACAATGACGGTTGAGGTTGACGGTGTCACCAGCACGATGGCAACGGAAGGCACGGGGTCGATTTACCATCGGCATATCCCTCCCTTCGAGGCCGTCATCACCCCGCTTGATCCGCAGTATGTGTTCAGTCCGCTGAGCACGACACACGACTTTTCCACTGGGCCGCTGAACTACGACTTCAACATGCAGGGCACAGCCCCGACGGACACGATGGAGCCGAATGACGACAAGGCAAATGCCACTCCGCTGAGCCTGCCGCTGGCTGCACCCGTTGAAGGCTGGATCGGCGGATATGACCTGACCAACGGCGATGATTACGACTACTTCAGTTTTGAAGTACCGGGAGGCCAGCACCTGATGGCCAGACTGAGATTCCCGGAGCATACCCCAAGGGATTTCTATTCCAGTGGCCAAATCAGGCTGCGGGACGCCGCCGACAGCAACATCACGCTGGATAAGTTCGGCGTCACTGGCATGCAGGCGCGCAGCCGCAATCCACTGGACGCCGGGACCTACTACCTTGAAGTGTTCATGGAAGGCACATTGTTGCCATATGAGCTTGACGTTGCCAGCTATGACCCGGTGTACCTTTCGGCGAACTACATGCTTGATGGAAAACCGCTGGATGATGCGGAACTGGCCGTGCAGATTGAAGTCGGTGGTTACACGGACATTGACAGCGCCGGTGCCGATGGAATTGCCTCGATTGACATTGCCTTCATGCCCGGCGAGCGTGTGTTCGTCAGCCACCAGCGCCATGGAACCGACTTCAACCCTGCCTATGAATGGGTGCAGTTCAGCAACAGCGACATTCAACTGACGCCAACGGCAAGCATCGGCAAGGATTCGCATGAACCGAATGATGACCTGCTTGGTGCTGCAAGCGTGGACTGGCCTGACGAGTTCGAGGCCACGATCAGTTCAGACTATGACCTCTATGACAACTACCTGCTTGCACTGGATGATGCCTATCCGCTTGCCATCAGCATCCAGAGTGATTCCCAGGACATCACGTACAGGACCAGGATCTACGACAGCCCCGCATTCAGCCTGCTGTATTCGCATGAGGAGCAGGGCAGCCACAGCTTCTATTTTGATGCTGATGCAGCGGGCGATTACATCGTCCAGGTCGCAGTATCGGGCCAGGGTGAATCAACGTATTCGCTGTCACTGGACAAGGCAGGCTTCCCCGTCCACAACATCAGCGGCAGCCTCGACCACGGTGTGATGAATGAGGGATACAGTTACATGCACGTCGTCAACCACACGACCGGCTATGCGGTTGATGCGTTCACGAATGGATATGACCTCGGTTACTACCCGGACGGGAACTACGAGATCGAGTGGCAGATTGCCAACAGGTCCGTTGTGCCGGCCGGTAAGGTGCCGGTCGTTGTCAGCGGATCGGATGTGGTGCAGGACTTCACCGCCAGCTTCTCGGACAATGACAGCCTGGAACCGAATGACAATGCCATTGCCGCAGCCGTCATCAGCCTGCCTTTCAGTGTTTCAGCAACGCTGGACGGGGATGATGACAACAAGCCGATGGGCCGGGACAGCAGCGACTATCACAAGTACGTCGCCGACACCGACGGACTGCTGCAGGTTGTAGTGACCCCCTGGGAGAACAGTCCCGTCAACTTCAGCCTGCTGATAGCCGAACAGTTCTGGTCAAGCACTGTCAACAAGGGCAAACGCGACACACCCAACGGTGCGCAGATGGCTCGCTGGCCAGTCACCAACGGCCAGACCTATTACATCATTGTCAGCGGTGGCGAGGATCTCGCATACACAATTGAAGCTGAATTGATACCGTAGTGCGGACCCTCACGGCTGTGTGGCCAGCCAGTCCAGCAGGCCTTCAAGCTTGGGACTTTCACTGAGAGGCTGTGCCAGGCGCTCCATCACGCCCCAGGAGCCGTAGCGACCGTAGCCGCCGATATGCGAGAAGGCCATGAATCGCTCGCCACCGGCCAGGGTCCAGTAGTCGAGGTAGTCCTTGTAGACCTGGCGCATGCCGGGATCACGGTTGGCAGCGGTCAGCTTGGCGGTCAGCGCATCATTGTTCTGCCACTCGCCATAACCCACCATATGCTGGCCACCCTCGTAGGCAATCAGCTTCAAGCCGCGGCTGTGGGCATCCTCCGCGTTCTCCTGCATCGTGGCATAGGTCTGGGGCAGGCTGTCCGCGCAGAACTGCACGATCTCAGCCAGCGACATCGTCAGGGCCGCATCCGCATTCGGTGAATAGCCGATCCCGCCGCCGAAGTATGGCGCGACGGCATAGCAGTCCGCCTTGGCATAGGCATCCTGCCAGTCGAGGATCTGGTCCGCCGCCCAGGCGTTGACATGCTGGCCGGCGATCACACGCACCAGCCTGTCCTCCTGCCCGGCGAAGACATTCTCCCAGATCGCGAAGATCTCAACGGAGCGCTGCGAGTAATAGCGCAGGTGCGCCTCGTAGGCATTCTCCGACAGGCCGAGTTCCAGCCCGCGCTGCTGCGCATAGCCGGCCGCCGGAAATGAACCGTTCCAGACCTCATTGGAGTACTCGATGTAAATGCGCAGCTCGGGGTCCAGCGTGTCGCGCACCATGCTGGCGAACTGCGTGATGTAGTCATCATCGGCGCGGTGCGGCATGCAGAACCAGGGGTCCTTGTGCGCCTGGTTGGCAAGCAGCACCATGTATTCAAGGCAGATGCCGGCATTGCGGGCCTGGCTGGCATGCTGCGGCGTGGTGCGTTCGCTCCATTGTTCGACCTGCGTGCCGTTGGTGTTCATCATGTCCATGAAGCGCAGGCTGGAATAGGGTGCCAGTGTGGCAACGAAATCCGGGTTCCAGATGTTTTCCTGGTAATCCGCCTCATGTCCCGGCAGGATCAGGCGGATGTTGCGTACAGGGTTGTCAGGATTGGTGGCGGTGATCTTCAAGTGCGCCGTGTCGTCAGCACCGGGGGTGATATGCACCACCTGCCGGCCCGGCTCCACTCCCACAAGGCTTGCATTGATGCCCCAGCTGATCGTGCCCTCGCCGTCATACAGGCAGATGTATTCGCCCTCCGGATAGTTGCCAGCGTTGTTCGTGACAAGCACATTGCCGGCAGCCTGTCCCGGCTGCAGGCTGGCCACCCAGCCGTTGGCATCGATGTCCAGCGTCTCACCGGTGTCCCAGGTCCAGCCATCCGCCTCCTGCGGGATCCAGCTGCGCGAGAGCTTGAACACGTCCGTGAACGGGATGCTGCGGCCCCAGTCCGACAGGCCCTCGAGGTTCATCCCGAGCGGATTGCCGTCATTGATGAAGCCGCCCGGCACGTCATCACGGAACACGGCCTGCAGCCCCGCCAGCACGGACTGGTCCTGCCCCGTTGCCAGGATCACACAGGCCAGCATGTCGTCACCCGGATGCAGCAGGGATGCCGTTGGCATGAACTCCAGTTCCGCCGGGTTGCTTAATTTGCGCCAGACCCAGCGGTCACTGCCCCAGTCCGCCAGTGCGATGTAACCCTCAAGCGGCTCGTCCAGCCAGTTGAGATTGAGTACATTCGTATCGGTCTCGCCGGTGAGGTCCAGCAGCCAGGCCGCCCAGGCCGGCTGCATCGCTGATTCATTGTCGCCCTGGTTCCAGTCCGGGCTGAAAATGGCAGTGTTCCCATTTCCTGCCACAAGCTGCGGCCCGAAGGACGTGGAATATGCGCTGCCATTGATCTGCAATCCGGGATGGTCCGCGCTGGATCTGCGCAGCAGCTCGGAAGGTGCGGGGATGCCAAGGCTGTATTCCGCGCCAGCAAGTGCAATCTGCGGCGTGGGGATGATCTCCTGTGCCGAGTCCGACACTCCTGCCCTTGCACAGCCACTGCCCAGCAGTATGGCTGCCAGCAGCACATATAAGGTTCCATTCACTCTCATCAGCTGATCCTTTGACCCAGTGGATTCTAACGGAAGGCAGCACCGACTGGCTGGGTTGCAGTTCTTCCGTCTGCCGGGGACGCTGGCCCTGCCCCGGGTCTCACATACATCGTTCTTTTGTGCACAGGCGTGCTGCGCACCTCCATCCGTGGTCCAGACTCCCAAATCCAGTCTCCAAACAGCAGCTGGCAGCTATCCAGCCACCGCTACTGCCCCAACTATTCAACTACCAGAACTATTCAAACTTCCCCACCCCCCTTGACACATTCAAAAATCATGTTACTATTTAGTCACATATCATGGATGATGCGCTGGATGCAGTTTTCAAGGCACTGGCGGATCCGACGAGGCGGAGGATCCTGGATCTGCTGAAGCCGGGGCCGAGGACGACAGGCCAGCTGTGCGGGGCTTTCGACGAACTTTCGCGCTTTGCCGTGATGAAGCACCTTGGCATCCTGGCGGATGCGGGGCTGGTGCTGGTAAGGCGCGAGGGACGCAAGCGCTTCAACTACCTGAACACGGTCCCGATCCGGCAGGTGTACGAGCGCTGGATGGGCCCGTACGCCGAACTGTGGTCCAGCTCGCTTCTGCGCCTGAAGGACCATGTGGAAAAGGACCTCAACAGGGATGACAAGGACGGGAAATAGCGGGATGTGCCAGAATCAGGGCAGGACAATTCGTTCAGGAGTGGGAATATGAATGTCATGAACATCATTGCGGGGGCGCTGGCCGGCCTCGTGATCTTCATCTGGCTGACGATTTCCTGGATGGCGCTGCCATTCCACGGTGAAAGCCTCAGCGGAATCAAGCACGATGCCCAGATCGACGCCCTGCTGATCCAGCATGGTGCGAAGGACGGGCTGAACTACTACCCGAGCTACGAGGGCATGGAGCAGGGGGAGTACATGGAGCTTGCCAAGAGCGTGCCGAACATCGGCATCATGTCCTTCAGCGCCGGCGGCTTTGACATGTCAAACCCCTGGGCCTACATCCGCGGCCTGCTGGGCTGCATCGTGGCCGGCATCCTCGTTGCCATCTTCGTCAGCGTGCTGCCGGCAGGCTCCAGTCGCGCGGGACGGATCCTGTTCTGCACCTTGTTCGGGGCAGCAGCCTTCTTCTGCACGCAGTGGGTGGATGGCGGCTTCTACCACTTCCCGATGCGCCATACGGTGCTGCAGCTGATGGACAGCATGGTCAGCTGGACGCTGGCCGGCGTGGTGCTGGCTTTCATGGTGCGGCCGCAGGGCGCGGCAGCCGATCGCAACTGAGACATACCTGAAAGGAACCTGAAATGACAACACACAACACGGCGGAAATGAGGATCTGCGATGCGATCTGGAGTATCGGCGTGATGCTGGACTACACGCAGAAGATCGCCGGCTTCGTGACACCGGAGCTTCTGGACTGGCGGCCGGAGTTCCCGGCTGGCGACTTCGCCTTCAGCCTCGGCGAGCAGTTGATGCACATCACGGACATCCGGATGTGGATCGTCTCGCAGCTCGGGACGGAGAAGCATGCCTACGAACGCTGGGCCGGGCCATACCCGGGCATCGACCAGCCCTGGACCTTCCGGGCCGGCAGCCACAGTGAGGTGATGGAAGCACTGGAATCCAGCCGGCAGCTTGTGCAGCCCTGGATCGAACGGCCGATGGGCGAGCTGTCCCTGCCGACCGCAGGCACGGTCGCGGCCTGGGAGAAGGCGCTGGCAGCCATGCGGGAGAAGGGCGAGGACACCAGCCAGCTGGAGGCCAAGGGAGCGGGCACTCTCGGCAGCGCGCTGTTCTTCCTTTTGGCCCATGAGAACGGGCACCGCACGGTGACCCAGACGATGCTGCGCATGGCCGGGGCTCCTGTTGAGCGACTGGCCTGAGGACGGGGCGCGGGGCAGCGCCACATGAAATGAAGGCGGTAATGGAAATGACAACAGATACACACCAGGTGCTCAGCGAGGTCGGCAGGTTCCGCATCGACTACGAGGTGTTCATCAACGCCCCGGTGGAGCGCACATTCCGCGCACTCGTGGAGGAGCCGCATCTTTACTGGACCCATACCTGGAGCGAGAACCCGCACAGCATCATCCTCGAGCCGCGCATCGGCGGCCGCTTCTTCGAGCAGTTCGATGAAAGTGGCAACGGGGTGCTGTACGGCACGGTGGAGATGATCCTGCCGCCCTACCGGTTGCGCTACAGCGGCAATGTCGGCATGCTGAAGGCCGTGCACTTCATCTTCGACCTCGAGCTCGAGGAGAAGGACGGCGGCACCCTGCTGCGCGAGGTGACGCTGGCCGCCGGCGACGTGTCCCAGAAGATGATCGCCAACATGCTGGCCGGCAGCGCTGAAGTCTATGAAGGGAAGCTGAAGGCCCTGCTCGAGGGCGGGCAGGCCTGAACGCGAACATGGAGGAAATGTAAATGGATACCGCAAACCGTGAAGTCGATTTCAAGTTCAAGGACCCGCTCAGTGTCGAACTGGTCAGCTCCGAGTATGAGATCTTCCTGCGCGCGCCGATCGGCAGGGCCTGGGAGAAGATCATCGACGGGATGGACAACTGGTGGCCGCACCGCTTCAAGCCGGGCAGCATCGTCGTGATCGAGCCGCGCGTGATGGGACGCTGGGAGGAGCGCTTTGATGACAAAGGCAATGGCGCGCTCTATGGAATGGTCACCTACTGCGACCCGCCGAACGCCTTTGCCGCCGTTGGCCAGTGGGGAATGTTCGGAGCGATCAACAGCGGGGGTCTATGGAAGCTGACGGAGCAGGACGGCGGTACCCTGCTGCGCACGCGCGGCGAGATGATGGGGCACATCACCCAGCAGATGCTTGACGGGCGTACCGAAGGGAGTGTCGGCCTGCTGAAGTCACTGCGCCACTGGGTGGAGGATGACCTCGACTGGCGTAAGCTGCAGGAGATGAACAAGTAGCGCTGTGGAATATACATAATGAGTGGTGAATGCTCTTGCATTTATCGCCTAACATGTGTATAGTTAAGTTATTCGGGAATTCTGAATCATGAAAGTTCTCTATTCACTGAACCTGCTCGTACTGCTCTGCCTGCTGATGCTGCTCGGCTTAAACCGGGTGCAGGCCCAGGATGGAGATGCCACCGAGGCTGAGCCTGCCGCAGCCGGGGAGCTGACCGGCCGCGAGATGGCGGCTCAGATCCCAGGCATGGTGGATGGCGCAATGATCCGGGTGGACATTCCGTCCAATGACCTGGAGGAATCCCGCGAGTTCTACAGCGAGGTGTTCGGCTGGAGCATCACCGACAACGAGGAGACCAACGGGAAGATCCTCGACTGGGAGGATCCGGCCGGCAACACCGGCGGGATCACCAGCTTCGTGGCTCCTGGCGATGGCCGGGGCGTGGTGATCTACCTGTTCAGCGATGACATCAAGGAGAGCTTCAAGCGGATCAACCGCGCCGGCGGGCGGTCGATCGACTTCACGATGGAGATCGAGGGCGGCAAGGCGACTGTCGGGCTGTTCAACGATCCCCAGGGGAACATGCTCGGACTGATCAGCCCGAACGGCTGACAACCGGCTGAATCTGGCATTTTCGCCGGCGGGAAGGTCCCGTTGGCAATATAGAAAGGATGGTTAGGAAAATGCGTTACCTGTTGACGGCGCTCTGTGCGCTGCTGTTGATGTCGTGCCTGGCGTTTGCCCAGGAGGCTGGATCCGATGCACCGATGCCGGAGTGGAACCCCGCCCCGGGCCAGATCGTGCACATGGAGATCCCGAGCCTCAACCTGGATGAGTCCGCCGCCTTCTATGGCAACGTGTTCGGCTGGACCACCGTGCCGGGACCGGAGGGCATGGAGTACATGTTCTGGAGCGATGGCGGCAGCGGCATGGGTGGATTCACCGTGGACGCCCCGCCGATGGACGGCGGTGTCGTGCTCTACATCTACACGGAGAACATCTCCGAAGCGTATGCCGCGATCGAGGCCGCCGGCGGCGTGCCAAGCGGGATGGAGGTCTATGTCGGCGAGGGCTTCATCGGCATGTTCCACGACCCGCATGGCAACCTGCTCGGCCTGTTCGCGTCCGAAGCCTCAATGCCCCATCCGGAGCTTGAGGAAGCGGCCGCCGAAGCGGACCCGCATGCGGGCCACAACCACTGACAATGTGCATGGAACGTCCTGCCCAGCGGGCGGGGCGATGCAGGCAAACCACATCATATTCATAAAGAGAGGCAGGAAAACAAGATGGCACACAAGATCTGTCATATCGAAATCGTCTCCCACGACCTGGAGGGCACCAAGGACTTCTACAGCAAGGTGTTCAACTGGCAGTGCAACGACCTGATGCCTAACTACGGCGGCTGGGTGCCGGCGGAGGGTGAGCTGGGCGGCGGTTTTCGCGTAGAGGAGAAGACGCCTGAGCTGCAGCGTACGCTGATCTACATCCATGTTGACAACATTGACGAGATGCTCGGCACGATCACGGCCAACGGCGGCACCCAGGTGATGCCGAAGACCAAGATTTCCGATGAGCACGGCAGCTTTGCCCTGTTCCTTGATCCGAGCGGGACCTGCGTCGGCATCTGGAGCCAGGAGTAACACCCGGCGGGAGGTGCTGCCAGCCGCACTGTGGCCGGGCAGCACCTCCCACGGATCACAGGAGAGATGGGAAATGGCTTTTCACATTGACTGGATAGAATTCGCTTCCGCTGACAACAAGGCACTGTCCGAGTTCTACGGCGGACTGTTCGGCTGGAAGATGCAGTCCTTCATGCCGGGATATGATGTCTGGATGCCGGACAGCGGCCCCGGCGGCGGCTTCCGCGAGAACTGCCCGGAGGGAACCCCGCAGACGGTGATCTACGTGAATGTCGATGACATTGACGCAGCACTCGCGAAGGTGGCGGAACTGGGAGGCACGGTTGTCGTGCCGAAGATGGAAATCAGCCCCGATGTCGGCTGGTCCGCATTCTTCAAGGACCCCAGTGGCAACATCGTCGGCCTGCACCAGAACCCGGCCGGGCAGTAGTTCCCACCGGCGGCGTCCAAGGGGTGGAACAAAGGAGCATACATGTCTGACAACGAACTGACACAGCTTGTGATGAACCTGATGGATGTACAGGCTGAGTATTCAATTGCCGCCCCGCCGGCGCGGGTCTGGCGCGCCCTGACTGACGAGATCCAGGCCTGGTGGGGTGCGCCTTACCTGTGCTGTGATGATACGGTGGAGATCCTGGTTGAGCTGCGTGCCGGCGGTGCAATGCTCGAGAAGGGCGCGGATGGCACGCAGGTGCTGTGGGGTGTGGTCAGCGGGTTGACCCCGGACAGCTACCTCGAGTTTGACGGCAGCTGCGGCCTGCAATGGCCGGCCAATGGCAACTGGAGCTACAGCCTGGCTGATGATGGAAACGGCGGCACCCTGCTGAAGTTCCGCCACCGCGCCTATGGCCCCTTCGGCCGGGAGCGCCAGGACAACTATTACACGGGCTGGAATGACCTGCTTGGTGGCCGGCTCCGGAACTGGTGCGAGAATGGAACCCGCCAGGGGCTCGGCCATGAACCCCAGGGAGACCAGCAGCAGGCCTGAGGGCAGGCTGCACTGAAAGGAGTTGACAATGGGAACACGGATCATCATCGCGTTGCTGCTGGCCTGCCTCGCATCAGGCGGACAGGCCCTCGCACAGGAGTCCGGCAGTGAAGCAGGTCTGCCATATTCCATTGAGACGAGCTGGCAGGAAACAAAGGTTGGCGATGCCAGCGTGACTCTGGCAATGCACCTTGAGCTGGAACCCTGGGATGTCTATGAGAAGTTCGTCGGCGAAACCAGCAACTGGTGGAGCAAGGGCTTCACGATGGGTGGCGAAAGCTGCCTCAACATGCAGCTGGAGGCCTACGCCAGCGGACGCCTGCTGGAGATTGACGAGAATGGCGAAAGCCTGTGGGCCAACGTGATCCAGGTGGTCCCGGGCAGCTTCCTCGGCCTCAGTGTGCCGGAGGGCAGCTTCTGGAGCGGGGCCGGCTCGATCAACATCAGCTTCAATCCGGGAGCGGAGGGTGGCACGGACCTGCTGCTGGAGCACCGCTCCTTCCAGCAGTACGATGCAGAAATTGACGGCGCGGAGGGCTACGCCTTCGGCTGGACCAAGCTCGTTGCCGAGAACTTCCGCATGTACTGCGAGGGTGAAGTGATCGAGGATGCGATCGTGCCGCTTGAAGTGATGCCGATGGATTCCGAGTGACTGCGAGACAGGGAGAGCGGGAATGAAGATTGAGGGAAAGACGGACAGGGTTGAATATGCCTTCGTGCAGATTGAGCAGGAGATTCCTGTCAACGCCGAACCGGCCCATGTATACGACGCATATGTCAACGGCATTTCGCACTGGTGGAGCCGTGACTGGGTGATGGGCGGACCGCGCACCACGGAGATTGTCATCGAGCAGCAGCCCGGTGGCAGGCTGATGGAGGTCTGGGAAGGCGGCGGCGGTTGCCTGTGGGCGATGGTGCAGAGCCTGAGCCCGGGGCGGATGATCAGCTTCTCGATCCCGGAGGGCGTGATGTGGAGCGGGGCCGGCATGTTCCGGCTGGTGTTCGAGACGAGGGAGGATGGCAAGGGTACGACGGTGAAACTGAGCCACCACTGCTTCAACCAGTACGCGGAGGACAGCCACTCCGGCTACGTCGAGGGCTGGACGGAACTGCTGGGCAAGCGCCTGAAGGACTATGCCGAGGGCCGGCCGGTGGAGGATGCGATCCGTCCCTCTGGTACATTGGCATGATGATTCCTCTGGAGTAGACCATGCCTGACAGCATCTGCCACATCAACATACCCTCACGCAGCCTGGCCGAGTCGCAGGACTTCTACGGCAGCCTGTTCGGCTGGAGCTTCGTGCCCAATACGGAGAGCTACCTGCTGTTCAATGACGGCGAGCAGGGACTGGGTGGCGGATTCACCACCGGCCGCGAACCGAGCCCGAGATCCGGTCCGGTGATCTTCGTCAAGGTCGAGGACCTGGAGGCCCGGCTGGCAATGGTCACACAACTCGGCGGGAAGGTGCTGACGGAACGCCTGCACATCGGGGCTGAGGACACCGGCTTTGGCTGGTGGGCCTCCTTCGAGGACCCGCATGGCAACCACATCGGCCTGTTTTCCACAAACCAGCGCAAGGGGAATTAGGTGGCAACGAAGAAGAAGGAAAAATCAGGCTGGCCGGGCTACCGCGAGGATGTGGTGCAGCTGCTGGACGAGCTGTTTGATGGCGACGACGGCATCGTGCGCGGGCAGATGATGGGCCATCCCTCCTGGTACGTACTGGTGGGCGGGAAGAAGAAGCTCTTCGTTTCCGCCTGGGAACACGGCATCACGCTCAAGCTCAGTGAGGAACTTGCCAACGAGATGTTCGAGGAAGGCCGGGGCCGGCCCTTCGAACCGATGGGCCCGGGCAAGGCCATGAAGGGCTGGGTCTATGTTGACAAGCCGGACCTTGACGAGATCCGCTCCGAGGAGGAGATGATCCACGCCGCTCGGGATTACGTATCAGGAGGCCAGGGGTAAGTCTGGCGCGGGAGCTGCGTTGCGATGGCAAAGCCTGAGCTGCGCAAGCTCGCAATTTGGCTTGCCACTTCGTTCCAGAGCCTGCGAAGCTGCGCTTCGCGGCTCCACCTGAGCAACTTGCGCCGCTTCTCCTAGCCGGCCATCTCCGCCAGCCGGCCTTCGATCAGCTCCACTGCGTTGCCAAAGATGGCCTCGTCAAAGCCGAAGCGTGCGCCGGCGGTCTCGAACAGCTGCGGCAGGGTCGCCGTGCCACCGAGTGCCAGGCCGCTCAGGTACTGCGTGACGGCCTGCTTCTCATCCTCAAGCGAGTTCGCCCAGATCTGCACTGCACCGAGCTGCGCCAGGCCGTAGTCGATGTAGTAGAACGGGTAGAGGAAGAAGTGCAGCACGCGCTGCCAGTTCCAGGCGATCTCATCCTCGATGCCGGTCGTGTCAACATCCGGGTAGTACTGGCGGAACAGCTCCAGGTACTTCGCCGACACATTGGCGGCATCCTTCGCCTGCTCCGGGTTGGCGTAGATCCAGTGCTGCAGCGCATCACCGATCGCGATCATCACCCAGGTGAAGATGATGTACTCCAGCTGGCTGGTGTGGTCGCGGGCATGGTCCTCCGCGCTGTAGAAGCCGCCGTTGTCAGCCGTCAGGTAGGGCGCTGCGAGCAACTCCATCGCCATGCTGGCAACCTCGGAGAATTCCATCGGCACGTCGCGCTGCTGCATGTAGGGCAGCTCGCCGGTCTGGTAGACATGGAAGGCGTGGCCGCATTCATGCAGCATCACGCGCACATCGGCACTCATGCCGACGGCGTTCATGAAGATGAAGGGCTGCCAGCGCTGCGGCAGCACGGTCATGAAACCGCCCGGAGCCTTGCCATCACGGTTGGCGAGATCGAACAGGCGGTCGCGGCTCATTTCAGAGACCCAGTTGCCAAGGCGCTCATCGAGGCGTTTGTAGACTTCTCCAGTCCGGTTCTCCAGCTCTGCCGCATCCGCGAAGGGCTGCAGCGGGGCGCGGCCCTCGCTGTCACAGGTCAGGTCCCAGGGACGCAGGCTGTCAACGCCGAGGCTGTCACTGCGGCGGCTGAGCTGGCGGCTGAGCGCCGGGGTGACAACGGACAGCACCGCCTGCTGGAAGGTCTTTGCGTCCTGCGGGCTGTAGTCGTGGCGGCCCCAGCTTTGCCAGGTGTAGTCGGTGAAACTGTCGAAGCCGGCGTTCTCGGCAACCTGCAGGCGCAGTTCCAGCATTTCCTGCCAGATCTCGCTGAGCCGAGCGCGGTCTTCTTTCATGCGGTCCGCGCCCATCCGCCAGGCCTTCTCACGGACTATTCGGTCATTGTTCTCCACGAAGCGGCGCAGCGCGGCGATCGGCAGCTGCTGGCCTTCCCACTCGACACTCCAGTTGCCACAGATCTCGTTGTATTCCATACCGAGCTTGGCGAGCTTCGCCTGCAGTGGCAGGTTCTCCTCGCGATAAAGCTCTGCCTCGCCGCGCATCTGGCGTAGCGGCACTTCCATCCCCTCCGGCACGATCCCGCTGTCCAGCAGCACCTGCTTGAGGCGCTGGTCCAGCTCCTTGGCCTGCGGGTCGATGGTGTCGATGTACTGCCGGTAGCGCTCCTGCGCCTCAGTGTCACGCGTATCCACCATCGTGGCGAGGTGCACGAGCGTGGCGTACTCGATCAGCTGGTAGGCCAGTTCGGTCCAGCGGCGCAGCCAGCCGTCGATGCTCTCTTCGGTGAGTTCCTGTTCAGTGAGCTCCTCGAGCTCAAGCTTCAGCGCCGGCCAGTCCAGCCGGGGGTTCAGATCTGATTTTTCCATGTGTGTACCTGCGAAACGCCTATGTTAGCAGCAAGCGACTGGTTGGGACCTGCCGTCCCGCACCGCCCGGTTGATGCCGTGCGCCGTGGGACGCAGGTTTGTGTCATATAATTTTCTGATGCCCCGCAATAACGTCCCGGCCGCCGATGCAATCCTCAACAAGCAGTTCAAGGTGCTCGACAAGGGCTTCGTGCGCCTGGTGGATTACATGGGCGGGGACCACAGCATCGTGCAGAGTGCACGCGTCAGCTACGGCTCCGGCACGAAGAGCGTGCGCGAGGACAAGGGACTGATCAACTACCTGCTGCGCAACTGGCATACCAGCCCGTTTGAGCAGGTGCAGATGACCTTCCACTGCAAGATGCCGATCTTCGTGGCCCGCCAGTGGGTGCGCCACCGCACGGCCCGGCTCAACGAGGTCAGCGGGCGCTACAGCATCATGACGGACGAGTTCTACGTCCCGGATGAGTCCCGCGTGCAGTTCCAGAGCCTGGACAACAAGCAGGGCAGCGGCGACAGCATGCCGGCGGATTACGCGAAGCGCATGGTGGATGAGATCGGCGGTGACCAGAAGCAGCTCTACAGCCACTATGAGGAAATGGTCGAGCAAGGCATGGCGCGTGAGCTGGCCCGCATCAACCTGCCGCTTTCGCTCTACACGGAGTGGTACTGGCAGATCGACCTGCACAACCTGTTCCACTTCCTGCGCCTGCGCCTCGACCCGCATGCGCAGTATGAGATCCGGGTCTACGCCGAGGCGATGGCGGAGTGCGCGCGGGCGGTCTGCCCGGTGGCCTATGAGGCCTTCGAGGAGCATATCCTCAACTCACGTACCTTTTCCAAGGGTGAGATGCGGGTGCTGCGCAAGATGCTCAAGAGTGGCGGCTGGAACCAGGACAGCCATCTCGGCGAGGTGAGCAAGATGAGCTCGCGGCGCAAGAGCGAATTCGTCGCCAAGCTCTGGAACCTGCCTAAGGAAAGGGAGAACCGCCCGGAGATCACACCGGTGGATCGCGACGAGGACGACGAGTAGTCGCGGCCGCTGTTACTGCCCTACTAGCAAAATAAGCTTAGGACCGGAAATGAAAGTTACTATACGTAGAATGGAACCTGCCGATACCACTCGGGTTCTTGAGATCATCCATTCACATGAACCGTATGATGCTGATTGTGCAAAACGATACTATTCAGAGTACTTTGAAAGGTATGGCGGAGGCATGCCAGGACACCTGAACTATGTTGCTGTGGATACATCAGGCCTTGTCCAAGGAGTATGTGGCTACTCTCCTGACAAGTATGAAACAGAAGGAGTTCTTTGGCTGACTTGGTTTTATGTATCAAAAGAGGCACAAGGATCACTCGTTGGATTTCGTCTGTATGAAAGAGTACTTGCAGATGTGAAAACTCTAAATTGCAGGAAGTTATGTTTGGACACATGCAATACTGAGCAGTATCACCGAGCACTGAAGTTTTATACTAAGTGTGGATTTTCGATATCTGGTATTATAGAGAATTATTACGGACATGGAGAGCATATGATGCTAATGGATATTGATTACAGTGCATAGATTATCTGTTTAATCTTTGAATAGCAAATTCAATGGATTCCCGTTCTTCATCATCAGTTCCATTTGGAATATAACCAGAACTCGACATGATAGGAGTCAAGTAATCTCCGTATTTACACAGATATCTTTTTGATAAATAATCGCTCTTTAGCAATAAACTTTGAAAACCGAATGACATTGAATCACTAGACATTAAGTTGACATGCTCCCAAGCAAAGAACAATTTTCCAAACTCTGTCTCGTCGAATGACTCAGAAGTTGGCTTCAATATTTGCCACAGATAAGCTGAATATACGCCATTACTCAACGCAGATTGCCTGAGAATCAAAGATTCAAAATCTTCACCACTTATATCTAGGACAACTATTAGATACTTATAGCTAGGAGAAGCTTTCTGTATCATATTCTTCAATGCTATACTAAACTCATCCGAAAGACCGTCTAGTAAATCATCAACATGAAGTAAATACCCTTGTAGCTTAACCCGCGTTGCTAAATGACCAATTTTTGGCAGTTTAGCCAAGTCATACTCAATACAATCATTATCAACAATGGTATTTAGCAGCCAATCCAAATTGCTGTCATACCAGCCAGCAACGTTGCGAGCGTGATTACCAAAAATCACTACAGGGAGTGAATTCGCTTCATCCTCTGCTCCTAATTGGCCAAAAATAATGTCATAGTTTGCTTTATTGATATCCGTTCGGTTCAAATTCATCGAGGCTCCCCAAGCAGTAAATCCATGGAATAGCCAATGAGATAAAGAATCTTTCCAATCCAATTTATCCAAATTTGAAACCCTATCATCTGCATCGAGCCACCATAGTGGCGTAAACAAAGTTCGCGGAATGAAACTACCCTGTACACATAGACGTAGAGGTGTTAGCGCAAAATCACCATGCGATGGGCTTGCCACCTTTCCTCTAGTTGAATCCAATCTCCTAATCAGTTCATCAATCTCTATGAACTCAATGTTCTTATGTTCTTTATCGCCTCTATTCGAAAACTCAGGATGAGACTTGATCTGATTAGAGCCAAACAAATACTGCAATTTTCGCAATAATCTGTCACTGAACCCTGGAATATGAGACAGCAATGTTGAAGCAGTGTGAACTGTGGCAATTAGCTCAATTCCATGTTGAATAGCAAAGATGTCCATACACCTATCAACTTTATCAAAATGCTCTCCGAAAGTCAATTTTCACGGTTAATAAATTTTCTATATTTCATAGAATAAGTCTATAATTAAAATACAAAACATTTTGTTGGTGATTATATTAGCTCGGGGCTTGCCTAGCTGAGAATTCGTCCTTTTAACTAGGAAAGCCACTATCAGTTTAACTACTGGCGGCCGCCGTTACTGCCTGAGGCTGTTGACCGCCGAGGGCTCGACCACACGGGTCTCGACCCCTCCGCCGGGGTCCTTCTCCACGATCTCATACACGTCGTAGACGTTGTACTCCGCATGCCCGAGCTTGAGGGCCTCGCGCACCGTGGCCCAGGCCATCGGCTTCTCGAGGTAGGCGTAGAAATCCTCGCGGCTTTCCCACTGCGCGTAGTTCACGACCTTCGTGCCGTCCTGGCTCTTGTGGAAGTTGGCGGCGATGAACCCCGGCTGCTTGCTGATCACGCGGCTGAAGGCATCCACGAGATGGTTCAGCAGCCTGTCCTGGTCACCCGGGTTGACCTGGAAGTTGGATATCACGGTTACGTACTGGTTCTTGGCGATCGTTGTCATCCCGACGAGCTCCCTCTAACCTTGCCGCGGCCCACGGCAATAAAAGCCTAGCAGAATTCGCCAGATAATTGAATGGATTTGCCAATGGTTAAATTGCGGTTAAACCAATGCTGATGCGGCCTGCGGGCCTGCGGCTCGCTGAGCTGTCCGGCTGGAATCCTGCAATGCTACACTTGAGCGATGTTTGCGCTGAACCTGATCGCCCGCGCCGTGATCGTGCATGACGGCAAGTTCCTCGTGACCGTGCTTGACGATGGCAAGCGCGCGCCATTCATGACGCTGCTGGGCGGCCATATGAAGGTCGGCGAGCCGATGATCGACAGCGTGGTGCGCGAGGTCAAGGAGGAGATCGGCCTCGAGGTCGCTCCGGTAAAGCTCCTTTACCTGATGGAGAACTACTGGGCACGCCAGGGCAGCAAGCTGCATGAGATCGGCTACTACTTCCTCTGCCATCCGCTGCGCCCCGTCGAGGGCGACCTGCTCAGCCAGCTCACGCCCGATAAGGAAGAGCTGATTTCACCCGAGCTGCTGACGCCGGATGAGCTGATGGCGGCGAACTTCCAGCCGGAGCCGCTGAAGCAGTTCATGGTGCAGGACCTCGCAAGCAAATGGGCCAGCTGCCCGCGCCTGGTGGTGCATAACGAACTGCCGGGGCACAGCGAAGCGCGCAACGCCAGCTACGAACTATAGGAGGCGGGAGGTCAGGCTGCTAGCGGTCTGGTTGCAGGGTGCTGGTTGCAGGTTGCAGCAGACCACACCGAAGCGCGGTTGTCGCACAATGAAATAGCATGAGCGATTGTCCCGTTGACTCCTTATTGAAACCCATTGATGTTTTGCGGAAACCCTCTGATGTCCAGTAGTGATAACTCAACAACCGTAATCAGACACTTTGAATACAGACCTCACCGATTGATTCACCCGGAACTGAACGGGGAATACTTCGTCGAACCAGAGGGTCTGGAAACCCTGATTTCCGATCCGGAAAACTTCTTCATGAATGTCGTAATCGTGTTCGGCGGCGCAAATAATACAGCCAAGACTATGCTGCAGGTCAGCTGCTGCTCCCCGCTAGGCCTGCACAATCTGGCAACAGCACTTGCAAAATCTTCGAGCGACTGGAAGGAACCATACTCAGGGATGCACCACATCTTCATGCGGAGATTCAACCAGAAGCGGTTTGAGGACTATATTGGACACTGTTTTGACGCAGTCAACCTCTAACCACCTGACAAACATTGCGAGGTTCTCGAGAAACTGGGACTCAGCGAACTGATGCTGACCCATTGCCCTTTGGACGAATTGCTGGATCCAAACTGAGAGCTACCGTCGATCGAACTTAGCACTGCAGGCATATTGTGCGACTAAAGTCGCACCTCCAGCAACCAGCAACCTGCCCCCTGCAACCTTGAGTTACTGCATTCGCTTGAAGGCGCCGCTCTTGAGCATGGTGCTCGTCATCCGCTGCATCTGCTTGAAGTTGTTGATGAAGCTGTTGATGTCCTGCACCGAGGTGCCGCTGCCCATCGCGATGCGGCGGCGGCGGCTGGCGTTGAGCAGCTTCGGGTTCAGCCGCTCCTGGCGGGTCATCGAGTTCACGATCGCCTCGAACTTGCGCAGCTGCTTCTCACCGGCCTCGGCCTGGTCATCGGTCACGCGCACGCCGGGGATCATGTTCAGCAGGCTCTTCATGCTGCCCATGCGGCGGGTCTGCCTGAGCGCCACGATGAAATCCTCCAGGTCGAAGGTCTTCTGGCGGCGCAGCTTCTTCTCAAGCTTCTCGGCATCCTCATCGTCGAATTCCTTGCTGGCCTTCTCGATCAGGGTGGCGATGTCACCGCGTCCGAGGATGCGGCTGGCCATACGGTCCGGGAAGAAGTACTCCAGCGCGTCGAGCTTCTCGCCGGTACCCGTCAGGCGGATCGGCTTGCCGGTCACGGCGCGCATGGACATCGCGGCACCACCACGGGCGTCGCCGTCCATCTTGGTGAGCACGATGCCGGTGATGTTGAGCTTCTCGTCAAAGCGCTGGGCGGTCTCGACCGCATCCTGTCCGGTCAGGGCGTCCACCACGAGCAGGATCTCGTCCGGCTTGAAGGCTTCCTTGACCTTCACCAGCTCGTCCATCAGCTCCTCGTCGATCGCCAGGCGGCCGGCGGTATCGATGATCACCGGATTGTTGCTGTCCTTGTCGCCCTGCTTGAGGCCGTTCTTGGCGAGGTCCACCGGATTGCTCTTCGGATCGGCGAACACATCCACATGGATCTGCTTGCCGAGCACCTGCAACTGGTCCACCGCGGCCGGACGGCTGAGGTCGGCGGCGATCAGGAGCGGCTTCTTGCCCTCGCTCTTGAAGCGGTTGGCCAGCTTGCCGGAGGTGGTGGTCTTACCACTGCCCTGCAGGCCGACCATCATGATGCGCTTCACGCCGGAGTCGAACTTGGGGTCGTACTCCTTGCCGCCGAGCAGCTCGGTGAGCTCCTCGTAGACAACCATCACGAGCGTGTCGATCGGGTTGAGCTGGCCGAGCACATCCTGGCCGACGGCCTTCTGCTGCACCCGGCTGATGAACTTCTTGGTAACGCTGAGGTTGACGTCCGCTTCCAGCAGTGCCAGGCGGATCTCCCGCAGCCCCTTTTCCACATCCGCTTCGCTCAGGCGGCCACTCTTGGCCATGTTCTTGAGAGCCCCGAGGATGCGATCCTGCATCTTGTTGAACATAGGACGAAGATTATACCTACAACATAGCCCTCCCGCCAGCCCACGGCGGCATCCACGGTAAGATGTACCTGTGCTGAAATTCTGCCTGAGCCTGCTGGCGCTGTGCCTGATAGCCACGGGCTGCAACAGGCATGAACAGGCCAGTGCCTCCGAGGCGGTTTCCTTCCCGATGCCGCAAAAGTGGCCGGTGGCCGCAATCGCCGTGCCGGCTGGTTCCTCCCCGGCCACGCTGCCCGGCGCATTCCCGGCCGATGAGGGCGACCCCTACCGCGCCAGCGGGATGCCCTTCAACGAGCGCAGCGAGAACAGCGGGCACATGTGGAGCACCGCATACACCTGCCCGCTGAGTTGGGAGGAGCAGCTCGGCCTGTTCAACTCGCAGCATGAGGCGCTGGGCTACCAGCTCAACTGGGACAAGCCGCTCACCCGCGAATTCATCTCGACCGACGGCAAGTACATCACGCAGCTGCACCTCGACGTGGAAAGCGGGGTCAGCGTGCTGTCGATCTTCGTCTACGACGATGGCTGGCCCGGTGCGCGGCCGATGGATTCCTGAGGCGCTGCCCGGCCGGCGCTTCGCTATAATTGAACCCGGCGCCAAGGCGCAGATTGCCAGACTGTTGGAGGACCACTGTGAGTTCAGAACTGAGGGACAAGATCATCCAGTTCATCTACGATGAGTACGTTGACGACGGCACGGAGGTCGATGACAACACCCCGCTGATCTCCAGCGGGCTGGTGGACTCATTCTCCATGGTCAGCCTGAAGATGTACCTGGAGCAGGAATTCGAGATCGAGATTGACGACGACGAGGCCAGCACGGAGGAATTCGAGACCGTCAGCCGCATCCAGTCGCTTGTCAACCGCAAGCTGCAGGAACGCCAGTAGTCCTGCACACACAACTAAGCGCCAGCGGCGCGGGGAGCTGAAGATGGCCTACACAAAGGAGCTGCGCGACAGGCTGCAGCAGACGCTGAAGGAGGTCGACGAAGCCGGCCTGACCAAGGATGAGCGCTACATCAAGAGCGCCCAGGGCGTGGAGATCGAGGTCGAATACCCGCTCGGCAGCCCGGCCCGCAGGGTACTCAACTTCTGTGCCAACAACTACCTCGGCCTGGCCAGCCACCCGCGCGTCGTCGAAGCCGCCCACAAGGGACTCGACGAGCGTGGCTACGGCATGTCCAGCGTGCGCTTCATCTGCGGCACCCAGGACAGCCACAACATGCTGGAGCAGCGGCTGGCTGAGTTCCTCGGCCTGCCGGCGGCGATCCTATTCGCATCCTGCTTCGATGCCAACGCGGCCTTCTTCGAGGTGTTCTTCGGCAAGGAGGACGTGATCATCTCCGACCGCCTGATCCACGCCTCGCTGATTGACGGCATCCGCCTGTGCGAGGCCCAGCGCGACACCTACAAGAACAGTGACGCGGAGCACCTCGAGAAGAAGCTTCAGATGTGGCAGGACAAGGCCCGCAGCATGTGCGTCGTCACCGACGGCGTGTTCTCGATGGACGGCATGATTGCGCCGCTGGACCGCATTGCTGAACTGTGCGAGAAGTACGGCGCGCTGCTCGTGGTTGACGACAGCCATGCCACGGGCTTCATCGGCAAGACGGGTCGCGGTACGCATGAGCACCACAATGTGATGGACAAGGTGGACGTTATCACCACCACGCTCGGCAAGGCGCTCGGAGGTGCCTCAGGCGGCCTGGTGGCCGGCCCGCCGGAGATTGTCAGCATGCTGCGCAACCGCGGGCGCCCGTACCTGTTCAGCAATGCGGTGCCGCCGTCGGTGATCTACGGCGCGCTGGAAGTGATGGACATGCTGTCGGAAAGCACCGCGCTGCGCGACACGCTGGAAGCCAACGCCGCGCATTTCAGGAAGCGCATGGAAGCCGCCGGCTTCACACTGGTGCAGGGCGAGAGCCCGATCGTGCCAGTGATGTTTGGCGATGCCCGCCTGGCTGCCGACATGGCGCGCTCGATGCTGGACGAGGGGATCTACGTGATCGGCTTCAGCCACCCGGTGGTACCGATGGGCAAGGCGCGCATCCGCGTGCAGTTGTCAGCGAGCCACACCACGGAGCAGATCGACCACTGCGTGGAGGCCTTCATCCGCTGCGGCGAGAAGCATGGAGTGATAAAGAAGGACGTAGGAGCTGGGAGCTAGGGTGTAGCGGAAAGTGCCGCAGCTCCAACCAGCAACCAGCAACCTGCAACCTGCAGCCCGTTGTCAGACCACCGCCGAAGGTCACGCCGCAGGCGTGATTGTCAGCCTTACAGCTGACCTCCGCTACCACAGCCTGATGTTCCACAGGCAGCCCGCCGGGTCGCGGGCGATGCCATTGCGCCAGTCGCTCAGTTCCTTCACGTCACGTTCGATGTTCATGTAGCCGATCGTCTCCGCCCGCTGCAGGGCGCGCTCGCTGTAGTAGAAGCTGCGCGGGCCGAACAGAGAGCGGATGTCCCAGCCCCAGCGCTGGTGCACCGCCAGCACCAGTGCCCTGGCGATGTCCAGCATCAGCACCATGCATTCCCCGCGGCTGATTGCCACATTGTGTGAGCCCGCCGGCTGGCCATCGCGCTCCAGCACGAACAGGTAGCCGTCCAGGTCCTCGCGCAGGCCGATGCGCAGCGCAGGTTCGCCGGGGTATTCGAGGATGAAGTCCACCGGGCGGCCCCGGCGGCGCGGGTCGCGCTCGCGGCTGGCAGCCGGGCTGACGCTGTCATGGCGGCAGAGCCAGATCAGGCAGTTGAGCGTGAAGTCCAAGAGCGGCACACCGTTGTCAACATGCAGCAGGTGGCGGCTGCCGCGGCTGACGGTCACCCCGGCGCGCAGCATCTCCTGCAGGTCGGCCGGCGTGGAGGGCAGTGCGGTGAGTTCCATCAGGCTGATGTCAACCTGCAGTGCGAGGCCGGACTGTCCCTGCACCGGGAAGGCCTCATTCGGCCCCTCCAGCAGCACCTCCATCGGGATGTTCGGCACCTGGGCGGCGGGCAGGCGCTTCTCGCGGCCGGCGATGCTGCGGCTGCCGGGCCATTCCAGCACCAGCTTCAGCAGATCGAAGCGCGGCAGCACGGCCGGGCGCGGCTCCCTCAGCGAAACCGACTGGCGCGCGAACAGCGGCAGGGCCGACCAGCCGGTGCGTTCATGCAGCTCGTGGACCAGCTGCGTTGCCAGTTCCAGCAGCAGCAGGCCGAATTCCTTCTCCGGCAGCTCGTTGCCACGCACCGGGTTGGCGCCGCTGAGCAGTTCGATGCGCTTGCCCCGGCGGCGCATTGCCAAAAGCAGCTTGCCGGTCGCGGGATCACCCAGCTCAAAGCCGCCCCAGACCGGGCCGCCGGCACTGCTGCCCCGGTGCAGGCGCATGCTCTGGTGGCTGGCGTCGCTCAGCCAGTCCAGTGCGCTGTGCAGGAATTCCAGCAGCTGCACATCCGGCAGGCGGACCATCTCCGCCACCCGGCGGCGCAGCACCAGGCTGCCGGTGATCACCGGCATCAGCTCATCCGGCCCGGAAATGTCAACGCCGGGCTCAAACAGCCACCAGTCGGCCTGCCACTCCCCCTGCTCCACCTTGCCCTTGCTCTCCGGCCAGTCCAGCAGCCTGGGGATGTCCAGCTCGCGCGCCACACTGCGGCCGGGAGCCTTTGTGAGAAAGCGTTGCGGCCTGCGTGTGATCAGCGGCGCGATGTCCCAGCCGGACTGGGACGCGATGCTGGCGGCGAGGTGCGCCAGCAGGGACGTACCAAGCTCACGCAGGGCCGCGCTGTCAATCCCGAGTTCGATCCGTTCCAGCCCGTTGTCAGCGGACAGGTCCTCACGGATGAGCTGCGGCGGGTCAGCGCTGAATGCGATGATCAGGTCACCTTCATCGTCCAGCAGGGCGAAGTCCTGTGCCGCCAGTCCGCCGGGCAGGTGCTCCATTTCATCACGCAGCTGCGGGTACTGCTCGAACAGCCACCATGCATGCGGGCAGCACCAGGCGGCGAAGTCCAGCGCGAACTGCAGCAGCGGAAAGGAGTTGCCAAAGGACACGATTGTGCCGCTTTGCAGCACAATGCTCAGCGGGGCACGGAAATGGTCAAGCAGTGCAGCGTAGTCGGCGGCCTGCCGGACCTGCGGCAGCGGGCCGTACTCAATGCGCAGTGCCCCGCTCCCGACTGTGTGACCCCCGCTGTTCGACATGTCACCTGATTATAGGCAAGGTATCCCGGCCGGGCCTCGCGGGGCTGCTAGAATCAGCCCATCACGGCAGACGCCGACAAGGATGGCTGGCAATGGCAATCAGCGCAACTGGACTGAACTATGAGATCCGCGGCACGATCCACCAGATCGTGGAACTGCACCTGCAGCCGGGCCAGCGGGTGATGAGCGAAACCGGCGGGATGATCTGGATGGACCCGAACATCGACCTCGACACCTCGATGCCGGAAAGCGGCGGCGGGCTGATGGGGATGCTGGGCGGCGCGCTCAACCGCGCGATCTCCGGCGAGAGTGTGTTCCTCAACTACTTCCAGGCAGAAGGCTCCAGCGGGCGCGTGGCCTTCGCCTCCAGCTTCCCGGGGCACATCGTGCCCTACGACATCCTGCCGGGGCGCAGCCTCGTGGCACAGCGCGGCAGCTTCCTGTGCAGCCAGGACAGCTGCACGATCAAGATGGAGACCACCGGGCTTGGCAAGGGCTTCCTCGGCGGCGAGGGCTTCTTCCTGCAGCGCATGAGCGGCCCGGGCACGGTGTTCCTTGAGATTGACGGCGAGCTATCCGTGGTGGAACTGGAGGCCGGCCAGACCATCAAGGTTGACAGCGGGCACATCGCCGCCTTCGAGGACACGGTGCAGTACAACTTCGAGATCCAGAAGAAGCTGAAGAACATCTTCCTGTCGGGCGAGGGGCTGGCACTGGCAACGCTGACCGGCCCGGGCAAGGTCTGGCTGCAGCACCAGGTGATCCGCGAACTGGCACTGCGGCTGATTCCGTATCTGCCGAGCAAGAGCAACTGAGGATCTGGGAGCTTGGTTGTCGGGGGTAGCGGAACCTGCTTACCCGTTTTGCCGAGGACTCCAACTGGCGGCGATCTTATCAGGCTTCCTGCGGACTGTCCCTCAGTTTGCGGTAAAGGACGTTCAGCATGCGGCAGCATTCATCCAGTAGAGCTCGGCTTTGAGTACAGTTGTCTTCCACCGTGATCCCGATTCTGTTGGCAACAACAAGTAGAGTTTCCAGCTCGCGTGAGGAACCGAAAGCGATTCCGACGAAGTACGCATACTCTTTGCGACTGTTTCTGCCGTAACCCTCTGCGATGTTGGCAGCGATAGAGACAGCCGCGCGGCGCATCTGCGAAGTCAGGCCAAACCTCTCATCCTGCGGAAATGCCGAGGTAAGTGAGTAGACAGCCTCAATCAAGTCAATTGAGCGCTGCCAGACAGTCAGGTCCTGATAAGTACGAATGGACATGTGCAGTACCTTCCATTTACTGGATGTGTCATTATACTGCACAAAAATTTACCTGTCAAGCGTGTAGCTTTATTCGGTAGAGTACTGGTACCAGTCTGCTACAACCCAGGTCCTAGGTCCCAGTTCCTTGCTTGCTACCCCCTACAACCCAGCTCCTACATCCTCTTGAGGATCAGTCCATCAAACTTCGGCACGGTCACCGTGCCTTCCTCGATCGCGCCGCTGTTGACCTCCGGCACCTGCGTGCCCTTGATGCGTTGCCATTTCCCGGCCGGCAGCGGCACCGTCATGTCCTTGTCCAGCGGGTTGACGATCACATAGCCCTTGTCGTATTCGCGGGCCCAGACGCCCCAGTCCTTGTTCTGTCCGCTCTTGCCGATCTTCGTGATCTCGCCCTTCGGGAAGCCGAGGTAGCCGCGGCCCGCACCGGCGTCGTCATACTCATCGAACCATTCGATGCCGCGCAGGCCGTAGCCGTCGGTGGTGATCACATAGCCGTAGTAGCTGCCGGACAGCAGGGCGGAGCAGATGCCCCAGCGCATCTTGCGGTAGTTCGGCTTCCAGATCGTGGCTGTGTCCGGGTTGCGCAGCTCGGGGAAGCCGGCGGCGTCAAGGTCCATCTCGAGGTCGTCAGTGATGATCTGCGTGTAGTTCGGCAGGTTCGTGCCTTTCTGGAATTCCGTGATCCCGCCGCGCACTTCCTCCCGGTCGCCGAAGAACACGTTGTGCCAGAAGCGGGTCCAGCCGTCGGTGTTGACGGCGCGCTGGGCGTTCCACTGGTCATGCGGGAATGACACGAAGCTTTCGCCGTTGTAGGCGTTGTAGTCACGTGAGCGGCTCTGGTTGCGCACGATCGCCTTGCCGGGGAAACGCCCGCTAAACATCGCCTTGTGGTCATTGAGCGCCTTGGTCCAGGCGCTGTCGATGCTCGCGAATGTGTCGGACACGTTGTCACGGTTGAGGTCGAGGCTGTTGGTCTCGGCCCACATCACCCAGCTCAGGTTGTCAGGCATCATGTCCCATAGGAAGCCGTCCTGGTCGCCTCCGATATAGCTGAACCACTCGTTGGCACCTTCGAGGCTCATGCGGAAGGCGTACTGGGCGTACTTCTCGCCGGAGCCGCCGTCCACGCTGCCGCTGCCGCTGGAGTCGGTCATGTTCATGATGTAGCTGCCGCGCCAGAAGCGCGCCATCGGGGCCACGCGGGTGCCGGAGGTATGCGCCACGGCGGCGGTGCCGTTCATGCCGCGCTCGACGGTGATGCTCATTGAGTCCTTGTCAACGGCGGTGATTGTCATGATCTCGCCGTCCACCTGCACATCCTGGCCGACCTTCCAGATGTCCCATTTCTTCGGCTTGTTGCCCTGGCTCTCGCCGCTCTGCTGCCAGTCAGCCACGCTCAGGCGACCGCTGTTGGCACTGATGTTTGCCGTCAGCGTGCTGCCGGCCTCGGTCAGGAACCAGCTGTCAGGCCAGTTCTTCAGCAGCGGGTTGTGCTTGCGGGTGCCCTCGTACAGCGAGCTCGGGCGGATCACCAGCGGGCGGTAGTAGGTCAGAAGCTTCGTGCTGCGATTGGCCTTGCGCAGCTCCGAGGCGAAGCTCGTCGTGCTCTTGCGGCCCGTGGCACGCTGCCCCGGGATGCCAGTCGCGAAGTCGCCTACCAGCACATCGAAGCGCGCACGGTCCAGCATGCTCGCCTTCGGATGGGTCGGGAACCACATTGCCAGCCGCGGGAATGCCGGGCCGTTGGTGTCGGATGGGGCGGCGGCGCCAATCAGCGCCAGCGCCGCAATCAGCAGTATGAGCGTGCAGGCACGCACCAGGATTTGCAGCATGGATGGATTATATACCCGGCCCAGAAAAGATAAATGGCCGCCTTCGCCAGGAGGCAGCCATTGAATGTGGACGTGACTTCGCTTACTGGATCACGTTTACGATGTTGTAGATCGGCCCGAACAGCAGGACATTTGCCCCGATCACGACCCCGATCACCCCAAGAACAATCAACGCCTTTCTAACCATTAGTAATTCTCCCGTTAACGAATCGTTAACCGACCGTTAACTGTTCGTTATTGTAACGGGAAAATAAAAAAAACGGGGATCGCCGTGGCAATCCCCGTTAAAATCACGTTTAAATTACATCCACAGGCTGTGGATTACTTGGGCTGCAGTCCGTACTTGCTTTCAAGGATCTCGCAGATCTTGAAGGCCATGTACTCGGAGCCGTGCTTGCTGAAGTGCACGCCGTCGCTGGCGCGGATCATGCGGTCCTTACCCTCGTACTCCAGGTTCGGCACGTAGTTGCCCTTGCTGTCAGCGGTGAAATCCCAGGTGTCCAGGTAGAAGCCGCCGGCGGCCTCAGTTGCGCCCTGCAGCACACCGTTGAGCTGCTCAACCTGGCTGCTGAAGTTGCGGTCGCGCATCGTCGGGATGCCGAGCATCACGGAATCAGCACCGCTGTCCTTGACCATCTTCACGAACTTGCGCACGCGCTCGTCGTAGACCTTCTCCCACTCGGAGGTACCGAAGCGGGCGATCGGGCCGTTTGAGTCAGTTACGGGGGCACAGTCGTTCTCACCGAGGTCAGCCACAACCAGGTCGGGCTTGTTGGCCTTCAGCAGCTCATCGAGCTTCTTGTGCCAGTCCAACAGCTCCGGATTGGCCAGGCCGGTGGAGTGCTGTCCCCAGCGGACGATCTTGACGTCCTTGTATTCCTTCTCGAGGCGGTCCTCGATCTCCTTGCCCAGCGTGCCCTCGATCGAGGACGCGCCGACCAGCAGGATGGTCTTGGTTTCCGCACGCGCCTGCTGGTTGCCGGCGATGATGAAGGCCGCTGCCAGCAGGGCCATGGCCGTGATTCTGATTCTGTTGATGGACATGGGCTGATTATAGCGGTGGACGGATCCGTGCACCGCTGCCCCCTGGTGTGGGATTACTCCGGTCAGGACGATTCCCGCCGGTCAGCGTTCAATATCGGAAATGTGCAAATGGCGTTAAAACGGAGTCAGTCCTCCGGCTCCTCGATTTCAACCCAGATCGGGGAATCGTCGTAGACCGGGTAGACCTTGCCCTCCACATCCTGGCGCAGCTTGCGCAGGCCGCTATCCACGCAGAGCTTGCTGAGCTTCTCAGTCAGCGGCTGTACCTTCTCCTGCACATAGGGGTTGTCTGAGCTGAAGGCCGCATAATTCACGTCATAGCCGAACAGCAGCGTGATCAGGATGAGGATCACCCATGAGCTGCCGACCAGGAAGCCCGGGCTCATCCGTCCCTGTTCGTTCTCCTGCGTGTTCTCTGTCTGTGTCTGGTCTTGCATATCAGAATCCGAAGTACAGGTTGGGCGACATGCCGCTGGGCTTGAGGGCGAGGATAATGAGCCCGATCGCAAGCCAGGCGACGGGCCGCAACAGCGGCGGCATGCCGTCATGCAGGCGGATGAAGCCATTGCGCAGGCGCTCGCCGAAGATGTGCATGAAGGCACCGAGAACCAGCACCACAAGTACGAAGGCCTCAAAGCCCTCACCGGGTGCCGTGAAGCGCCACAGGCCCGTGAGGTAAGCCCACAGCGTCTCGAGGTCCGGCGAGGCGAAGATCACCCAGCCGAAGCAGACCACGATGAAAGTACCGATCTGGCCGGCTACGCCGCCTTTCCACTTCTTCTTGATGCCGCTGCGCAGGTAGTGGTGGATCAGCAGTGCGATGGCGAAGTAGGCGCCCCACAGGATGTAGTTCCAGGCCGCGCCATGCCACAGGCCGCACAGCACCCAGGCCCAGAACAGGGCGGTCCAGCGCTTGTTGATGTCGCGCCCGCCGAGGGCCACGAACAGGTAATCGTTGATCCAGCGCGAGAGGGTCATGTGCCAGCGGCCCCAGAAGTTGGAGACATCACTTGCCAGGTAGGGATGGTTGAAGTTGTGCGGGATGCGGACGCCCATCAGCAGCGACAGGCCGACGGCCAGGTCGGTGTAGCCGCTGAAGTCCACATATATATACAAGGCATAGGCGAACATCCCGACCCACAGCGATGCCGCCGAGTAGTCGGACGGGTCAAGGAACACATCGCCGACGATGTGCATGTAGAGGTAGTGACTCAGCACCACGTTCTTGAACAGGCCGGAGAGGATCAGCGAGACAGCGCGGCTCGGCTCCGGGATGCTTTGCGGCAGGCCCTCATGCAGCTGCGGCAGCAGCTCCTTCGGGCGGCAGATCGGGCCGGAAAGCAGCTGCGGGAAGAAGGAAATGTACAGCAGGAAGTCCACCACGGTGTTGGCACGCACGCCCTTGCCGCGGTTCAGGTCCATGATGTAGCTCAAGCCCTGGAAGGTGTAGAAGGACAGGCCGACCGGCAGCATGATCTCGAGAATCGGCAGGTGCGAGCTCATTCCGAAGTTGCCCAGCACGTTCTCCACGTTCTCCTGGAAGAAGCCGTAGTACTTGAAGATGCCAAGCGTCAGCAGGTTGCCCCAGATGCCGAGCATGAACCAGGCGCGCTGTGCGCCCTTGTTGCCGGCTTCGCGGGCCTTGAAGATACCCTCACCGCAGAAATAGTTCAGCAGCGAGGAGCCGGCGAGGATCGAGGGCATCAGCCAGGTGAAGCTCATGTGGAAGTAGAAGTAGTAGCTCGCCAGCACCAGAAGCAGCTTGCGCGGCATGTCATGGCGGCGCAGCAGCCAGTTCGCGCTGAGTACGAGCACGAAGAACACCGCGAAGATCAGGGTCTGGAACTGCATGACAGGGGCAGCCGTGCCTGCTTGCGCACCGGCCTGCCGACCTCCACATATCCCGGCTGGACGGCGACCAGTTTAGCCGTGCAGCACAGCGATTGTCAATCTGCACCGCAAAAGGAAACAGGCCGCCCCGCCACTGTGAAGTGGCAGGACGGCCTGCACTGCGTTGTCAGTCCGTGTTACTGGACGATCACCAGCATGCTCAGGCTGCCGGTGCCGCCCTCGTCATCCGTCACGGTCAGCTTGGCCCAGTAGTTGCCAGGCGTGTCAAAGGTCACAGTGACGACCTTCGGGTCACCGAGCGGTCCCTGCGGGAAGGGGCCCTTGCCGTCGATCTCCCACTTGTACTTCACCACTGTGCCGTCGATGTCGAGGCTCGGGCCGGCATCGAACTCCACCGTCAGCGGAGCCTTGCCGAACACCGGGTCGACGAACATCACCGCGATCGGGTCATAGTTGCCATCGTCCGGCGGGTCATTCGGGTCATTGGGATCATTCGGGTCACCGGTGTTGCCGCTGATCACGACGGACACGGTGGCGATGCTGGAGCGGTTTCCGTTGTCAGTCACGCGCATCCAGGCGTCATACTGGCCGGCGCTGGCATAGGTGTAGTCATAGCTGCTGTTCGGGCCGCTGTAGTCCACCACGCCGTCGCCATTGGCATCGAACTCATACTTGACGATGCTGCCGTCCGGGTCCTCGCTGGAGGAACCGTCGAGGCGCACCGCGAAGGGGGCATTGCCGTTGAATGCCGGGTCAAGCTCCAGGCGGGCGATCGGCGGCTCGTTGTTCGGGTCGAAGGGCAGCTCGACGGTGATCATCACGCTCACTTCCGCCGTGTTGCCATCATTGTCGGTGGCGCGCACGCGGGCGGTGTAGTCACCGGGGTTCTCGTAGGTGTAGGTGAATTTCGATGCAGTGCCGTTGGCCTCGTAGCTGCCGTCACCATCGGTGTCGAACTGGAACTTCGTGATCGTGCCGTCCTCATCATCGCTGGCGGAAGCGTCGAACTCGACCTCGAAGGGGGCCGGGCCGGTCGTGCCGGGACGCACCGTCAGGCGCAGGGTCGGCGCGACCTGGGTCTCCTCGCCGGTCTGGCCCGGGGCCAGTGCATGCATGATCACGGTCAGCAGTGAGCTGTTGCCGTCGTTGTCAATCACGCGGGCGCGGGCCTCGTAGTTGCCGGCCGTGGAATAGGTGTAGTCATACTTGGCGCTCGGGCCGCTGTAGTCATAGGTGCCGTCGCCATCGGGGTCGAACTCGTAGGTCTCGATCGTACCGTCCGGGTCTGTACTGCCGGAGGCGTCGAACTTCACCGAGAACGGGATCTCACCGCTGGTGGCCGGGGTCACCGTCAGGCTGGCGACCGGGGTGGTGGCGGAACCGGGGTTCGGGCCGGTCACGGGGCCGGGTTCGCTGGCCTTGAGCGCACTGACCTGCATGCTGGCGACGCTCTTGTTGCCGCCGTTGTCCTCGACACGCACCTTGACGGTGTAGTCGCCTACGTCGGGGTAGGTGAACTGCACAGTCGGGCTGTTGCCCTTCCAGTCATAGCTGCCGTCGCCGTCGCGGTCGAACTCATAGCCGACGATGCTGCCATCGCTGTCAAAGCTCTCACTGGCATCCAGTGTGACCTTCAGCGGTGCCGGGCCGGTGCGCGGTGAGGCCGTCAGGCGGGCGGTCGGCGGATTCGGACTGCCGGCTGCATTCTGGTTGGCATTGCCACCCGTGGTGTTTCCGCCGGTGTTGCCACCTGTTGTACCGCCGGAGACGGAAATGCTCATGGTGGCCGTGGCGCTGCGGCCACCGGTATCGGTCACCTTGACGCTGGCCTTGTAGCTGCCGCCGTCCTGGTAGGTCCAGTCCAGCGTGGCGCTGCCGTCACTCACCTCGAAGCTGCCGTCACCGTTGGTGTCCCAGTCATAGCGGGCAATGGTGCCGTTGCTGCTGCGCGAGCTGGCAGCGTTGAAGCTGACCCTGAACGGTGCCGCACCGCTGCTGCCGGGGTTGGCCGTCAGCACTGCAACCGGCGAGCTGGTATTGGCGGCATCAACGGCAGTCGACCCGCCTCCGCCGCATGACGCGGCCAGCAGCAGGCCGAGCAGCAGCACTGTCAGCAGCCCCTTCATTCCACTTCGCTCTTCCCAAACCTTGTACATGTCCTATACCTCGACAACAATGGAGGTCGTGCCTGAGTTGCCACTTTGGTCAGTGACCCTCAGCCAGATGCGGTAGCTTCCCGGTCCCGGGAAATGATGGACGAACACGGGCTCACCGCCCTTGATCTCGAACGTCCCGTCGTTGTTCATGTCGTAGTCGTAGACGAGGTCCTCGCCGGTGCGGGCCCAGCTGCTCTGGGCATCGATCGTGCGGTACTCATCGCCGCCCTCGGCCCAGTAGGCCTGCAGCTTGACGACCGGAGCGAGATCGGACGGATCCCAGGCATTCGGGTCATCCGGCTGGATGGTCTCCGTGAAGGAAGCCGTCGCCGAGTTGCCCTTGCTGTCGGTCACGCGCAGCACGGTGGTGTATTCGCCGGGCTTGGGATACTCATATACAAGGGACTTCTGTCCATTCTTGATCTCATAGTTCCCATCGCCGTCAATGTCGTAGTCGTAGCTCAGGTTACCGCCATCCTTGGCCCAGCTGCTCGTGGCATCCAGCGTGCGAAAGGCGTTGCCACCCTCAGCCCAGTAGATGTTGAGCTTGGCCACCGGTGTCTCATCCACCGGATCTCCACTGCCATCGCCGCTTCCATCCCCGCCGCTGCTGCCGCCGGTCTCATCGACCGCAGTTGCCTTGGCGGTGTCCGTTGCGGAATTGCCCTTCGGATCAGTCACACGCAGGATCACGGTGTACTGTCCGGCCTTGGGGTAAATCCAGGTCTCGACGCTGTCGCCGGCGAGCACGTCATAGGTGCCATCACCGTCCATGTCGTAGTCGTAGGTGACCGCTCCCTCGGTGGACCAGCTGCCGGAGCCATCGATCGTGGCACCGAGGTTCTTGTCCGAGCCGAAGGTCTCCAGCCAGGCGACGATGATCGGATCACCGCTCTGGTCCGGAGTGGTTATGGTGGAACCGCCGCATCCGAAGATCAGGCAGCAGGCGCACAAAAGCAGGACTATTCCGCCCTGTCTCATGTACTGAGATAACCCGCCTGCGCGGGAGTTCAGCCAGTGTCTGGTCATCAATATCACCCCTGAGCCAGCCGGTCGAATAATGACCGGATGCTAAATTCTAGTTATATAGGGTGTGTGAGTCAACTTGGATCAGTGCACAAACTGTCAGCAAGTGCGCGAAATCAGTTAAATCAAGGTTAAATGGAACCGGCAGTCAGGAAAACAGGGGTGAAACCTAGAATTTGACCTGCCCGGAGAGGGTCCACAGCTCATAGCGGTAACCCGGACCATCCGTCACCAGCGTGGCCAGTTCGCTGTTGGAATATCCGGCCCGCATCGTCAGGCGGTCGCGGAACAGCTTGGCTCGCAGCCCGACCTTGTAGCGCAGCACATCAGCAGGTGAGCGGTCCGCCGCATCGTCCCAGCCGTAACCGACACCGAAGTCCCAGAGGAAGTCGTTGTGGCTGGTATCGATCCAGTCCGCATAGATCTCGCCGAAGCGGTAGTTGTTCGGGTCCCAGTAGCCGTTATTCTCGTCACGGCAGTAATCCAGCGTGACGAAGTGCAGGCCGTAGATCAGCTTGCCGCGGCCCCAGTGGTTCCGCTCGCGCTCGATGCGCCAGTCGGTGTTGATCCGGCTGTTGCCGTCGCTCAGGTCGCCGTAGGCGAAGCTCGCGATCAGGCGCGTCTCCTCATCATGGAAGAACGGCATGGTCGCGCCGACGCTGTACTCATCCATCACGATGCCGTTGCGCGCCAGTTCCGGGGTCTCGTAGAACATCCGGCTGTCATAGGCCAGGCGCAGCTGGCGGTTGTCATTCATCTCGACGGTGTAGGAGGCCGACCAGTCCCAGTTGTCCACCGGGGCGTCGGCACCGTTGTCAATGTCGAGGTAGCGCGCCAGCACCTGGAAGCGCTGGCGGTCGTTGACCGGCAGCACGAAACTCAGCGCCGTGCTTTCACCATCGCTCTCCTGCCCGGCCACGGTGTTGTCAACCTTGAAGTCCTCGTGCACGATGCCCATCAGCGAGCCGCGCGCATCGAGCGGCACGGTCAGCGTGGTGGTCACCGCACGCAGGTCGTTGTCCTCGCTGTCATGGCTCTGGCGCCAGGCCACGTCAAGCGTGGCATCGGGCACTTCCTTGATCGCCATCAACAGGTCCCAGACCTCGCAGTTCTCCGGGTCGTCGCGCATCACGTAGCAGGCCATTGACATCGCATCACTGCGCTGGCCCTTCCACAGCAGGCCGTAGGCCTTGGCGATCCGGCCCGGCAGGTAGTACTGGCTGTCCAGCGGGATGCTGTCCCATTCACGGAATGCATCACGGTACTGTCCCATCGAGGCATAGGTGTAGCCGCGGCCGAGCATCGCCGGCTCGAACATCGGCTCCTCGCGCAGCACGGCGCAGTAGATGCCCATCGCCTCGTCATAGCGCTCAAGCGTGTTCAGTGCACCGGCGTAGTATGTCTGCCAGTACAGGTTGTCAGGCTGCCAGTACATCGCCTGGCGGAACCAGTAGAGGGATTCCTTGCTGCGCTCACAGATTGACAATGCAACCGCATAGTTCAGCAGGGCGTCCTCATAGGTGGCCTGGTCAACCATCGCATCCTCAGGGATGCTGCTCATGCCGGACTGGAATTCATACAGCTTGTGGCCGGCCAGGTTCTCCGGCTCGCCGAGCGCAATCAGGGCCCAAAGTTCACACAGCGCTGCGTTGCAGTCACAGTTCATCAGGGCCTGCGCGTAGTAGAGGCGGGCCTGCGCATCGTCCGGCATCAGGCCGAGGTAGGCCTCCCAGGCCTCGATACTCGCGCTGTAGTCCTTGGCAACCATTGTCAGCACCGCCAGCCCGCGCCAGCTCTGCATGTCCTCCGGATCGTCGGCAACCTTCTGCTCGAAGTCCGTGCGCGCGGTGTCATACTGGCCGCTTTCGTACATCTGCATCGCGATGTTGGCAATGTCGGCCTCGCCGATGTCCATCTCGGCCAGCAGGCGGGCCTTGACGGTCTCCACCATCTCGATGATCCGTTCGTTGCCGGGGCGGGCCTCCAGCAGCGGCTTGACCTCGGTCCAAGGCGCGCCTCGCGCCACCATCTCGCGGATGTCGTCATTGGCGGAATTGGTGGCGATCAGCTCACCCAGGTCCATCAGTGTTTCCTGGATGTAGTCGTTGTGGAAATAGCCGTAAATCCGCGCCAGGCGGACCTCAGTGCGGCTGGTTTCATCCATGCGCAGCTGGTCCAGCAGCAGCATTGAGTCGTTCAGCTCGCCGGTGCGCGACAGCAGCTTCGCCAGCGCGATCTTGGCCTCGGTGTTCTCCGGCTCCTGGTGCATCACGAGTGAGATGTTGTCCTCGGCCAGTTCAGTCTGGCCATCCTCCAGCAATGCCAGGGCGTACTCCAGCCTCACACCGGTGTCGAGGTTGTCATCTCCGACCTCATCAATGTAGTTCTGGAATGCCAGCACGGCATCGGACCATTCCTCGGCATCGTAGTGCTGGCGCGCGGTGCGCAGCCAGTCCATTGATCCGCCGGCGGGCTGGGAAGCGTCGTCATCGCCTTCGCCGGTAGCCTGCATTGCATGGATCTCAGCGCCCTTGAAGAACTCAGCCGTGTTGCGCACCCGGGTGTTGTCAGCGATGTTCGTAGCTGGCTGGCCCGTGCCTGCGGTGCTGCCATTCACCTTGCTCTCAGCGAGGTTGACCTGCATCAGGCTGCTGTCGGAACGGAAGGGCTCATGGAAGTCAGCCCCATCCCCAGCCGGTGCGGGCTTCTCGCCCGGGCGCAGCATGCCCTTGTCAATGCGCTCGCCGGCCGGCTTGGGCGGCAGCAGCGCGGACATGATGCTTTCCTCGTCCTCGCCCGGCAGGTCCTCGATGCGGGAACTGCGGAAACTGGCAGCGGCCGGATCGAAATCCAGCCAGGTCTTCTGCCCCGTACTTGTATTGCCATTTCCGGCGGGCTGTCCGCTTGCCGGCGCGGCCTGGCTGCCGGAACCGATCAGGCTCTCAATGCGAGCGTTGGCAGCCTCAATGCTGCGCTCCTCCTCACCGGGTACGATCAGCATGCGCTGCGGACGCTGGCGGTCCTGCTCCTCGAGGTGCGAGGCATCCACTGTCTGGACCGAGACGGCCTCAGGCAGGTAGATCTTCGTTTCCTGGAACTCCGGCGACATCGGTGTGCCGACGGCCATGTTGTACTGGGCGATCCCTTCCTCGAGCCGTCCGGCGCTGCGCAGGGCATCGCCGTACTCCATGCGGATCTCCTTGCCCAGCGGCCCGAGCGACTCAAGCTGGGCGTAGGCTGCGACGGCTGATTGCCAATCCGCATTGCGGGAGTGGATGCGGGCCAGCCCGAGCCAGGCGGTCGGATGCCCCGGCCAGTTGCGGGTCACTTCCTCATAGGCCTGCCGTGAGGCATCCAGGTCGCCACGGTCAAATGCATCCCGCGCCCTTGACAAGGCCTTGTCAACGCTTTCGGTGACGGGAGCCTCTCGCACTGCCAGCTCATACTGGGCCAGCGCGTCCTCGAGCCGTCCGACATTGCGCAGCGCATCGCCATAGGCCATGCGGGTGTCGCGGTTGACGGGGCCAAGCGTGACGAGCTTCTCATAGATGGCAACCATGTCATTCCAGTTGCCAAGTTCCTCATGGATCTGTGCCAGCCTCAGCCAAGCTGTTGCGGTGCCGGGGTAGGTCTCGACGATGCGTTCGTACTCCTGGCGGGCCACTGCCCAGTCCCGGCGGCTGAATGCGGCATCGGCACGGGTGAAGGCATCCTCCTGGGCGAACGCAGCTGTCGCCAGTATGACCAGGATGATCACAACCAGCAGCAACAGATGCCGTCCTCGTATGCCTATCATGCCTCTAGCCGCCCTGCGGCACTTCCTCTGAACCGACCCGCTGGCCGGTGTAAGCCTTCTTCCATTACAAGCAGCACCGCCTTCCTCAGCCACGGTGAGAGCTCGTATGACGCGGATATTAACACATTATTAACAGGGTTATCAACAGTTTTCTCAAAAAGGCCTACTGAAGTTAAGAGGAAATAGGTACTTATCCACAGAAAATGTGGATAGATCGGCATTTCCGCAATTGAGACTGGACCCGCTCCCAATTGAAACAAAGCCCCCTGTGGACCGGTAGCTAACAGGGCCGGGAAGCACTTATATAATTCAGGCTATGTTTCAGCTGGACCACATCGGGATCGTCGTGAAATCACTGGAGGAAGCAGTGCCGGTGTGGTGCGCGATGCTCAGTTATCCCGCGGAGGCCGTGGAATACCACGAGGTGCCATCAGAGGGTGTACGTATCGCGATGCTAAAGGGCAACACCAAGCTGGAACTGCTTGAGGCGACTGATCCGGCGGGCTCGGTGCAGCGCTTCCTTGAGAAGCGCGGACCGGGGCTGCACCACCTCTGCTTCGAGAGCGGGGATGTGGACCAGGCGCATGGCAGGCTCAGCGATGCAGGGATGCAGCTGCTGAGCGAGTCTCCGTTCCAGGGTGCCGAGGGCCGGGTGTTCTTCATCCACCCGAAGAGCGCCTGCGGTGTGCTCACAGAACTGGTGGAGCTGGAAGGAACGGGGGAAGCGGGGTAGACTGGACCGGGAACATGGAAAGTACAGCACAGAACAAACGGAGCCTGGATGTGCCGATCGTGCCGAAGCCCGGCAGCGACGAGGAACTCGTCGTGCGCCTGGCCTCCGGTGACGGCGCGGCATTCGACCAGATATTCGACAGGTACCACAAGCAGATCTACAACTTCATCCGCAAGCAGGTCAGCGAGCGGGAGAACATCGAGGACCTCGTGCAGGAGGTGTTCCTGCGTGTGTTCAAGAGCGCGAAGAACTTCGACCCGGAGAAGAAATTCTCCAGCTGGGTCTACAAGATCGCGCTCAATGAGGTCAAGCGCCACTGGAAGAAGAGTGCGGCCAAGCAGACATTCTCGCTGAACACCCCGGTGGGCGACGAGGGCAGCGACAGTGAGCGCCAGGATTTCATCGAGGATTTCCGGGATCTGCCGGAAAACGTGCTTGAGCGTGAGAATTTTTCAGAGACCCTCAAGGTACTGATAGACAGGTTGCCAGAAAAGCAACGGACCGTGGTGATCCTCAAGATCTACCACGAGCTGACCTTCGAGGAAATTGCCGAGATCTGCGAATGCCCGCTCAGTACGGTGCTTTCGCGGATGCGCTACGCAGTCAACAAGCTCCGCCGCTGGCTGGGCGTCGAGGAGGACTGAGCGCGATGGACGGGGCTTGTCATGGGATGCGGGAAATGCTGGATGGTCAGGCTGGAGCGAGGCGGGAGATGCACATTGGCAATTTCTCCGGCCTGAAGAAGGACGATTGCGATGGACTGTAAGAAGATTCAGGATGTGATTTTCAACTTCGTCTACGGTGAGAGCAGCGAGGCGGAGCTGGAAGCGACACGCGACCACCTGGAGAAGTGCGGCGACTGCGCCCGCGAGAAGCAGGTGATCGAGAAGCTGCTCAGCAAGATCAAGAACTGCGAGGCGCAGGAATCCGTCACGGAGGAATGCCGCAACCGCATGCTCAGCAAGATCAAGAGCAACCTGGCTAGTGAGGAACTGCCGGGCTGACAACGCATCCACGGGAGCCTTTGCCCCCTCGTTGCCAGATTCACCGGGCAGCCGGACTGCCGCCCGCGATAATTGCGCACCCTGCCCGCCCGGGCGGTGCATAAATCCAGAATTTCCAGAAACTAATAATGTCAGCCCACGGCTGCTGCCCCCGCTATTCCGCCAGCAGGGCTTGCCATTTCATTCAATCCGGGTATAATACGGCACTGGCCGCCAAGAGGCGGCACCTATCCCAGTAAAGGAGGTACGCAGATGAACATGATCAGGAAGCCGCTCGACGGCAAGCGCATCCGTACCGGCCACACTGGGTTCTGCTTCTGCTCTTGAGTCCGTCTGACTGACTCAAGCGGCACCCCCCTTCCCCAGACTGGCAAGTACCGACCGGCCCGCATGCACACGTGCACGCATGCATCCAGCAAAGAACCTGGCCGGTCCCTCCCCACAGCACAGGAGTACGCAATGGACATCTCTGCAGGAATACTTTCTGACAACGAGGAATGCTACCGCGGCATGGCACGCTGGTATGACGAACTGTACGGTTTCCGCGATGCGGTTGACCTGCAGTTCTGGCTGTCACTGCCCGGGCGGCCAGCGATGGACATCCTTGAGCTGGGCTGCGGCACAGGACGCATAAGCATCCCGCTGGCCCGCAATGGCCACAATGTGACGGGCCTCGACCTGAGCAGCTCCATGCTGGCGCAGCTCCGCGCAAAGCTCTCGGCTGAGGAACAGTCTGTGCAACAGCGCTTGCGCGTGGTGCAGGGCAGCATGGCGGACTGCGAACTCGACGCACGCTACGACCTGGTGATCATCCCGTTCCGCGCATTCATGCACCTGATCAGGCGCGAGGATCAGCTCAGTTGCCTCGCGGTGGTGCAACGCCACCTGAAGCAGGACGGCAAGCTGGTGTTCGACCTGTTCGACCCCAACCTGGCTTTCATAGCCAGGATGGCGGAGGCGGGCAGCACCTGGCGCCAGGACCTCGAGACGGAGACTGCCGACGGCGGGCTGCTGCGTCGCTACACGAGGATCCTCGCGGATGCACGCAGCCAGGTGCACGAGGTCAGCATGCGCTTCGAGCGGCTGGACGGCAAGGGGCGCGTGATTGACAACGACGAGGAGGAGTTCCGCATGCGCTGGATGATGCACAACGAGGCGGAGCTGCTGCTTGAGGGAAGCGGCCTCGAGATCGAGGCCGTCTACAGTGACTATGAGCGCAGCCCGCTTGCCGAGCGCAGGGGCGAACTGATATACAGCTGCCGCAGGGGCAGCAGGGACTGAACCCCGAGGAGATGGGAAATGGACGCAGTGAAGGCCCCGGGCCTGCACCCTGAACTGGAACTGATGAATGTCGACGCGGCGACTGACGCACTGGAGGTGCGCAACCTCTGCAAGCACTTCATCGTCAACGTGCCGAAGAAGGAACTGCCCAAGGTCAGCGGCCTGGCCAGGCTCGGCCGCATGCTGGTCCGGCCAAGGAAGCGCAAGGTGGCTGTTGACAACATCAGCATGCAGCTCGGGCGTGGCGAGATCTTCGGCGTGGTCGGGCACAACGGCAGTGGCAAGAGCACGCTGATCCGCATGATCAGCACACTGCTGGAGCAGAGCTCTGGCGACATCCGCGTGTTCGGGATGGACCCGCTGCGCCAGAGCTACCAGGTGCAGCGGCTGCTGAACCGCGTGAGCGTGGATGCAGCATTCTTCAAGAAGCTGTCGCCGAACGAGAACCTGCTCTACGCGGCCAGGCTGTACGGAGTTGACGACAGGTCAGCGCTGAAGCGCGCCGAGGAGATCCTGCAGAAGCTCGGCCTTGAGGAAGGGCGGCTGACGGACAGCATGCAGGAACTGAGCCGCGGCATGCAGCAGAAGGTGGCAATCGCCCGCGCGCTGCTGACGAGCCCGGTGCTTCTGCTGCTGGACGAGCCGACCACCGGACTGGACCCGCGCAGCAAGCGTGACGTGCAGGACTACATCCTCGAACTGCAGCGCACGCATGATGCGACCGTACTGCTCACCAGCCATGACATGGACGAAGTGGAGCGGCTGTGCGGCCGCATCGCGCTGATGGCGGATGGCCGCTTCGTGGCCCGCGGCACCTCCGAGGAACTGAAGCAGCAGGTGCTGAAGCGCCGCATCGAGCGCGGCGAGGCCTCCGAGGGGGATGCGCTTCCGGGCATGGAGGAAGTGTTCATGGAACTGACGGGACATGAGTGGCTGAGTGCCGAAGAGGACGTGGACAAGTCCTGACGAACTGGAATGACAACGGCCGGCGGAATGTAACGCCGGGCATACAGGGATACAAGGAGAACGGAAATGACTGACAACGCAAGTACCGAACGCGGTTTCGTGGAGGGCGAGCATATCGTGCTGCGCCCCGTGCTCGAGAAGGACCTCGAGCAGCTGGCACCGCTGATGGCCCAGAACCCCTGCGAACGCAAGCCGACGCCCTGGACACTGCAGCGGCTGAAGAAGAAGTTCGAGGACGAGAAGGACCCCGGCCTGTGGGGCAGCGGCGAGAAGTACTACGTCGCCGTGCGCAAGGCCGGCGGTGTGGTCGGCTTCCTCGTGCAGCGCGGGCAGAACCGGGTCTACTGGATCACGGTGCATGTCGATGACAACATCGCTGACCGCGACGCAGTCGGCATGGACCTGCTGAAGGCCTATGAGTCGCTGATGATGGACTGGCACGACCCCGTCAGGATCGGCTGCGAGATCATCGAACCGGAGACGGCCAAGGCCGGCTGGCTGAAGGACTGCGGCTATGAGCTGGAGGTTGTGTTCGAGCGCATGCAGATGTGGCTCGGTGAACCGGTGGCGGTGCACCACTACGGCTGGATCGCACCGGCCTACCGCGAACTGGCCGAGCAGCAGCGGCGGGAATTCGCCTAAGCAGGTTGCAGGTTAGCGGGTGCAGGTTGCAGCAGACCAGACTGAGTCCTGACTGCAACCCGCAACCAGCACCCTGCAACCTCGACGGAGTCGAGAATGCAAATGACAATCGAAGGCAGTCTGGTCCGGCTCAGGCCCTTTGCCAGCGCAGCCGAGTATGCACAGCTCAACCATGAACTGTGGATGCAGCGCGACGACTGGTGGGGCTACGGCTGGGTCGGGCTGTCCTCCCTGGAACAGGACTGGGCCCGCTTCGGCATGCTGGACGAATCGCACTACTTTTCCTTCCTGGCAATCGAGAGCCTGGCCGGGAAGGAGCTGGTCGGCTACGAGGTGCTGCGCATCCCGACGGGAGGCCGCACCGCCACCGAGATCGGCACGATGATCCTTGAGCCATACTGGCGCAGGGGCTATGGCCGGGAGGCCAAGTTGCTCGCCATGAAGCTCCTGTTTGACAACTACCCGGTCGAGATGGTCTACGGCGGCACCCTGGCCAAGCATGAAGCCGCGATCGGCGGGATGCTGAGCTGCGGGATGCGTGAGCTGGGACGGACACGGGTCAACTGGTACTCGCGCGGTGAGTGGACAGGGATCGTGTACTGCGGCATCACGCGGCAGGAATGGATGGAGAGTAGTCAGTAGGCAGTGGTCAGAAGCCAGATCCTGGTTTTCCTGACCACCGACCACTGACCACAGTCAACTGAGGTATTGAAATGCAAGTCGTTTACACGGGTGAGCGTACCCGCATCAGGCCCTTTCGGGACCTCGATGAATGGATGAAGGTGCAGGGTGCCCTGGAAAGCAACTTCAACGAGTTCTGGGGAGACTGGCACTGGGCTGAGGCCCAGAAGAAGAAGGAGTTTGAGCCAGGCGGGATGCTGTCAACGGACGAGTATTCCTGCTTCGCGATTGAGCGGCTGGACACCGGCGAGGCCGTCGGCTTCGAGGAGTACGGCGCGATGAATGCAACGCGTACGAACACCTGGCTCGGCACGATCATCGCCCGCGAGCACTGGGGCAAGGGCTTTGGCCGCGAGGCCAAGCTCCTGAACCTGTGCTACCTGTTCGAGAACTACCCGATCGAATGCGTATGGTCAGATACAACGGATGAACACAGCCGGGCCAAGGCCGGGCTGGAGGCCTGCGGGCTGAAGCTGGCCGGCAAGCACTACGGCTACCTGTACAAAGCCGGTAAGCTGTACCCCTCGCCCTGCTACCGCATCCTGCGTAGCGAGTGGCAGTCGTTGCCAATCAGGCAATCTGTGAAGCGAGGCCACTGATGCATGTCGTCTACACAGGCGAGCGGGTGCGGCTGCGTCCGTTCAGGGACCTTGATGAGTACATGCAGCTGCAGGGCCAGCGTGACCTGCACATGAATGCATTCTGGGGTCCCTGGCACAGCAGCGAACCAGCGCTCCGGCGCGCCTTCGAGGCTGACGGACTGCTGGGTGGCGATGAAGCCTGCCACGCGATCGAGGACCTCAGTGACGGTGCGGTGGCAGGCGTGGCGCTGCATGGCACGCCCGCGGGCGGTGAGCTGTCCTGCTGGCTGGCAACATTCGTGCTCGAGTCACGCTGGGGCCGCGGTCTGGGGCGGGAGGCGAAGCTGCTGAAGCTGTGCCACCTGTTCGAGAACTACTCGGTGCAGTCGGTATGGGCCGGCACCACCGGCGAGCATGAGCCCGCATCACGCGGACTGCTGGCCTGTGGATTCCGGCTGGCCGGCGGCCTGCGGCATTACCACTGGCACGGGAAGTATGTTGACATCCTGGACTACCAGCTAATGCGCAGTGACTGGGAAGCAATGCCGATCAGGCAGACAGTCAGGAGAGGAAACTGATGAACCATGTCTATACAGGCGAACTGGTCAGGCTGCGTCCTGTGAGGGACCTGCAGGAATGGCAGCAGCTGCAGGCCTCCCGTGAGTTCACATACAGTGATTTCTGGGGGCCGTACCATACCGTTGCCAGCCAGCTGGACCGTGAGTTCAGTGACGGCGAACTGCTGGATGACAAGGGCGAGAACAGCCTGGCAATCGAGCGGCTTGACACTGGAGAGTGTGTCGGCATCGAAAGCTTCGGTGTGCCTGCGGCGGGCCGGCTGGCAACATGGCTGGGCACCGTGGTGGATCGGCGGCACTGGAGCCGGGGCTTTGGACGTGAGGCCAAGCTCCTGATGCTGTGCCACCTGTTCGAGAACTTCCCGATCCAGACTGTCTGGGCGGATACCACGGCGGAGCACACCCGCGCCCAGGCCGGGCTGCTCGCTGTCGGGATGCATCGTGTCGGACTGTACCGCTGCATCCACTGGCATGGTGACAGGAACGTCGCCGTGCCACTGTACCAGGTGATGCGTGAGGACTGGGAGAAGATGCCGATCCGGCAGACAGTGGTGAGAGGCCAGTAGTCAGTGGTCTGTGGTCAGTGATCTGAATTCTGACCACTGACTACTGACCACTATTGGAGTGAGAAATGCATGTTGTCTACACAGGTGAACGGGTCAGGCTGCGTCCCTTCCGGGATGCGGACGAGCTGTGGCGGTTCTCCAGCCGCCAGTTCATCACCCTCAGTGATTTCTGGGGTGACGACTGGCACCGCGCGATCAAGAGCCGCAAGCGCTTTGGCAATTCGATCACGCATGATGCCGCCGAACGCTTCTGCATCGAACGGCGGGACAGCGGTGAGGCCATCGGCTGGGTCAGTGCCGTGCTCGGCACCTACCAGCTGGCGGCCAGCGTCGGTACGGAGATCCTGCGGGAGCACTGGCACCTGGGTTTCGGCCGCGAGGCCAAGCTCCTGTCAATGTGCCACCTGTTCGAGAACTTCGCGATCGAATCCGTCTGGGCGGACACCCTTTCGGTACACACCCGGGCGCGGGCCGGGCTGGAAGCGCTGGGCTTCAGGCATATCGGCACGATCCCCTGTTCATTCCGCTTCAGGGGCACGCGTGTTGCCAGGGTGAAGTACCAGATCATGCGGGAGGACTGGGAGAAGCTCCCGATCAGGCAGAGCGTCAGGCGAGGCTGACAATGTTCACGACATATACCGGAAAGCTGGTGCGGATCCGCCCCTTCAGGGACGAGTCGGAGTTGCGCGCATTCTGTGCAGCGCAGTTCCGCACGCTCAATGAGCATTTCGGTGACTGCCGCTGGAGGATTGACGACGCAGTTGAACGATTCCGCTTCAACCTGCTGGGCGGACTGGAGACATGCTTTGCAATTGAGCAATCTGGCAGCGGGGAGCCGGTGGGATGGGTGAATGCCCGGCCACAGCGCGACCAGCTGGCGGGCAGCATCGGCACGGAAATCCTCACGGAACATCGCAGCCAGGGTTATGGCCGGGAGGCCAAGCTGCTGGCGCTGTGCCACATGTTCGAGAACTTCCCCCTGCAGTCGGTCTGGGCCGTCACGCTGGGAAAGCACCAGCGTTCTGCCCGCGGCCTTGAGGCGATCGGCATGCAGTGCCGAGGCAGCAAGAACGTGAGTGAGTACAGCCAGGCGGGCTATGCTTCGCGGCTCTACTACCAGATCATGCGTGAGGACTGGGAGAAGCTCCCGGTCAGGCAGACCGTCAGGAGAGGCTGACAATGATTACGACATATTCGGGACAACTGGTGCGCATCAGGCCATTCGCCTCAGAAGCGGAGTGGGCCGGCTTCACGCGCGAATACGCAGTGATGCCGAATGCCCACCGCGGGCCGCAGTGGTACTTTGCCAATTCAGCCTTGCAGGTCTGGAATCTGTTCCCGACTGAGGAGACAGTCTGCCGTTTTGCGGTTGACCGGCTGGACACTGGAGAACTGGCCGGTGTGATCACCTGTGGGCTTGGCCGCTGGCAACTCAGCGGCTTCACGGGCACCGGACTGCTGGAGCGGCACTGGCACAACGGCTTCGGCCGTGAAGCCAAGCTGCTGGCCAGTTGCCACCTGTTCGAGAATTTCCCGATTGAATCACTTTGGTCTGACACAGTGGCAACGCACAGCCGTGCAATCGCCGGGCTGGAAGCGATCGGCTACCGCTTCGCCGGGATCCTGGCCTGTGCCTTCCCATCGCAGGGGGAGTACGAGGGCCAGGTCTGGTACCAGCTGCTGCGTAAGGACTGGGAACGGATGGATTACCGGCAGGAAGTGAGGAGAAGCTAGAGATGTACAGAAGATATGAGACTGACAGGACGCTCCTGCGACCTTATCAATCTGAGGACGAATGGCACCAGCTCAACGACAGGCACATGCGGATGTTCAATGAGCACTGGGGACCACTGCATTCCGCGATGCAGCCGCGCCTGGACGGCTTTCGCAATACAGGCGGGATGGGCGGAGAGGTCAGCACGTTCGTTGTGGTTGACAAGTCCACTGGCACGGTGGTCGGCACTGAGGTCTACAGTTTTGACTATGCAGGCCGCGCCGCCTACCTGGGCAGCTGGATCCTCGAGGAACATCGCGGAAAGGGCTTTGGCATCGAGGCCAAGTTGCTGGCGACATGCCATCTGTTTGACAACCAGCAGCTCGAATGGGTGCTTGGTATCACCATCGGCGACCACAGCCGAGCGATCAGGGGCATGCAGCTCAGCGGGATGCGGCATCTGGGCATCCGCCCCTGCATCCAGTACAGCCGAGGCAGCTACCAGTCCACGACGTTCTTCGGATTCAGTCGTCGCCAGTGGCAGGAAATGGACTGGCAGGAGAAGGTCAGGCGCGGAGCCTGAGGAGCAGACATGTATACGACATACACAGGAGAGAAAGTACGGCTCAGGCCATTCGCCAGCGAGGCGGAGTTCACCAGCTATGTGCGCAACTATGCAGTCTCGCCCAACGAGCACCTCGGCATCCAGTGGGATGTGGCGGCGCGCAGCGCGTCGGAGTGGCAGCGCTTGTCCATCTCAATGGACAGTTTCGCCTTCGCGATCGAGCGCACTGACAACGGCGAATTCGTCGGGCTGGAATACTGCGGCATCGGCCGCTGGCAACTGTCCGCCTTCCCGGCGACGGGCATTGTTCCTGCGCAGATGAGCCAGGGCTTCGGGCGCGAGGCCAAGCTGCTGGCATTCTGCTTCCTGTTTGAGAACTTCCCGGTCGAGTCCCTATGGTCCGATACCACGGCGGTTCACAGCCGCAGCCGCGCCGGGCTGGAGGCCGTCGGCTTCCGGCAGGTTGGCAGCACCCGCCTGTCGCACTACGTGCGTGGGCGTTACGTTGACACGGTGTACTTCCAGCTGCTGCGCAGTGAATGGGAGGCGATGGACTACCGCCACAGGGTGCAGAGGAGCTGAGCATGTACACAACCTACACAGGACCACAGGTCAGGATCAGGCCATTCCGGGATCTCGCGGAATGGGACAGCCTGGCCTGCATCGGCATTGAGGAGCCCGGCGAGCACTGGGGTCCCTGGTTCGAGAGCGTGCAGCAGAATCGTCCGCTGTTCAATGACTACAGCGGAATGAATGAGCAGAAGGAATACTGCATGGCAATCGAGGAAATCAGGACAGGACGGCTCGTTGGCGAGGAGAACATCCATCCGCACCGGCTCGGTGCCTGGCTGGGCACGCATGTGCTCGAAGGACACCGCCGCCGGGGCTACGGCGTTGAGGCAAAGCTGCTGGCGGCCTGCCTGCTGTTTGACAACTTTCCGCTGGAGAACGTATTCGCGGTGACACTGGCGGGGCACAGCCGCGCCATCCGCGGACTGCAGCTCTGCGGCATGCAGCCACTGGGTTGCGAGGCCACCAGCTATTTCAGCGCCGGCAGGTATACCAACCGGGTCTATTTCAACCTGTCACGCACTGCCTGGCTGGCAATGGATTACAGGCACAGGGTGCACAGGAGCTGATGATGCATACGGTTTACGAAGGACAACTGGTCCGGCTGCGGCCCTTCAGGGATGCAGACGAGATGCTGCAGCTCGTGCGGGAGGAGCATGCCGAGCCGAACGCCCACTGGGGGCCGATGCACCACAGCGGGCATGAATTGCGCAGGCAGTTTGACGGGAATGGCATGCTGTCTGCGGACGGCTCACTGATGATGTGCATTGAGCGGCTTGACACCGGCGAAGTGGCCGGCTACGAGGAGGTCGGCCCGCTGACATTGCCACGCCTCGTGGCCTGGGTTGGCACATTCATCCGCCCGCTGCACCAGAAGCGCGGCTTCGGGATGGAAGCCAAGCAGCTGATGTTCTGCCTGCTGTTCGAGAACCTGCCCTTGCAGTGCATCATGGCTGACACATTGTCAACGCATGCCCCGGCCCGCCGTGGGCTGGAACTGAGTGGAATGAACTACATCGGCTGCCGGCCGGCGGTGCATTACCGGCAGGGCAGCTATGAGGCCGTGGTCTATTACCACCTTACACGCAGCGATTGGGCGGCGATGGACTACCGGCATGCTGTCAGGAGGGCCAGCTGAAATGCAGTTGATTGTCAACGGAGAGCGGATCCGGCTGCGGCCCTACCGCGACCACGGGGAGTACCAGGCCTGGCGCCAGCTTGAGCTGGAGGAGGGCAACTCCTTCTGGGGGCCGATCAACCCGCCGGGGATGCGCGACAGGCAGGCCTTTGCCGGCAGCGGCCTGTTCATGGACGAGCGCGGCTGCTTCGCGATCGAGGAGCTGGCAACGGGCCGCCACATCGGCAACGAGTACTACGAATCCACCGACGGGTTCAGGATGTCGGCAACGCTTGGCACCCGCATCCACCCGGAGCTGCGCGGGCGGGGATACGGCGTTGAGGCCAAGCGGCTGGTGATCGGCTGGCTGTTTGGCAACCACCCGCTGGGCACCGTCCGGGGGGACACGCTGGACAGCCACCGGGCTGCCCGGCGCAGCATGGAACTGAGCGGCATGCAGCTCAGGGGCCTGAAGCCCTGTGAGTTCTACAGCCGTGGCAACTGGCATGGGGTCGCCTACTACGCGATCACGCGCCATGAATGGAAGCAAGGAGACAAGCAATGTCTGTGAACCAACAACGCTTCGAGGGCCGCGGCAGCCGCATCATGCGGGAGCTGTCGGCGATCCGCGCGTTCATCATGCGCGACATCGACCTGACGAAGCGCTACCTCGGCTGGGACATCGTCTGGCTGTTCTACAACCTGATCAACGCAGTGATCATCGGCCTGATCGGCATGTCCAGCGGCGCAGCCCCGGACTACGCCGGCAAGCAGCCCTATGTGTTCTACCTGCTGATCGGCGCAATCATG
>JAGRNR010000129.1:0-627 GCA_020440645.1 bacterium | reverse complement strand
GAGCCCGGCCGATGTTTCACATGGGAGTGGCATCTCGTCCTCTTCCCAGGCCCCGGTCTGTTGTGCGGCCTCGATGGCGGTGGAGTTGTAGAGCTCGGAGCGCCACTGCAGTACGAGAAGGTCGAGATTTCCGTCGCGGTTCACGTCCCCGATGGTTACTCCGTGCTGTTGGGTTCCTCTGGTCAGCGGATCGATGGGTCGGTCGAGCCCGCGCTCAGGCGCCTCGTCGGTGAAGTGGCCGCTGCCGTCGTTGACGAACAGCTGGTCGTTGCCGGTCTCAGCTCCTGCAGCGAACAGGTCGAGGTCGCCGTCACCTTCGATGTCGAAGAAGGCGGATGCTCGCGATCCGAACCGCTCGCTGGGGCCGGCGACTCCCGCCTCGGGCGCAACATCGGTGAAGTGGCCCGATCCGTCATTCAGGTAGAGGCCGTTCGGCTTACCGACGCGGGGAAGGAACACATCGAGATCTCCGTCCGCGTCCACGTCGGCCACCGCCGCCGCCGCGCCCTGCGACCTGTCTCCGACGAACCCGTGGTCCGACTGAGTGACGGTGAAACCCGATTCTACGCTCACGTCGGTGAAGGTGGGAGTGATCCCGCCTGCGACGCCGGCTGAGGACTCGTCAGG
>JAGRNR010000128.1:0-629 GCA_020440645.1 bacterium | reverse complement strand
ATGATCGAGGAACGCCTGGTTTTGGCTCGGATCGAGCACTTCGAGCAGCGCCGAGGCGGGATCGCCCCGCTGGTCGCTGGCGAGCTTGTCGATCTCATCGAGCAGGATGACCGGGTTCGTGACTTTCGACTGATTGATGGCCTTGATGATTCGTCCCGGCATGGCGCCGATGTACGTCTTGCGGTGCCCGCGAATTTCGGCTTCGTCGCGAACGCCGCCGAGGCTGACGATCTCGAACTTCCGCTCCATCGCTTCGGCGATCGATTGGCCGAGACTCGTTTTGCCGACGCCGGGAGGTCCGACCAGGCAGAGGATCGGCGACGATCCGGTTCGACCGGTCATTGCCCCGAGCGCGCGCACGGCGAGATAGTCGAGCACCCGTTCCTTCACGCTTTCGAGACCGTAGTGGTGACCGTTGAGAATCTCCTCGGCCCGGGCGAGATCGATCCGGTCGATCGTTTCGTCCGACCACGGCAGCGAGAGGAGCGTGTCGAGATAGGTGCGGACCACGGTTGCTTCCGCTGAAACGGGCTGCATGCCTTGCAGGCGCCGCAACTCGTTGAGCAACCGGTCCTCGACTTGCTGGGGGAGACCCTGATTGAGAATCCGGCGGCGGAATTGATCGAACT
>JAGRNR010000127.1:0-632 GCA_020440645.1 bacterium | reverse complement strand
CCCGCACGGGCGCGGCCGAACATCTGCTCGAAGAACTCGCTGAAATCGGTGCCGTCGCCGCCGCGGAAATGGCCGCTGAAGCCTTCCGGCCCGCCGCCTTCGGAGAACTCGTAGCCGGCGTTCCAGCCGGGGGGCGGGCGCACGTCGTCGCCCGAGCGCGCGCCAGCGGCCCAGGCCTGCGCGCCCACGGTGTCGTAGGCGGCGCGCTTCTCGGGGTCGCCCAGCACGGTGTTGGCCTCGTTGACCTCGGCCATGCGCTTGGGCGCGTCGGCCTCCTTGCTCACGTCCGGGTGGTACTTGCGGGCCAGCTTGCGGTAGGCCTTCTTGATGTCGTCCTGGCTGGCGCTCTTGTCCACGCCGAGGATCTGGTAGTAGTCCTTGAACTCCATGTGGGGATGCTTTCTGGCGCCGGGTGGCAGCAGTGCCGAGTGTGGCATGGCCCGGGCGCGGTGTGTTGCCCCTGCAGATGGGGGCGGCGCGGGCGTTTGCAACCGGCGCCGGCCGGCCACCGGGCCCATGAACGGGGTCGTGGCGCGTGACGCGGGCCGGTGCTATAAACGCGCCCATGCGCCGCCCCTGGTCCTTCTGGCTCACCTGCCTGCTGCTGGCCGCCCTGCCACTCAAGGGGCTGG
>JAGRNR010000126.1:0-633 GCA_020440645.1 bacterium | reverse complement strand
GCCGTGCGACAGGTGAGCTGCGGGGACATCGAGCTGATCGATCAGGCCAACGAAATCGGCCAGCTTTTCAAGGCCGTCGCTTTCCGATGACTGGCCAGGGCGCAACACATTGGCGGCCACCCCGGTATGGCGGCAGAAGGCGACCTCAAGGTTCTGGCGGACACTGAGCTGCCGGAACACGCTGGGCACCTGAAACTTGCGGCCGACACCGGCGCGGGCGATGAGGTATTCCTCCTGCTGCGCCAGATCCGTTCCCTTGTAGCGGATTGCGCCGCTGGTCGGCTTCGTCTTGCCGCAGATCAGATCAAGCGCGGTTGTCTTGCCGGCGCCGTTCGGCCCGATCAGGCATCTCAGTTCACCCTTGTTCACGGTAAGGTTCAGATCGGTTACAGCCCTGAAACCGTTGAACTCGACGCACAGGTTCTCGATGGAAAGATGTACACTCATGACTGCTCCGATACTTCCTGGGTGACGATCTTCCCGACCGCTGTTGTGGCAGGCTGGCTGTTCGGGCGCTTGGCCGGTCGGCGCGACAGTCGATGGCGGAAGAGGTCGATCAGTCCGGCCAGCCCGTTGGGCAGGAACAGGACGACCAGGACGAACACGGCGCCCATGACCAGGGTCCAGGTATCG
>JAGRNR010000125.1:0-643 GCA_020440645.1 bacterium | reverse complement strand
GCGACGAAGGCAACAACAGGAATAACCCCCTTCAGAAGCCTCGTAAATGGCCAAATATCGTAGGTTAGCGAAGACAAGTCAGGATATACATGACCGCGTCCTGCAAGCTGGTAGGAGGCGGTATCGATAAACCAGATGACCAAAATTGCAGTAATCCAGTAAATTCCGTATCTTTGCCACCACAAAGCCATATGAGCGTGAGTGGCTCTGTTAATTGAACTCAGCACTTTTCTGGTTGATTCAGAACTACACACCTTCACTCCTCCCGCACCGCACTCCGGCCCACCGCCCAGCGGCAGAACAGGAACACGATCGCCAGCCAGGCGAGGTTGAGCAGCAGGGCCAGCATGTAGCCGATCGGACCGGTCCTGACAGCCAGTCCTGATTGCCAGAACAGGAAGAGCGCTGTGCCGCCCTCGGAATGGTCGAAGTAGTGGAATGTGTGTTCACCGTAGCCGAACGGCATCCGCGTGAACACCGCCTGCCAGCCAGTCAGGATCTCCTCCAGCATCAGCAGCCTGGCCCAGATGATGCTGGCCGAACCAGCGGTGAACATCGCAAACAGTTCCAGTAGCCGGATCGTTGCAAACACCGACATTGTGAACTGCGGACGGGGGCCGGACTTCCTTGAAAGCAGCACCCA
>JAGRNR010000124.1:0-644 GCA_020440645.1 bacterium | reverse complement strand
CCCTACTCCTTCAGCTCCCAGGTGCTGGTGGACGGCAGCGGGCGGATCTGCACGGAGGCCGGGGGCTGGCTCGTCTGCCTTGATGCGGATGGCAAGGAGCTCTGGCGCCTGCAGGCCGGCTTCGAGGATGCGCTGGGCACGCCGGTACCGCTCAGCGATGGCCGCTTCGCGGTCTGCAGCGGCACCCAGCTGCTGATTGTTGAATAATCTCCGGCTTCCTCGCAATTAAAGAGCAGTTCGTCACAGCGGGCCGGAATCAGGCATCTATACGAATAACGAGCACTGCCTGGGAAGCAGGGCCGGACACGCGCCCGGGAGGATACCGGTAACGGGATGGGAGCGGGGACAACCGGCTGTAGACACAATGCTTTGGGGAAGCACTTTCAGCTCTGCGCCACGCTGCGCAGTCTGCCTCGGGGAAGCATGATGCCGCCATCATCAATATCCTCGGGGCGGGCAGGTATGTACGCGCCTGCCCGCCTGCTGCTCCCTAACTGTCGGCGTAAGCCAGCAGCTTGCCGGAGAAATCCGAGATGTACAGTGAGCCATCCGGGCCGAGGGATGGCGATGAGTAGAGCACGGTGCTGATGGAACCCTCGGACCACTTCAGGCTGCCGTCCGGATTGAGCGCATACATGTTGCCG
>JAGRNR010000123.1:0-647 GCA_020440645.1 bacterium | reverse complement strand
CGGCAAAAAAGCGTCCGTAACTTTGGAATAAGGACTGCCTAGCCGGTGTTTCGCACTGGGAATTCCAATAATTCTCAGTATCAATGTAAAAATTTATATTGCACTTGGAGTATCCAGTGCGAAGCAGCGGTTGGGCCGCAGCTAAAGACTTCAGGCGACTGTTTACCAAAAACTTAGGTCTCTGCTAACACGTAAGTGGATGTATAGGGGCTGATGCTTGCCCAGTGCCAGTAGGTCAAGAGGAGAGGTTAGACTTCGGTCAAAGCTTTGAATTTAAGCCCTGGTGAACGGCGGCCGTAACTATAACGGTCCTAAGGTAGCGAAATTCCTTGTCGGGTAAGTTCCGACCCGCACGAATAGCATAACGGTTCTGAAGACTGTCTCAACGAGGGACTCGGCGAAACTACATTGCCGGTGAAGATGCCGGATTTCCGCAGCAAGACAAAAAGACCCCGTGGAGCTTTACTACAGCCTGATGTTGGGTTAGGGATTTGTTTGTGTAGGATAGGTGGGAGACTTTGAAGCAGAGGCGCTAGCCTTTGTGGAGTCATCCTTGAAATACCACCCTGATAAATCTTTAATTCTAACCTCTAACCGTTATCCGGTGGAGGGACAGCGTTTGGTGGGTAGTTTAACTGGGGCGGTTG
>JAGRNR010000122.1:0-648 GCA_020440645.1 bacterium | reverse complement strand
GCCAGATGTCCAGCAAGGCGGTCGCAAGCTCGCCGGCGTTGTCCGACGGCCCGCCGCGGGCGACCATGTAACGGGTGATGTCAGTCAGCCAGGTGCGCATGATGGTGTGCATGATGCGCATCTCCTGGTGGAAGTAGTCCACCAGCGCCACGGCATCATCCACCCGGCCAGCCCGGATCGCCTCTTCGGCCAGCGTCTGCGTCGAGACACCCAGCGTGTCTAGATCATCAACCCGCAGCATGCGGTTCACAACCGCGTTGTGCTCCAACTTCACCATCGCTACGTCTCCGTTTCGGCAGATCATCAATCGCCTGCAACCTGCAACCTGCAACCTGCAACCCGTACTTACCCAATCTCCGCACGTACCAGCGCCGCCGCTTCGACCATCACACGCATCTTCTCGTTGGCCAGGAAGCGCGGCGTCTGGCTGAAGCCGCAGTCGGGGGCGAGCCACAGCTTGTCGGGCGCGCAGTGGCGCAGGCAGGTGCGGATGCGGTCGGCCACCACATCCACCGGTTCCAGGCTGCGGCCCTTGACGTCGATGACGCCAGCGCAGAGGATCTTGTCGCCGCCGTACTGCTCCCACAGCTCGACCTCATTCATGTTGCGGTTGGCGAATTCGATATGCAACACATCGACGTGGAGGTC
>JAGRNR010000121.1:0-649 GCA_020440645.1 bacterium | reverse complement strand
GTGCCCTTGTACGGCTCGTAGCCCTTGAAGCGGTGCGCGATGATGGCCTCGCCCTCGGTGGCGGTGAGCAGCACGTTGCGCAGGCCGATGATGCCCCGGGCGGGGATGCTGAACTCCAACGCGGTGCGGTCGCTGCGCTGCTCGATGTTCAGGATGTCGCCCTTGCGGCGGGTCACGTGGTCGATCACGCGGCTGCTGAAGGCTTCGGGCACCTGCACGCTCAGCAGTTCGATGGGCTCGTGGCGCTGGCCGTCGATCTCCTTGAACAGCACCTGCGGCTGGCCCAGCTGGAATTCGTAGCCCTCCCGGCGCATGGTCTCCACCAGGATGCTTAGGTGCAGGATGCCTCGGCCGTAGACGAGCAGCCGGTCCGGGCTGTCGGTCTCCTCCACGCGCATGGCCAGGTTCTTCTCGATCTCCTTGAACAGGCGGTCGCGCAGGTGGCGGCTGGTCACGAACTCGCCCTCCTTGCCGAAGAACGGCGAGGTGTTGATGGTGAACAGCATGCTCATCGTGGGCTCGTCCACCCGGATGCGGGGCAGCCCCTCGGGCGCCTCGGCGTCGGCCACCGTGTCGCCGATGTCGAAGCCCTCCAGTCCGAGGATGGCCACGATCTCGCCGCAACCCACCGCATGCTTCACCTTTTCCT
>JAGRNR010000120.1:0-650 GCA_020440645.1 bacterium | reverse complement strand
CGCGCAGGCGGTGACCGTCCCGGTCTACTCCAAGCTCGCCGACCAGTTCGGGCGCAAGCCCGTCATGATCCTGGGGATCGGGCTGTTCCTGCTGGGCTCGCTGCTGTGCGGCCTGGCCTGGGGGATGGGCGCGCTCATCGCGTTCCGCGCCGTCCAAGGGCTCGGCGCCGGTGCCGTCCAGCCGATGAGCATGACGATCGTCGGTGACATCTACACCCTCGAGGAGCGCGCCAAGGTGCAGGGCTACGTCGCCGGCGTCTGGGCGGTCGCCTCGGTCGTCGGCCCGACGCTCGGCGGGCTCTTCGCCGACTACGCCTCATGGCGCTGGATCTTCTTCATCAACCTGCCGTTGGGCCTGGTCGCCGCCGTCATGGTGTGGCGCCACCTCCACGAGCAGGTCGAGCGCCGCCGGCACCGCATCGACTACGCCGGCTCTTTGCTGCTGACCGCCGGCGGCGTGCTCCTGCTGCTGGCGCTGCTCGAGGGCGGCGTCCGCTGGGCGTGGTCGTCGCCCACGAGCGTGGTGCTCTTCGGCCTCGCCGCAGTGCTGCTCGCCGCCTTCGTCCTGGTCGAGCGGCGGGCGGCCGAGCCCGTCCTGCCGCTGTGGCTGATGCGGCACCGCGTGCTGGTCTCCGCGATGGCCGCGTCGC
>JAGRNR010000011.1:0-74258 GCA_020440645.1 bacterium | reverse complement strand
CAGCCACAAGAGCAGCGAGCTGGTCCATCCGGGACTGAGCCATGAGGAAATGCTCGAATCCATCAACAGCGGCGCCTGAGCGTAGCCAGTCCCGCACTTTTCTGGTAAAATCCAGCCCCTTTACAGTGCGGCAGTGTGCTGTATAATACGAGGTTCATTCCAGCAGGACTATATAGAAATGGCAGTAAAGATCAGACTGATGAGAATCGGCAAGACCAAGCAGCCCAGCTACCGTGTGGTGGTGAAGGAAGCTCGTACCCCGCGCAGCGGCAAGTACATTGAGCAGCTCGGCTTCTACAACCCGCTCAGCGAGCCGGCTGATGTGCGCCTCGATGAGGAGCGGATCAAGTACTGGCTTGGCGTCGGCGCCCAGCCCACCGAGCGTGTCCGCACACTCATCAGCAAGAACACCTCAATCGAAGTAAAGTAAGTCATGTACGGAAACAGAGACAGGGATCACAGGGACTTCCGGGACAGGGGCCGGGACCGTGGTGACCGCGACCATGGCGGTGGCGGCTACGGTAACCGTGACGCCCAGATGTATGACTTCCTCGGCCAGATCGTCAAGCAGTTCGTGGACAAGCCCGAACTGGTTGAAATCAAGGATTCGCACAGCCCGATGGGCCTGCTGATCGAGATCAAGGTGGACCCGGATGACGTCGGCAAGGTGATCGGCAAGGAAGGCCGCATCATCAACGCCATCCGCCAGATCCTCAAGGCCGCCGGGGGCAAGACCACCCGCCGCTTCAAGATCGACCTGGTCTCCTGATCATGCCGCTGGTCCGCGTCGGCAGCATCCGCAGGCCACACGGAGTCAAGGGCCAGCTCAAGTGCGACTACCGCACGGACCATCCCGAATGGCTTGACCAGCGCAGCCATTACCTCATCTACGACCACCGCAGCGGCGAGGTGCTGCAGCTCACGCTTGCCAGCATCGAGCATTACCGCGACTGCTTCCTCGCCTCCTTCAATGAGGTAACCAGCCCGGAGGATGGCCAGCGCTTCAACGGCTGGGACATCATGTACTGGGTCGCGCGCGGCGCCCTACCCCGTGAGGAAGGTGAGGTCTACTTCTTTGAGCTTGAAGGCATGGAAGTGCGCACCAGCAAGGGCGACCTTGTCGGCAAGGTCGTGGATGTGGCTGAGACCGGCGCCGGGATGTTCCTTGAGGTGCAGGGCGAGAAGCTGATCCTGATCCCCTTCAACATGGAGCATGTGCCGGAGCTGTACCTCGAAGAGGGCTACCTGGTCTCCGACTACAGCCTGCTGTCACGGGACAACAACCAGTGAAGTTCCACGTGCTGACAATCTTTCCGGACTTCGTTGCCAGCGTGTTCCAGTTCGGCGTCGTGCGTCGCGGAGTGGAAGCCGGGTTGATTGAACCGCATGTGCATGACCTGCGCGACTGGACCACGGACCGTCACCGCAGCACTGACGACATGCCGTTTGGCGGCGGCCCCGGGATGGTGATGCGCTGCGAGCCGATCTTCAGCGCCGTCGAGGCGATCCGCGCTGCCAACCCTGCCCCGCTGCCGCTGGTCTACACCTCACCGGCCGGTGAACCATTCACACAGCGGATAGCCGAGGCACTTGCCAATGGACCGGACCTGCTGCTGCTGTGCGGCCGCTATGAAGGTGTCGACCAGCGTGTACTTGACAACCTGGTGGACCGCGAGATCAGTATGGGTGACTACGTACTCAGTGGTGGTGAGCTGCCGGTGATGTGCCTGGTGGACGCCGTGTCCCGGCTGATTCCGGGAGTGGTCGGCGACAGCCAGAGTGTGCATGAGGAGAGCTTTTCCAGCGGGATGCTCGACTGGCCCCATTACACGCGACCGGAAAGCTACCGTGAGATGAGCGTGCCGGAAGTACTGCTCAGCGGGCACCATGCCAACATCGACAGCTGGCGCCACGAACAGGCCTTGCTGATGACCTACCGGCGCCGGCCGGAGCTGCTGACACAGGAGCAGCGAGAACGGGCAAAACAAATACTGGGGCTTTAGCGTCTGACCGCTGACGGTCAATCGCCACAGGATGGTGCGGGATGAACAACATGAATGTGAGCTTTTCCAGGCAGAAGGCCCCGGCGCGCAACGGCTCGATGTTCCATGTGGAAGTCAGCGGTGCTGAAGGCCCGCTGCAGCTCAGCCTGACTGGCCCTGCCAGCTTCAGTGAGGAACAGTCAGTGCTCCGGATCGAGCTGGACGAAGCCAGCAGTTTTGGCATCTACTCAACTGGCCGTCCGGGACGCGTGATCCTGCGCATCAACGGCAGCCGCCACATCCTGCGCTTTGAGCCGGCCAACTTCCTCCAGGGCCTGGTGTTCGACTGGGTGCCGACGCTTGGCCTGTCAATGTTGCTGGCGCTGGTGCTGCGCAGCTTCGCCTTTGCCAGTTACTATGTCCCCAGCCCGTCCATGGAGGGCACCCTCTACCCCGGTGACAAGTTCATCGCGGAGAAGTTCAGCACCAAGGTGCTGAAGGCCCTGCCGCACCGCGGCGAAATCGTGATCTTCCACCACCCCGAGCACCAGGATGAGACCTGGGTCAAGCGCGTGATCGGCCTGCCGGGAGACCTGGTGGAGATCCGCAATGAGAAGCTGTACATCAACAATGAGCTGGTGCAGGAGGACTACATCAAGGTCACGGACCGGCTGTACGACTTCGGCCCGGTGGTGGTGCCGGAAGGCAACTACTTCGTGATGGGCGACAACCGCAACAACAGCCTGGACAGCCGCTTCTGGGGCTACCTGCCGCAGGAATACATCGAGGGAAACCCGGTGCTCGTGTTCTGGCCGCCGAGGCATGCTCGCAGCCTGTCCCGCGAACAGCAGTAAGCCGGGGAAATTTCCCCGTCCAGCTTGCATTCCGATGAGCTTGTGCTAGAATTTTTGGCTCACGGGGCAAGCTCCGTCCTTTGCATGCCCGCACTTCCACGGTGCGGACGGGAGACCAAGATGAAGCAGATCATCGCGCAGTACAACAAGAAGATGGCCAAGCCTGAGGGCGAGGTTCCCAAGATCGTGCCCGGCGACACCGTCCGCGTGCACATCAACCTCTACGAGGGTGGTACCGACCACATCGCCGGCCTGAAGAAGATTCACCGTATTGCCGCGAAGGGTAAGCAGTCCAAGCAGAACGTGGAGCGCATCCAGGTCTTCGAGGGCACCGTGCTTGCAGTGCATGGCCAGGGCCCGATGCAGAAGGTCACCGTGCGCAAGATCGCTTCCGGCGTGGGTGTTGAGAAGACCTATTTCGTCAACAGTGCCAAGATCAACAAGATCGAGGTCACCCGCCACGGTGTGGTGCGCCGCGCCAAGCTGTACTACCTGCGCGACCGCGTCGGTAAGGCGACCCGCCTGAAGGAAAAGATGGTCCGCTAAGCTCGCGGTCCCTTTCATTAGATATTCCGGCCGGTGTGCTGCCGGCCGCTGGAGCATTAGCCAATGGGTTCCAGACCTGGCGTTGAAATTCACAGTGAGCGGGCCAAGACGCCTGCTGACGGCACAAGTTCCACCAGGATCTGCATACGCTTCAAGGAGAACCCGGGCGAATCCGTCCACCTGCGCCTGAGCCGTGGCAGCTTCTCCGACAGCGCCATCCAGCGCGAGATCACCGTTCCCGTTGAGAACAACGAGGCCAACCTCGTGGTGGTCGCGCACGACCGCCCCGGCGTGGGCTGGCTCAGCGGCCCCGGCTTCCGCCACAAGATCGAGTTCGTGGCTGTGTCCTTCATGCAGGGCCTGCTCTATGAGTGGATCCCCACCATCGTGATGGCCCTTGGCCTTGCCCTGGTGTTGAAATCCTTCGTGGTGGCGAGCTTCTACATCCCCAGCGGCAGCATGGAGCACACCCTTGAGAAGGGCGACCTGCTGATTGCCGACAAGCTCAGCTACAAGCTGCTCAGCCAGGATCCGGACCGCGGCGACATCATGATCTTCCGCTTCCCGAAGGATCCCAAGAAGGACTACATCAAGCGTGTGATCGGCCTGCCAGGCGACAAGGTCAAGGTCTACCACGGCCAGGTTTATGTGAATGGTGACGTCCTGCTGGAGGACGACTACATCGCGGAGCGACCCTTCAACGACTATGACGAGGTCACGGTTCCGGAAGGCCACTATTTCGTGATGGGCGACAACCGCAACCACAGCTCGGACAGCCGGGTCTGGGGCTTCGTTCCTCGCGACAACATCGAGGGACGCGCCCTGTTCGTGTTCTGGCCCAAGCCCCGCCTGCTGGATAACCACGAGCCGGTGGCGGTTGCGGCAGAACCGGATACCCCTGCAACGGCCCCCTGATCTGACCCTTAGTCAGTTCACTTTCCTGTTTTGGACCAATCACCCGGAAACTGCTGAAATTCTGGTGTAATCCCCATTTGTTTATCACAAATCCCTTTTATCTGAATTGACTTCAGGCTACAATATGGCCACTGCGAATCAATTGTGAATGGATTCACCAATAGGGACTGGGATCAATGAAAATCAGGCATATCCACGGAAGGGACTTGTCACTTCCAGTTCCTGTGCTATAATCCGCAGTATTCGAGAATAAAATCTCGAATAAGCACTCAGCCCTGTATTAATCAGGACTGGCACACCAGGAGAGTGTAATGTCCATAAGAGTTGCAGCAATTGCACTGTTTTCCATATTCCTGCTGGCATCCTGCGGTGGTGGCGGCACGGAGCAGCTGACCACCGGGCAGATTTCCGGCCAGGTGTCCGTCGTCGGCCCGATCAACGGCTCTGTTGAACTGTTCGTCGGCGCCTTCCCGAGCGGCAGCACCAACGCGACCCAGACCTCGTCCGCCGGACGCGTCTCCAGCACCGCGAGCCTCAGCGGCCGCACCATCACCTACAGCTTCACCGAGCTGCCCTTCGGCAGCTACTACATCGGCGTGTTCGCGGATGCCGGCGGCAGCCCGAGCTTCTATTACAAGTCGGGCGACGTCAACTGCACCGCGCAGAACCAGATCGTCTCCGGCCTCAGCGGCCAGTGCTCCTTCAGCGGCGATGCCCCCTGGGGTACTGTCAGCGGCAGCACCAGCATCACCGGCGACTGGCCGGCGGCCGGCAAGCTGACCTTCATCGGCATTTCCCCGATGAGCGCCCCGCAGAACGTGCTGCAGTTCCTCGTAAGCGAAAGCGACGTCAATGACGGCCGCATCCACTACGACATTGAAGGCATCAGCTACGGCACTTACCTCGTCGGCTTCTACGGCTATGACCCGGTCAGCCACCAGGTTGACACCTTCGGTGCCTTCGACAACCCGGTTGTGGTCAGCGCCAGCAGCCCGAACGTCGCCACGGTGAATTTTGCGAGCGACTTTGCAGGTGATCCCGGCACGGATCCGCAGCTCGGCACCATCACTGGAACAGTGACCCTGAGCAGCACCCTTCCCGGCGGCCTGTTCTACTACGTGGCCGCAAACACGATCCCGCCCGCCCAGGGTGCCCCTCCGGCCGTGTATGAGGTGTTCGAGGACCAGCTCGGCGGCACCAGCATCGACTTCACGCTGAGCTTCCTTGACGACGACGAGTACTCTGTCTCGATCTTCGCCTATGACATCACGACCCACCAGGCGACCTACTTCGGCGAGTACGATGGTACCGTCACCGTCTCCGGCGGCGACAGCCACAGTGACATCGACTTCAGCGCGGACGTCTCCCTGCTGAACTAAGCCACCCCCGCCGCGGTACCGGGCAGGGAGGCCCGGGCCGTGGCAAGCCAGGAAAGGAAGAGAGTGATGTTGGCAAGGCAAGGCGGACTGCGCTACCTACAGCTGCTGATGGTGCTGCTGGTACTGCTGGCAGCGGACAAGGCAATTGCGCAGGATGATCCCGCCTCTGAACCTGACAATGTGCAGCCCGTCACCGAGGACGAGTTCGAGCTGGACCTCGACGACGCGGAAATGGAGATTGACCTTGGTGAATCCACCGTGGAGAGCCAGGCTGAGGCAGTCGCCGCCGTGGCGGCCGCTGCCATCAAGCCCCCCTCGCTGGAGGAACTGAAGCAGGTCATCTCCCGCGAACAGATCGAGGACAGCGGAGCGGCTGACCTAGCGGAGCTGCTCGGCCGCCAGGCCGGTATCCGGGTCAGTGAGTACCTCGGCGGCACTACCATCAACTACCAGGGCCTGCCCGGCAAGTTCACCACCATCCTCGTTGACGGCCAGCGCGTGCCTGGAAACATCCTCGAGCAGATGGACCTCTCACAGTTCAACCTGGGCAGCCTCGAAAGCGTGGAGATCATCAGCGGACCGCGCGCAGCTGCCTTCGGTGGTGGCAACGCCGGTGTTGTGATCAACCTGAAGACCCGCAGCGGGGCCGGGCATGTTGCCGCAATGGAGCTGGGCTACGGCTCGCTGAACTGGCAGCGCGAGCATTTCCGCCTTGGCAACGGTGACGACTTCCAGAACTGGATCCTGAGCATCGAGCACCAGAAGCGCGACGCCTGGGATGCCAACCCCGGCCAGCCGGACACCGACCTGCAGAGCTTCGAGAATCTGACGATGCGCGGCCACTGGGATTTCCGTGTCAGTGATGACGACTCGATGGTTGTCAGCGCTGACTGGTTCCGCGAGGAGGGCCGCGGGCTGGACTACTCCCCGCCCAACCTGCTGCGTCCGAGTGACCTGGCAACCGAGCGCTGGGGGGCCACGGCCAGCTGGACGCACCGCTTCAACAGTGGCAGCAGCATCAGCCTGACCCAGAGCCATGGTGAGTACAGCCACGGCCTGCACCGATACTTCCTCTCGGACGACCCGCGGGATGAGCGCACCGCATTCAAGGAGCGTACTGACGATACGGAACTGCGCTGGGACAACAAAATGGTGTATGCCGACTGGAGTGTCGGCATCCAGCGCCAGGCTGAGGAACTGCAGAGCGACCGCATCAAGACGAATGATGGCAGCCAGACCGCCGACAGTGAACTGCTCGGCGCTTATGCCACCTACGACTGGTACACCACCCCCAACTTGACGCTGAGCGCATCGGCCAGGCTCAACAGCCATTCCGACTTCGGCGAGGAACTGCTGCCGGCGGTCGGGGCCAGCCGCAAGCTTGACAACTACAGTACCGTGTCGGCCACCGCCGGGCGAGGCTACCGTGCCCCGAGCCTGCGCGAGCGCTTCTACGATTTCCCGAGCCCGTTCAACTACACGATCATCGGCAACCCGGACATTGAGCCCGAGACCAGCTGGAACTACTCGCTGGACTACAGCTACGCCAAGAGCGGCCGCAGTGTGCGGCTCGGTCTGTTCCGCCACGAAATTGACAACCTGATCGACTTCGTCGAGATCCAGTCCGCCCCGCAGGTGTTCACGCTCGAGAACTTCGACGGCGTGACCACGCAGGGTGCGAGCATTGGGCTTGAGCAGCGCTGGCGTGCGACCAATCGCCACGGTGAGTGCAACAAGTCCTGGTTCGGACTGGGTTACGACCTGACATGGCTGCCCGAGGCGGAGGTGCTGGAAACAGGCCTGCGCCTGGTGAACAGCCCCGAATACGACCACACCGTCCGCGCATTCTACGAGCATCCGCGGCTGCGCGCTGAGCTGCTGCTGCACCGGCACGACCCCTACTGGTTTGATGCCGAGAACACGGTACGCGTGCCACAGCAGGACAACCTTGACCTGACCCTGTCCCGCGAACTCGGCTGCGGACGAATCAAACTCAGTGGACTGAACCTGCTGGATGAGACGAACATCCGCTTCGGCCCGCTGCCCGGTCGTGAGCTGCGGGTCGAGTACAGCTACGACTTCTGACAACGGAGGCACTGAATGGCATGGATCGCCAAGGGCGGTTTCTTCATCTGGCCCATCCTGGCCTGCAGCGTGCTGATGATCTGGTTCATCGCCGACCGCCTGCTGCACTTCCTGGTCCGCATCCCGCAGATCAACGCCAGCCTTGATGCTGTCTGCCGGCGCAAGGAAAGCAACCGTCCGCCGGTCGGCAAGCTGTCCGAGCTGCTGAAGCTTTCGCTGGACAAGGGCGAGATTGACAGCGACCTCGTGGAACTGGCAATGGAGCAGGACCTGATTGACGCCGAGCGCCGGCTTAACGGACTGAGCGTGATCGCCCAGTGCGCACCGCTGCTGGGGCTGCTGGGCACCGTAACCGGCATGATCGCCGCCTTCCAGCGCATCCAGGACCTGCAGGGCCAGGTCGACCCGGCACTGCTGGCCGGCGGCATCTGGGAGGCGCTGATCACCACCGCCGTCGGCATGATGGTCGCCATCCCGGCGCTCGTGGCCTACCTGCACTTCCGCAACCGGGTGCACCGCTGGGAGAACTACCTGCGCAGCAGCGTGACGCATGCCGTCAAGCAGCTGGCCCGCAGTGGCGTGGAGGTCAAGTGATGCAGCTCGTGAGGCGGGAACGCAGGCGGCTGGCGCAAGATCCGGTGATCCCACTGGCGCCGCTGATCGACGTTGTGTTCCTGCTCCTGATCTTCTTCATGTTGATCACGCGCTTCCTCAACCCGACGATCGACCTTTCGCTGCCGGAAAGCACCACCGCGCAGATCAATGACAACCGCAGCGTGCTGGTGGCGATTGATGCAGCCGGCCAGCTCTGGCTGGACGAGGAGCAGATCGACTGGAGTGAACTGACCCCGCGGCTCAGTGGTCTGGCTGACAAGGGGCTGACTGTGCGCCTGCGGGCCGATGGCGGGACCGAGCACCGCATGGTGGTGCAGGCCTTTGACTGCATCCGCACCGCCGGACTGGAGGATATCGCCCTGGAAGCCGTCAAGGAGCCCGGCAACTGAAATGGCAGGTCGCAGCCCACAGCAGGATCCCGCACCACTGGTATGCCCGGTGCCGCGCAAGCTGCGCGGGCGGCTGCGCAGTGGCTGGGGCCTGCTGACGATCTCCATTGTGCTGCATGCGGGCATCCTCTACGCCCTGCCCGGCCCGCAGCACAGCCGCTTTGATGACATGCAGGCGATCAGGATCCACCTCTCCGACCCTGAGCCCGAACCGGAAGTGATACCGGAGCCTGAGCCTGAACCTGAACCCGAGCCGGAGCCGCCAAAGCCGGAACCACTTCCTGAACCCAAACCTGATCCAAAGCCGCAGCAGCCCGAGCCGCAGCCGGCGGTGGAACAGCCAATGCAGCCGCCGCAGGAAGCGGTGGAGACCCCTGAGCTGATTGCCAAGGCCGGCAATAGCCCGAACGCCTTGCCCTCCGGTGACAAGCCGCCCAGTGATCCGGTTGCCAAGCCAAGGCCCCCGGTCCCGCAGGCGATGCCCGTTGAGCCTGAGCCGAAACCGCAGCCCAAGCCGGAACCGCAGCTCAGCGCAGACGAGGTCAAGGCCCTGCTGGCGGACTATGCGAAGAATGCCCGCTCACGCATCGTCAACCGCCAGAGCGTACCGGAGGAAGCCCGCCGCCTTGGCCACAGTGGCTCGGTCAAACTCAAGTTCGTGCTGAATGCCAGCGGGCAGCTCGACAGCCTGGAGATTGCCAGCAGCAGTGGCTACAGCGAACTCGATGAGCAGGCCCTGTCCGCCGTGCGCAGCGCTGCGCCATTTGGGCACCTGCCGGACGGCATCGGGCGGGACAGCCTGCCGATGAGCATCACCCTCAAGTACAAAGTAGACTGAGTCTCATTCAGGTGGCCATTACGTAATGCTGTGCCTGCGACAGGTATAAGCTGTTATCCGGAGCAGCCATGCATTTCCTACAAGACATCCCGCGATTCGTATTCCTCACCGGCAAGGGAGGAGTCGGCAAGACCTCGCTGGCCTGTGCCCTGGCACTGAAACTGGCGGACGAAGGCAAGCGGACGCTGCTTGTCAGTACTGATCCCGCCAGCAATATCGGCCAGGTGTTCAGTCAACTAATCGGCAACAACATCACCCCAATCAATGGTGTTGACAGGCTCGATGCGCTGGAGATCGATCCTGAGGCTGCTGCCAGCAACTACCGGGAGCGCCTGCTGGCACCCCTGCGCGACAAGCTGCCGGCAGATGAGCTGCGCAGTGCCACTGAGCAGCTCTCCGGGGCCTGCACGACCGAGATTGCCGCCTTCGATGAATTCACCGCCCTGCTGGTGGACGAGGATCTCCAGCGTGAATACAAGCACATCGTGTTCGACACCGCCCCGACCGGGCATACGATCCGCCTGCTGCAGTTGCCCGGTGCCTGGAGCGGCTTCCTTGAGGATGGCCGTGGAGATGCATCCTGCCTCGGGCCGCTGGCCGGGCTGGAGCAGCAGCGTGAGCGCTACCGGCATGCCGTTGAAGCACTCAGTGATCCACAGCAGACTAGGCTGGTACTGGTGGCCCGCGCTGACAATGCCTCGCTGCGGGAAGTGGCCCGCACCCGGCATGAACTGCATGAGACCGGCATCAGCGGTCAGCACCTCGTTGTCAACGGTCTGATGCCGGAGCAGGAAGCGCTGGTCGATGGACTGGCGGCGAAGATCCGCCAGCGCGAACAGGCCGCACTCGCTGCCCTGCCCCCGGGACTGGAAGGCCTGCAGCTCGACCAGGTGGAACTGAAGGCTGCCAACATGCTGGGGGCTGGCAATCTGCGCTCCCTGCTTGCTGCCTCAGCTGCGATCAATCAAATACATGCCGGTGCAGTTGCTCAGGAGACGCCTGAGTTGCCGGGAATCCAAAGCCTTGTGGAAGAGATCGCAGCCGCCGGGCACGGCCTCGTGATGCTGATGGGCAAGGGTGGCGTCGGCAAGACCACAATGGCGGCGGCGATCGCGGTGGAACTGGCCATCCGCGGCCTGCCGGTACACCTGACGACAACGGATCCCGCTGCACACATCGAGGAAACGGTTACCCAGCTTCCCGGCAACATGAAGATGAGCCGGATCGACCCACATGCGGAGACGGAAAACTACCGCCAGCGGGTGCTGGCAACGAAGGGAAAGGGGCTGGACAGCGATGCGCTGGCCATGCTGGAGGAGGACCTGCGCTCCCCCTGCACCGAGGAAGTGGCAGTGTTCCAGGCCTTCGCGCGTGTGATCCGTGAGGCCGGCCGCAGCTTCGTCGTTATGGACACTGCGCCGACAGGGCACACGCTGCTGCTGCTGGATGCCACCGGGGCCTATCACCGCGAAGTGACCCGCCAGATGGGCGGCTCCGGCATGCAGGTCACCACCCCGATGATGCAACTGCAGGATCCTGGGCGTACGAGGATCCTGATTGTCACACTGGCTGAGACCACGCCGGTGCTGGAAGCTGAGGCATTGCAGGCGGACCTGCGCCGCGCCGGGATCGAGCCGGCAGCCTGGATTGTCAACCGCAGCCTGGCGGCAGCGGATACGCAGTCTTCCCTGCTGCGCCGGCGTGCCGCGGCTGAACTGGCGGAAATTGAAAGGGTCGCACAGCTCAGTGGTGGTCGCTTTGCCATCGTGCCACTGCAGGCGGAAGACCCGGTCGGCAGTGAACGACTTGCCAGGCTGGTGCACGGCACTCAGGCAGCCACGATTGGCTGAATCCTGCTACAGGTTCGGCTGGTAGCGGCCCCAGACACTTTCCAGTGCCTTGACAATCTCGCCCTCGGTTGCACCGGCCAGCAGGGCTGCACGGATGAGCTCCAGGTAGCCAGATTTTGCCCCGCCAGCCGCATGTTCATGCAACCTGCCACAGGCCGTTTGCCAGGGAGCGCTGTCGCTCCCTGCCCCGCCACCATACTGTGCAGGATTGGCATTGCGATTGGCAATGTACTGCTCAAGCCGCTCGCGCTGCTCATGCTCCGCGGCATCGTCACGGTTGATCTCAAAGGGCGCTTCCTCGCTGCTGCGGAACTCATTCACTCCGACAATCACCCGATCCTTCGTTTCCACGCTGCGCTGCCATTCATAGGCGCCCTGCTGGATCTCGGCCTGCGGGTAGCCACGCTCAACGGCGGCCGCCATCCCGCCCAGCTCGTCAATCTTTGAGATGTAGGCCATCGCCTCCGTCTCGATCCGGTCGGTCAGGTCCTCGATGAACCAGCTGCCGCCGAGCGGGTCGACGGTGTCCGCCACACCGCTTTCATGGGCGATGATCTGCTGCGTGCGCAGCGCAATCTCGGCTGACTGCTCCGTCGGCAGGGCCAGCGCTTCGTCGAAGCCGTTTGTATGCAGGCTCTGTGTCCCGCCCAGCACGGCGCTGAGCGCCTGCATGGTTGTGCGCACGATGTTGTTGTAGGGCTGCTGCGCCGTCAGCATCGAACCGGCCGTCTGCGTATGGAAGCGCATCATCATGCTCTTCGGGTCCTGCGCCTTGAAGCGCTGCTTCATGATCCGCGCCCAGAGGCGACGTGCTGCGCGGAACTTGGCAACCTCCTCCAGGAAGTTGTTGTGCGCATTGAAGAAGAAGCTCAGCCGTCCCGCGAAGCTGTCAACGTCCAGCCCCGCATTGATCGCCTGCTGCGTGTATTCGATGCCGTCCGCGAGTGTGAAGGCCACCTCCTGCACCGCCGTGCAGCCCGCTTCGCGGATGTGGTAGCCGGAGATGCTGATCGTGTTCCAGCGCGGCAGCTTCTCGGTGCAGTAGCGGAAGCAGTCCGTTGTCAGCAGCATGCTCGGCTGCGGCGGGAAGATGTAGGTGCCGCGCGCCATGTATTCCTTCAGGATGTCATTCTGGATCGTGCCCCCGAGCTGCGCGGGATCGATCCCCTGCTTCTCGGCCACCACCTGGTACATCAGCAGCAGGATCGTGGCCGGGGCGTTGATCGTCATGCTTGTTGTCACTTTGTCCTGCGGGATGCCAGCGAACAGCGTTGCCATGTCGTCAACGGTGTCAATCGCAACGCCTACCTTGCCCACCTCGCCGAGCGCCATCGGGTCCGTGCTGTCGTAGCCCATCTGTGTCGGTAGGTCGAAGGCCACGGACAGGCCGGTCTGTCCGCTGTTCAGCAGGAAGTGGTAGCGCTCATTGGTGGCTCGGGCCGTGCTGAAACCGGCGTATTGGCGCATCGTCCAGAAGCGCCCGCGGTACATGTTGGGCTGCACGCCTCGCGTGAATGGATACTCGCCGGGGAAGCCGAGGCTGGATTTGTAATCGCGTCCATCCGTCCAGGGCCCCGCCAGCGGGTCAATCGCGTAACCGCTGCTGCTTGCAAAACTGCCGCGGCGCTCAGGCCGCTTGGCAATGAATGGCTCGTAACGCTCGCTGCGCCAGCTGTTGAAATCTTGCTGATTGCTCACGGGGCATATTCTAGTGCAGTCCTGCCTAAATGGCAGCGCAATGGATATGCTGTTATCAGTAAAAATGAGACTGGATTCCATGCTTGTATCCTGAAAAGAAACGGTATTCTGAGTTTGTGTGGAGTGAATGATGCTTCATTTCATCCAGCCAATCCAGGAAAGTTGGGAACAAGTACTGGATCAGCAGGAACGGGCTGGAATAACGCTCCATGCAAAGCTTTAACTGGTTCGTCAGGATCTCAGGCAATTCATTGGCAACGATATCGAATTACAGCGCAAGCGCTTGATTCTGATGATTGACAGTGCAGTCAGGAGTGATGAATTCATTGACGATATGGGGCAGCAGTTCGGCTCCCTCGGAGTCAGGCATTGCGCTTATGGCGTCAATCCTGAGGATTATCCATTCCACGGGGAAGCTTTGATGGCAATGCTTCAGGCCGTCGTGGGAAAGGGTTGGTCTGACAGGCATTCCGATGCCTGGTCTTGGATGTGTGCAGGGATGACGGAAACGATGCTTGTGCAAGAAACAATTGGGACGCTTTTTTGCAACAGGGATTGAAGTCTAAGTGCTGGTGGATGGATCTTTGCACGGGCATTGTGAAAAATCCAATGCTGCATTGTCTAGAATGGAGAGTAAGAGCATGGACGATCGTCAAATCAAGCTGGTTCAGGACAGTTGGGCACATGTAACCCCACTTGGTGTGAAATTCACCCGCGAATTCTACAATTTGCTGTTTGAAGAGCATCCTGAGGTTGAGCAGCTGTTTCCCGACAGTATGGTGCTGCAGGAAAAACTGCTGTTCAAGATGATTAACTCCGCAGTTTCATGCCTGCCCTCAGAAGAGGTGTTTGTCAGGATGATGTCCAGGCTTGGTGACAGGCACAGAGATTTCGGTCTGAGTTCAGTTCATTATTCATTCTTCCTGCACTGCCTGATGGCTTCCATGAAAGATGCACTGGCAGATGAATGGACTGGAGAACTAGAATCAGCCTGGCGCGAGGTTTTCAAGGGCATGTCGTTAGGAATGCTGACTGCGGGCAGCTGAACCGATTACAGAATTCAATTGAGATTTGTATCAACTAAAACTACACTGTAAGGGTCCTCAGGATAAAATTCTTGAATCACAGGAGCGGAGAACGCCATGAATGCTGAGCAGATAAAGATGGTTCAGGACAGCTGGGCCAAGGTCACACCCCTTGGCTCAAAGGCAACTGAGATCTTCTACAATCGCATGTTCGAGACCTATCCCGAGCTGCGTGGACTCTTCCCGGATGACATGCAGAACCAGCACAAGCTGCTCTTCAACATGATCAACATGGCTGTGATCGGCCTGACCCGCCTTGAGGACATCGTACCTGCGGTGCAGAAGCTCGGCCAGCGCCACGTGCAGTATGGTGTTTCTGACGAAGACTACGGCAAGGTCGGAGCCTCCCTGCTCTGGACGCTCGAGCAGGCCCTCGGAGATGAATGGACCCCTGAGCTTGCTGCCGCCTGGACGGAGTGCTATGGCCTGCTGGCCAATACCATGACCAGCGCTGCAGCCGAAGTTAGCAACTGACCAAACTTCCGGGAACACATTAATAGTTGCATTGGTCTGATTATCCGACTGGTTGGTAAATCCGCTTGAGGATAGGCCTGACTGGTGTAATAATCATGGAGTGGGTGATAGCAACTTGCACACCGTTTTCCTGAGCTTTGAGGATGAGTTTGAATTCTCCGCGAAAATGCCGGAGGAACTACTCGTCAAGGCCATGACAAGTACCCGCCCGATCTTCCTCACGGACGATTTCATGGGGCGCGTGGCCCAGAAGAAGCCGGACCAGGTGATTCGCGAAATGGTACGCGACCTGCATCGCGACCGCAATCCGGACGAGACGGACGAAATCCTGCGCTGGTACTACCTCTTCATGGACTTCGAGCGGGACTTCCCGCGCCTGCTGATGATGCAGGGCAACATCGACCAGAACAACTGAACCCCGGCCACTGATCAATTCCTGTACAGAATCTTTGACTGCTTTCGCGCGCGCGAAATCAACCGGAACCTATAAGGACTTCGAAATGAGCAGGCAGCCTAGAAGCGGCTGATCTCCACCATCTCGTACAGGCTGAGGATGTCGCCTTCCTTCACGTCGGTGTTCTCCACCATGAAGCCGCACTCGAAGCCACTCTTGACCTCGCGTACATCGTCCTTGAAACGGCGCAGGCTGTTGAGGGTCATGTTTTCCAGGACAACCTCGCCACCACGCAGCAGGCGGTACTTGTCGCCACGCCGTGCCATGCCGTCAAGCACATAGCCACCGCAAACGGTCTGGCTCTTGGCGGTCTTGAAAATCGCACGGATCTCCAGCTTGCCGACCTGGCGCTCCTCGAACTCCGGATCGAGCATTCCCTTCATCGCCAGTTCGAGGTCCTCGGTGACCTTGTAAATGATGTCATAGCTGCGAACGTCGACCTTCTCCTTCTCCATCAGGCGCTTGGCGTTGGAGGTCACACCGGTAGAGAAGGCGATGATCACCGCTCCTGAGGCCTGGGCAAAGTTGACGTCGCTTTCGTTGACCTGGCCGACACCTGAGGAGATCACCTGGATCTCGGCACCTTCCACGTCCAGCTTGTTGATCACATCCACCAGTGCTTCCGAGCTGCCCTGCACGTCGGCCTTGATGATCAGCTTGAGGGTCTTGATCGCACCCTCCTGCATCTGGCCGTAGAAGGATTCGAGGCTCATGCGCTGCTTGGAGACGGCCGCCTTCTTGCGGATCTCAGTCAGGCGCTGCTCTGCAATCGCGGAAGCCTGCTTCTTATTCTTGAAGGTGTAGACCTTGTCACCGTTTTCCGGCGGGTCCACGAAGCCCAGCACGCGAACCGGGAAGGATGGGCCGGCGGAATCAACCTCACGGCCGTGGTCATCTTCCATGCGCTTGATGCGTCCGATGCTGGAACCACTGAGCAGGTACTGGCCCTTGCCCATCTGGCCCTGCTGCACGAGTACGGTGGCAACGACGCCGATGCCGGTGTCCACTTCACTTTCGATCACTACACCGAACGGTGGTGCGCTCGGATCAGCCTGCGGGTTGACGAGCTCGGTCTGCAGCAGGATCTTATCCAGCAGGTCGTCAATGCCTTCCCCGGTCAGGGCGCTGATATGTGCGAACATCACATCGCCGCCCCATTCCTCGGGCACCAGCCCGTGTTCGGCGAGCATGTTGCGCACGCGCTCAGGGTTGGCTTCCGGCTTGTCCATCTTGTTGACCGCGACGATGATCGGCACCTCGGCATCCTTGGCGTGGTTGATCGCCTCGATCGTCTGGGGCATCACGCCGTCGTCGGATGCCACGACCAGGATCACGATGTCGGTGATGCGCGAACCACGGGCTCGCATCGCGGTGAAGGCCTCGTGGCCCGGGGTGTCGATGAAGGTGATGTGCTTGCCCTTCTTCTCCACCTGGTAAGCGCCGATGTGCTGCGTGATGCCACCGGCCTCGCCGGCGACAACGTTGGCACTGCGGATCGCATCAAGCAGCTTGGTCTTACCGTGGTCCACGTGGCCCATCACGGTCACGACCGGCGGACGGTACTGCAGGTTGTCACTGCCGATGTCCTCGAACTGCTTGAGCTCGCCCTCTGGCTCGGTTGCCAGGTCAACTGTGTAGTCAATCTCGAAGTGGTCCGCGATCAGCTGGATCTCGTCCACACTGGCAACGTAGTTGATGTTCGCCATGATCTCGAGCTCGCGCATCAGGAAGCGCACGATCTCGGCAACCTTCACGCCGGTCATCTTGGCTACGTCACGGATGGTCATCTCGCCGGGGATCTTCAGGTGCGGGACGACCGTTGAGGCCTCCTGCGCCTGTGAAGCGACCTTGAACACGCGCTTGCGGCTGCGCATCCTGCCGTCGTCATCCTGCCCGCCGATGTTCTTGAGCTTCTTGCGGCGACCACCATGCTGGGCCGCTGCGGCTGCCGGTGTGGCCGTGCCCTTGCGGCGCGGGTCAGCCGGCTTGCGCTTCACTCCGCCTCCGCCACCAGAGCGGCTGGCATCGGACCTGTCCTCCGGATCCGGCATGCTGATGATGCGCGGTCCCCCGGAGAAATCCGGCTTGTCACTGCGGACAGGCTTGCGCCTGTCAGCCGGACGGCTGTCAGCACCGGCGGCTTCCGCACCACCCTGGCGCGGACCCTGCTGCTGGAGGCGTTCCTTCTCGGTGATCGGGTTGCGCGTCACGCTGCGGCGCGGACGGTCCTCACCCGGGTCTTCCTTTGCTGCTACCGAAGGCTCGCGCTTCTCGGGCTTGCGGGCACCGAAGAAGTCCTTGCGGGCACTGCGCTTGATCGGACCGCTGTCCAGATCAACCTTGCCCGGTTCATCCTCGACGATCCGCCGCGCACTCTTCTTCTCCTGCTCACCATTGGCGGTGGCAGCGGGGGGAGGAGTCTCCACCGGAGCGCTGAGGCCCTTGCGGCCCTTTGCCTGGCGCATGCGGGATACGATGTCCTCGGGAATCTTGGACATGACGCCAAAGCCTTCGGCGTCGGTATCCACACCGACTTCGCGCAGGAGCTCCAGCACTTCGCTGGTGCTCTTGACACCAAGTTCCTTGACCAGATTAATGACCGATTTCGTCATAGACTCCTTGTTCTCCCGTGCTTCAGTCCACGGGAACGTGCCTGAATGCGCGCGCAAGACGTCGCGCCTGAAGCTCATTCAGACGAACGACAATCTTAGCATACTTCGAATGCCTGAATACCAGCACACCGCGCTTGAGCACAGCACGCAGGCAAGCCCGGTCCGGGCAGAGGTAGACGCTGCGACCACCGAAGGAATCAGCGGGCCGGGATACATGCCTGACCCGGCCTTCAGCATCAAGCTGGAACCTCAGCAGCTTTTCCTGCTCGTGCTTGCTGCGGCAGCCCACACAGGTCCTGCCGGGTTTGCCACGGATGGCGCCTTCAACAGCCGAGCAGAAAGCTATTCACCAGCCTCTTCGGATTCGTCATCACCGGCGTGGGCACCAGCCAGCTGGCCCTCGCCCTCCTCCGGCTCGTCGATGTAGTCGTTGTCGTCGTCGTCAATGTAATCGTCGCCGTCGTCTTCACGCATCATGTCGCCACCGGACTCTGCCATCTCCGACTGGCTCTTGACGTCCAGGAAGTAGCGTGTCAGCTTGCTGGCCAGCTTGACATTTCGCCAGCCCTTGCCGATCGCGAGGCTGATCTGGTCGTCCGGAACGACCACGATACCCTTGCGCTCCTCCTCGAAGATCTCGACGCTCATCACCTTCGCGGGGCTCAGGGCCTCAGCGATGAACTCGAAAGGATCCTCCTTCCAGAGCACCAGGTCAATCTTCTCGTCATTGACATCGTGGCTGATCGCAGTGATGCGGATACCGCGGCTGCCGATGCAGGACCCCACCGGATCCAGCTCAGGCAGCTTGCTGCGCACAGCCACCTTGGCGCGGTAGCCCGGGTCACGCGAGATCGCCACGATCTCGATGTTGCCCTCGCGCACTTCCGGCACCTCGTTCTTCATCAGCTCGCGCAGCAGGTCGGCGTGTGTGCGGCTGAAAACCAGCATCGGCGCCTTGCGCACGTTGCGTACCTCGGTCAGCAGGCACTTCACCCGCTGGCCGGGATTGAGCCGCTCGCGCGGGATCTGCTCCTTGTAGGGGATGATGCCCTCAACCTTGTCAGGCGTTTCGACATACACATCGCCACGCTCCACGAAGAGCACGGTGCAGTTGATCATCTCGAAGATACGGTCGCCATAAAGGCGCATCACCTTGTCGCGCTCGGCGTCCTTGATCAGGCTTTTGAGCTTCTGCTTGAAGGTGTGGATCGCCAGGTTGCCGAGTGAGGTCATGTCCGCCTCGAAGCCGAGGCTGTCGCCGATTTCGGCTCCCTCCTCCACTTCACGCGCTTCGCTGAGGCTGATTTCCTCATTCTCGTCCTGGACGTCCTCCACGACGGTCTTCGTGAGGTAGGCCTCAATCACACCGGTACGCAGGTTGACCTCGACCTCAAGGTTGTTTGCGGAACCGAAGTTCTTCTCGTACGCGGCCTCAAAGCCCTGGCGCAGGGCGTCAACGATCCGGTCCCGCGGGATGCCGCGGGTGGTCTCGATCTCCTGTATTGCAGCTGCGAACTGCGGATCTAACTTCATTTCAGAACTCCACATTGGGGACCAGGTTCGCCTTCTCGACCGAACCGCGGTCCACCTGGACGGTCTCCCCGCCCTCACTTGGGACAATCATCAGCATCCTGTCCGTGAAGCTGGCAAGCTGGCCCTTGAGGGTCACCTTGTGCTGGCCGTCAAAGAAACGCACCTTCACTTCACGTCCAAGGAACTTCTCAAAGTCCCGGTCTCGCTTGAGCACCCGGTCAAGTCCACCGCTGGACAGCTCCAGACTGCTCTTCTCGTTGTAAACACCCTTCATTTCCAGGAACAGGCGCACCTGCGGTGCCATCCCGCTGCAGTCGTCTATCGTTATCTTCTCATCACCAACATGCTCGAACAGCACGCGGTAGATACGGCTTGGACCCTTTCCGGCAATGACAAAGTCCACCAACTGGTATCCATAATCATAGAGGAACTCATCGAGTTCCTCCTCCAGCTGTAACATGTCTGTGTACATTGCAAAAAAAAGGCCACAGAGTGACCAGCGCCCGGAATCCGTTTGTCGCTAAGATAATAACACACTATATACATTTAGTATTTTGCCCGCGATGAAAGGTGAATATTGCAGAATCAAACATCTCCCTGCTTCTGCAAGGTCGAGTGTCATATCAATTAGAATAGGAATGGGGCATCTCCCGTCTGAAGTACAGTGAAGTGGATCCGCACAGTAGATAAATATGTGTTCCTCGAAGCCGGGGGACTGTTTGTGCTTGGATTCAGCGCATTCCTGGCATTCCTGCTGATCAACAAGCTGTTCCTGGAAGCTGACAAGTTGCTGGACCCGAGCCAGCCCGGCAAGGCGATCGCGATGGTCACCCTGCTCGAGGCACCGAACTTCATGACCTGGAGCCTGCCGATCGGCATCCTGTTCGCCACGCTGATGAGCATGGGACGCCTGGCCAAGGACAATGAGCTGACAGCATTCTTCACGAACGGCATCAGCCTCTACCGCCTGTTCATGCCCTACCTCGTGCTGTCATGCATTGCGGTGATCATCGCCTACTTCACGCAGGAGAATCTGGTCACCCTGGCGGCGGCCCAGCAGCAGAAGATCATCGACGCCAACCCGGTGATCCGCCAGGATGAGAACAGCGAAGCTGATCCTTTCATAACAAGGCTGGACAGTGGGCAGTTCCTCGCCGCCACCTCATTTGATGAGGACAGCGGCGCGTTGAATAACGTGGTGTACGACTCCTGGAGCGAGAACGAAGGTGAACTGCTGGTGACCAGCCGGGTCGGCAGCGTCAACAAGGCGATCCTCAACCTCGGCGTGAACCTCGCCACCCCGGCACACGTGTTCGACCACTTCACCACGGACCCGAAGATCATCGGTGATGAGGAAAGTGCCAAGCTGTACGACAGCTACATCAATGAGCCGACCTATAAGAGCAACATCGGGCTGGCCCTGGCGGACCAGTACACCCAGATCAAGACCCCGCAGGAACTGACCCAGACCGACCTCGCGGAACAGTCGCGCATCAAGAAGGCCCGTGGCGAGAACGTTGCCCAGGAAATGACCGACTACCACATGCGCTACAGCGGACCCTTCGCCTCGCTGGCATTCGCGCTCGTGGCAATGCCACTGTCCCTGCGGGCCCCGCGAGACGAGCGCCTGCTGGGCCTGATCATCAGCTTCGTGCTGGTGCTGATCTACTACACCATCTACTTCCTCGCCAAGTTGATGGGCTACAACGAGGTGGTCCCGCCCTGGCTTGCGGCATGGGCGATGAACATTGTATTTGCGTTCATCGCCTTCGGTATCTTCCTGTTCAGCCGCAAGTAAGCCATGTACGACGACGAAAGGCAGGAGCAGGGCCCGCAGGCCGAAACCGGCAATGATGGACTGCAGCCGGCCGCGGATACAGCTGATCCAGTGCAGCCTGACCCGGGATCACCAGACGGCGATTCCACCTCGACACCTGCACACGCAGTAACGGAAGCAATGTCCGCTCCCGCCGGAAACAGGATTGTCACGCACTATGAAGTGCGCCGCAACACCGGTGATGTAATGGCCCGGCGCATCAACCTTGTTGCTGCCGAGGACATCAAGCGCCAGGAGAAGCTGCACGGCCTGCAGCTGACCAAGTTCCACGATGAAAAGGGTAAGGTCCAGAAGCTGGACAGCCCGCTCATCAGGGAGGCACTGAAGGTTGTCCGGGACAAGAAGTCCCGCACCTTCACCGGCCGAAACCTGACCCTGCACCATGACAGCAAGGGCCGGATTCACGACATCGGAATGCTGCTGGCCCGCGGCGAGCACAGGCACGTCGGATTCTGGCAGGCGATCCTGGCCGCGTTGAAGTGGCTGTTCGTTGTCAGGTTCAAGGTGCTGACGATCGAGAAGTACCTCTGGCTGGAGAGTTTCGGTTTCTTCATGCTGGGTACGATGGGATTCACTTTCTTCCTGATCATCACCTCGATCTTCGCGCTGGGTGAGAAGATCTTCTCGAAGGGCATCCCGCCATTCACCATTGCCAAGGTGCTGCTGCTGTCAGCGCCGGCCTTCATCGTACTGGCAATCCCCGTCGCCGTGCTTTTCTCTACGCTCATGTCAATGGGCCGGCTGAACCGTGACAACGAGATCGTGGCCTTCATGACGAACGGCGTCAGCCTCTACCGAATATACATACCATTTGTGACAATGGCGATCGTGGCCGGCCTGATGACCTGGTCGATCTACGAGCATGTCGTGCCACCGACGAACCGCGAGTACAAGGAAGTACTGAAGGTGTTCTGGACGGCGCAGGTCGTGGACTTCATCAAGCCAGGCATCATCATCAAGGCACCGCAGAAGAAGTACTTCTACGTGGATGAGATCGTCAAGCGCCGCATCGACCTCGAGGAAGGCGGTTTCCGCGATGAGAGCTTCATGCTCAACATCCGCCTGTATGACTACTTCGTCAATGAAGGCGGCACTCGGCGCTTCCCGCGCATCTTCGTTGCCAGGGAAGGCTATGTGCGTGACAAGTTCCTCGTGCTGACGGATGTCACGCTCTACAACCTTGACGAGACCAATGGCGACAGCATTGTCTGTGCGGAGATGCCGGAGGTGCGCATCGACATCGGTACGCGCGTGATCGAATATGCGCTGGAGCCGCAGCCGACGGAGCTGAACACGAAGGAGCTGCGCTCCCGCATTGCAAGGACTCGCGACAGGATCGCGGCCCTGGCCTTCCCCAACCCCGGCCTGCAGTCGCGCTACGTGAAGGACTGGACCGAGTACTACTTCAAGTACTCCATCCCCTTCGCCTGCATCGCCCTGATGCTCGTTGCAGTGCCTGTCTCGCTGCGCGGCCCGCGTGACGAGCGCAACATGGGCATCATCCTGTCGTTCGCGCTGATGATGATCTACTACATCATCTTCTTCAGTGCGCGCGTGCTGGGCAGCCGCGGCGTGATCATGTCACAGGACCTGGTGATAGCCGGGCACAAGCTCGCCAGCAAGGGTGACAACATCTTCCACCCGATGATCGCGGGCTGGCTGGCACCGATGCTGTTCGTCGGTGCGGCGGTGGTGCTGATCATCAAGGCCCGCAAGTAGCGCCGGCCTACTCCCCGCGCTGCGGATCCAGCTGCGGCGGGTTATCGGCGCCTGGGTCTTCGGCAGGCGGCTGATCATCCTGCCCGGCGTTGCCATTTTCCGTCTGCGATCCGCTGTCCTCAACCACCCAGATCTCATGGCGGTGCTCCATGCCTACATCACCCTTGAAGCGGACGTTGCTGGCTGAGCCCGCACTGGTGGACTTCACCGGGCTGGTTGACTTGGTCACCTCTTCACCGGTCGTACCCGGCTTGCCGTACTTCTCGTAGAGCGGATGCTCCTTGTCCTTCGGTGCGGGGATCGGCCAGTAGCCATGCTCGTGCCCGCTGACTTCCTTGGCGATGTACTCCGTGCGCTTCACCCGGTTGTCAGTCGAAGGATGGCTCTGCGTCCATTCGCCGACCTCGCCAGAGTTGCCATACAGCGCCTCGAGGCATTCGAGGCTGCGCATCATGCCGTAGGGGTCATAACCCGCATTGAAGGCAATCTGCACGCCATGCCGGTCTGACTCCTCTTCCTGGTCGCGGTTGAACTTCAGGTAGACGATGCCGCCGACGCTTTCCAGCAGGTTCAGGGCATCGCGGTTCTTCTTGCCCAGCAGCACACCGAGCACGGTCAGTCCGGCAGCTCCCTGCATGCCTTTCTCATAGCCATCCTTGACGTGCCGTTCCAGCACGTGTCCCATCTCATGTGCCATCACTGCGGCAACCATCGACTGGTCGTAGGCCATCACATCCATCAGGCCTTCAGTGACATATATGTATCCGCCAGGCGTGGCGTAGGCGTTGACAGTCTTGTCCTTGCTGAGGAAGAACTGGAATTCAAACTCGGAGCCGGCGACGGCTTCGCTGTTCATCTCAACAAGCTTGTTGCCGATATCCTGCACAATCTTGTTGCGGCGGTCCTGGCTGTCAGGTGCATATACGCCTGGGTCCTTGCGGAAGTCCTCCAGCATCTTGGCCCCGATGCGCTTCTCGTCCTCCACGGACAGCTTGAACATGCCATTCAGCTTGAGTCCGCCCGCGCTGGCGGGCTGCACCAGCAGTGCGCTGAATGCAACAAGCAGCAGTGCCATCCTCGCAAGCATGTACATACCCTACCCTCGGATCACCGTGCCTTGATTCATTCCGACCGGTGATCCCTGATCTTTAGACGATGTGCAGCGCCGGTTTGATCCATTAAACCCACTGGAATTTGGACAGCCCATGGATTCCGCACAGGATAACTCAGTTATTTCGGTATTTTTCGAAATTTATGTTTATCGAATCAACCTCAAGGGAATCACTAACGGTTGCGAAGGAGCAGGAACTCCCCGCCACCGGAATCAACTTAATGAGGTGATGTCATGAACACAATCTACGATGCAATCGCAGGAGTGATCATCTGTCTGGTGCTTGTGCTGGCCGGTGCGAACCTGCCGAACATCATGGCCTGACAGCAGCCGCCAAGCCACGCAGGAACGTGGTTCCACTAAACAGGGAAGCCCGGATGGCAGCAGTACCTACTGCTGCTGCTCCGTTTCCGGCAGTCCGACGGTCTTGTCGGCGGACTCGGTATCTCGGCTCTCCATGCCCCATTCAACCTTGAACTGCTCGAGCAGTTCCTGGGCCTCGATACGCTCGGCACGCTTCTCGAGCTGGATCTCTCGCATGTCGACGGTCTCGATAGCCATGTCGAGCTTGCCTTCGGCCATCGCGGTCTTCTGGCGCAGCTTCTCCATCATCTCGTCGTAGTTGCTGTCAACGTCACCGACCTCGAAGGACTCGAACACGCTGGCAACCTCGGCCTTCCACTTGCTGGCCTGGTGGTCGCGGATGGCCTGCATCGCGGCGTTGATCTTCTTGTCCATCTCGCGCTTGTAGTCGGTCTTGAACTCAACGGCCTTCTCGTAGGCTTCCTTGGCCTTCTCAAGCTGCTCGAAGGTCTTTTCCTTGCTGTTCTGGACCTGCTTCAGGCGGATTGCGTAGTCGCCTGCAAGCTCCTCATCCCCTGCCTCGAGCGCTGCCTTGATGCGCGAAGTGAGCTTGCGCTCATTGTCAATGGCATCCTCGTAGTCCTTCTGCATCAGGTTCAGGCCGCCGCGCATCTTCGCCAGGTTGGCGTTGATCTTCGGCATCTGGTCGCGCATGTCGCGAATGGTCTGCTTGAGAATCAGCTCGGGATTCTCGAGGGACTCGATCGCGCCACCGAAGAGCGAGCGCATCCACCTTACGAAGCGTTGCCACATGACTGCATTTCCTCCATAGATCACCGTTATTGTAGCGTGTGCAGGCTGTCCAGCATCCACCACCCGGCTGTCAGACGCAGCAATGCCGCCCAGTTCGTCATTTCGCCGCGAAAGAAAGGAATCGGAAATAGAAACAGGCATTTCCCGGAAGTTGTGTTAATATTTCTGTTCCGCCGGCCCGGGGTCGCCTTCTTGGCGCGCGCCGCGGCGGAAATCAGCAGAGAGGATTCTTTGAGGGGCTCACATGAAGCGCACCTATCAGCCGAAAAAGAGACGCCGTATGCGTCGCCATGGATTCCGTGCCCGCATGAGCACGCCCAGCGGGCGCCGCGTACTGGCCGCCCGTCGCGCCCGGGGACGCAAGAAGCTCACCGTCTAGTGGGCCTGTGCGCCCTGCGCGGCCGCAACCTGTTCCGCAGGATCCTTTCCTCCGGATACCGCAGGGGCAGCCGCGGCGTGGTTGTGTACTGGCAGCATAACGGGCTGGAACACAATCGTTACGGTATTGCCGTGCGCAGGACAGTCGGTGGGGCTGTGCGCCGCAACCGGATCAGGCGCTGGACCAGGGAGTACCTGCGGGATGGCCGGCATGGACTGGTCAGCGGGGTGGACATCGTGATCCTGGTCAACCGCGACGAACGCCTGGGGAATTACAAGGAATACACGGATCATCTGTCCCATGTGCTTGACCTGTCATATCTCACAAGCAGCCAGCCAGCACCAGCCCTCGGGCCGGGCGGGCCTGATGGGACGTATCGCCCGCTTCCCGGCGCTGCTGATGATCCTCGCGATTGAATTCTACCGTCGCTACATCTCTCGCTTCTCACCGCCGAGCTGCCGGTTCACTCCGACCTGCTCGCGCTATGCACTCGACGCCGTCAGGCGCTACGGGCTGATCAGGGGCAGCTGGCTTGCAACATGGCGCGTACTGCGCTGCAACCCCTTCCACCCGGGAGGCTATGACCCCCTCTTATGATGAACTTCCTGAACATCTTCACTCCGGCATTCATGCTGCAGAGCCTGGACAAGATCCGCGAACTGATGTCCAAGGGCGAAAGCCTGGCCCCGGACTACCAGGCCTACGTCAGCACCGGCAACTTCTTCAACGACATGATCGGCACCTTCGCGGTGTTCTTCCTGTTCACGATCAACAAGCTCGGTGAGATCTTCGGCAGCTATGGGCTGGCAATCGTGCTAACCGCGATCATCGTGCGGCTGCTCCTGTACGTGGTCGGTCTGACTACCGCTCAGATCCGCGGGATGAAGAGCATGCAGTCCATGCAGCCCGTGATGCGCGCGATCCAGCATCGCTACCCTGACAAGCAGCAACAGGGCTTCAAGACCATGGATCTGTACTCGAAGTACAAGATCAACCCGATGGCCGGCTGCCTGCCGATGCTCGTGCAGATGCCGATCCTGTTTGGCATCTACCGCGCCCTGTATGACCAGAGCTTTGCCGGGCATGACATGTTCGGCATCCAGCTGCTGTTCCCGGTCAACGTGACAAGTGTGCGCAGCTTCGGCATGGGCGGGGCTGACATGGCGGACATCATCGACACTGTGGTTTCGGTTGACAAGCTGCAGGGCAGCATGCTGCACATCCCGGCCTCGATCCCGCTGCTCGGTGGCAGCACCTGGTACGCCCCTGCCCTGATCCTCGTGGTGCTTTATGTGGCCTCGAGCTTCTGGATGCAGAAGGTGATGCGTGACATGAACCAGCCGGACAAGAAGTTCGAGGAAGTGTTCATGACCGCGATGAAGATGAAGGATGTGCCGCGCGACCCGACCCAGGATGCGGCGGAACAGATGCAGCGCTCGATGAAGTTCATGAACTTCATCATCATCATCTTCGCCTTCATTTTCAGTGCCGGGGCTTTGCTTTATTTCATCGTTCAGAATACAATAATGGTCCTTGAGTACAAGCTGCTGGCTTCGCGCAAGTACATAGACCTGGACATCGCGGAGCTGAAGGCTTGGATCAACGAGCCGCCTCAGTCGCAGGAACAACGGATGGCGGAGGCGCAGGCCAAGCGAGATGCGCTGCTTACCAAGGCGGGTGAGCCGGCCGAGGAAGGAAACACGGAGAAAAACCAGGCGGACGACGCAGGAGATGATGAAGACCCGGATGATGATGGATCCGGCCCCTCCCTGAAACGTCCCCGGAAGAAAAGAAGGAAGAGATGAGCGAACAGCATGTAATCCCGGATGATGCCCTGACGGCATTGACCGCCACCGGCAACGATCCCGAGGCCCTGCGCGACAAGCTGCGCAATGAGTCCGGCGGCGCGGAGCTTTACTTCCAGGAAGAGGAGGCCGAGGACGGCACGATCACGATGCACGCCTGGCCCCGCACGCAGGTGATGGACCTGATCTACCGCCTGGCCTTTCCCGTCGTGCGCATCTTCGACAACCGCGCCCAGCTCAAGATAAAGTCCAACCGTGCGGTGACTGACTTCTTCGTGATGATCAACTCGCGCCGCAGCGGACAGTTCATCGGCCAGCACGGCCGCACGCTGGACGCCGTGGAGACCCTGATCGGGCACAGCGTGTCACGCCGCTTCCCCCGCTGGGTCAACCTCACTGTTGACATAGACAACTACCGCCGCAAGCGCCAGTCGTTCCTCGAGAACATGGTGCAGAAGATCATCCGCGAGATTGAGTACGACCACAAGGAGCGTCCCGTCCCCGGCCTGCTGCCGAAGGAGCGCCGCTTCGTTCACCACTACATGACGGACCACCCCTACCTGACGACGGAGTCGCGCGGCGACACGCGTGATACCCGCACGCTGTTCATCCTGCCGCGCGAGGACATCCAGGAATAAGCGGCATGCAGCGCACGGACAGGGTTCTGAGGGTTCCCCGCGGCAAGGGCGGGGTGCTGCTTGGTCTCTGTGCCGGAATGGGCAACCACCTGGGGATCGACCCGGTCGTGATCCGATTCATCCTGCTGGCGCTGATGTTCCTGACAATCGGCGGACTGGCGGTGCCCCTGATTTACCTGCTGTTCAGCCTGTTCGTGCCTGTTGACAACAGCTAGGCCTCAGCGTTTCAGTTCGGCAAATCCCAGCGCATCCACCAGCGCGTCTGCGTAGGCATTGGACTTGCCGTCGCTGTCTGATTCGCAGTAGAGGCGCAGCAGCGGCTCGGTGCCGCTGATCCGGGCCAGCGCCCAGCCGGAGGCCGTACGCAGCTTCATGCCATCCCGGTGGTTGAGTGACTCCACCTCGTCCCCGGCGATGCTTTCCAGCCGGCTCAGGTTGCGGATTGCCGTGCGATAAGCCTCGCGGTCATAATCAGCATCCAGCTGGTAGTCACGCCTGATGTAGACGGGCCGGCCGAACTTCTCATACAGCCCGTCCACCATCTCACTGATGCGCTGGTCCCGCCCGGCACGCTCATGCAGCAGCATCACCGCCATCAACAGCGCATCGCGCTCAGGCAGGAAGTGCCCGAAGCCGGTGCCGCCACTCTCCTCGCCGCCGATGATCGCGTTGTACTCGATCATCGCCTTGCTGATGTTCTTGTAGCCAACGGGCACGTCAAGCACTGTGCACTGCAGGTCCCTGGCAACGCGCTCCACCAGACCGCTGAAGCTGACCGAGGTGATCACGATCCCGGTCTGCGCGCGCGTCCTGACGAGGTGCTGCAGCAGCAGGCAGAAGATCTCATGCGTACGCAGGAAGCGGCCTTCCTCGTCAATCACCGCGAGGCGGTCACCATCGCCATCGAAGGCCAGCCCGATGCTGTCCTTGCCGTCATATGCCACGATCTGGCTCAGCTCCAGAAGTTTCTCCTCCACCGGTTCGGGCTTGTCACCATCGAACAGCGGGTCAGTGTCCATGCGCAGTTCGGATTGCGGGGAGAACATCTGTGCCAGGATCTCACGGTAGATCCCGGCTGCTGTGCCATGCAGGTAGTCAACCACGATCTCGCGGGACGGTTCGCCGTCCCAGCCCGCCGCCTGGCGGATCGCCGCCGCATATTCCTTTTCGAGGTTGAATTCCAAGGGTGCGGCAGACTTGCGCCCGAGGTGGAAGGCATCAACATCTGACTCGCTTGCGGTGTTGGCAAACTGCTCGATTTCGGCAACATCCTCAGGCAGCATGCTGCCGCCGAAATGTCCCTTCAGCTTTATGCCGCCGTAGTTCCAGGGGTTGTGCGAGGCGGTGAACTGGATTCCCAGCGGAGCCTCGAGGTGGTGCGTGGCAAAAGAAAGATATGGACTCGGGCAACAGCGGCCTGACAACACGCAACGCTGGCCCCGTGATTCAAGCACATCTAGTGCCAGCATCGCGAAGTCGCGGGAAAGGAATCGTGTGTCGTAGCCAACCGGGATTGCCCGGCTGGCCTTGTCCGGATGATGGTGCCTGAGCCATTCCGTACAGCCGAGGATGATCCGCACGACCTGAGTCGCGGTCATGGTGTGGCCGATGACCCCGCGGTATCCGTCGCTGCCGAAGCTTACTGGCACTTAGGCGCCTGGTCTATCCGCTCAGAGGATTGACTGGACTTCCTGCTTGAGGTTGTCGTAGTCACGGAATCCGACGATCTTCTTGATCTCCTGTCCGTCGCGGAAGAAGATCATGGTCGGCACACCTGAAATGTTGAACTGCTGGCTCAGGCCAGGATTCTTGTCGGTGTCGACACCGAACACGTCGAGCTGGTCGCTGAACTCAAGGCTGATGCGCTCAACCACCGGGTGCAGCATCTTGCACGGCGGGCACCAGGTAGCGGAAAAGTCCACCAGAACGGGCTTGCTGGACTTGACGACCTTCTCCTCAAACATGTCTTCGTTGATATCGATCACTTGATCCTCCTGTGCTGATCCAATGCGGATTATAACATTCACCGATTCCGCAGGCAGGCCCCACACAGGTCTGTTGCATGCAGATTCAATCGGTACTACCCGTACACTGTTTGATTATTTCACAACTTTCCACTAATGAGAATTGCTGTCAGTACACTGCCGATGCCGACGATGAAGTTATCGTCAATTGAACTGCGCAATGATTCAAGGGTAGCCACGACGAATGCAAGGATCGTGCTGAGCAGCAGTGCATCAGCAATGCCAAACGGCGCCAGCCCTGACAGCGGAACCGCGAAACAGGCCAGACCGGCGGCAAAGCTGCCAACCAGCGCACCAAGGCTGCCAAGCCAGGTCTTGTCAGGGTTCCAGGGCACGGTCCGGGCCACGCGGGGTCCCGGCCCCAGCAGTCCGCTGAGGCCATCGCCCCAGGCCATTGCCAGCCAGCCGTACATGGCGAAACGCTGCCCTTCTATTCCATATGTATCAAACAGCGGGATCATTGCCAGCAGGATCAGGATCACGATCGCGTAGACCTGGAAGCCAGTCACCGTGTTTGTCTGGCGGTCACTGGGCTTGGCCAGCCTGTTGATGAAGCTGAAGCGGTCCGCACGCAACCAGAATGTGAAGAGCACTCCGCTGATTGCCACAGCGAGTGCGATGTTGTGGGGGATGAAGGGAATCAGGAGCGCAGGGAATCCCAGCAGCAGGTGCAGCACTTTCCTCGTCCGTCTGTCATAGCCGCCTCCGTTGGCCACTGGAGGATTGTCCCACATTTCGCGGATAATGAATGTATGGCTGAGAGGATATGCCTGCTCACACGGGGTAGCCACGACTACGGCATGGGCCACCTGCACCGCTGCTGCTGGATGCTGGAAGCCCTGCGGGACTGCGGCCGGGACCTGCACCTGCAGGTCTGTTGCCAGAGTGGCGAGGAAGCGCATTCCCTGCTGTCCAGTCGCGGGATCCATGCAAGCTACGCGGACTGGCTGTCGATGCAGCACCCCCTGCCGGAATGCGACCTGCTGCTGGTTGACTGGCTGACCTGCCCGGCTGAATTCCTTTATCACTGTGGCAGGGCCGCCAGGCGCACGATGCTGCTCGATGACTATGGACTGGAAACCGCGCAGGCTGATGTCTGCGTCCGCAGCCTGCTGGCGGACATTGCTCCTGCCCATGGACGGGAGGGCCGGGCGGAGGTCTACAGCGGGATCACCTACCTGCAGCTCGCTCCGGAACTGCTGCGGATCAGGTACGGTGCGGAGTCCATCCAGCAGGCGATGGCAACCGAGTTGTCCCGCCCGATAGAACGGACCCCAGGACCGGTGCATAGCATCATGCTCAGCTTCGGTGGCACACCTCGCCTTCCCCAGACGGAGTTTGCACTAAAGCTCCTGCGTGAACTGGATTTCGCCGGTCGGGTGATTGTCAAGCCGGCACATCCGCAGACAGCCATTCCAGCCGGACTGGATGTGGAACTGCAGGAGGATGTCGAGCACTTCCATGAGCTACTCAGCGCCTGTGACATGTGCATCATCGGTGGCGGATTGACGCTTTACGAAGCCTCCTTCCTCGGTGTGCCCTCGCTTGTCCTGCCCGTGGTGGACCACCAGCTTGCTACCGCACGGAAACTCAATGCAGCGGGCTGCTGCCTGATCGGTGGCAAGACCGATGAACTTAACCACAACCTTGCTGCCGGGAGATTGATGGAACTGATCGGAGGAGCCAACCTGCGTGGTCGGCTGACCCATAACAGTACCCGGCTGATAGACGGATTCGGTCTGCAGCGCACACTGGAGATCATGTTCGGGCTGCTGGACCGCTGAAGCAGCCTGTTGACAACTGTTGATGTATATCAACAGATCCACATGTCCAGTTAACCGTATCCGATAAGGAATATGATTGGCAATCCACGGGCTGTGCAAATTCTGATCTGCTGTTGACCAAACGGGGACGTGCAGCAACTACACATATAAACATATGGCCAACAGCCCGGGCCTGCGGATGGGATAATTGCCCTGATGCCTGTTGCCGTAGAAATCAGGGACCTGCACAAGAGCTACCGCCGCCGCCTGCCCTGGGCCAGCCAGTCCACTACTGCGGTGGACGGCCTTGAGTTGCAGGTCCCTCGCGGGGAGATCTTCGGCCTGCTAGGCAGCAATGGCGCAGGCAAGACCACCACGATCAAGATGATCGCCGGACTGGTGGTGCCTGACAGTGGCAGCATCAGCTTCCCTGCCTGGCAGGGCCGGCCTCAACTTGGCGCAGTGCTGGAAGGCAGCCGCAACCTCTACTGGCGCCTGTCAGTATGGGAGAACATCAGCTACTTCGGTGAGCTGAAGGGTGTCTACATGAATGCCCTGCGTCCGCAGGCCAGTGAACTGCTGGAGATGTTTGGCCTGGCGGACAAACGCGACCGACCGGCGCAGACCCTGTCGCGTGGCATGCAGCAGAAGCTGGCCGTGGTGCTGGCCCTGCTGGGGGAGCCGGAGCTCCTGCTGCTGGACGAGCCAACGCTCGGACTGGACGTGAGTAGCTCGCTGACGATCCAGCGTCTGCTGAAGGACTTGGTGCGCGAACGTGGCCTGACCATCATCGTGACAACCCACCAGATGGAGGTGGCACAATCCATCTGCCGCCGCGTCGGCATCATGAAGGCGGGCCGCATCGAGCTGGAGGACAGCATTGATTCGCTTGTGGACCTGTTCGGCCGCTCGGACTACCTGATGCGCATGACCCAGGATGCCTATGCAGCCATCCAGCCTGAATTGTCCGCCTACCGGTTTGAGCAACTGGAGGAGCCCAGGCCTGGCCAGGTCAGCCTGCGAATCCAGCTTGCGGACAGCTTGGCGATCTATCCGCTATTGGAGATCCTGGCCCGCCACAAGGTGGAACTGAGCCGCTTCAGCCAGGAACAGCCCACCCTCGAGGAGATCTTCGTCAAGGTCACCGCCGGCCGGCCGGAGGGCAGGCCATGAGCACACGCTGGCTGAAGGTGATGCGTGCTGAGTACCTGCGTGAGCTGCGTACCGCGCTGCGCTACCCGATGGAGATCGGCACAGGCCTGCTTGTGATGTTCCTGTTCTTCGCCGGCATCTTCTTCGGCGCGCGCCAGATCGCCGGCGGAGTGATCAGCGCCGAGAACACAACGATGCTGATGATTGGCTACTGCATGTGGTTCTTCGCCATCATCGCGCTGAACGCCATGAGCATCGACGTTGAGAACGAGGCGCGCCAGGGAACGCTGGAGCAGGTGTTCATCTGTGCCCCGGCCTTCCTCCCGGTGCTCTGGATCAGGGCACTCGTGAAGCTCAGTTACGGCTTCTTCACTGTAATGCTGTTGAGCCTGATGCTGCAGCTGGTCACCGGCCAGTGGATCAATTTCCAGCTGGCAGACATCCTGCCCGGCATCGCAGCGATTGTGCTCAGCATAGCCGGAGTCACCGGGCTGGGCCTGATGCTAGGTGCGCTGTCGCTGGTACTCAAGCGAGTCGGGCAGCTTTCCAGCATCATCCAGTTCAGCCTGTTCATCCCGGCCTTCTATGACTTCAGCAAGCTCAGCCCCCAGGCCCAGGCCTGGATCAGCCACTTCCCCTTCACCCGCGGGATCATGCTGCTCAGGGAGCTGACCTCGTCAGACAGCCTGCCTGCAGGCTATTGGTCGCAGATAGGCTGGCTGGGCATAGATGCAGCCATATTCGCCATCATCGGCAGCTTAGTTTTCTCAGCAATGGAGCGGCTTGCCAAGCAGGACGGCTCCCTGGCCCATTACTGATGCGCCCTCAAACCAGCCAATCGCTTGGTTAAATCCCCGTTAAGCAAATGAACAGAGGCCCCACCAGGCCACGTCTGACAGGCTTCTGTGGATAACTCCCACAGATTATACTTATGGTCTGTTAAGCGAAATTTTGGCGTTTTTGAGGTTAAAGCGGTTTTTCTGTGATATAAAACTGCACTTCATAGACGGGTGCACGTTCTGCCAGGAAAGGATTCCGGCGGAGGCGGCACCGTTTTCGCTTTCTCAGAGGAGATCTGAATCATGTTCATACTGGAAATACTGGCGATGCTCATGCCGTTACTTCAGCCTGCCCCGCAGGCTGAACTTGCGGTGCAGGCTTCGCAGGTGACTAACGCCGCGGCGATGAGCGCTGCGACTGAAACCATCGACTGGCAGATCAATCGTCCCGTGGACAGCTGGAGAATCGCCCTGCGCGAGGAACTGGCCGATGATGCCGGATACGCCGCCCGTGTTGAGGCGGCGATCGATAATGCAGTGGAGCTGACCGGTGCCGACCCGGCGATGCTCTGGAGCGTGGCCTACACCGAGAGCCACGGCCGCCATGAGAAGAGCCCCGGCAATGTCAAGCGCGGTGGCAGTGGTGAGGTCGGCATGATGCAGGTGATGCCCTTCTGGAGCCGCAGCCTCGAGAAGAAGTACGGCTTCGAGCTTGACCTGTTCAAGCTTGAGGACAATGTGATCGCGGGGGCGATCGTGCTGAGCCGCGGCGGTGAGAGCCCGCAGCACATGCTCAGCTACTACAACACCGGCCAGCGCATCCGCAGCAGTGCCTACCAGCGCAAGGTGATGCGTTACTGGAGCGGACTGACCGAGATCCCGGACAGCATTGAGTACAAGGATGAGATCCTGCTAGTCAGTGCCCAGGCCTGGTAAGACCGCGCAATAACCAAGGACACAGCTGGCCCCGCTATGGCGGGGCCATTTTTGTTTCTCCAAGTGAAATCTGACAGGTTATTCCTGTCCACTATAAGCAAAAAGGCCGGGAGGATCTCCCGGCCTTTTCAATTCTGATTCATTGCAGGTGCAAGCCTGCCCTGCCCTATTCCTCCTTGGGCTCGGCGGGCTTGTCCTTCTTCTCCTCGAAGGGCTTGCCTTCCTTCTCCTTCGCTTCAGCGGCCTTCTTCTTTTCCTCGGTGGCCTTCTTCACGTTATCGAAGTACTTGCGGTGCAGTTCCTTGTAGTCACGCGGGATGTTCTGCGTGTCGATTGCCTGCTGGTCACCGATGTTATCAGCACCAACCGTATTGACGAACTCACGCAGCGCCTCCTGGGTCTCAGGAGAGCTCTTGACCTCCTCCACCTTGGAAGGAGGGGCGGCCTGGTTGAACTGGCCATGGAGCTGCTCATCATTCACGCCATGCGCCAGATCCTGTGAATCATAGAGCTGGTCGTACTGCGTGGTTCCGGTGTCCATCAGCGAGTCGCTGCCGTTCATGCGGCTGGAATCGATCTGCGGGTCGGTGGCCTCACTGCCTGTGCTGCCATACGGCGTAGTACCGATGCCCCAGCCACTGGCGCCACCGCCCTGGGTCTGGCCGAACTTGAATCCCTGCTTCATTGCATTGAGTTGTGCGATCAACTGACCGCAGCTGCCACCACTTCAAGTGCCGCCCGACATCTGCTGCTGGCTGCCCTGCATCTGGCTCGCCATGCCCTGCCGGTTCTGCTGGAGCTGCTGGTTGATGTCCTGCATGCTCTGGCCCTGCTGGCCCTGTTGTCCCTGCTGGCCCTGCTGCTGGAAGTTGTCCAGCGCCTGCTGGATCGCCTGCTGGGCGGACTGCTGCTGCTGCTGGCTCATCTGCTGGTTCTGTCCGACCTGCTGCTGGGCCTGCTGCAGTGCCTGCTGCATCTGCTGCATCGTCTGCTGGCTGACCATGCCCTGCTGCTGCATCTGCTGCTGCATCTGCTGCATCAGCTGCTGGAGCTGCTGGGACTGCTGGTTCATGCCCCCCTGCTGCAGCTGCTGGGCTGCATTGTTCACGTCCTTCTCGAGCTTGTCCAGCGCGTTTTGCATCGCCTGGCGCAGCTCCTGCTCCTGCTGGATCGCCTGCTTGAGGTCCTCCAGCATCTTCTTTAAGTCCTCCGTGCCGTCCATCTGCGCGGCATCACTCTTTAGGCTCTCGTCCATCGCCTTCATCAGTTCCTGCAGGAAATCCATCTGCTGCTGGCTGAGCTTGCCGGACTTCATGTCGTTGAGCATCTTGTCCAGCTGCTGGCTGAACTTGCTGAAGTCCATGTTCTCCAGTGCCTCACCAAGCTCCTTGGTCTGGGCACCGTTCTTCAGCTCCACGGCGAGCTCCTTCATCAGGGCGCGCTGGCCTTCCGGGATGCGCTCCAGCGACTGGCTCTCCAGCTTCTGGGTCAGGCGCTGCAGTTCCTTCAGCGCTTCCTTCTTGTTCAGGTTGTTGTTCTTGAGCTTCTCGCCGCTCTTCTGCAGTTCCTTGCTGGCTTCCTTGAGGACCTCGTCCTTCTCCTCAACAGCCTTCTTCTCGGTCTGCTTGGCAAGCTTGAGCAGCTTCTCGCCTTCATTGTTGACTACCTTCGCCTCGGCGCGGTCACTGTCTGACACCAGCCAGTTGAGCTGCGGCATGAAGGTCAGGCCGGCGGCGATGACCAGGGCCGGCAACGCGATGCGCCAGGCCCGCGGCATGCGCCAGGGGTAGACCTGCTTCATCTCGAGCTTCTCCACCGTGCCGGCCGCATCCGCCACGAGCGCCTTGACGAAGGCATCCTTGCGGTGCTTGCCATGGTCCAGGGAGAGCGCGGAGCTGATGCGCTCCTTGGTGCCGAGCGTGATGTCGATGTCATTGGCGACGCTGATCTCCGTCAGGCGGTGCAGCACACCGCGCACCACGAAGGTCACCATCCCCGCCAGCACCAGGCCGCCACCGATCAGGTAGCTCGTGGTGTTGCCAAAGGGCATGATGAACAGCTTGGTTGCCAGGATGAACAGGGCCGCAGGGATTGCTCCCCAGAACAGGCCGACCATCAGGTACTCGAGCACGATCTGAACACGCCTCACGCGCTTCAGGCTGCCCACCCTTGATCTGATCTTCTCGCGATCACTCATGTATCTGCTCCCCACAGCCGCATGCATTTGTCCGTACGGCGAACCGGCCGGACTGCGGCCGCATAGCTTGCACTCTACACCTTAACATACAAGACGCCCGTTTGCGCCATTATGTTTCCCTCCGGACAGGCCCGCGACGGGGATTCAACCCTGCCCGCTCCTGGGATATCATCAGCGGATGCCCTACCGCATCTCGCTCGTCCTCACACTCCTCATGCTGATACCCCTGCATGCGGCATATGCATTCGGCCGTGACCACGCCTACATCGTGAATGAAGGCTGGCAGCTGGCCCTGACGGATCCGCTGACCGACATCGTGCGCGACCGGCAGGCGCGGCCGGACTGGCCCTACCTGAGCCCGGAGATACACGACCTGGTCAGCCCGGATGACAACCGCAAGGCACCGGACACTGGCTGGCTGCCGGCGGAGACGGGGCGGGCCTGGGAACACTACGGCGGCCCGGGCTACAACGGGGCGGGCTGGTACCTGAACGTGATCGACATCCCGCAGGACTACTACGGCAGCGGGATGGGCAGGCTGTGGCTGGAGTTTGATGCGGTATCAACAGCGGCAGCAGTCTGGTGCAACGGACACTACCTCGGCGGGCATGTGGGTGATTACACCCGCTGGCGGGTTGAGCTGACTGAATATCTCACAGAGGATCCGAGCTTCGAGATACTTGTCTATGTGGACGAGCTACCTTTCCACACCACGCAGGGCTTCCTCTCGATGATCGCCCCGCACCATGGCGGGATCTGGCAGGACGTGCGGATGTACGTCACCGGCCCGGCTTGTGCAGTCACCGACAGCCTGCATATCCAGCCAGATCCTGTGGACGGCAATGTCCATCTCAGCTTCGACCTTGACACGCAGGTACCGATGGACCAGCTTGAGGTGCAGGTCTTCATGGCTCCGCTGGCTGAAGACAAGGACATATTCGAGCATGAGGTGCAAGTGCTCGACCTTGAGATTGCGGAAGGCACCGTACTGTTCCACGTCAGGCTGGATGACGAACCCGTGCTGTGGTCACCTGACAACCCGCAGATGTACGGCATCTACATTGCCCTGCGGGACAGGGAAGCAGTCGGCGAGCAGCATTTCTACCACGATGCATTCGGCAGCACCTTCGCCTTCCGCACGATCGAGATGGTGGGCCACCAGGTGTTGCTCAACGGCGAGCCGATCCATGTGCGCTCCGGCCTGCAGTGGGGCTACTACCCCGGCCTGTTCGGTCCTGTGCCGCAACCCGGCGAACTGCGCAATGAATTTGCATACCTGAAGAGCCTCGGCTTCAATTCCGAGACGGTCTGCCTCGTCAACATGCCGGACTACTACTACGACATCGCAGACGAAATGGGCGTGCTCATCTGGCAGGAGTACCCGAGCTGGCATGTGAAGTTCCAGCCCGGCGAGGAGCGCACCCTGCAGCGCCAGTACTCCGCTTTCCTGCGGCGCGACCGCCACCATCCAAGCATCATCATGCGCAGCCTGTCGGTGGAAGCCGGCGTGGAGGACTGGGATGTGATGTCGCGCCTGTATGACACTGTTTCGTCAATGTGCGACACGCCGGTGCAGGACAACAACTCATGGTTCAGCCACAGCCGGCCGGAGTACACCGACTGGTATGGCGAGGACAACTACTTCAACAACTACCAGTGGGAACGCCACCTGGTGGAGCGCCTGCCGAAGCAACTGCTGGACTACCCGGACAAGCCCTACATCATTGGCGAGAGCCTGCTGTGCAATACCTGGGTCGATGCTGACAAACTGCTGCAGGACCTCGAACAGCCACTCAGCAGCGATTACACCTACCGCGACTACACTCCCGGAGACTACCTCGGAAATGACAACGGTTCGCAGTGGCCCTGGTGGTTCCCGAGCTGCTTCGACAGCGTGCTGTCCATCAATGATGAACTGCGAGGGTTCTACGCGGGACGCCTGCCCGAGGGCGAGGACATCGTCAACGACTACCTGCTGCCGCAGAGCACGCGCGCCTCACTGAACCTGCGCGAGTTCCAGATCCGCATGCTGTTCGCCTCACCGCGATATGCCGGTTACACGGTGAATGTTGTGCGTGACATGCCGCTGATCCGCGCCGGGCTGATTGACGACCTCGGTTACCCGCGCTGGTTCGGCGATGACTGGGACTGGCACGGTGAGGACACCGAGCCGGCGATCAGGCTGGACCTCGATGGCAACATCATAAGCGGCAGTTCTGACGACCTGCTGCTGCATCCCGCTGATGGCAGTGAGATCCGCACTGAACCCTTCCTCGTGATGGAGGAAGGTTACCTGGACCTGCATGAGATGCTCGGCAGCTTGCCAGATGGCAGCTTTGCCACTCAGGCGGAAATCCTCGCGATGGACCCGGCCACTGCCCCGCCGGTTGTCAGCTCCGTGCTGACGCATGACCTCGTGGAATTCATGCAGGCAGGCGGACGGGTGTTCCTCGTCACAAGCAAGATGCCCGGTGCGCTCGGTGCGATGCCGCACTTCTTCTGGCGAGATGCGCTGTTCGTGCCGCCGGTCGGGCCGTTTGGCAACCCGGTGGAGATGCAGGCCACGGCGAACCAGGTCGTGGACTGGCAGGGCTATGACCTCAACCGCACATCCGGCAATGTGATCCCGGTGGACACGCTTGGCATCCGTAATGATGTCGACCCGCTGATCCGCCTGTTCGACACGCATGACCTGAGTGAGGTGCAGGTTTTCGACCAGCTCTGGGGCACGCACATCGGTGATGGCACACTGGTTGCCAGCTCGATTGACATGTCAACGCATGCCAGCCACTGGATCCTCGCGCGCATCATCTCCTACCTTGAACTGCAGCGCAGGATGGACCAGCTGTTGGAGGACAAGCCCTCCGTGATGCTCTATCCCGAGATGGACTGGCCGCATACTTCGCTGAGCCTGGAGCAGGCGCACGGACTGGCGGTGGCACGGGCCAACGGCATCATCGACATCACCCCGGGCTGGCACTTCAGCCTGGATCAGGATGGCCAGGGTGAGTCGCTCGGCTGGCAGGCTGCCGGCTTTGACGACAGCGCCTGGGACATGATCGACGCCGGCAAGGGCTGGGAAAGCGCGGGTTATTCCTACGACGGGCTGGCATGGTACCGCCGCTCACTGACGATCCCGGCGGACTGGCAGGGTGGAAAGGTGCGCCTCGTGGCCGAGGGGATTGATGACGCATATACCGTGTTCGTCAACGGCAAGCCGGTCGGCACCCATGGCTCCTACACCGAGCATGAGCTGACGGTCTGGCTGCAGCAGACCGTCACCGACCTGACGGATGCGCTGGAGTACGGCAGTGAGAACACCATCGCCATCCAGGTGATGGACATCACCGGCCAGGGCGGGATCTGGCGGCCGATCTACCTGGCGGTGGAATAGCTGCAAGCACTCAAGCATAGTTTGTCCGCGAACTAACCGCGCTTTCACCCGGCGAGCAACTGGCTGCATATAATCCCAGCGGGTTGGTCAAATGAGCTTGCGAGGCATCGATTGCCAGTGTGCATCCGGAATTGAATCCGGTTGCCAGTGGAAACGGTGCTGAGATACGCATTACTGTTCCCTACAGAGGTGACAAGATGAGTTTCGTTCGCAATCTCAGTATCCGCCTGCGCCTCGCGCTGGCCTTCCTGCTGATGGTGGCCCTGCTGATCGCCAATGGCCTGAGCGGCCTGCTCAGCGCCCGCCAGGTCCACTCCGAGATCGAGAGGATCCACACCACTTACCTCCCTGCACTGGACTACCTGCTGGAAGCCGACCGTGACCTGCAGCAGTTGCTCGTGTCAGAGCGGACACTGCTGGAGGCTGAACCCGGCTCGGAGCAGTTCAATGCATTGCTGGCGGACTACGAGGAAAACATGCAGCAGTCCCATGAGCGCTGGCTGAAGTACATTGAACTTGCTGAATCGGCGGAGGAGCAGGAGCAGTTCCCGCTGTATGACAGCAGCCGCGAAGCCTGGCTTGGACTGACCACCCAGGTGGTGCAGGGTGCTGCCAGCAGTGACCCGGCCGTCCAGGAAGCCGCCCGCGAACTGTCGCGCGGTGAGAGTGCGGCTGCATTTGAGACGATGCGCGACGTACTTGATCGCTGCACTGAACTGAACATTGAGCGGGCGGACCAGGCGCGCGATGAATCTGCAGCCCTGGTGAAGTCATCAGAACATAGCATTGTTGGCATTTCCCTGGCCAGTATCCTGCTCAGCATCGTGCTGGCCGTTGCCTTGACAAGGCGCATCACGATCCCGCTCAGTGAGCTGGTCGGGGCAGCGCGTGCGATGGCAGCCGGTGACTTCAGCATCCAGCTTGCCGGCCAGTCCAGCGCTGACGAAATCGGCAACATGCGCACGAGCTTCATAGAGATGAAGGACAACACGCGGGAGCTGATATCGCAGCTGGCAAATGAGGCCCAGAGCATTGCCGCTTCCAGCGAGGAGCTGGCAGCTGCGGCGGATGAGAACAACCGCGGGGTGCAGCAGGTGGCGGAACTCGTCAGTTCGATTGCCGAAGGTGCGCGCCAGAGCGTTGACAACATGCAGCTCGCCGAGGAGAACCTCAGCCAGACCACTGTGGCGCTCTCCGGTGTCAGCCAGGATGTGCAGGATGTTGCCAGCTTCGCTACGCAGACCGCGGCCCAGGGCGAGGCCGGCCGTGATGCCGCCGGGCGGGCCGTGCAGATCATCAAGCAGGCTGCTGACAGCGTGAAGCAGACCACCGGCGTGGTGGAGAAGCTCGGTGAGCGCACGGCGAAGATCTCAGAATTCATCAGCATCATCACGAGCATCGCCGACCAGACCAACCTGCTGGCCCTGAATGCGGCGATCGAGGCGGCCCGCGCCGGTGAGGCGGGCCGCGGTTTCGCGGTGGTCGCAGAAGAGGTGCGCAAACTGGCCGAGGAAAGCAACTCAGCCGCCGGCAGCATCACGGAGCTCGTGCGCAGCATCAACTCCGAGATGGATGTCGCGCTCAGGGCGATGTCGCAGAGCGACCAGGAAGTCACGGAGGGTGCCAGCACCGTCAGCGAGGCCGGTGAGATGTTCTCCGAGATCGTGCGCGGGGTGCAGTCCCTCAATGAGAAGGTGCAGTCCATCAGTGCCACCACGCAGCAGCTCAATGCATCCAGCAATGAGGTGACGAGCAGCGTCGGGATCGTCGGCCAGGCCGCGATTGCCACGGCGGAACAGGCCGGCAGTGCCGCAGCCAGCACCGAGCAGCAGCGCAGCAGCATGGAGGAGATCGGCTCCAGCACCAACCTGCTGGCACGCTCAGCGGAACAGCTCAGCGACCTGGTGCACCGCTTCAAGGTTTAGCGATAAGGCGTAGCCGTCGCTGCTAAACTTGGGACTATGCCCGATAAGCGCAGCAGGGACGGCTACGCACTGTGCCGCCAGCAGTACAAGACCACCATCACCTTCCCTGGTGGGATCAGCCTCGGCTGGGGCAGCGGCCCGGGCCTGCGCCAGGCGATGTTCTGGAACCGCATCGGCTCGCTGTTCTCCTGCTACCGGCCGGCGGTGGCCGTGCTGGAACTGTTCGATGCCGACGACCCGCAGCGTCCGCTGGCCCTGCGCGAAACCACCTCCCGCTGGGCCCCCGGACGCGCCAGCGCTGGATATGAAGCTGGCAGCATCCTGGTCAGTGAGCAACGCTACGCCGAACGCTGCGGCCTGAACAGCCGGATGCGCATCAGCAACACGGGAGATGAGGACCGCGAGCTGCTGGCCTGCTTTTATGGCAGCGTCGAGCAGTGGCCATTCTTTGATTACTGGAAAGAACTTGAGAAGCCTAAGGTGGAGGTCGCGATCGACCGCCCGCTCTCGCTGGCAACGATCACCCAGCCCCACAGCTTCGAAGGAATCGGCACGATCAACTCCATCCAGCGCATCTGGCTGGAATTGCCGGAAGGTGCGCTGCCAGCCGGCGCCGGCTTTGGCAACAGCGAACAGGACATCCGCGCCCAGTGGCGTGAGCACGGACCGGCGGCCGACATCCGCATGCGGCTCGGCCAGACCGGCGGGCGCTACCCCGTCGGTGCCGACCCGATCAGCTTCAGCTCCCCTGCCCCGCACTACTACATTACGGTGCGCCTCGCGATCGCCGCCGGCGACTCACTGGAGCTGACCCTGCGCACGGACTACCACACTGACGACGAGGAAGGCGACCTGCGCAGCGGGCATGCGCGCACATCTGACAGCACGCCCCCGGCGGACGAACTGGCCAGGCAGAAGCGCAGCTGGAAGCGCTACCTGCGCCGTGAGGTGCCGCAGATCGAATGCAGCGACTCTGAGCTGGAGCGCTACTGGTACTACGTCTGGTACGTGCTGCGCGCCAACCGTACAAGCGGCGGGCGCCTGCTGCCGGTCGAGTACAGCGCGCCGAGCAAGTACATGTACTGGGGCAGCTGGATCTGGGACAGCTACTTCCATGTGCTGGGAGAGATGTGGCTGCAGGACAGCGAAGTGGCGCGCGACAGCCTGCGCAGCGTGCTTGCCATGCAGTACCCCAACGGCTATGTGCCGGTCTGCAGCGGCAGCAACTACCGCATGGTGTTCCATGAGGACGTGGAAGGCTACCTTGCCCCGCAGGGCAGTGGCTATGCCTCATATGTGGAACCGCAGCTGGAGGACTACCGCGAACTGGGGCATCCCTTCGAGTCCCAGCTCAGTTACTACCGCAGGCAGGGCGATGGACCCGAGCTTCCGCCGGACAGCGGCCGCGCACGCCAGGCCCGCCTGCTGGAACTGGAAGCCAGCCAGCTGGATGGCCTGCTCAGGCTGGGCAGCGGCTACGACGGACTGATCATCAACCTCGGCGCGGCTCCGATGCTCAACTCGGCGGAACTCGGCCGGATGGTGGCAATGATCAAGCAGGCACTGGATGAGAAGATGCCGGTTGCCATCGCCGTACATGGCGAGACCCTGAGCCGCGTACTGCGCACGGTGCGGCTGGACCGCTTCACGAGCATCTGCTCCAGCCTCGGCGAGGCGCGCCTGCTGCTGAATGCGAAGCTCAGTGGCAACGGCATGGCCAACGGCCGCAGCACCGGCCTGATGATTGGCAATGAGAAAACCCAGACACCGCTGATCGGCGCTGCCGCACATGAGCTGATGGCGATGCGCCTGCCGGGCACGGACGAGTTCATGCAGGACATCCTGCCGGGAATGAAGGCCTACGAGCTGTGGCTCTGGCAGCGCCGCAGTGACAGCGAGGGGCGCTTCGTGCTTTGGCACGGCGATGAGAGCGGCTGGGATGACTCAGTGCGCCACTACCCGGTGCCGGCGCGGCCCTTCGACGTTCAGGTGCACTGCCTGCAACTGCGTGACTTCCTCGTCAAGGCTGCCGTGAAGTACACACCGGAGGATGCGTCATACATCCGCAACATCAAGGAACGCCGCGACCTGACACTCAAGTCGCTGTCAAGCTACTGGTGTGACAATGACAAATGGCACTATGACCTCGCGGGCGATGGCAGAGAGGGCGACGAGTTCCGCCGGCGGATCGCCGCCAGTTCAATGTTTGATCTCGTGCTGTCCGAGCGGCGGCCGACAGAGCATGTCGTCAATGCGCTGAATGATGAGCACGTGTTCGCCAGCGAGCAGCCGGTGCCGAGCCTTGCGATGTGCGATGAAGCCTACAGCCCGCATGGCTGGGGCTGGAACGGCCCGGTCTGGCTGCAGGTGAACTACTTCACGATCACCGGCCTGCTGAACCAGGGCGAGCATGCCGCGGCGTTCAAGCTGTGGGAGAAGACCCGTGCAATGCTGATCCGCCAGGGCCTGCCCTACTCCTACGAGATGTACGACCCGCACAGCGGCACGGGGATGGGCTGCCCGGACTACTCCTGGCAGGCGATGGTCAACCACCTGGTGATCCGCTGGTTCGCCGGGGTGCACGACCTGATGCTGATCCCGCACCTGCCGCCGGGGATGGACCACCTGCGCATCTCCAACCTGCCGACGCGCATCCGCGAGGTGCGCTACCGCCGAAATGGCAACAGGCTGAAGATCGACGTGAGGTTCCGCGGCAAGCCGCAGCGCTTCGGGCTGGCCCAGGGCTCACTTGGCAACATCGTCTCGATGAAGACCGGTCTGCCGGAGGACACCGTCGGCTGGAGCAATGGCCGCTGGCTGTTCAGCCTGAAGGGTGAGCATGACTCACTGAAGATCAGGCTGGAAACGGAAACACCCGCCTGACGTGTCTCCCAGGCGGGTGTCCAGTCCCATCCACAGCCAAACGCTGTAATTGATTTGCGATGTTACTCAGGCAGGCTCGTTGTCCGAAGACTCATAACCAGCAGGTCAGTATCCGTTCCACTGGAATCCAGTTCAAAGTCCGTGTAAGGGATAAGATTGCCTTCATTGTTGTTAGTACTCGACCCCGTGGTGGGAGCGATGGTCACTGTCCTGTCGTCAAGCGATAGAGAGTAGTCGTCCACGGTTTCATTGATCTTGGACCAGCTGCCATCGATGTTCTTGCCTGTCCCGGCAAACATGAACCTGTCATTCACTGCGATCATGTCCACGATCAGGTTATCAGAACGGGGTGTGTATTCCCATGTACCGATTGACGTCCCGGAAGGATCCACTGCATAGAATCGGGAAGCGGCTCCCAGTCCCTCATCCGCGAGGTGCGGGTTGAGGCCATAGACATTTCCTGCCACGTCAACGTAGAGATGTGTGATGTGCCCACTTGTTGCGCCGGCCACTACGGAATATCCCTTCTGCCAGAGGACGGTGCCGTCACTCTGGAACTTGACGATGAAAGGCTGGTAGTCACCGAGGGTATTTGCACCACCGGAGAGGAACACGTCACCATTCCCGTCAACGGCCACGTTGTAGCCATGCTCATGGATGATGCTGGCTCCATCACCCCAGCCCTTGCACCAGTCAACGTCTCCATTGCTGGCGATCTTGACCACGCAGGCCTCGTTGCCAGCAGCATAGAGGTTGCCAGCTGCATCTGCGGTGATGCCTTCGGCATGCTTGTTGGAATGCCCGACATCCATGAAATCCGCGACGTAGTACTTGTTCCAGATCACCGTTCCATTCGGCTGCAGCTTGTAGACAACCATGTTGGTCAGCTTGATCTCGATCTCATCCCAGAGCGAGAACACCACATAGAAGTTTCCGCTGCCATCCAGCGCGGTACGCGGGTTGTGGAATGTATTCAGTGCTCCACCGTCTTCCAACAGGCGTTCATAAATCAGGTTGCCATCGGTGTCAATTCCGAAAACCAGCACGCCCTCACTGGGAACCAACGTGGAACGGTCTCCCAGTCCGGCAGCCACGAAAACGTTTCCGCTGGCATCCACCTTGCCTGAGACCACCTCGAAGTCACGCCCGGTCTCATACTTCCGCGCCCAGATCACCTGGCCAGCCGGACTGAACTTGGCAACCGTTGGGTAATCGGTCCTTCCGATAACGTAGACGTTGCCGCTGCTGTCCGTGCCTACCGTGAAGCCGTCATCATCAGTTGCACCGCCGATGGTATGCACCCATTCATCAGTCGTCACCGTCAGCTGGAAGTCGAAGGTATCGCTGTCGAGGTTGCCATCCACCGTCAGGCTGCAGTCGTACACTCCCGGAGCACCAAGCGTGATCATCGGTGATTCATCGGTACTTGTATCCGGTGTGGCGCCACCGCCGAAGTCCCAGCTGTAACCGTTGACGCTTGCGCCACTGGTTACGGCCAGCATCTGGATGCTGTCGCCACTCAGGCCAGCCAGCGGGCTGACACTGTCAATCACCGGCACAGCGCCGTCGCGGTAGCCGCTGTCCTTGTTGCTCGGATTGGATTCACCGGCGGTGTTGCTGGCAGTTACGTAGTACCAGTTGAGGGATTCGAGTGCGGCGGCCGTGTCGTCGTAGCTCAGCTCAGTCGTGCGCAGGAGCTCCGTGTATGTACCGTTCTCCTCAAGGCTGTGGTAGAGCACGTACTCATCCGCCCCATCTGCTGCATCCCAGCTGACGCTCACATGGTCCGGGCTGGTGCCGTCGCTCGCCATCAGGTTGGTGGGCATCGCCGGCCTGTCCAGCGGCCAGCCCTCGAACTGGATTGAGAAGTCAGTCTTCTTCTCCCCCTGCCAGCCGCGCACGATATAGAAGTAGTGCTGGCCGGTGACCACATCCGTGTTACTGTAACCCGTCGTGGCGTCGGCGGAGTCGAACAGGTGCTCAAACGATCCGAGCGTGCCGGTGCGGCGCTGGATCTCGTAGTACTCGGCATCCGCCACCGGGTCCCAGCTCAGGTCGACCTGCTCCAGCAGGGTGCCCTGGGTGGCGCTCACATTGCCGGGCTTGCCGGGCAGCGTGAAGGACTCAGCCTGCACGAAGTTACTTGGGATGCCGATGCTGCTGCCATCATAGGGAGCCACACGGTAGTACTGACCGTCGGCCGGCACATTCAGGTGGAATGTGAAGTCGCGCTGGAAGCTCTCGCTGTTGATGCTGCTGTCGGCGAACACCACCTGGCTGACGAGGTTCCAGGTGCTGTCCGGGTTGACTGCGCGCTGGATCCAGTAGCCCTGCACCTTCTTGAGGAAGTTGCTGCCGATCGGCGTGATGTCCGAGATGTTCACCTCGTTGTTGCCGTCGTTGTCCGTGTTCCGTGCCTTGTTCCAGTCGGCACTGGCCCCGGACTTGCCGAGGTGGATGCCGATCGGTGTCAGGTCCGCGATGTTCACTTCACTGTTGAGGTCGCCGTCGCCCTGGTTGCGGTAGGTCCAGGCCAGGTCAGCACTGCCGTCCTGGTTGTTCGTGATCATCAGGTCATTGACCGCGCTGCCCTGGCTCTGCGGGGCATCGGACACGAAGCGCTCCACCCCCTGGGCCTGCAGCACCCGCACAAGCTCATCCTGCAGCTGCTGGAACAAGGCGGGATTGACACCCTCCGGCGCCGGCAGGGCATCCACTTGCTGGATTGCCTCTCCAAGGCTCACTGCGCGTGCAGTGCCTCTTGAGCTGTCCAGCGCGGGAGTATCGCCCTGCATCGTGCTGCCACAGCCGGATCCGGCCGCAAGCAGGCCAACAACAATCATCCCGGCAAGAATGCCGGGCAGTTTCCCAGTCCAACCAGTCACGTGTCCTACTCCAGTTGATGTGATTTCGATGCGAATTTCACGGGGGCTTTAACTGAGTATAAGGCGGCGTGTCTCAATATGCAAGTTTTGCAGTCTGGATGCGGGCTGACATGCAGTACATTCCGGAAACAGCTGGTAACAAATGAGACTGTCAGCCGGGGTTCCTCTCCAGTACATGCTGCAGGGATGCGGCTGCAACAGCGGCGATCCCGGCAGGTTCCAGCTTCAGACCCTACTGGGGCAGGCTGCTGATTTCCTTGCTGATCATGATCAGGTCGTAATGGCCAGCGGGCACATCAATTTCTCCCACATAGTCAATCAGGTTGGAACCGATGGAAATGTCCACAAGCGAACCTGCTTCCGCCACGCGGGTAAGGGTACGGTCATCGAGCACCTTGCTGTGCTCCAGGATGGACATGGAGGCGGTTTGCCAGGTCCCGTTGAATTCCTGCGTCTCACCTATCAGCTGGATCCGGCCATCCAGGTAACCGATGTCAACCAGCTTGTTGTTGAAGATGGTCCCGGTGTATGACCAGGCACCTGTCAGTGACCCGGCAGGATCAACGATGTAGAAGCAGGATGGAATGTCCTTGTCATCCTTCTGCGGATTCAGGCAATAGGCATTGCCACTTGAATCCAGCTGGAACCTGATTGTTCCATTGGTGATCTGTTCCGGCCCCGTGCTGAAGGACCGTTGCCAGAGTATGTTTCCGCCGGGATCGAACTTGATAAGGAAGGGCTGATATCCAAGTTCCTCCGAATAATCGGCACCGCCTGACAGATACACGTTCCCGGAGATGTCAACCCTCACGCAGTAACCGTGTTCGTGCGGTGCCTGTGAGGTGTCTCCCCAGCCCTTGCACCACAACACATCGCCGACTGGATCCAGTTTTGCCACGTGGGCTTCATCTCCAGTCAGATAGACATTCCCGGACCCGTCAAGCAACACCGCATCCACCACGGAGCGGCCGTGCACGAATTCTGCTGGTGTCTCGTAATATCCCAGCCATTCCATGTTTCCGCTGGCAGAGAGTACATATGTAACCAGGTGCACATCGCCATAGGAAGCGTTGGCAGAACTGAAGGCAACGCAGAACCTGCCATCAGCCCCAACCGCGGTCCTTGGATGGTGGCACAGGAGCTCGGGATCACCGTCATCGAAGTTAAGCGCGAACTGCAATACACCATTCGTGTCAATCTTGAAGTTCAGCACACCCGTACTTGACGGTGCATCGTTGTAACCCCTGGCAAGCGCTGTTGCCACGTAAACATCTCCGTCGCCTGTGACCGAACCTGAAATCCACTGTGAATCAAGCGATGTGTAGAAGTGCTTTGCCCACATCAGTTTCCCGCCCCGGTCAAGCTTGGCAACAAAGGGCCCCGCTGCCACCCGGCCGATGATGTAGACATTCCCGGCGCTGTCAGCTGCTATGTTGTATGGCGTGTCCGGGTCAGGGGAGCCAAGGTGGTGTGACCATTCGTAGCCCTGTACTTCAAACTCGAAGTTGTACTGCGTGCTGTCGAAGCTGCCTTGCAGGGTCAGGCTGCAGCTGTAGGTACCCGGCTCACCAAGCGTGATCAGTGGTGACTGCTCGGAACTGCCTGCCGGGGATGCCGCACCGCCGAAATCCCAGCTCCAGCCCAGTACCGCAGGTCCGGCAGTCACGGCAGCCATCTGGACTGCTGTGCCCTTGAAGCCATACAGCGGGGATACCGATTCAACATAGGGCAAGGCACCCAGCATGTAGCCACTGTCGGTGTTGCTCGGGGCCGATTCACCTGCCTGATTGACTGCGGTTACGTAATACCAGTTCTGCATGGCGGCAACAGCTGCGCTGTCAACATACTCAAGCTGGCTGGTGCGTGCGATTTCTGAGAATGTCCCTGTCTCCTCAAGGGCGTGGTACAGGACATACTCATCCGCATTGCCAACCGCCTCCCATTGCAGGCTGATGGAATCAGCACTCGTGCCATCTGATGCCACCAGTTTTTCCGGGGCAAGCGGAGTCTCCATGGGCCAGCCCTCGAACTGGTCGGAGAAATCCGTCTTCTTGTAGTCCTTCCATCCACGTACGATGTAGCTGTAATGTTCTCCTTCCGCCACGTTGTCATCTGTGAACGTGGTTGTGCTGTCAGGTGTATCCGAAAGGAACTCATACGCCCCGAGTTCACCTGTGCGGCGCTGGATCTCATAGAACTGCACATCCGCCACTGCATCCCAGGCCAGATCGACTGCATCCTTGATCGTTCCCTGGGTTGCAATGCCATTTTCCGGCTTGCCGGGAAGGACGAAGGAATCGACCTTGACGTGATTGCTGGGGATGCCTATGTCGCCGCCATGGTATGGCGAAACGCGATAGTAGTTGCCATCCACAGGCATGTCGATGTGAAAGCTGAATTCACGCCGGAAAGTCTCACTACTGATGGCACTGGAGGAAAATGGCGTCTGCACTACATTCTGCCAGGGTCCCTGTTCAGACTCGGCAAGCTGCAGCCAGTATCCTGAAACGGTATTGAGAAGATACACACCTATCGGAGTGACATCCGATATATTGACCTCAGTATTCAGGTCATTGTCCGTGTTCCTGGCCCTGGGCCATTCAGGACTGCCAAACCTGCGCTTGAGGTGTACGCCGATTGGTGTGAGATCCGCGATGTTCACCTCACTGTTAAGGTCACCATCTCCCTGGTTGCGATAGGACCAGTCAAGGTCAGCACTGCCATCCGCGTTGTGCCGGATTGCCAGGTCACTGACGGCACTGAACTGGCTATGCGGTGCCTCCGAGACAAAGCGGTCCTGCCCCTGCTCCTGCATCACACGCACAAGCTCGTCCTGCAGCTGCTGGAATACGGCCTGGTCCACTCCTTCAGGGACAGCCAGTGCATCAGTCTGCCCGATCGCCTCAGAAAGACTGAGTGAGTTTGCAGTGCCTCGATTAGTGTCAACGGCAGGGGAGTTGCCATGCTGTGTCGTCCCGCAGCCTGGAATGGCGGCGAGCACGCCAGCAAAAAGTATCCCGGCGGAGATGCCGGGGAATCGTGCGGTCCAGCCGGTCACAGAACCTTCTCCAGATGATGAGGTTGAACTGTGTAATTGGTAGGGATTTTTCCTGATTATAACGCCGCAGGCTCTGTGGAACAAATGAGGCGCTAATGGCAGAATTCTTGTAGTGAAAGTTGCCCGGTGCCTGATGCTGCAATACACGATCGGAGTCCTGCGTACATTAAAGTTGGGATGATGCAACTGGAACGCTTCAATGAACTGCTGGCCCGAGGGGACAAGTGGTACCTCGGCAATGGCGGGATGCTGCTTTACGCCCCGCCATTCCCGCAGCACCTGCATGTGCCGGGTTTCTGGGACGAGTGCCACTGGGGTGACACAGCCGTGCCAAACCTGCTGTGCTTCAGCTTCGTGCTGGAGGAGCAGGTAGGCACACAGCGCAGGCTGGCGGAACTGGTTCCGCAACTGCAGGACTGGCAGTGGACCCCGGCTGCAATCACGGCGACCTACAGGCTAGGCACTGCCAGCGGCATCAGTGACTGGACCGACGGCGGGATACAGCTGATCGAACGGCGCAGCATCGGCGCGGACAGCCGGCTGCACTGCGAGATAGAGCTTACGCGTGATGACGGTTCTGCGGCTGGCAATGTGCATGTCGTCGCCTGGACGATGCGTGAGCGGCCGCGGGTCAACGAACGCCTGACCCTGAGCGACTTCTGGGCCGCCGATGGCAGCCTGAGCTGGCGGCAGTCCTTTGCATCGCGTGCACATGGCCGCGGCGACGAACCCGTGCAGCTCAAGCTGGCAATGCATACGAGCCATCCTCCGGACAGCCTGCAGGTCACGCCCTCACATGGCGCGAAGCTGCTGCCGCAACTGCGCTTCAGTCCGCTGTGGGACAGCCTCGCATCCAACGGAAGCCTCAGCGGTATCGTGAAGGGCAGCAACGTGCTTGGCAACGTGGTGTATGCCGGCATGCACTGGAAAGCCTCCGGTCCTGACCCGTTCAGTCTCGGGATTGACATCGCCGTCAATGAAGCCGGTCACGCCGCGCCACTGCCATCCGGCACTGAACAGCCGGACAGCGCATGGCGGGAGTTCCTTTCGCTGGTGCCGCATTTCGAGTGCAGCGATCCGATGCTCACGCGTTACTACTGGTACCGCTGGTACGGCCTGCGCCTGAATGCAGTGCCCGCCGCTGCCAACTACGTGGCCCCGGCGGTGACCGAGGGCCTGGCCTACTTCCGCGGCGTGATCACCTACAGCCTGATGTGCCACATGTTCGAGGCCCGCTGGCTGCGTGACCCGGCCCTCGCCCGCGGCTGCCTTGACAACCACATCGCCCACCAGACCAAGAGTGGCCACTTCCCGGCGCATATCTACGCGCGGCATGTCAACAAGAATGCCTTCTACCACACCGACGTGGGACGTGCGCTCAAGCTGACACGCCTGCACCATCCAGACGATGCATACACGTCCAAGGTGTACGACCCGCTCAGGCGCCTCCTAGGCTTCTACCAGAAGGACCGCGACCGCGAGGGGATGGACCTCTACGATATCCGTGACCAGTACGAAACCGGCCAGGAGTTCACCAGCCGCTACTTCTTCGCCGATGACAACGCGGACAGCTATGGCTGGGACCACAAGCTGCGCCTGAAGGGCGTGGACGTGTCGAGCTATGTCTACAGCCTGGTCGGCGAACTGCTCGAACTTGCGTGGCAGCAGCAGAAGGCTGCCGACATCAAGGAACTGAGTGAACTGCAGGCCCATATCCATGCTGCAGTGAATGCCTACATGTGGGATGACGAGCGCGGCTGGTACATGGACTACAGCGCGCAGAAGAAGGAACGCAGCAACTACATTGTCTCCGTCGGCAGTTACCCCGCCCTGTTCGGGCTGGCCGGCCGCGAACGCGCATTGCGCATCGGCGAGCGCCTGACTGACCCGGCCGGCTTCTGGACGGAATGGCCGCTGGCAACCGTGCCGGTGGATGACCCCTACTTCAGCGCTGACCCGGCCTGGCGCGGCGAGCGGGCCAACTGCCCCTGGAACGGGCGGGTCTGGCCGATGGTCAACAGCCATGTCTGCGAAGTGCTGGAGCGGTTGTCCGCGCTGGATGGCGACAGCTACCGGCCGAAGCTGGCCGGCTTCCTGCGCCGCTACATCGAAATGATGCACTTCGAGAATGGCGACGCTGCCGGGGCTGGCAAGGACCTCAGTCGCCCGAACTGCTACGAGCATTACCATCCGTACAATGGCAGCGCCTGTGAATACCGCGGTGTGGATGACTACATGCACTCCTGGGTGGCGGACCTGCTGCTGCGCTATGTCGCCGGTGTGCGCGTGCAGGAGCAGCGTGACAGCGCAAATGTACGGCGCAGCATCCTATTCGACCCCTTCCCCTTCGGCTTGGACAGCTTCATCCTGTCAAACTGCCTGGTGGCCGGGCGTGAGATCGAGGTGCAGTGGAACCGTGACCGAGAGGGCACCAGCAGGCCGGGCTACCGGGTACTGGTTGACAACGGCCTGGTGCATGAGTCGCAGGGCATCGAGCGCTTCGAGTTCGAGCTGTAACTCAGCGCCAGCGGCGTCCGTCCTTTGGCAGCTTGCGTTCCATCCACATTTCAGGCTTGCCCAGCGGTTCATAGCCGCAGGGTGCGTACACCCCGTGTGCATCCTTCGTGGCCAGCAGCCAGCGGTTCACGTCGCGCAGTTCCGGATGATCCATCGCCGTCCGCACGAGCCTGCGGCCGTAGCCCCGGCCCTGGAACTCATCAAGCACCAGTACGTCGCAGAGCATCGCCCAGCGGGTGCAGTCCGTGATCACGCGGCAGAATCCGATCATCCGCCCCTCGAGGTACAGCCCGAAGGGCAGTGAGGCCCCGACCTGCCGTTCAACTTGCTCCAACGTGATTCCCTCTGCCCAATATGAGGCATCGAGGAAGTCGCGCACCACCTGCAGGTCCAGCAGGCTGCGGTCAGTGCTGATCAGCACGCCGTCCACTTCGACGGCATGCACGGGCAGGTCACACGGGTTGAGCATGCAGCAATGATAGCGCCGCTCGTTATACTAGTAGGCTGTTTTTTCCACGAGGAACATTAAATGGATTACCCCAAGCCGATTGGAGACATAAACGAGCTGCCGAAGAACTACGGCGGGCTTGAGCGCGAGAAGTTCTGGCAGCAGTACTGGATGGACTGCGGCGTCTACCGCTTCGACCGGACGAAGTCCCGCGAGGATATCTTCAGCGTGGACACCCCGCCGCCGACGGTATCCGGCGCGCTCCACATCGGCCACGTCTACAGCTACACCCAGACGGACATGAACGTGCGCTACCAGCGCATGAAGGGCCGGCACATCTTCTACCCATTCGGCTTCGACGACAACGGCCTGCCCACCGAGCGCCTCGTGGAGCGTGAGAAGGGCATCCGTGCCCATGAGGTCGGCCGCGAGAAGTTCATCGAGGAATGCAAGCCGATCGTGGAAGCGGCGGAGCAGGAGTTCATCGCGCTGTGGCAGAGCCTGGCGCTTTCCTGCGACTGGAACGAGTTCTACACCACGATCAGCGAGAAGAGCCGCGCCATTTCACAGGCGAGCTTCATCGACCTTTACAACAAGGGCATCGTCTACCGCCGCGAGGCACCGACGCAGTGGTGCTGGGCCGACCAGACCGCGATTGCGCAGGCGGAGATCGAGGACCGGGAAGTGCCGGGGCACTTCCACGACATCACCTTCCAGATTGACAACGACGGTGAGTTGATCCCCGTGACGATTGCCACCACCCGCCCGGAGCTGATCCCGGCCTGCGTGGCGGTACTGGCCCATCCGGAGGATGAGCGCTACAAACATCTTTTCGGCAAGAAGGCCGTCACCCCGCTGTTCGGGGTGGAAGTGCCGGTGCTGCCAAGCGAGAAGGCCGACCCGGAGAAGGGCACAGGCATCCTGATGTGCTGCACCTTCGGCGACCAGGACGACGTGGAGCACTGGGAACTGTTCGCCCTGCCAACTCGTGTGATCATCGGCGAGGACGGGCGGATCGTCGACTTCATCCCGCGCTACCGCGATGCTGCTGATGTGGATTGCCACCTGCATCCCGGTGACACATATGACACTGACCGCCGCGCTTCGCTGGCAATGCACTGGCCCAGCCGCCATGCAGCCCGCGCCAGTGAACTTGCGGGCGAGCTTGCGGGACTGAAGGTCAAGCAGGCCCGCACGAAGATAGTCGAGTTGCTGCAGGAAGCGGGCCTACTTGGCAACGTGAAGGATATCGTGCACGTGGTGCGCCATTCCGAGCGCGGCGGCGTGCCGATCGAGATCCTCGTGACCCAGCAGTGGTATGTCAACCTACTGGAGCACAAGACCCAGCTGGTTGAGCAGGGCCGCAAGGTCAACTGGCATCCGCCGCACATGTTCAAGCGCTTCGAGAACTGGGTGGAGAACCTGAACGCCGACTGGTGCATCAGCCGCCAGCGCTACAACGGCGTGCCCTTCCCGGTCTGGTATGACAGTGATGGCAACATCGTGATTGCGGAGCATGCCAGCCTGCCTGTCAACCCTCTCGTGGACAAGCCGCATGCGGTCGGCGAGTTCACGCCGGACACGGACGTGATGGACACCTGGGCCACGAGCTCGGTGACCCCTCTTCTCAATACGGAATACGACTTCTCGAAGAGCGTGGCTGACAACGCCAAGCATAACCAGCTGTTCCCCTTCGACCTGCGGCCGCAGGCGCATGACATCATCCGCACCTGGGCCTTCTACACTATTGCCAAGGCTTACTTCCACTTCGGTGAGATCCCCTGGCGCGACATCGTGATCAGCGGGCATGCACAGGATGCCAACCGCGGCAAGATTTCCAAGAGCAAGGGGCACGGCGTTTCCCCTGCACAGATGGTGGAGCAGTACACCGCTGACAACCTGCGCTACTGGTCCGGCAGTCCGAAGCTCGGCACGGACACTATCTACGACGAGAAGAGCCTTGGCGAGGGCCGCAAGCTGATCAACAAGCTGTTCAACGCCACCAAGTTTGCGCTCAGGCACCTGATCGGCGAGTTCGAGCCGCCAATGAAGGATGGCAGCGTGGACATGGCGGAACTATTGGCAATGGTCAGCTACCCGACGGACATCTGGTTGCTGCACCGCCTCGATGCGACGATCGAGCAGGCCACGAAGGCCAATGAGCGCTTCGAGTTCGGCGATGCCAAGCAGGCAGCGGAGTCATTCTTCTGGGCCGACCTGTGCGACAACTACCTGGAGTTCACCAAGGGCCGCCTCTACAAGGATGGGCTGGCAACGGGTGCGCATGCTGACCTTGACGCCGATGCCATGCGCACGAGCGCGCAGGCCACATTGTTCATCGCACTGTCCAGTGTGATCCGCATGTTCGCCCCAATCATCCCGCACATCACCGAGGAGTGCTGGAGCTGGTACTTCGCCCAGTTCAGTGAGAAGCGCAGCATCCATGAGGAGGGCTGGCCGCGCATGACCGGCATTGCCAGTGGAGCGGATGACAACAGCAATGCCCAGACAATCGCCATGAGCCGCCTGATTGACAGCGTGCGCAAGTGGAAGAGCCAGCAGAATGTGTCCATGAAGAAGCTGGTCGCCGAACTGCGAGTGTACAACTGTGGAGATGCGGAGAAGCCGCTGGCTGAGGCGGACATCGCGGCTGTCAAGGGCGACCTGCTGGCCACGACCAACTCACAGGCGATCACGATCCACAGCGGCAAGGGCCCGGAGACGGAAGCCTACCTGGAGGGCTACCCCTTCAGCGTGGACTGCGTGCTGGCGGAAGAGGAAGAGGGCTAGGAGGTCCGGTGAAGCCGGACCATTGGATGCGAGATGAAATCGCGCTCGTTTTGGAGGTGCGATCACGCCATCGAGTGGTTGTAGCACAATCATCTCATGATTGTTGTCAGCCGTCCTGCATTTTTCAATCCTACTCCACAACAAAATGCTGCATCAGATGAGCAAGCAGTAAATCTGGAGTACGAGCACCGATTCGGAAAATACTGCCAATATATTCAAGAATCTGCTGCTCATCAAACCTCCGGGCAACGATGAATCCATGCGCAGAGCAGATAGTAGTTCCATCATCATCCAGGAACTTCCGCTTCATCCAGTCTTCACTTACAACATCAGCCCGACACTGAACAGTTCCGATATTGGGAATTTCCGCAAGGAAGAACAACGGCAGACAAAATGAATCGGGGTTAAAGTTCGTGATTTTGTCGACAGAAATGACGAGAACCGAGTTATTCACCAGTTGCAGGTTTGCACGGAACAAATCTGTTATCTCCTCAAATGATGATCAGGTTTGTCTGGTTTGTTGTCAGTTGCCATTATCGTGCGGAAGCAAGTGCCGCACCTCCGAAAATCACTGGATTGTAACCAGCTCGGAGAAACCTACCGGGTTTGCCAATCTTCTTTCTATCTCTTCGTCGCTGGCGATCTCAAGGAAGCCCTCAAGTGCTTCATTCAGCATTCGCCTGGCTTCTTCAGCCGTACTGCCGCAACTGGATACATCGAGCTCCGGGCAGATGGAGACGTACTCATCGCCTTCGCGAATCACCCATGCTGTCAGATTGAGAACGCGAGCCATGCCTGATTATAACTTGCCAGCTAAAGCTTCACACTTGTCAGGTCAGCAGCGCACATCCGCTGCCACCTACTCCCCAGCTCCTATGTCCTCGACCTACACGTACGGCTTCAGCCGCTCGATGCGATGGCTCAGCTCCATCGGCTCGATCTGCCACTTCTCCGGGATCAGGCTGCGTGATGTGCTTTCAGCCACCGCCTGCAGGATCTGGTACTCCACCTGCTGCGGGTAGACCGGCGACATGTAGTCCGCCAGGCAGCTCACGAGGTCGTCAATCTGCAGCACCTCGCGTCCCTCCAGCAGTGCTATGCCCTTGGCGCGTACCAGCAGCGCCTCCAGGTCGGCACCACTGTGGCTGTTGACATCGCTGAGCTTGAGCGCGGCACCCTCCGGCGGAGCACCGAACAGGTTGTCAAACTCCGTCTTGATGCCAAGCTTCTTCCTGAACACCTTGAACAGGTCCTCGTAGTGCTTCTCCTCATCCGGCGGGAAGAGCGGGATGTGCTTCTCGGCGCGGCCCTGGCGCTTGAGATCGATTGCCAGCAGGTCCGGGCGGTTGGTGATCAGGAACCAGAGGATCTTACCGCGGTTGGCGGTGTCACCCATGAAGCTCGTCAGGCGGCTGAACACGCGGCTCGATACCCCGCTGTCGCCACCACCCTCGCGGGTGCCCATGTAGGCATCCGCCTCGTCAATGATGCAGGCCACCGGGGCCAGCCCGCTGAGCACGTTGATGATCTTCTCGAGGTTCTGCTCCGTGGCACCGACCCACTTGTCGCGGAAGTTCTTCAGTTCCACGCAGGGGATGCCGATCTCGCCTGCGAAGCTCTTGATCAGGAAGCTCTTGCCCGCTCCGGCCGGCCCCGTGATCAGGTAGCCCATCGGCACGGCATCGAGGTGCCCGGCCAGCACGAGCTTGCTGTCGCGCTTCAGCTCATCCACGGCACGGTCATGCACGGCCACCATTGAAAGGTTGTACTTGGGCTCGATGAACTCCAGCAGGCCACGGCATTCCGTCTCGATCATCTCACGCTTGCGCTTGTAGATGTAGTCCGGCTTGCCGAAGTCCACGTTGCCAAGCTTGGCCTCCTGCAGCAGGCTGCGGATCTGCATCAACGTCAGGCCGCTGGTGTGCTTCTTCAGCACCTTCACCAGCTCATCGGAAATGCCCAGCTCGGCGCGGCCGTTGACACGCTCGATGTAATGCTCGCGGGTGTCCTCATCCGGCAGCGGGATCTGGATCGTGGCCCCGCTCGGCAGGGCCTGTACGCGCTTGTTGAGTGCCAGCACGCTCTCAGTGATCAGCACGAGGGTCACATCGTTCATCAGCACGTCGGGATCACTCGCCAGCTCGGCCAGCGCGATGCTCGTCGCCCGGTCCGGCACACTGCCGCCGCCGGCCTCGCTCTCCGTGAACACGGTCTCGGCGTACTTCACGATAACGGCGATGCGCTTGTCCGAGGGTTTGGCGGATGCCAGCCGGCCACGGATCACGCGCTTGATCAGCTCCACCGCCTTCAGCGGGTCCTTCGGCAGGCCGCGGTCGGCATAGTCCGTGCCGCGGATGGTGTCCAGCGCACGCACGCTCTTCAGCATCGCGGCCCGCATCTCCTTCTGCGGGCACTGGATGCCGCTTGAGAGGTCGTAGGTGATCACCAGGCTGCGCTGGGCGAAGAACACGTCCGTCAGGAAGTCCACCAGCGGCAGGAAGCGGCGCTGGCCCTCCTGCGTGTATTCCACCAGGTCGAGCACATTTCCGTGCAGGATGAACTGGGACAGGGCGCTTGATGCATACTTGCGCGCCATGTCATCCGCCCAGTCAGGGGCGTCGATCAGCTTCGGGACGAGTTCACTCTTGTCTGCCATGTTAACCATTTTACTTCCCAGTCAGGATGACAGGGGTATACGGCTGGAGCCGGACCCGGGTTTCACCGGCAGGTGAAAGACCGCGGGTACGGGATACTATATTGCCGTGCAGGCTCTCAGGTTCCACAAGATGCATGGCTGCGGCAATGACTTCATCGTGTTCGACGATGAACAGGACCGCTTCAGCTGGGATGAACTCTCGCAGCTCGCGCGGCGCTACTGCCCGCGGCGTTTCGGCGTCGGCGCTGACGGACTGATCGCGATCGGCCGCCATCCGGGGGCCGACTACGAGATGCGCTATGTGAATGCCGACGGCAGCCGCGCCGAAATGTGCGGCAACGGCATCCGCTGCGTGGGCAAGTTCGTCGGGGATGAGCTGGGAGACAACCGCAGCCACATCAAGGTGATGACCGGCAATGGCGTGCTGCCGATCAGCCTGTCCAGGCTGGCGGGCAAAGTGGACAGCATCACCGTCGGGATGGGTGTGCCGGGCCTGAAGGCGGCCAGCATCCCGACCACGCTCAAGCCGGTCGGCGAGCCCGTGCTGGCCACCGAACTGGCGGTGGACGGCACGGTCCTGTCACTCACTGCCGTCAACATGGGCAACCCGCATGCCGTCAGCTTCGTTGACAGCATCACCGACCAGCTCGTGCTCGGCATCGGCCCGCGGGTGGAGCGGCATGCAGTCTTCCCGGAAGGTGTGAACGTGGAGTTCGTGCAGGTGCTGGCCCCCGAGAACCTGCGCATGCGCGTCTGGGAACGCGGCGTGGGCGAGACCTGGGCCTGTGGCACGGGCGCCTGCGCGACCGTCGTGGCAGCAGTGCTGAACGGTCACAGCCGTCCCGGCTCAGATGTGACGGTCAAGCTCAACGGTGGCAAGCTCATCATCAACTGGCCCGGCGAAGGCAAGGATGTGCAGATGACCGGCCCGGCCGAGTTCGTCTACCACGGCTTCCTTGGGCTGGACTGATCAGTCCCCGAGGTAGACCCGCCTGACCCGCCGTCCCCAGCGGCAGCAGATTTCATACGGCACGGTGTCCAGCATGCGCGCCACTTCCTCAATGCCAATGCGCTGGCTGCTGGCCTCGCCGATGATCGTCACCCGCTCCCCGAGCTGCACGTCCATCTCGCCGACATCCGCCATCATGTAGTCCATCGTTACATTGCCCACGACCCGGCAACGCTTTCCACCGATGATCACCTGCGCGAGATTGCCAAGCTGGCGCCACATCCCGTCGGCATAGCCGTATGGGAATGTCACGATCGTGGTCGGCTTCGAGCTGACGAAGCTGTGGGTGTAGCTCACACCCTCCCCGGCCCCGATGCGATGGATGTCCACCACCTCGCTGGACAGCCGGAAGCACTGCTGCAGCCCTTCCGGTGCGATGCCGGCATCCGACATGCGGATGCCGTAGGCCAGCTGTCCGAGGCGCACGCTGTCATAGTGCAGCTGCGGCAGGTTGACCGTGGCTTCGCTGTTGGCAATGTGGCACTGCGGGCGGTAGCCGAGGAAGTCCTCGCAGATCCGGACCGCTTCGGCGAACTGCTCCGCCTGCCGGCGGTTGACCGGCAGCTGTGGCTGCTCACTGCTGACGAGGTGCGTGAACAGGCCGGCCACCGAGATGTTGTCATACTGCGCGATCAGCCCGAGGAAGGAACGCAGCTCACTGAGCCGCACCCCCAGCCGCGTCATGCCGGTGTCCAGCTTGACATGCAGCTTCAGCGGGCGGCCGATGTCGCGCCAGGCCTCGGCGATCAGCGGGATGTTCTCCGGCCGGTAGGCTGACAGCTCGCAGTCGGAATGCTTGATCTCGTAGTAGCAGCGCGGATGGGTGTAGCCCATCAGCAGGATCCGTCCGCTGTATCCCAGAGCACGGATCTCCAGCGCCTCATCCGGGGTGGCAACGCCCAGCATCACCTGCTCGAACTCCGAGATGATCGGCAGCAGGCCCTCGATGCCGAAGCCGTAGGCATTGGCCTTGACCACGAAGATGATGCCGGCCGGCGCCAGCCAGTCACTGAGGATGCGCAGGTTCGAACGGAAGCGGTTGAGGAAGAATTCGAGCGTGATCAGGCTGGAACCGATGTCGTCAATTCCGGCCAGCTTCGGGGTGTAGCTGAACTCGCTGAATGATCCGGGCAGGTCAGTCACGGACTGATTATAGGCGCGGGGCTCAGTCCGCCGCCGCTTCCTCCTGCGCTGCCAGTGAAGCCTGTTCGTATTCCCGGGCCGCATGCGCCACGGCCAGGGCCGCGCGCTCCTCCAGTTCCTGGGCCAGTTCCAGCAGGCGCACGCCTTCCGTGCGGCTTTCCTCCTGCTCCACAGCCTCCCCGGCCGGGAAGGCGAACAGCTCGGCGAACTGCTGCATGTGCGTATTGCACTCGCCGAACAGTCCGGCCGCCTCCTCCAGGCTGCCACGGGCGGCAGGCATGCGCTCCGCAAGCCTGTAGAGGAAGTCACGCGCGAACTGCTTCTGCTCAGCCCAGCAGCTGGCGTTGTAGGCATTGCCAAATGCGTTGATTTTGTAGTTCAGCAGGGCCTCAATCCAGTTGTCATATGCTCCGCGGCCCGTGCGGTACTGGCCCTGCAGGTCCGGCTGGTTGAGCAGCCGAGCCGCGCGCCTGAGAGCCTCAGCGTCCGCCCGCGCCTGGTCGGAATGCAGGGCATGCGGAAAGCTCAGGCCGTAAACGATGCCCACATCATGCAGCTCATCATGTGCCAGCGGATGCTGTTCCTCACCGGTCATTTCGCGGAAGGTGCTGCAGATGTACTTGTCATCCTCCACGCCGGTGGCAACACCGAACTCCGGCACATAGGTGCCCCAGATCACCACCGGATTACCTTCCTTCGTCTCGTAGCGCACGAATTCCAGCAGGTCGCGACGTGCCTTGTCCAGCGCAGCCTTGTCAGAATCCGCTTCCCCCCAGTACATGCCAAGTTCCGTGCGCACGCTGCGCCCGAGGCAGGTGATCCCCTGGTTCAGCTCGTTCCAGTCGAATACCGTCGGCCCGCTCGGGCAGACATCACGCGCCACCACCATGCGGAAGGCATAGCCGGAATGCCCAGCCACGTCCACCTCGTCCACGTCCATGCCGTGGTAACGCAGGCAGGTCGTCGTGCTGGCCACCCAGCTCAGCCAGGCGGGATTGTAGTTAACCTTGATTGCCATCTCTGCAGTCCTCAGTTTTCCAGGTGTTGATGTCAGGCAGGCCGGCCGGCATCGCCGCGCTGGCCGTCAGCCTTCTCACACAGTATGCGCAGGGCCTGCGGCAGGAAGCCGATCAGGTCCGTGCTTGTAAGTCCGTCCTCACCGAGCTGGGCCACCGCCAGCCGGGCCGCCAGCGCATGCCAGTTGACGGCACTGACGGTGATTTCCGCCACGGTCAGGCGCCGTGTGCTTGCCGTCGTCTCGAAGCGCAGTTCCGGGCTGCGCACCATAGCATGGTAGCGCGCCAGCAGTGCACCGATCATGCCGGCCAGCACGTCACCTGTGCCACCCGTTGCCAGTGCGGGATGCCCCTTGTGCGGGAAGATCAACGCGCCTTCAGGCGTCGTCAGCAGGCACTGGTTGCTCTTGGCGAGCACCAGCGCATGCAGCCGGAAGCTCAGCTCCGTTGCCACCTGGAACAGGTTGTCCCAGGTCTCATCCGGTATCTGCCCGGCCAGGCGTGCCAGCTCTCCGATATGTGGCGTAAGCACCATCGGCCAGCCGCCGGGCTTGGGGTTTTCCGGCAGGGCACGCAGGGCGTCCGCATCCACCACCACCGGGAAGTTGCGCTTCTCCAGCAGCGCGCCGGCCAGCTGCAGTCCGTGCGGGGCGTCACTCAACCCGGGCCCGATCACCAGTGCATCAGCCCATTCCATGTGCTCCAGCAGCTCAGCATCAGGCTCGGATGCGAAACCGCCTCTGCCATCCGTCGGATGCGCGCTGACCATCAGCGCCGGGTTGTCACAGCATACGGCGTAGATGTCCTCAGGCACGACCAGACGCACCAGGCCCACGCCACCGCGCAGGGCCGCGTTGGCAGCCAGCCGTGGCGCACCGGGGTACTTGCGGCTGCCGGCCACGATCAGCAGCCTGCCGTAATCGCCCTTGTGGGTGTCAGCACTGCGCCAGGTCCTGAGCGGCTCCCACAGTGCTTCCTGCCAGGCATGGCTGGCCGGGGCGATGCCCGCCTCGGAGATGCTGGCAAAGCCAAGGTCCGCCACCTGCAGGTCGCCGACATAGCGCACCGCACCCGGATGGTAGAAGCCGCGCTTGGCATAGCCCATTGTCACCGTGAGATCAGCCTGCACACTGCGGCTGATCACTTCCCCGGTTGTGGAATCCAGCCCGCTCGGGCAGTCGATTGCCAGGATCGGGGCGCTGGAGATGTTCATCCGGTCGATGATGTTCACGTAGTAGTTGTCAAGCTGTCCGGCCAGTCCAGTGCCGAAGATCGAATCCACGATCAGGTCACAGTTGTGGTTGCCAAGGATCTCAGGGATAAGCACCGGCTTCGTAAGGAAGTCCATGCTGACGTAGGCCCGCTGGGCGATGCGGTAGAAGTAGGTCGCATCCATTGACAGCGTCGGCGGGTCGGTGATCTGCGGATGGCAGAGCAGCAGGAGTGGATTCATGCCCGCCTGCTGGGCGTAGTAGGCCAGCGCCATGCCGTCGCCGCCGTTGTTGCCGGTGCCGGCGAAGATCACCGGGCGCCGCACGTTCGGCCAGCGCTGCCGGATCTGGTCCAGCACGCTGCGTGCCGCGTTGCTCATCAGGATCTTGCCGTCCAGCCCGTGCGATTCAATCGTGAACTTGTCGAGCTGGCCCATCTCCACTGCGGTCAGTACCGGTTTCATGTTGCTGCAGTCCTCTCCTTGGCTACGGGCATACCTGTTGTCAGACCCCGATGATGCCGGCGCTGACATCAGCCTGGCCAAGCAGCCACTCATACTGCGCCCGGTGGCAGCTGGCGAGCAGCACCTGGTGGTGCCCCGACAGGGTATCAAGGTAGTTAAGGCCGGCGACGCTGCGCAGGTCATCCAGCCCACTGAGCGGTTCATCGAACATCAGCGGTGCATTCACCTTACCTGTCAGCGCCTTGACGATCGCGCTGCGCAGGGCCAGGCTGAGCTGGTTGCGCGCGCCGGTTGACAGGCGTTCCAGCAAGGCTCGCCCCTCCAGTCCTGCAGGTGCATCCAGCACGCGCAGGCGCAGTTCCAGTGCGGCATCGATCTGGGCCTCGATCACTCCCTCGACAGGGGCGCGTTCCAGCACGCGCTGCAGCTCCTCATTGATGCGCGGGGCCAGGCTGCTGCTCTGGCGGCTGCGGATCTCGCGGAAGCTCTCCCGGCAGAACTCGATCGCCTTCTGCCAGACGATCAGCCCGCTGAGGCGGCTGGAACTGTCCTCCAGGCGGCGGAAACTGTCCTCCACACTGCGCAGCACATCGCTCTCCGACGCGATCCGCTCACGCAGGGCTGAGAGCTCACGGGCCGCCTCCTCGTTGTCATCATTCAGGCGGCCGAGGAATTCCTCAAGCTGGCGGCGTTGGTTGAGCTGCTCATCAAGCTGCTCCGGAGTGCTGACGATCGAACTCAGCCGCTGCTGCTCCTCACGCTCCAGCCTGCTCCATTCCAGCTCGAACTCGTCACGCGGCATCACCGCATGGCGATGGTAGCCCTCCGCCTCGCGCAGCCGGTCGCGGATCCCGCGGTACTCACGGGCATGCTGCATCATCTCGCGGAAGCGTCCGACTGCCTCTTCTGGAGAGGTCGTTGCCACGAAGCTCAGCCCGACCGGCTCCACCAGCTCGCTGAGCCGCAGGATCAGTTCGCGGCTGCGCTGGCCGTTGATGTCCAGCTCTCGGCGCAGGTCAAGCTGGGTCGCGTTCTGGTCCATGCGCTGCTTCTTCAGGTCCTCGATGCTGGCCAGCGTGTCCTGCTTGTCCTGCAGCCATCCACGCTCTATCTGTGTTGGCAATCCCTGCAGGATGCGGCCCAGCTTTCGCCAGCAATCGCTCATCTTCTCGCGGGCATCCTCCAGACGGTGGCCCGCCAGGGCATAGTTCTCCAGCCTGAAGCGCAGGTCCTTGTAGACAGGGATGTCACGCATCAATTCCGCCCACTTCTCATCCGTCAGTTCAAACTCCAGGATGTAGTGCCGGCGGTCACGGTCCAGCCTGCCCTGCTCATCCGCCAGCCGGGTCAGTGCCGGCTTGATCTCCTTGTCCATCTCTGCTGTCGCCCGCTTGGCATGGCCCTTGTTGCCAACATCGCGCACGAACAGCACGATCCCGAGGAAGAACAGCGCCACGGCCAGGCCGTAGCCGATCGTCGGTCCGTTCTCACCCATCGCGCCGAACAATGCCACGCTGAAGATGGCAAGCAGCAATGCGGCCACCATCGTGCCAACGGCAATCTCGCGTCGCCCGCCCTTTCCCTTGCGGATGATCGGGCTGAGCTCCAGCTTGCGGTGCTCGGTGACAGCCTTGTCGGTATCGTATTTGTGGTTGCGCTCGTACCAGTCAAGCAGGGTATTGATGTAGGCCCGGTGCTTGCGCATTCCCTTGTCGAGTTCCTCGAAGCGCTTGCGGGTCTCCGGGTCAGCGCTTTGCCCGTAATGCTCCCGCTCCTGCGCTGCCTGCTCCGCATCAGCCGTGGCGGAGTCCAGCAGCACGGCGATTTCGTTTATGTCCCGCTGCCTGTCCACCAGCGGCAGCAGGTGCTCATTGCTGCCAAGTGAGTGCTCGATCCGCTGCAGGGTATTTTCCGCAGCGGCCAGTTTCTCCCGCATGCGGCTGTCCTGCTCGTTGATGTTGGCAAATTCGGTGCTCCAGCGCTCGATCTCAAGTTCAAGGTGGAAGGGAAAGTCCTTGATCCAGGGTTCGCCCGCCAGGCGCACTTCCCAGTCCTCGAGCTGCTGCTCGATGCGGGTCTGCTCCTTGTAGCACCAGTAGGCTCCAGCCAGCTGGATGTCGCGGATGCGGTTCATCAGCTTGCGCCGCTTGATCTGTTCCTGGTTCTGCCGGAACTCCGCCTGCTCCTTGCGGGCCTGCAGCTTCTCCAGCTCCGCATACTTCTCGCGGCCACCCTCAAACTCCAGCCTGGCAACGGCGTTCTGCTCGTCCAGCCGGCGCAGGATGGTGCTGAACAGCACCGGGCTCTCAGCCACGCCCTGCATCCTGAAGCTCGGGTTCTCAAGCTGCAGCAGCGCATGGTCCAGTGTGGCCTTCTCCGGGTCCTCAACCAATCCGGCGAGGTCAGTTGTCAGGATCGCGCGCAGGTCCGGCTCGCTGAGGATCTCGTCAATCCGGCCCTGGCGGGAGAGTACGCTGGTCTGGAAGGCTCCGCGTGTCAGCCCGAGCAGCTGGCGGCCGAGGTCCCATTCGCCGTTTGAATCGACATTGACCCGTTCGCTCAGGTTCTCCAGGTTCTCCACGTCCTGCACGAATATGCTGAAGCGATCGAAGAACACCTGTACCCTGATCAGCGCCGGCCAGCTGCGCCGCTCAGGCGCAATCACCATAGAGGCCTGCGGGTTGCTGCCATCCCAGGGGGCCCATTGCTCGACGAGTGACAGGTTGCGCTTGCTGCCGCGGGACGGTGCACCGTACAGCACCCATTCCAGCATTGTCAGCAGCGTGGTCTTGCCCGCCTGGTTGGGGGCAATGATGATGTTCAGTCCGGGGTCGAACTGACGTGGCTCCTCCACCCTGAGCTTGCCGAATCGCGCTGACTCAAGCGTGACGAGCTTCATCAGACGAGCTCCTCAGGCAGGCCCTGCCCGCTCAGCAGGCGGTGGCCGAGGTAGCGCGCCAGCCGCCAGGCTTCCTTGATACCTTCTTCCGAGGATTCATCAACGTGCTTTTCACAGGTGTCGAGGAATTCATCCAGCAAGGGGCTGACTCCCCGCGGCGCAAGCGGAGGAGTGAAGGCAGTCGCTGCCCAGTCGATGTCCGTCGCATACCAGGCCTTGGTTAGCAGGCCATTGATCCGCTCACGCAGGCCTTCCTTCTCGGTTGCCGGCCAGCGTCCCTTGATGTCCAGTCTCAGCAGGTCCCTGTCGCCGAGTACTTCAGCAATTGCATCCAGCCGCTGCTCAAGCCTGAGCCAGCTTTCGCCACCCTGCCAGGGCGGCAGCTGCAGCGGATGGCGCTGCCAGGTATGGCGTGATGACTCCCGGTATTCCAGCTCGGCACCGACTTCCCTGAGCCGCCCGATTACGAATCCGCGACCGCCGGTTTCATCCCAGCCCAAGCCCTGTGGACATCCGCCATAGGCGGCGTAGGCCGGACCATCAGTCTGGCGGCTGAAGCGCTGGAAGGTGTGGTAGTGGCCCAGGGAGCAGAAGCTGTAGCCTGACTGCTCAAGTGCAGTGGTGGTCACCGGCAGCATCACGCTTTCACGGTGCCGGCCATCTCCTGCGTTCATCACCGAGGCGTGCATCATCAGCACACTGGGGCCGGCGGGAGCGGGAGGCAGGGAGCTCCAATCGATCATGCTGCCGTATTCGCCACTGCGAAAGGCTCGCCCCGCCACCGGGCAGACAGATGTCCTGATCGTGGTGAACTCGTTGCTGGTGAACAGGCTGACATTGGAGGGAGCGGCGATCGTGGCATAGGGGCTCTCGATCGAATAAGGGTCATGGTTGCCCGGGGCAATCACCACCGGCGTTGGTGCCATGGATGCTGCCAGTTCATAGATGAAGTGCAGCTGTCCGCTGGCATCGATGCCGTTATGGTCGTAGAGGTCGCCCGGCATCAGGATCAGGTCTGCTTTCTCAGCCTTCGCAGCCTCGAATGCTTCGACCACGATTTCCCTCGTCGAATTTCGCAGCTGCTCCGCAATCTCCCCCGGCAGGTTGACCAGACGTGCGCCGAGGTGCAGGTCGGACAGCTGCATGAAAACTAGGGACATAGGGGCTGAGTATAGCGCATTTACTAAATTCTGATTAATATGTCTATAGTGCGTGTTGCATGGGACTTCCAGGCCATCACCGGCCCGCGTCCAACGGGACTCGGAATGTCAGTGAAACTGTTGCTCAAGGCCTTTGAGGACCATTGCGCTCAACACACCATCATTCCCCTGAGACCCAATGAAACGAACTCCGCGCTCGTGGATGTACCGGATCGCATGAAGTGGGAGCAGTGGCGCTTGCCGAATGCGGTTCGCCGCCTGCAGCCACGGTCCTCCCTGCTGTACAGCCCGGCCCTCGGTGCCCCGCTGAAATGCCCGGTTCCGGTGGTGGCCCATGTACACGACCTGATTCCGCTGATCTTCCCGGAACAGTTCCAGGGCCCAAGTGGATTCTACTGGAAGCAGATGCTGCCGCGCAGCTGGAAGAGGGCCCGCATCATCACGGTCAGCAATGCCGCAGTGAAGCGCGACATCACACGATTACTCGACTACCCCGCGGAGCGGATCCACGTGGTGCCCTACTACCCCGATCCGAGCTGGCGGGTGCACGCCCAGCAGATCCGCGAACGGGCGGCCCGGGAAAAGAGCCAGCTCGGTCCGGGTGCAGAACCCGTGTTCCTGATGCTGGCCAGCCATGAAGTGCGCAAGAACATCGAACTGGCCATCCAGGCGCTGGCAGAGCTGAAACAGCGGCATGGCATGGCTGCGAAGCTGGTCTGCATCGGCGGGCACAGTGAGCACACACCGGTGCTGCAGTCCATCGCCGCTGAACTTGGCGTGGAGGACAGCCTGGAACTGCCGGGCTACCTGTCACAGGATGAGATCACGGAACGGCTGCTGCAGTGCACGGCCCTGCTGTTCGTAAGCCGCTACGAGGGCTATGGCATGCCTCCGCAGGAGGCCCAGAGCATCGGTGTGCCGGTGGTGCTGTCTGATATCGCTTGCCACAAGGAAGTCTATGCGGACCGCGATCGAATCTCCCAGCTGAGCACTGACCTGCAGTTTGCCCCGCCGATGGTCGACACAGGAAACCATCGCAAGCTGGCGGACCATATGCACAAGCTGGCCACTGATCCTGACTGGCGGGAACTGCTGGGGCGCCACGGCATTGCCTACAGCGGCACGTTCAGCTCGCGGCGGACAGCCACCGCCTTGCTTGAGGCATTTGAGGCCGCGCTGGTGCGCTGATCAGTCCGTGGCCTGCAGGCGCATGATCTGCGTGCTGACCTTGCGGCTGTCGCGGTTGTCGAGCACGCTGTAGTAGTAGGTGTCCTTGCCTGAGCTGTAGTCGATCAGGGAGATGAAGTCACTGGTGGACAGCAGTTCACGACGGGCCTTGGTGTAGGGCTCGATCTCGATGATCTTGAACATCTTCTGCTTCTTGTCGTTGACCAGGGCGTAAATCGTGTTGCCGCGGTCCTTCCAGTCGAAATAGATCAGGTCCTCGTTCGGCTGCAGGTCCACGGTCAGCACCTGTGGATTGTCCTTGTTCGCGAAGTTGTAGATGCACAGCTGCAGCGTCGGGCGGCCCTCGGCGTACACCGTGGTGGCAGCCTGCTTGGAAGCACTCTCCACCTTGAACAGTGCGTGGTCATCCGCCGGGTCCTTGTCCTTGCTGAAGGTGTACAGGTTCCGGTACTCACCGCCCTCAAGGCTCCATTCGGCGATGTAGAAGTCCCCCGTGTCGGCATCATGCAGGTGCCAGAACACGCTGTAACCGTCCGAGCTCAGGTCGTAGTCACTGCCGATATTGGCCCGAGCAACACGCGGCACAACCTGGTTGACACCGGTCAGGAACAGGTTGAAGCTGGGCAGGGACTCCGTGTTGATGGTCATCTGCATCGCCTTCGAACCGTCCTCGGCTGCGATCGGGTCGAGCGTGTACATCTCGAACAGGTCCTTCATCTCACCGACCCGCTTGTCTTCCTTGGTATCGACGTTGTAGGTCTTGTAAGTAACCGTATTGAGCTTGAGCTTTTCCTGGTAGAAGGCAAATGTGTACAGGAGTACGTTCTTGCCGGGGATCCAGCACATGCCACCTGGATTGGCAGCTGTGGCAATTTCGCGCTTCTCGCCATTGTCCGCATTGATCACCATCAGCTTGTACTCATTCCCGACCTGGTTCCAGGCGGCGAGCCAGTTGCTGCGGGGCGTGCAGCGCACGACGGATGCGTCTCCCTCCAGCTTGGTGACCACACTGGGCTTGGCAGCAAGGGCCGCCTGGCTGAAGAGGATCATCATGCAGCAGCACAGGGCGGTAATCACAGGTAATCTCATCAGGATCGTAGCTCCGTTTGAATACTAGGCCAGTCTGGCATATTACATAAGGTCCCGCGGTGTTTGTCAAACCACCGTTGCAATCCTGACGCGGCAGCTGTCCAACTGTTCGGTGCCCCCTGCCGATAGACTTAAGGGAGCAGCCTGCCGGTATCAGGAATGTGTCGTTCAACTGCCCGGGACCAGAGAATCATCGCGGCAAGCGAACAAGGATTAAAATGCCTGCGTCATTGGCAGATACCAAATTCTGAACTCACTTCTCAGGAGACACGAATGAAGAACGCATCACAGGATGGATTCTGGAGGATCTTCTCGGTGATTCTGATGGTGGCGGTGATTGCGCTGTCCATTGCCAATTACACCAGCCGTCCGAAGTACAACTACACCTTCCATGAGTCCGCAAAGGCCCAGCCCAGGACTGAGCTCGCCTCCATCAACAAGAGTTCCTCGCTGGACCACGAGAGCGTCTACTGGATCGCCGACCTGGCCCAGCAGTCCCTGCCCTATGTGGTCAGCATCAAGACCGCGATTGACCCGGATAAGCTCGACGAAAGCGAGGGTAACGGTGGTCGCGAAATGATGGACCGCTTCAAGCACCTCACTCCGCAGGGATTCAACCTGCCCGACGAGTTCGAGATGCCCGAGGACCATCCGATCCCCGGCGGCGAGGGCAGTGGATTCATCATCCGCGAGGATGGCTACATCGTAACCAATGCCCATGTGGTGGAGGATGCCAACGAATTCACCGTCTACCTCGGTGAGGACACCACCACCGACGGCATGCCCGCCACGCTGATCGGCAAGGACAACTACAAGGACATCGCCGTGCTCAAGGTGGATGCCACCGGCCTGCCTGCCGCCGTGCTCGGCAAGAGCGGTGAAAGCCGCGTCGGTGAGCCCGTCGTCGCGATCGGCAGCCCACTCGGCCATGCTGCTACCGTCACCGCCGGCATCCTCTCCAGCAACACCCGCAAGCTTGAAGAAGTTGGCCGCAGTTATGACATCCGCAAGCCGCAGATCTATCTGCAGACCGATGCCGCCATCAACCGCGGCAACAGCGGTGGCCCGCTGTTCAATGCCCAGGGTGAGGTGATCGGCGTAAACCAGGCGATCGCGCGCTGGGACTACACCGAGACCGGCCGCATTCCGATCGAGGGCATCGGCTTCGCGATTCCGATCGATGAAGTGAAGGACACCATCTCCCAGATCATGGAGAAGGGCAAGGCCGTCTACCCCGGCATCTCCGCCAACATCACCAGCGTCGAGGAGTTCCTGCACTTCAACCCGAACCAGGAGCTGGCAGTTGATGCCGGTGTCTACATCAGCGGCATCGTCAAGGGTGGCCCGGCTGACAAGGCCGGCCTGGCTGCCGGCGACGTGATTACCGAGTTCAACGGTGAGCCGGTCAGCGACGCCAACCAGCTGATCACCATGATCAGCGAGCATGAGGTTGGTGAGCGCGTGAAGCTGACCGTGTCCCGCAATGGCACCGAGCGCTACGAGGACGTGATCGTCGTGCTTGGTGAACTTGACCTGGACAACGTCCGCGCCGGCGATTAATCCGCCTGCTAACAGGAAGCATCAGGGATCCCGCATTGCGGGGTCCCTTTTTTTCTGCCTGCACTCATCTCGCTGCGTGTAAAATCTCCCCAATAGGCGTATACCTGTATTGCGGTTGGGCAACCGCGTGGAATATGGAAATGAAACAATTCATCACAATCATGCTGGCCATCCTGCTGTGCTGCGGCTGCAGCGGCGGCAGTGAGTTCGTCGCCGAGACCGGCCCCTTCAACGGCGGCTTCACCAATGAGAACGGTGAAAGCATCGGTGCATTCTCGTTCACTGTGATCAACAACGTGCTGCAAGGCACCGGCGTGATCAACCACAACGGGGACAACATCACGGTCACCATCAGTGCCGCCCTGAGCGGCAAGGTGATCAACGGCCAGGTCAACAACAGCACCTTCGGTGCCGGGCCGCTGTGGGGCACTTTCGACAATGTGTCCTACGCCGAGGGCGGCTTCACCTTCACCGGAAACGCCGGGGTGGCTACCACCACGGGGACGTGGTCCGCCGCCATCCCCTAGATAGCCTCTCCGGTGAACCGCCTTGTTATAATGATCGTCTCGCAGGCAGCGGGCAATTGTGCATGCCTGCGAGAAGGCGGAGATGATCATTAACAGCAAGCTCATGGCCGTATGGGCGGCCATCCTCGTGTTTTGCGCCAGCGGGCTGCTTTCATGCCAGGGCAACAGTGCCAGCGGTAGCGGCGTGCGCCCGCGTTCGCGCTCAGATGCCGGCACGTATGATGAGCGTCCCCATGAGGAGGTGCTCAGCCACCGCGACTCCGTGGACAGCGACGGCGGTGAGGTGCAGTACCGCACCTGCAAGGTGACCGTGCCGCGCGGTGCCGTGAATGAGCCAATCTTCCTCGAGATCTCCGTTCCGGATGAGCCGCAGGACGACGTCTTCCCCGAGTCCGCCTACCAGCTCAACCCGCGCGGCGTGGAACTGAAGAAGGACGCGCTGCTGACCATCGCCTACTACAACGACGACATCCCCCAGGGCAAGGAGGAGAAGGACATCGTGATCGTGCACAAGGTCAACGGTGTCTGGGTGGAACTCTCTAACAGCGAGGTGTTCATCCACTCCAACACGGTGCAGGCCCCGATCAGTTATCTTGGCCTGTACGCCCTGCGCATCACCAACGAGGACCCGCGCGTGGTCAACCAGGAACCGGTTGCCAGCTTCGAGTTCAGCCGCGACCCCTTCCCCGGCCAGCTCGGCATCACGCCTGACGAGGCCAGCAAGACCCAGGCCGAAGAGGCAGTCAGTGAGGAAGCCGGCAAGGCTGAAGGAGAATCGGATGCCGAAGGCGAAGAGAAGAAGCCCGAGACTCCGGTGGATCCGAATTTCGACCCGGACAAGGCTGGTCGGCCACCCGGCGCCGAGCCGATCAGCATGGTGCGCCAGCGCCTGACCGTAGCCGCGCAGGCTACGCCTGAAGAGCGCCAGAAGATGCAGGAGAACAGCGCTGCCAACGTGGTCGAGGAAGCCGCCCCGGAAGCGACTGCCGCTTCAGATGAAGTTGCGATGACCGCCGAGTCCCCCTACGTGACGGTGTACTTTGACGCAACGAAGAGCTTTGATCCCGACGGCAAGGTTGTGCAGTGGGACTGGGACTTCGACAGCGATGGCATCTTCGACTACTCCAGCCACTCCAGCCCCTATGCGCAGCACACCTTCAAGCACAACGGCGACTACAGCGTCGTGCTCAAGGTCAGTGACAACGGCCGCTACACCCGTGTCGGCTACGGCACCGGACTGGTGCGCGCCCGTTCCAGCAAGGCCGAACCCAAGCCGCTGTCCGCCAACATCAGTGCCTATCCGCCCTATGGCGACTGCCCGCTGACCGTGCACTTCGCCAGCACCGTTACCGGCGGCACAGCCCCCTACAGCTACGAATGGACCTTCAGCGACGGTTCGGAAAGCAACCTGCCGAACCCTTACACGACATACGCCGACGTTGACACGCACATCATCTCCTACAAGGTGACGGACATCGTCGGCGAGGAGCTGACCGGCCGGCTCAGTGTCAACGCCTGGAGCGGCTGGGATCCGAGCGCTCCGCCGGAGCGCATGCAGCTGGACATCGAACCGAGTATGCTGCGTGGCCAGTCGCCATTCCAGGCCGTGTTCAACCTGGACGTTGACAGGGCAACCGAGCCCGTGACCTACCGCATCACATTCGGCGACGA
>JAGRNR010000119.1:0-650 GCA_020440645.1 bacterium | reverse complement strand
ATGATGTCTGACAGCGAAGGCTCCGCCCCGAGCAACCTGTAGACCTTTCGTCGCCCGTCATCGATCAGGAGCTCCGCGCCGTCGAGGCCGAGGGCGCCCGGATCGGATGCAAATAGAAGGTGCAGATGCGGCGAGACGCCGAGCGCGGTGCGGAGCTTCGACAACGCGTCATCGAACAGGACGCGCCCGCCGTCCACCATGATCAGCCGCGGGCAGAGCTGCTCGATATCCTGCATGTCGTGCGTCGTCAGGATGATGGTGAGTTCACGCTCGACATTGACCCTGGCGAGGAACCGCCGCACCACGTCCTTGGCCACGACGTCCAGCCCGATCGTCGGCTCGTCGAGGAACAGGATCTCGGGATCGTGCAGCAGCGCCAACACGAGTTCGCAGCGCATGCGCTGACCGAGGCTCAGCTGACGGACCGGCCGCTCGATCAGGTCCCCGATCTCCAGAAGACCGGTCAGGTAGTCGAGATTTTCACGGAACCTGCCGCTGTCGATGCCGTAGATCTGCTTGTGAAGCCGGAAGGAATCCACCACCGGCAGGTCCCACCACAACTGGCTTCGCTGCCCGAACACCACCCCGATGCGCCGCGCATTGGCGCTGCGATGCGTGTGCGGTGCGTGACCGAATACCGCGAGCCGCCC
>JAGRNR010000118.1:0-656 GCA_020440645.1 bacterium | reverse complement strand
TATTGGCCCGGTGCGCCAGCCACGTGCGCGCAGGCGGCAGGCCCGCGGCAAGATCCGGCGTGAAGGCGGAATCGGTGTAGGGGCCGGAGGGATCATAGACGCGCACCGGCGGCTCGCCGCTTTCCTTCGACAGCGCGATTTCGCGGAACGGCACGCGGATGCCCGGCGCCACTTCGGCATAGACCTTGCGAGAGCCCTGGATCGGGCCGGTGGTGACGGTCTCCGGGCGCAACGGACGCTTGGCGTGCACGTTCATCGGCTGTTCCTCCACGTGCAGGGAATGCCGATGCGGGGAAGAAGGCGGGATTATCCCGGTCAGCCTTCCCTGCGCCGGCATTACCCGGATCAGGTTCTATGGGTCTCATCTCAGCCACCGAGAACCGGCAGCACCCCATGGCGTTGGTGGAAACATAGACTTGCCACCGGTCCGCTTCAAGCGTAGCCCGGCGCCAGCTTTTCAGAGGGCCCATGCACGATCACGCGCACGACCACGATCACGACCATTCCACCCATGGACACGCGCACAGCCATTCACACGCGCCAGCCGATTTCGGCCGCGCTTTCCTGATAGGCATCGCGCTCAACACCGGCTTCGTCGGCGTCGAGGCGCTCTACGGCGTCCTCTCCAATTCCATGGCCCTGCTGGCCGACGCCGG
>JAGRNR010000117.1:0-657 GCA_020440645.1 bacterium | reverse complement strand
CTCGTCCAGCCCCCGGGAACCCCTCGGCGGGTGGGTAGATCACGCGACTTTCGGGTCAGGGATCAGGGTTACCCCTTAAGGGAACCCGCGTGCTGCCGATGATGCAGGTGGAGAACCAGCGGATCCGGACCGCAGGCGCTCCGCCTATGCCGGCATGGATGCCGGGAATTCATGGCTGAGGAGGCCAACGAACATGGCAATGATCATCAACACGAACGTGGCGGCCCTGAACGCTCAGCGAAACCTGAGCAACACCAGTGGCTCCATGGGCAAGACCCTGGAGAAGCTCTCCTCGGGCCTTCGCATCAACCGCGCGGCTGACGACGCCGCCGGCCTCGCGATCAGCGAGAAGATGCGCGCGCAGGTCCGCGGTATGCAGCAGGGTCAGCGGAACGCCCAGGACGGCGTCTCCATGCTGCAGACCGCTGAAGGTGCCCTCAACGAGGTGCACACGATCCTCCAGCGCGTCCGCGAGCTGTCCGTCCAGGCGGGTAACTCCACCCTCTCGTCCTCCGACCGCACCGCGATCGGCGAGGAGATGGTGGCCCTGCGCTCTGAGATCGACAACATCTCCCAGCGCACGCGCTTCAACGGCCTGAACCTGCTGAACGGCTCCCTGGCCACCACGCTGGACTCGGGCACGTCGACCGCCGACAC
>JAGRNR010000116.1:0-660 GCA_020440645.1 bacterium | reverse complement strand
GCCGACCTCGGGTCGAGCCTGGGTCCGTGGCCGCGAGGCGACCCGGCTCTCCTCGTCCGAACGGCAGCGGCTCGGCTACCTACCGCAAGCACCGGCGCTGTTCCCCGACCTGTCGCTCGACGAGAACCTCAGCTTCCACGCGTCGATGTACGGCCTTCCGTTCCGGCGGCGCAAGCGCCTCGACACCATGCTCGACTGGGTCGAGCTCGGCGAGCACCGGCGCAAGCGGGTGTCGGAGGTGTCGGGCGGCATGCAGCGGCGCCTCGCACTCGCCGCCGCGCTGGTTCACGACCCCGACGTCGTGTTCCTCGACGAACCGACCGCCGGCATCGACCCGATCCTCCGTGACCGGTTCTGGACGCACTTCCGCGAGCTCGCCGGACGAGGGGTCGCGCTCGTCGTGACCACCCAGTACGTCGGCGAGGCAGGTCGATGCGACGAGGTCGGCCTGCTGGAGGACGGGCGCCTGCTCCTGCGCGACACTCCGGAGCAGCTCCGGCGCGAGGCGTTTGGCGGCGAGGTGGTCGAGCTCACGCTGGCCCAGCCGGTGGCGGCCGAGGCAGCGCAGCGTCTGCGCGACGAGGGCGTCGTCGACGGCGCGATCGAGCACTCGGACGCGACGACCGTGCGCGCCGTGGTCGACGACGCACGCACTGCGAT
>JAGRNR010000115.1:0-663 GCA_020440645.1 bacterium | reverse complement strand
CACGCTGACCAGCATCACCGAGGTGCCGGGGGTGGCTTGCTCAGTGGTGTCGGGTAGCCAGGTGTGCACTGGAAACATTGGCGCCTTGATCGCAAACGCGATGAAGAAGGCCACAAACATCCAGCGGCCCACCGAAGTACCGAAGTCGATATTGGCCAGGTCACTGAGCAAATAGGTGGGAGTGCCGGTGATCTTGGCGGATTGCCAATACAGAGCGACCACGCCCGCCAGCATGATGAGGCCGCCAGCCAAGGAGTAGATCAAGAACTTCAAGGCGGCCTTGACCCGATCGGGTCCGCCAAAGCCAGAGACCAAGAAGTAGACCGGGATCAGGGTGGCTTCGAAGAAGACGTAGAACAAGAACACGTCGGTCGCCATGAACACGCCGAGCGAGAGCGCTTCGAGGATGAGCAGCCAGGCAAAAAAGGCTCGCTCGCCGAAGCGACCGTTGGCGCCGTCATTCCAACCGGCAAGGATGACCACAGGGGTGAGGATCGCGGTGAGTACGACGAGGCTCAGCCCCAAGCCGTCAACTCCGAGCGCGTAGTGGGCACCGAAGAGACGGATCCACATCGTTTCTTCGGTGAACTGATAGCCGCCGTCTGCCTGGAAGCGTACGGCGATCACGATCGCGAGCACGAGGGTCAACAACGAGACGAGCAG
>JAGRNR010000114.1:0-665 GCA_020440645.1 bacterium | reverse complement strand
GAGATCGGCTGTCGTTCTTTAACAATTCATAGAGTCGAATCAGAATCGCCGCAGGCGCAGGCCGCAAGGCCGTAAGCGTTCACGGCGATCTCGATTGCGTCACCAAACCGGCTCGAAAGAGCCGTGGAATGGCATAACGCGAATACTCGATACGGTCATTGACCCGGTCCTTCGGGACGTCAAAGTTATAGGGTCAAGCGACTAAGTGCATGTGGTGGATGCCTTGGCGATTACAGGCGATGAAGGACGTGATAGCCTGCGATAAGCTTCGGGGAGCTGGCAAATTAGCTTTGATCCGGAGATTTCCGAATGGGGAAACCCACCGAAAGGTATCGTACGCTGAATACATAGGTGTGCGAGGCGAACCGGGTGAACTGAAACATCTCAGTAACTCGAGGAAAAGACATCAACCGAGATTCCGAAAGTAGTGGCGAGCGAAATCGGATCAGCCTGCGTACTTTAGCATCTCTTCTATCAGAACGGTCTGGAAAGTCCGGCCACAGCGGGTGATAGCCCCGTATGAGAAAGTCGAGATGTGGAACTAGGTGCGCGACAAGTAGGGCGGGACACGTGAAATCCTGTCTGAACATGGGGGGACCATCCTCCAAGGCTAAATACTCGTAATCGACCGATAGTGAACAAGTACCGTGAGGGAAAGGCGAAAA
>JAGRNR010000113.1:0-671 GCA_020440645.1 bacterium | reverse complement strand
TCAACCCATCTTTTGTTTGATGGGTTTTATTAGCACCTCTTCCTATAATTTGATCATTCTCGTTAACCACAAAGGCACCTACCGGCACTTCCCCGTTTCGATATGCTCGTTTGGCTAATTTGATAAGTTCCTTTTTAGCTAAATTATTATCCATATTCATATTCTAGCATTAGAAATAAACCGACCTCATTCTAGCCTGATCTACTTCCTTGGCGGAGAGGGCGGGATTCGAACCCGCGGTACCCTTGCGGATACAACACGTTAGCAGTGTGCCGCTTTCGACCACTCAGCCACCTCTCCTGGCGCGCCTGGAGGGAATCGAACCCCCGACCTTCTGATCCGTAGTCAGACGCTCTAATCCTCTGAGCTACAGGCGCATGTTGGGTGACTGAATTAATCTAAAATTTAAACCATCTGTTTGCTTTGTCTACAATATCTTCGGTTTTTTCTTCCTCTGGAAGGTATTGAGACAAAATGGCTCTTATCCTTTCTACATCACCACCGCCAACCTGTAAAGTCAAACCTGGTCCTAAAGCTCTATTTGGACTAACGATCACCTTGAATCCCTCTTGCGAATTTACGACTCCAAATGAACTAAATTGGTTATATACATACTCCCTACCGCCCACAATAATTGCTGAGTTGGTTAAGGTATGACGAAACTCTTTAGG
>JAGRNR010000112.1:0-678 GCA_020440645.1 bacterium | reverse complement strand
TGTGACCGCGGGCCAGGCACCGTTGACGGTCAACTTCAATGGCGGAGACTCCAACGACCCCGATGGCACGATCGTGTCCTACCTGTGGGACTTCGGTGGTGGCAACACCTCGACTGCGCAGAACCCGACGTACACCTTCGGTAGCCAAGGCGCCAAGGTCGTGACCTTGAAGGTCACCGACGACGATGGCGCGACCGACACTGCGTCGATCACGATCAACGTGTCTGCTCAGCCAAATGTGCCCCCCACGGCACAGGCAGCAGCGACCTCGCCGAAGACCGGAGTGGCACCGCACACGGTGACCTTCTCATCGGCTGGTTCAGCTGACAGCGACGGCACGATCGTGTCCTACAACTGGCAGTTTGGTGATGGTGGTTCGTCCAACCAGGCCAACCCCAGCCACACCTACACGCTGGCGGGCAGCTACACGGCCACGCTGACTGTCACCGACAATGCCGGTGGCACAGCTAGCGCGACTGTGACCGGCATTGAGATCGCTCCCAACCAGGCTCCAACTGCCAATGCGTCGGCAACCCCGACCGTGGGCAAGGCGCCCCTGGCTGTGGCCTTCTCCTCAGCTGGCTCTTCTGACCCCGAGGGGCAAACGCTCACCTACGAGTGGACCTTCGGCGACGGATCGCCCAGCTCCAATGCAGCCAACCCCAATCACACCTACAC
>JAGRNR010000111.1:0-681 GCA_020440645.1 bacterium | reverse complement strand
CCGGCTGATCGAGGCCGGCGTGCGCGCCGGCGACATGGTGGGCCTGTGGCTGCCGCGCGGCATCGAGCTGCTGACGCTGCAGCTGGGCATCGCCAAGACCGGCGCCGCCTGGCTGCCCTTCGACGCCGACGTGCCCACCGAACGCATCGCCGTCTGCCTGGAAGACGCCAGCGCCAAGGCGCTATTGATCGATGAGCGCCATGGCGAGGCTGCGCGTGGGCAAGAAGGCATTTCGGCTCAGATCCTGACGGCCCAGGCGCTGCTCGATCCGCTGCCCGAGGGCACGCCCCTGCGCCGGCGCGAAGGCGCGCTGCCGGGCCACACCGCCTACGTCATCTACACCAGCGGCTCCACCGGCAAGCCCAAGGGCATCGCCATCACGCAGGGCAGCATCAGCCACTTCCTGCGCAGCGAGAACGCCCGCCTGGGCGTGCGCGAGGACGACCGCGTATACCAGGGCTTCTCGGTCGCCTTCGACATGAGCTTCGAGGAGATCTGGATCAGCTACCTGGTGGGCGCCACGCTGTGGATCGCGCCCAAGGAGATCGCCGGCGACCCCCAGGCGCTGCCGCGCGCGCTGATCGAGAACGACGTCACCGTGCTGCACGCCGTGCCCACGCTGCTGGCGCTGTTCGCCCAGGACGTGCCGGGCCTGCGCATCATCAACCTGGGCGGCGAGAT
>JAGRNR010000110.1:0-709 GCA_020440645.1 bacterium | reverse complement strand
CTTTCCCTCACGGTACTAGTTCGCTATCGGTCATGACGAGTACTTAGGCTTGGAGGGTGGTCCCCCCACGTTCAGACAGGATTTCACGTGTCCCGCCCTACTTTTCTCTAGCCTAGTACCACACGTCGGTTTTCGCATACAGGGCTATCACCTGCTATGGCCGAGTTTTCCAACCCGTTTTGCTAACAGTCGTGCTATCACTAGAAGGCTACTCCGATTTCGCTCGCCACTACTAGCGGAGTCTCGGTTGATGTCCTTTCCTACGGGTACTTAGATGTTTCAGTTCACTCGGTTCGCCTCTGCAGCCTATGAATTCAGCTGCAGATACCTTACGGTGGGTTTCCCCATTCGGAAATCTCCGGATCAAAGCTCATTTGCCAGCTCCCCGAAGCTTATCGCAGGCTATCACGTCCTTCGTCGCCTATCATCGCCAAGGCATCCACCACATGCTCTTAGTCACTTGACCCTATAACTTTGACGTTTCTCACGAAACACAAAATCATCAAGAGACTTGTCAGGTCTTTCACCTGACGCGTTATGCCGTAATTGAGCATGAAGCTCAAATTACTTGTGACGCAATCAAGAATGTTGCCGACGGCACGGTGAGCCATGACGCTCTTTCCGTCGACAACGCTGATTCGACTCTATGAATTGTTAAAGAACAGCCGCGGGCTTAAATGCCCGATGTTGGCAATGCCAACATCAAAAA
>JAGRNR010000010.1:0-79532 GCA_020440645.1 bacterium | reverse complement strand
GTCTGCGCTGAAATCCGCCGGCATGTAAACGGCCTTGAAAGTGACCCAAATTCGGCAGGAATGGCGCGGATGGTAATCGGAATTGCTCTCTGCGTTGGCGTACCGCTGCTTGGCATGAACTACTCACTTTCGATTGCTGCCAATATTGCCGTGATCATGATTGGCGTCACCGCATTGCTGCTTGGCATCATCTGGGCATCGGATTTGCACGGGAAGCTGGAATCCTATACGGAAACATACAGGCAACGGATCCGGCAGCGTGGACTGGTCGAGCAGTGGCTGTCCGGCACATTGCCAGTCAGTGACCTGCAGGAGGCATCCCCGGTTTGGCTGCGCGGGCTGTTGTATGTTCCATTTACACCGCCTGGCCTGGAACACGAACTGGGCCGCAATGCCTGGTTGATGATGTGGAACCTGGACTGGTTCCTGAAGGGGGAGGGCAGTTCAGTCAGGATTCAAATTCCGATCGCCGTGCTTGCCGCGCTGCTGCTCCTGGGATTTGTTTGCATGCTGCCCTACATTGATGTCGGGCCTGGTGTATTGCATCCGTTCCTGAGTGCGGCACTGATTGCCGGCAGTTCCGTCGCTTGCTACAGGCAGGTGGTCGCCAGGACGATGCGGCAGGCTGGCGCTCTCGCCACCCTGGACGAAATGGAGGACAGGCTGCTCGGTCCAGCTGAATCCAGCTCCTCCAGCGCCTTCGGCATTTCGAATCCGACACTGGACTGATATGCTTAGCACCTCGCCAACTGATAGTGCATTGGTCAATAGCGACCATCGGTATTGTGATTGTGCCTGCGAAAGTGGCCCTTGATTGACAATGATTGAAACACCTGATTTCAGGCCTTACGACATCCGGCAACTTTGTCCGGACCTGTCCGCGCTGCCACAGGGGGATGCGCTGCTTGAGCGGATCAGCAGGCTGCGAGAGGCTGCGCGCGAGGTGCGGTCCGCCGCGATGCAGCATCGTTACACGCTGAAGCTGACAAGCGTTGCCAACCTGCTGGACCTGCTGGTGCAGATCGGCGTGGTCGTCATGCTGGCGACCACCGGCAACTGGGTAAGCTTCTGGCAGGCCGCCATTGCCTGGCTGATTGCGATCCCTCTGCTGGTGCTCGCCTTGCTGTGGAACTTCTACAACCTGGTGATGCTGAACCAGTTCAGGGAGTTGATGAAGCAGAGGAGGATTGGTGGAAGCGCTTACCAGGATGAATTGAAGCAGCTATATACCAGAGGCCTGGTGGAAACGGTGATCGGCTCAATCCATCCGCTCTCGGCAAGCTATCGGTTCAGGTCGCCATTCTGGAAATTCATCTACGGCATCCAGCGGCCTGACAACGCCAGGCGGGAGCTGCTGATGCATACGCACTATGACACACGTTCCTGGCTGAATCGCCATGTGGAGCGCTGGCCTGCCTGGCTGGCCCCCGTGCTGCACATATTGCAGTTTTTGGCCTCTGCATCGATTGGTTGGTTGCTTTGGAAGATCCTGCCGGCAAACGTGTTCCAGTATCTGCTGGCCGGACTCGGCACCGCCCTGCTGGCAACCGTGATCAGGACACGCTCCCACTGGCGGGTGACCTTTGCAGTGTTCATGGATTACCTGCTGACCGGGCTGGATTTCTATGAAGCTCGCGGAAGCCTGGTGCTCAGCCAGGAGGATCTGGCCTGGCGGCTGGGACACGACGAATATGACGACGAAGAAGACGAATTCGACGATCTCGATTAAGAGGATGAGGAAGCCTTGAGCGATTTGCCGGAAAACCCGTTCATCCCATACGAGATCCGTGACGTTTCCGGCACTCAGCCTGACCTGCCAAGCGGAGCGGACCTGATGGAGCGCATCAAGCGGCTGGAGCAAGCGGCAATCAGGCAGCGCGACGAGGCTAAGCGGAGCAGTTTCGAGCTGTTTGCCATGTACTTCCTGTCCACCGGCAGTGTGCTCATTCAGATCTGGATTGTCATCATCATCCTGCGGCAGGCTGCCTGGCAGACTGTCTGGCAATTGCCCGGTGCACTGTTCATTTCCGCGATCCTGCTTATGGTCTCCGCCTATCTGCTGTATGCATTGCATAAACGCAGGGCCAGACAGCTTGACCGCCAGGACATGCGCCTCAGCCAGCCGGATCGATACCGGGTGGAACTGCAGAACCGGTTCGGTTATGGCATGGTCGAGCGACTGATTGCACAGCGGCTGCCGCTGGACCTGGTTTATGACAACACGGAGCCGCTATGGAGAATGCTCAGCGGGATGCCGAAACCGAGGGGTGAGTACAACGAACTGCTGATGTATGCCCACCTGTCCACCAACCTGCACCGGGTTGATTCACTGATGGCCATGCCGCCGCTGATGCGCCGGATCTACCTGATCGGCCGGCCACCGACCCTGCTGATGTTCATCTGGTACTTCAGCTACTCAAACTTCCCGGACATAATCGCCGGTGCCCTGCTGGTGGGCATGCTGGCCGGCGCCTGCTCATACTGGGGCCAGATCTGCAACTCGTGGCGCTTCGATGCACCCTTCTTCAGCGAATACCTGCTCAGCGGCCTGGAGTTATACCGGGGACACGGGACCTTGCAGCTTGACCCTGAATTCCTGCAGGAGTACCGCCGCCAGTTCTACGCAGACAATTACCAGGATGAATACGACGATTACTGGGAGGAGGACGATTACGAGGATGAACACGATGATCAGGATCTGGATCGACAGCAGGGGCCTCGCTGATGGCCGGCTGGCGGGAGGATACACAGCAGCGCATCCTCGGGTAAAATGCTTGTACGTGCCCCGGGGGTATGCGACAAGGCCATATTGCGTCGAACCGTAAGTCTCTTTCGGGAGGCAGAGTCCAGAGGCTGTAACCCCAGCGCTCAGCGAGCTTCCCACCTATGCGAAGGTTCTCTTCGCGAGTGGTACAACGGTATTCCGGGGGCACGTTCTTCCTTCCCATGAAGCTGACTGAACTCAACGATCGCAGCCTGCCAGACTTCCTGCAGAAGTCTCGCACGCCTGCGCTGGTGGCCTTCACCGCCGCCTGGTCCAAGCCCTCACGTGCGATGTACCCCGTGCTGGAGGAGCTGGCACGGCAGTATGACAGCGTGGTGGAGTTCGCACTCGTGGATGCGGACAGTTCGCGCAATTCGCTGAACCACTACGGCGTGCTGTCGATCCCGACCTACCTTTACTTCCGCAATGGCCGCGTGGTGGACCGCTTCATTGGCGCACTCACCAAGGAGAAGCTGACGGACCGGCTCGAGCAGGTACTGCAGCTGAAGAAGTAGCGCATTAGCCCTCGCCGGCTTCCGTGGTCCCGACCTGTGCGCCCAATACACCCGCCAGCCGGAGCGCAATCTCCCTGAAGCGCTCAGCCAGCTCACTTTCCGGGAACTGCGCCATCAGCGGCTCGCCCACATCGCTGCCCTTGCGCATGCGCACATCCAGCGGAATCTCCCCGAGGAAGGGTACGCCGGCATCACTGGCCAGGAGCTTGCCACCGCCACGGTCGAAGATGTCAGTCGCGGTCTCGCAGCTCGGGCAGATGAAGTAGCTCATGTTCTCGATTACGCCCAGGGTGCGGATGCCCATCCGCTCGAACATCGTCATCGCCTTGGCAGCCACGCTGGCGGCGACCTCCTGTGGCGTGGTGACCAGCACCGTGGCGGTCAGCGGCAGGGACTGCGTCAGCGACAGCGGGGCGTCACCGGTGCCCGGCGGCAGGTCCACGATCAGGAAGTCCAGTTCGCCCCAGTCCACGTCCTGCAGGAACTGCTTGACGACGCCATGCACCATCGGACCGCGCCACACGACGGCCTGGTTGGGCTTCAGAAGGAAGCCCATGCTCATGATCTTCAGGTTGTGCTTCTCATTGGGGACGAGCTTCTGCTTGGCGTTGATCAGTGGATGGCCGTCCACGCCCAGCATCAGCGGGATGGATGGGCCGTACACATCCACGTCCAGCAGGCCCACCCTATAACCGATGTCCGCCAGCGCCAGCGCCAGGTTGACGCTGACCGTGCTCTTGCCGACGCCACCCTTGCCGGAGCCGACGGCGATCACATGCTTCACGCCGGGGACGGGGTTCTCGCCTTCAGCCACCGGTTCCCCGCCGACATTGAGCGGGCGGTGCCCATCGGCGGCCTGTGGCTGCGGCGGGGGAGGCGGGGCAGCACCGGCTCCCTGCGGCACCTGCGCGGTGGTCTTCGACTCATCGCGCACTGACATGGCCATCTCGGTCACCCAGCCGAGCTCGTTGAAGCGCTCGGCGATCGCCTCCTCCATTTCCTCGGGGACGAAGCTGTAACCCGGCGGGATCACCAGCGTGAACTCGACCACACCCTCGCGGATGCGCAGGTCCTTGAACATGCCGAGTGCGACCATGTCGCGGTCAGTGCCGTCCAGTTCGATGCTGCGGATGGCGTCAAGCACCTGCAGCGTCTTGCTGCCGGCTCTCGTTGGTGTGTTGCCCTGTGTATCGCTCATAAAGCTCCCTGCGGATAGCCTATCCGCATGTGCAGGGCATTATCTTACAGGCCGCTGCTCAGCGTCCGCCGAATGAGCCGTGCTTGCTCTTGCGCTTGGGCTTTTCTTCCTTGCCGGACTTGCCTCCGGGCGCGCCGAAGATCGGGTTCGAGCTGCCGGGGGCGTTGCCGACGGTGTCAATCGCCTGAGCCAGGGTGAACTCGCGGTCACCCTCGATCGTGATGATCAGCGGCGTGGGCGGGGCACCGGTCAGCACGAGGAAGTCACCGCGGGACGGGACATCGCTGGTTTCGATCGGGCGCTTGCTGTATGGGTTCCAGATCGTGATCCCGAGCTCGGCGGCCATCTGGATGCGCTGGGCGGCATCCATCGTCGGGTAGCGGTGGCGCTCTACCTGGCCCTGGTCGGACATGTACTTGTAGAGGCTGTAGTACTGCGGCAGCAGCTCCTCAGTGAACAGCAGCACCTGAGCCGTGTAGACATCGAAGGGCCATTCATACTCGGCTGAGTTGACGCTCATGATGCTCAGCCAGCGCTGGTCCGGTGAGGTCTGCACGTATTCGACGAAGGTACCGTCGGGGGCGAACACCACCATCTGCAGCATGCTGCCGTTGGTGTAGTAGAGGATGTCGCCGGGGGCCGGGGCAGGCACATCATACGGATCGACTCGCAGCGGGTTGCTGTTGACCACCATCGGGGTGATCAGCGGGTTGTCCGGGTCCTGCGGGCCGGAAGGCGGCAAGAGCGGCGGGCTGGTGTCCAGCGGACGCAGCTCAGCCATCAGCCCGGGACTCGGGATGTTGGTCTTGCCGACGGTCTGCGGGTCGTAGTAGACGGAGTCTATCGGAGCGCCGGTGAAAATGTTCTGCAGGTCGAAGTTCCATGCGCCGGAGTTGTACAGCTCATAGAAGTCCACCGGCAGCTGGTTGTTCTCCAGGTAGAAGGCATGGGCGCAGACCGCGGCAGCCAGCATCTGGGTGTAGGCCCGCGCACGGAATTCGTTCTTGCTCATTTCCGTGCCCTTGACCATGCCGACGGATCCGGCGTCATCCGGCAGGAAGTCCTGCTGGGCTGCGGCCGGCTGCAAGGTGGCCAGCAGCAGGCAGGCCAGCAGCATCAGTTTGCTTGTGAAGTGTTTCATATCAATCCCCGGAACTAGTGACCAGCAAATCAGTGGCCTGTTCCCGCCGAGATTATATGGCTTGGGGCAGGCCGGAAGCATTCGGTGACCACAGTATAGGGACACCAGCCGAGCCTGACATGTTCTGAATGAGCGGACTGCTTGTGCTGTTCAGCCGAAGGGATAGGAGGACAGTGGGCCATCCGGGAACCACCTGTCGAAGATCTTCTGCAGGTGTGGCGGGTCGCCATGGTAGTACTGGTAGACCTCGCGCAGGTCATCCTTCAGCTCATCCACCAGCTGCTGCAAATCCTCCCTGGTCTCTGCATCTCCGTCCATGTCGTTCCTCAGATGTACTGGAATTCCGGCTCAATTGCCAAACAATAGGCCTCCCTATTGTCTACCTTGACGGGGGGCATCCTGACTTGGAACGGCAGGCCTCAATCCCGCTAGTTGGGTCAAGGGGCAGTGAATCTTTCAGGAGAGGGAACGATGGATCTGCGGATCAGTCCAGCTGGTTGCCCATGTTCCCGGCGGACTCGTCCATCTCGCGTTGCATGTCGCGCTCCATGTCCTGCAGGTAGATGCCGAACTGTTGTTCGCGGTGCTTCTCTAGCACCTTGGTTTCGCGGTGTTTTTCGCTGACCCGCAGGCGGGCCTGCTCCAGCTCGTGCTGCCGGCGGGCGATCAGTCCGTTCTGCTCCTGCAGCCTGTGGCGCAGCAGCGCGGTGTAGCCATTGAGGCTCTCCAGCATCACGGTGCCGCCGCGCGAAGCGCGCAGGCGTGCGATCTCCTCGTAGGAAGTCTCCAGCTCGGCCTGCATCTCGTGCAGCTGCAGCTGGGCCAGTTCAAGCTGGTGCTCGATGCTTCGCATATCCATCCTCAGGTTGTCAAGTTCAATACCGCGGACGTTCTGCAGTCCCTCGAAGCGGTAGCTGAATCTCTTCATCAGTAATCTCCCGGCACCTTTGCGTGCATTCCTGCCAGTAATTTATAGCTGCTTGCCGGCGGCAGCCAGCGCGATTAACCGCGATTTTGCCTCGTTGTAGCTGGAGCTTTCCCTGAGGTCCTGCCGCAGGAACTCCTTCACGGCCTCGATGTTCTCCAGCGCGTTGTCAATCCGCGGGCTGTTGCCGCTCTTGTAGGCGCCGATGTTGATCAGGTCCTCCGCCTCGCGGTGCACGGCCAGTACCTGGCGGGCCCAGGCCGCCGCCTGCATCAGTTCGTCGTCAACCACGTCAGTCATCACGCGGCTGACACTCTCGAGCACGTCGACAGGCGGGTAGTGCCCCTGCGTCGCCAGCTTGCGGCTGAGCACGATGTGCCCGTCCAGCACGCTGCGCACGATGTCGGCAACCGGCTCATTGTGGTCGTCACCCTCCACGAGCACGGTGAACAGCGCGGTGATCGAGCCGTTCTCGTCAATCCCGGCCCGCTCGCAGAGGCGCGGGATCTCGGCGTAGACGCTCGGGGTGTAGCCACGGGTGGTCGGTGGCTCGCCGAGGCTCAGGCTCAGTTCGCGCTGGGCATAGGCGAAGCGCGTCAGGCTGTCCATCATCAGGAGCACGTCCTTGCCGCTGTCACGGAAGAACTCCGCGATGCTCATCGTCACCTGGCTGCCCTTGAGCCGCATCAGCGGGCTCTCGTTGCTTGGCACCGCCACGATCACGCTGCGCCGCAGCCCCTCCTCGCCGAGGTCGCGCTCAATGAATTCCTTCACCTCACGGCCGCGCTCGCCGATCAGGCCGATCACGTTGACATCGATGTCAGCGCTGCGTGCGATCATGCCGAACAGGGTGCTCTTGCCGACGCCGCTGCCGGCCATCACGCCGAGGCGCTGGCCCTTGCCCCAGGTCGTGAAGCAGTCAATGCTGCGCACACCGCTGGAGACGGCTTCATGGATGCGCGGGCGGCTGAGCGGGGAGGGCGCCGGTCGGTTGACATTCTGGCCCGGTCCGTGGGGCAGCGGCCCCTTGCCATCAATCGGGCGGCCCAGCCCATCCACCACGCGCCCGAGCCAGCCCCGGTGCACCGGCAGCTCGAAGCCGCGGCCGGTGGTCGTCACCACGGTGCCGACACTGATGTCGGTTGAGTAGTCGTAGGGCATCAGCATCGCGAGGTTGTCACGCACGCCGATCACCTCACAGGGCAGCGGCTTCTCCAGCCGGCTGTTGTGCAGGTGGCAGATCTCGCCGATGAACACCGGCGGGCAGGAAACCTCGACGATCGAGCCTGTCACCCGGCGCACCACCCCGCGGCGCTGCAGCGGCTCAATCGTCGCTGCCAGTGAAATCGCGCTGCTGTAGATCCCGCGGTCAGCCATTGCCATCATCCAGTTCGCTGCCAAGCTGGGCCGGGAACAGCTGGCGGGACAGCAGCTGGTCCAGCCGCCCGAGAGTCTCGTCAAGGTCAAACGCGACCTCGCCGCCGTCCGTCAGCAGCCGGAACGCGTTGCCACTGAGGTTGGTGTCGGCCTCGATCGATAGTGACTGTCCGCGCTTGCGGCCGGAGTTGACAGCGGCGGACAGCTGCGGGTCTGCCTCGATCATGGCAACAGTCTGCGGACTGAGCCGCAGGCTGACATCGCGGCCCTCACTGAGCAGGGCCAGCCCATTGCGGATCAGGCCGATCAGGTACTGCGGGCTGCGGTCCATCTCCGCCATCAGCAGGCGCTGCGTTATGAAGCTCACCATCTCGAAGGCGGGCAGTTCCAGCGAGGCCAGCAGTTCGTTGCGGCCCTGCTCCAGTGCATCAGCGGCCATGCCAACGGAAGCCAGTGCATCGGCGAAGCGCTTGCGGTACTGCTCCTCCAGTTCGGCACGGACCGCTGGCTCGATGGACTCGCGCAGCTGCTGCGCCTCGGCCTCGGCCTGCTCCCGCAGCTGCTGGACCTCGAGGCGGGCTTCCGCCATCAGCTGCTGGGCCTGCTGCCTGGTCAGTTCCAGCAGCTTGCGGGCCTGTTCCTCCGCCTGGCCAAGCACGCCGGCAGCCTGTTCCTGTTCACGGGAATCACGCAGCGGCTGCTCGAACTTGCTGCGCAGGTCCTCCGCCTCGCTGCGGCGACGCTGCTCGCTGTCCCGGCCGGTGATCACAAGCGGGCTGCCCTTGCGCAGCTTCTCCCCCTTGAGGACCACCTTCTCCTGCTGTTCCCAGTGTGTGCTTTCCATGTCAGGCTGCTTCAGGCAGGCTCATCAGATCATTGCGTTCTCGCCACCGCGGTCGATGATGATCTCGCCGGATTCCTCCAGGCGCCTGATCACCGCCACGATGCGCTGCTGGGCATCCTCCACGTCCTTGAGGCGCACGGGGCCCATGAATTCCATTTCCTCGGTAAGGGCCTGGGCTGCGCGCTGGGACATGTTCTTCATGCACTTCATGCGCACATCCTCGGCGACGCTCTTGAGAGCCAGCGCCAGGTCCTTCTTGTCGGTCTGCCCAAGCACCGCCTGGATCGCACGGTCGTCGAGCATCTTGATGTCCTCGAACACGAACATCAGGCGCTTGACCTCGTCGGCAAGTTCCGGTTCGCTGTCCTCGAGGCTCTCCATGATCGCCTTCTCGGTTGAACGGTCAACCAGGTTCAGCACCTCGACCAGCGACTTCACGCCGCCGGTCTGCTGGATGTCAGTCGTCATCACGGAGCTGATCTTCTGCTCGAGGATCCGTTCCACCTCGCGGATCACCTCCGGGCTGCAGCGGTCCATGTTGGCAAGCCGGCGTGCCACGTCCACCTGCACCTCGGGGGCCAGGCCGCCGAGCACGGGGGCTGCGTCGGAAGGCTCCAGGTAGGAGAGGATCAGTGAGATGGTCTGCGGGTGCTCATTCGAGATGAAGGTCAGCAGCTGCTTGGGGTCGGTATGCTTGAGGAAGTCGAAGGGGGAGACGCGCAGGAAGCTCGAGAGCCTGCCGATGATCTCATCCGCCTTGTTGCTGCCGACCGCGTCATTCAGGATCGTGCGGGCGTAGTCCACGCCGCCGGACATGATGTACTCCTGGGCGATTGCCAGGTTGTAGAACTCCTGCAGGATCTCCTCCTGCATGTCCGGGCTGATCTTCTTGAAGTTGGCGATCTCAAGCGTGATCTCCTCGATCTCCTCCTCGCCCAGCAGGCGCAGCAGCTTGACGCTGTTCTCCTGCCCGAGCGCGATCACGAGGATGGCAACCTTCTGCTTGCCGTTGAGTTCCGATACCGATATGGCTCTGTCGGCAGTCATCAGTCCTCCATGATCCAGGTACGGATCAGTGCGACCACCTGGTCAGGGCGGTTTTCAATCATGCGGCCGATTTCCTCGCGCATCAGGTCCTGCTTGTTGCTGTCGAGGTCGTCAAGCTTGCGCAGCACGTAGTTCTCGCGGTCCGAGGCTCCTTCGCCGCCCGGCACCTGCGGCTCCGTGGCGAGCATCAGGCCGGGGTCCTTCGGCAGGTAGGCAGCCACCATCCCGCGCACCATGCTGAACATCAGGCCGAGCATCAGCACGGCGATCAGCCAGCCGATGATGCGGTTCATGTTCTGCGTGCGCTGGCTGCTGGCCACCTGCTGCGAGACCTTGCCTTCCGCGAACACGCCGCGGTTGATGGCAGTGATCGAGATCGTGTCCCCGCGGGCGAAGTCACTGCCGATCACGCCGGCCACCAGCTGGCGGATCTCCTCCTCCTGGTCCTCGCTCCAGTCCTTGGCATCCATGTTGATGGTGACGGATGCCGTCATGCGCCTTATGCTGCCCTGTGCGACGTTGTAATCTCGCTTGAGCTCATTGATCTTGTAGTTCTGCACCAGCTTGTCAGCACGCTTCTCGCTGGCATTCGGGTCCGCATTGTAAGCAGGGTAGCCGGGATCATTCGATTCGACCCCAGGCGAGCCACCCGCGGAAAGAGAAATGCCCTTTTCATAGTTTCGCTCCTCAGTGTAATCAGAAATGAGGCCCTCTTCTGAGCCTTCAACTGGTGTCTCGTACTTCGTTGCCACTTCGTTGATCTTGTCAAAGTCCAGCTCGACGCTGACGGATGCACTGACATTGCGGCCGTAGATGCCCTGCAGGTGCTCCTCCAGCTTCAGTTCCTTGTTGCGCTCGAGCTGGTGTGCAAGTTTCTGCTGCTCTCGCACCAGCTCGGTCTCGTTGCCGATCGTGCTGTCAACCTTGTCAAGCAGGTTCAGGCCGTTCTGGTCGATGATCGTGATGTTCTCGCGCGGCAGGTGCAGCACTGCACTCTGCACGAAGTCGGCGATACCCAGCACCTGGTCGCGGCCGAGCGTTGCCCCGGGGCGCATCACCAGGTTGATGCCAGCGGTGGCCTCGGAGTAGTCGAGGAAGCTCGTGCCGCCCTCGCGGTCGATCGAGACCTGCGCCTTCTGCACCCCGCTGATCACGGACAGTGTGCGCTCCAGCTCCCCGATCATCGCGCGCTGGATGTCGATCTCGAGCATGCGGTCGGTCCGGCCCATCGTGTTCTTGTCAAACAGGTCGTAGCCGTGGGGCAGCATGTTGTGGTAGCGCATGCGCATCATGTCCACCTTGGCAATGTCGTCGACGTAGACGTAGATGGAGCTCTTCATCTCCTCGCCGTCCTGCCTGACGATGTACTCCACCCCGTCGGCGTCCAGCGACTGCATCACCTCGACGGCCTCCGCCTGGTCCGTATCCGCGAACAGCAGGAAGCTCTGCCGCGGCGTGCCGACCACGCGGTAGATCAGCACAGCGCCGATGACAATCACCAGCAGCGGCACCACTCCCAGCACTATCCGTTGTGTCGGTGTCATCCTGCCAAGGAAGTCCCTCAGCATCTGCATCACGTTTTCCATTGCTCTTCCGCCTTATCTCCCGTGCCTTGGCGGCAGTTCATGCCGCCTGTGCCGCAGCCCCGCGGCAGCCAGTTCAGATCTGCATCCGGCTGATTTCCTGGTATGCCTCCAGCATCTTGTTGCGTAGTTCCATGGTGTAGGTCAGGGCCAGGTCAGCCTTGTTGACAAGCATCACGGCGGTCTCCGTGTCGAGTTCGCCGACCTGCCAGAGCCGCTGGGCCTCCTCAGCCTGGTTGTATGTGTCGCGCAGCTCCGCCAGGTGGCGCTTGATGGTCGCGCCGAAGTCCACACCGCCGTCGGCGACGGGCTCACTCGCCGCCTTGGCCTGCTTCAGCGCATTGCCCGTGCCCTGCCAGGTAACCAGTTCATTCATGCCATTCTCCCCGTTGCCAGATTACAGGACTAGGCCTGCAGCAGCTGTATCAGGCGCATCGCGCCGTCCTTGGCGGACTCGAACACCGTGGCGTTGGCCTCAAAGGCGCGCTGGGCCACGAGCATGTCCGCCATCTCATGCATCACGTTCACGTTGGAAAAGGTGACCATCCCGTTCTCGTCAGCCTGCTTGTGCCCCGGGATGTACTCCTGGCGGCAGTCCTCCTGGCTTTGCTCGAAGCGGTCGATCGTCACGCCGCGCACCTTCATCTCCTCGTCGACCATCGCCTGGAAGATCGGGCGCTGGGCGCGGTAGCCGTCCTCGCCGGGGTCGACGCTGGTCTGGGCATTCGCCATGTTGGCGGCGATGATGTCCAGCCACATGCGGTTGGCGCTCATGCCGCTCGCGGCGGCGTCAAGGGTGCTGAACCGGTCCATCGCTTACCTCCCGTCCCGCATGACCATCTTGTAGGTGCGCAGCTTCTTCTGCATCAGCGAGTAGTTGGTGGCGCGGTCGATGCTTGTTTCGGCCAGCAGCTTCATCTCGTGCTCAATGTCAACGCCGTTCAGGTCATTGTTGAAGCTTTCGGTGTCAATCACGAACTCGCGTGATTCCGAGCCGCGCAGCTGCGAACTGAGCTGGGTGCGGTTGCCACTGCCGGCCAGCGCTTCCCTCAGCCCGGTCTTGAAGTCAATCTCATGGCGCTTGTAGCCGGGAGTGTTGACGTTGTCGACATTCACGGCAATCGCCTGCTCGCGCCGGCTCAGTCCGCGCATGCCCTGTTCGAGCGTGGCCCAGGTCACATCCCTGTGCAGTGCATCCAGCATATTTCTCCCCACCGGCCGTTCTTTTCAGGCCGGGTTTCCTTTGCGGAATTCTCCGTTGCGCAGAATATAACCATCATTCAGTTCCAATGTAAGTACATTCACGGCCTTTCAACCTCAATTTGACCGCCCGTTAATGCTCACCCGGGCCGCCCCCCGCCGATATAATCCACGATGAGGAGCGAAGCAGCATGGTGATTGACAACCACAGGCCGGTTTACATCATTGCCGAGGCGGGAATCAACCACGGTGGCGACATGCGGGTGGCGGCGGAGATGGTCCGCATCGCGGCCGCAGCCGGGGCGAATGCGGTCAAGTTCCAGAGCTTCACCGCATCCGGGCTGGCCCACGACTCACTGGCGGCGGACCAGCATGCCTTCTTTTCAAAGTACGAACTCGGTCGCCGCGAGCACGCGGAACTGAATGAGCTGTGCCGCAGCGAAGGCATCGTCTTCCTCTCCACCCCGTTTGACACGGACATGCTGGCACTGCTGGAGGAACTGCACGTGCCGGCCTACAAGGTCGCCAGCTGCGACCTGACGAACCTGCCCTTCATCGCGGCGATTGCCTCCCGGCGCAAGCCGATGTACATCAGCACAGGGATGGGCAGCATGGATGAGGTCTGGCGGGCCTACGAGACGGCGATCGAGCATGGCTGTCCGCAGGTCGTGATGCTGCAGTGCACCACGCAGTACCCGACGCCCTACCCGCAGGTCAACCTGCGCAGCATGCTGGCGATCTCCGACGAGGTCGGCTGCGACGTCGGCTTCTCCGACCACAGCATCGGCAACTGGTGTTGCTTCGCGGCCGTCGGGATGGGCGCCAGTGTGATCGAGAAGCACTTCTGCCTGGACAAGAGCGTCGCTGGGCCGGATATCCCGGGTTCCTGCAGTCCCGAAGAGCTGACTGATCTCGTGCAGGGCATCCGCGCGATTGAGCAGGCAATGGGCCGCCGCGTCAAGCAGATGCAGGAAAGCGAGGAGCAGATCGCCGGCATTGCCCGGCGCAGTGCCTTCTATGCCTGTGACCTCGGGGCGGGGCATGTGCTGTGTGAGCAGGACCTGAAGTTCCTGCGTCCCGGTACCGGGCTGGCCCCGCAGGCGGCGATGCAGCTGCTGGGGCGTGAACTGCGGATGTCAGTGCGCAATGGCGCGCAGGTCAAGTCGGCGGACTTCCATATGATGGAAGGTGAGGCCGGTTCAGAGCCGGCGGAGCATGCCCTCCAGCGGGATGTCCTCGGCGCAGACGCTTAGCTTGACGACGCCGCGCGTGCGGCCGCTTTCCTTGCTCTTGCCCTCGCTTTTCACGATCACGATGATCCTGTGCAGGTCCTGGCTGACGTACTGGCGGGCCAGTGCACGTGTGCTGGAACTTTCCACGTCGTTCTCCACGTAGGAGTAGCCGGCGGCGCGCAGCTCGTCCTCCCAGAATGACAGCACGTTGGCAAAGCTTTCGTCAGTGGCGAAGCCGACCGCCCACAGCTCACCGTCGAAGTCGCCGACCGCCGGCTTGCCCTTCACGGTCCTGCCATCATCGCTGTCCAGCGTCAGTGAGGCGAACAGCTCAGCGCTGTCCATGCCTTCAGGCACCGTCATGGCCGGCTCAGGCCAGTTTGCGGGGAATGCCAGCGGGCTGGCCTGCTCACCAGCCTGCCTGCTGCAGGCGGACGCGAGCAACATCATCAGGATGCTTGCTGCTATTGATCTGAATCGCACAACTGGACTGACGCCGGGTCGCATGCATTCAGTTTCGCATACCGGCGCTGCCTCAGGGACGGAACTTCGACAGGTCCGGCATCTCCATCGACATCAGCGTGTACATGTTCCCGCCGGCAGCGGTGATGCTGATCATCATGTTCGAGCCTTCCTTGGAGTAGGCGTCCTGCGGGGAACCGCCCATGCCGGGGATCATCATCTTGGTGAAGCCTTCGGACTTGAGCTGCTTGGCGATATGTTCCTTGACCTTTGCCTCGCCTGCATCACTCGTGAAGGTCACGACCTTCATGTTCATCGCTGCAATTGCCTGTTCAGCGGCATCGCCTGCCGGGTTGCTGCCGATTTCGGAGCCAGCAGGCAGGGTGAGCTTCACCGGGAAGTCGGCCGGTACGGGTACGCCGCCCTGCTGGCATGAAGCCAAGGCCAGCATCGTAATTACCATCAGAGCAAGGATCCGCATGTTCTTCTCCGGCCTCTGCGGCCAGTCAGGATGGCATTACTCTAGCACCCCATCCCCGGGATGGCGCTGGCAGGAAAGCAGAAGGTAGGCACCTTCGCGCAGGGGATCTTCAGTGAACACGATGAGCAGGTCGCTGCCAGGGTTCTCGAACACGGTCCAGTCGGCAATCTCCTCCTCGAACAGAGCTTCGCAGCTCGCCAGCCGGTAACCGCGGCTGCCTAGCTTGACCACCAGCTGGCGCTGCACCTCCTGCATCCCTGCCGGGTGGATGAAGCTGATGCGATGCATCACGTGCTCGCCTTCGAGCAGGCTTTCGCGCAGCAGAGAATTGGAGCCGCTGGGGAGTTCGATATCGATCGGGAAACTCATAGTGCAATCCAACCTTCGAATGAAACGCCGGGCCATGCTTGCCGACACATTAGTTCTGCCACATCCGGAGGAGTTCCTGCCGTACTGTGCAACCGGATTTTCACCATACAGCTGCATGGATCCTTCAGATGAAATGTGGAACAGCCGATAAACTAGGCACAATGCTTCCCGAGGACAGGATCCGTGAGGTTGAGGCCGCCAACAAGGAGGCCAGCGAACGCTTCAATCCGATGCGCATCCCGCGCACGCTGGAGGAAGCGCTTGGCAACCGCACGGTGCTGGTCACCGGCGGCACCGGCAGCATCGGCCGCGAGATCGTCAGCCAGGTGCTGCGGTACAAGCCGCGGGTCGTGCGTGTGCTCAGCCGCAATGAGTACAACCAGTACGCCATGCGCCGCGAGCTGGGCGACCGCGGTGACCTGCGCTACCTGATCGGCGATGTGCGCGACCGCGACCGCCTGATGCGCGCCTGCGAGGGTGTCGACGTGGTGTTCCACGCCTCGGCGCTGAAGCACGTTGCCATCTGCGAGTACAACCCCTTCGAGGCGGTCAAGACCAACGTGCTAGGCACGCAGAACCTGGTCGAGGCCGCGCTCAACTACAACATGGAACTGCTCGTCGGGATCAGCACTGACAAGGCCGTCAGCCCGACCAACACGATGGGTGCCACCAAGCTGCTGGCCGAGCGGATGATCCTCTCCGCCAGCCAGTACAAGGGCGACCGCCGCACACGCTTCGGTGTGATCCGCTTCGGCAATGTGCTGGCCAGCCGCGGCAGCGCGATCCCGATGTTCATCGAGCAGATCCGCCAGGGTGGCCCGGTGACGATCACCCACCCGCAGATGCGGCGCTTCTTCATGAGCATCCCGCAGGCCGTCGAGCTGGCGCTGAAGGCCTCGCTGTCAGCCCGCTCCGGTGAGATCTTCATCCTGAAGATGCCTGTGATGCGCATCATCGACCTGGTGAACGCGCTGATCCGGATCTACGCCCCGCGTTTCGGGCATGACCCGCAGGCGATCGGCGTAAACGAGATCGGCCTGCTGCCCGGCGAGAAGCTCTGCGAAGCGCTGATGACACCTGAGGAAGGGCTGCATGCCACTGAGTTTGACGACCACTTCATGGTCGAGCCGCTCAGCCCGCCTGACCCGGCCAAGCTGAAGCTGGAGAACACCGGCTATGACAGTGAAAGCCAAGAGCTCCTGGATGTCGATGGCATCATCGAGCTGCTGGAGCAGCGCGGCCTTGTGGAGCAGTTCCTCACAGGCATGTCCAGCTGAGCCTGTCCGCTCAAGTCAGTCCGCCGGATACCGATCTATAGGATGACAACTCATTTGCTATGGCCGGCCCCGGTCGGCTATGGCAGGTGAGTTTCCTTTCTTCACGCTTCCCCCATTTGAATCATTCCGCACGACACAGGTGTATAACTGAGTCCATGCGCTTCCTGTTCGTATGTACCGGGAACACCTGCCGCAGCCCGATTGCGGAGCGGCTGGCGCGCATGCAGTACCCCCAGCACGAATGGCGCAGCGCCGGAGTGATGCCGCTGTATGAGCTGCAGCCGATGAGCTCGAAGGTGATCGAGGAGGCCGGTGCCGATGCCACGGATTTCCAGGGCACGGACATCAAGGACCTCAACCTCGCAAGCTTTGACCACGTGATCCTGATCGGTGAGACGGCGCGCAACTATGCCGGACGAATCCCACAGAACGTCGGCAGGCACATCTGGTACATCTTCGACCCCTACAACGCGGTCGGCACCGATGAGGAACGCCTGCAGATCTATCGCGATGTGCGCGAGGACATTGCGAAGCACATCAGCGAGCTGGCCGGGGAACTGCAGCTCGGCGAAGCCTCAGCCTGAAGCCGACTCCAGCATCCCCAGCAGGTGACCGCCGAGGCGCTGCAGCGGCCTGACGCGCATCGCCGCCAGGGCATCCCTCAGTTCCAGCAGGGGCAATGCCTGCCTTGAGCAGAAATACATCGTGCGCCGCTGTGCAGGATAGCGGCGCTTGTGGAACCCAACCCCACGGAAGTTATAGAGCCAGTTGCCATGCTCCAGCCACCAGCTGAATATTGCCCGGGTGGCTGGCGGGCTTGAAATTGCTTGCGCGGCCTCTGCTGGTGCGAATGGCGATAGCCCGAGCGTCAGCCATTCCAGGCCCCGCAGGCGGAAATGCTCCATTGCCCCAAGCACGATGAAGTCCTGCCAGCCCGCACTGCCCAGTTCACGGGAGCGCAGCAGCGAGGCCGCATATCCGATCACCCGGCCATCGCGGTACAGCGGGTCGAACATCACGAAGGCGATCGTCCGGCCATCTCGGCGGGCCACGAAGCAGCGGGTGGCTGGGTCGTGGCAACTGTCCAGCGGGCGCGCAAGGAAATGCAATTCGCTTGCATTGCGCCGCCTGAGGCCCAGCCAGTGGCGGCTGATTTCCTGCAGTTCATCCATCCGTTCAAGGTAGTCCGGCCAGTCCTGCAGGGTCACAGCCTGGCGGCGGGCCCGGCTGAGCACGTATCGCAGGTACTTGCGAGCCTGGCCGCGGAGATGCCAGTCCTGCAGCGGAATCCAGCTTTCGAATCCCATTGGCGTGCAGTGGAAGCCGATCCGGCCCAGCTCGATGGCCGTGGATTCGGATACCTGCAGGAATGCTGAACGAGGATTCGCAGCAAGGTATTCCGCAAGCATGGCGGGCCTGTTCGCTTCGCTGCAGAGGGGATCACCCAGGACAAGTGAGCTGCCAAGTGCATGCAGGGCTGGGTGGTAGGCAATCTCGCCGCAGCTCCCGCTGAACAAGCTGAGTGAGGGCTGGCGCGTGGACATTGCCAGTGCGAAGCTGCCATGCAGTTCCAGCGGGCTGGCTGCGGGCTTCAATGCATCCGGATATTGTTTGCGCAGGGCGTCCAGACTGCCAGTCTAACCCAGTTCGTCTGCCCATGCACTGAACTGGTAGAATCCCTGCATGGCAAAGCAACAGGGCAGGATGCTCTTGACGAATGCGACCGTGCTGGCGATGGACAGCGAACTGCGCCAGTTCAACCCGGGCTACCTTGCCACCGAAGGCGAGCTGGTGAGCGCTATCGGGCCGATGTCGGACTGCCCGCCGGTCTCCGGTTTTGACGAGGTGCTGGACTGCAGCGGCTGCGTGGTGCTGCCCGGCATGGTGAATGCGCATACTCACATGCCGATGGTCTACTTCCGCGGACTGGCCGATGACCTGCCGCTCCTGACCTGGCTCAATGAGCATATCTGGCCGGCGGAGGGCAAACACCTCTCGCCGGACTTCTGCTACCACGCCACACGCCTGGCCTGCCTCGAAAGCATCAGGGGCGGGGTGACCTGCGTGAATGACATGTACCTGTTCGCCGCCAGCGTTGCCAGCGCGGTGGCTGACAGCGGGATGCGCGGGCTGGTCAGCGAGGGTGTGATCCAGTTCCCGACGCCCAGCGCGCCGACATGGCAGGATGGAAAGAAGCTGTCTGAAGCGCTGATCGCCGAGTTCAGCGGGCATCCGTTGATCGAACCGGCGGTGGCCTGCCATGCGCCCTACACCTGCACACCGGAGATCCTGACAACGATGCACGGCCTGTCGCGTGAGCACGGCCTGCTGTTCCACATCCACCTGCATGAAACGAATGCCGAGCAGGGCATCACCGAATGGCTGCAGCCGGGAGAGAGCCCGACCGCCGGGCTGGCGCGGCTCGGGGTGCTTGGCCCGCGTACGCTCGGGGCGCACTGCGTCTGGGTGGAGCAGCCGGACATGGAACTGATGGCCAGCCATGGCTGCGGAGCCTGCCACTGCCCGGCCAGCAACCTGAAGCTGGCCAGCGGTGTCGCGCCGACGGTTGCCATGCTGAAGGCCGGCGTGAATGTCGGGTTGGGCACTGACGGGGCAGCCAGCAACAACAACCTCGACATGTGGGAGGAGCTGCACCTCTCCTCACTGCTGCCAAAGGGCATCCTCTTGGATGCTGAGGCGATGCCGGCGCAGCAGGCGGTGCAGCTGGCAACTTCGGGCGGTGCTGCCGCTCTGGGGGACAGGCGCTTTGGCACGCTGGCAGCGGGGAAGCTGGCAGACATCTGCGTGATCGACCTGGCAACCCCGCACACCACGCCGCGCTACACGCACGCGAGCGCAGTGTACAGCTACCTGGCATACAGTGCTCAGGCGGCGGACGTGCGCCACACGATTGCCAACGGCCGCCTGCTGATGCGCGAACGCGAAGTGCTCAGCCTCAATGAGGCCGCGGTGCTGCGCGAGGCAACTGACTGGCTGGCGGGGACCGCCGGCTAGGGCGTCGGGCCGAAGGCGTACAGCTTGTTATCCCAGGACCCGATGTAGACGGTGCCGTCCGCACCGATCGACGGGCTTGCTGTTATCCATCCACCGGGCAGGTTGGAGCTCCAGACCTCATTTCCATTTGAATCAAGGCAGTAGAAGTCACCGGAACTGTTGCCGATGTAGATGTTGCTGGCTGCATCCACCAGTGCCTGCGTCCTCAGTTCGATACCCAGAGAAAGTGACCAGCTTTCGCTGCCATCAGGCAGCACGCAATAAAAATCACCACCATCGTCACCGATGAGGATCCTGCCGTCTATCAAAAGCGCAGGTGTGCAGCGAACGTTGGAGGATGTATCGAAGCTCCAGAGAATATTGCCCTCCGGATCGACGGCATACAACTTCTGGGAATTGCCGCCACCGACATAAATCGTGCCATCATATCCGATCATCGGGGAGGAATAGGAACTGGTTGACAGGGTAACATCCCAGCGGAAGCTGCCGTCCGGATTGATGGCGATCAGCCTCCCATCCGGGTCGCCAAAATACATAACTCCTTCCGGTGAGATTGCGACATAACCATAGATCGCAGTACCCGTGTTACTTTCATATTTCCACTTCTCAGTCCCGTCAGGACGGATGCAGTAGAGCGTTCCAGCCGTGGAAAGATGCAGAAGGTTTCCATTTCGATCCAGTTTTATCCCGCCCCAGGAGTTTGTGTCAGACGAAAACTTCCATTTAAGGTCGCCATTGGGATGCAGGGCAAAAACCTTGTTAAAGCTGGTTGTAAAGTAGATCGTGCCGTCTGCAGAGATGGATGGGGTGGAAAACAGATTACTGGGAGTCCCATACGCCCATTTCTCTGTGCCATCCGGATTGAGAGCATGCAGGCTGTTATCCCAGCTTGGCACGTAAAGCGTGCCGTCACTGGCAATCGAAACACCACCGCCGTCGATGTCATCACCCATTGTGAAATCCCAGCGCAGGTTGTTGCTTGTCGGGCCGTAGTACGGACTCTGGTTCCAGTTCAATCCATTCCAGCCGAACTGGGAATACACCGTGTTGGAAACGGAGTAGGTGACTTCGACGTCTTCCGTAGCCCCGAAGCTGTCCGTCACACGCAAGCGGGCAGTGTAATCACCCTGCACTGCGATGCTGGACAATGCAGTATCCGCACTGCCGCTTGCATCCCATACACCGTCACCGTTGAAATCCCATTGGTACAGCTCAATGGTTCCGCGCTGGCTGAACGAAGCGGAACCGTCGAAGGTGATCTGCTGACCAGTAAGTGCCAGGTAAGGCCTCACCTGGAACCCGGCAACCGGTCCGAGTCCATCCGCCGAATTGGCAGTGATGCCCAATACGTCCGTGTCCGTTGCAAATGAGTTGTCAGTCACACGCACCCGGCATTCAAAGATGCCGGCTTCGTTATAGGTGTTGCTGACCATCGGGCTGTCACTGGTGGCGTCGAACATTCCGTCGTTGTTGAAATCCCACTCGTACAGGATGATGCTGCCGTCACTGTCAGAGCTGCCGGAAGCATCAAACGCTATATCCAGCGGGACGATTCCACTGACCGAGTTGGCCTGCAGGTCTGCTACCGGTGCCAGGTTGTCCGGGTCCGTCACCAGCACGCTGACCGTGTCAACATCGCTGGCTCCCTGGCTGTCAGTCACCCTGAACTTCACGTTGTAGATGCCGGGAGTGCTGTAGTTCTGGGCAGCGGGTGTGAGGGAGTCCGTGCCGGCCTCATAAATGCCGTCGCCATCAAAGTCCCAGGCATAGCTCAGCGCGGATGCGTCATCCTCAGCATCCTCCGCGCTTCCCGTGAATGTCACGCCAAGCGGTGCCTTGCCGGACTGGGGACTGGCGGTCGCACTGGCCAGCGGGCGGCTGTTGCCTGTGATCACCAGCGATACGGCACCGAGCGCCACAGCTTCGCCGCCGCTGCCTGTGCCACGCACCCGTGGACGGATGATGCCGGTGTTGCCGGTGTCAATCACCGCCGCGCCACTGGTGTTTCCGGTCACATCAAAGATTCCATCACCGTTGCTGTCGATGTCGTAGCTGTCAGCACCGGAGAAATTGAGAGTGGCGGGACTGCCGAGCAGTCCACCAGTGCTGTCGGTTGTGACCAGCAGCTGCGGAATGCCGCCCGCCAGGGGCTTGCCGCTGACAAGCTGGCTGACACTGCTTTCGTTGCCGTTGTGGTCAATCGCCGCAATTCGCACGAATGCGGAATCGTCATCGGTTTCCAGCAGCCTGTGCGTGGAGCCTTCCAGCGAATCGAGCTGCCTGACGCCTGCGGAATGCGGATTGATGAACTGCCTGCCGGAATGGAAGATGCGGTAGCCTGCCAGGTCGTCAGCAATCACCGGGTTCCATCGCAGCTCCAGCCCACCTGCGACGGCGGTTGCCACAAGTCCGTCTGGGATGCCGGGGGCGTTGCCATCGGAACCGTCGTACGGATTCAGGCTGATGCCAATCACATCCACCTTGTTGCTGCCGCTGACGAGTACTGATACGAATGTGTTCTGCACCGCCGACAGGTAGTTCCCGCCATTGCGGATCACCTCCGCCGTGCTGAGCCGCACGTGACTGTCATCAAACGGCCCGTACCAGTCCCACTTGCCGCTGGCATAGTTGGCGATACCTACATAGAATTCTGACGCCGCTGCAGATCCATTGTCAAGCAGGTTGACATCCAGGGAGATGGTGCCGGGCTGTTCTCCGCCCAGCGGGATGCGCCAGATACCGTAACTTGAGCCCGGCTGCCCGCCTTCAAGATGCGCAGCTTCGCCATTCTCGCTGACACCGCTGGAACTTGTGCTGAACCAGTCGCGACCGGCCGTGAAATCACTGTTGCCGTCGATGCCGCTGGCGGAGCGCGTTTCGGCTTCCCAGGGCTGCAGTTCATCCTCAGGCAGCTTGGTGGGAAAACCGGTCAGCGGGGCTGGCTCGAATCCAAACTCGTTGGCCCGCGATGCAGGTGAAATCGAACCGTCCACGTTTCCCTGCTGAGCCCCGCAGGAGGCCAGTAGGTAACTAATGGATACTGAGGCTAATGCAATCAGAAGCTTGCGCATGAATTTCTCCCGGAGTTGACTGCGGCCAGTATAACAAGCGTGGAACTGGAAAGCGGGGTGGTTCAGTGCCGGCAGCGGACTGCGTGGTGGAGATGAAAATTCCCGGCGGACGGAGCATCGCCCCGTCCACCGGTTGCGGACCCGGCCTCAGGCCTTGATGTCGATGTTGCCGCCCACGCCCTCCGGACTGACATCCGGCAGGCTGGCCAGCAGCTTCGCCACGATGCTCTGCTGCAGGTCCATGTGCTTCTTGACCTGGGAGATGGTCGCCGACAGTTTCGCCGCCTCGACGTTCCTGTTGGCAAATCCCTGGGCCATGTCAATCGCACCGCTGATATCCATTGCATGCCTCCTTGCACTATGGGTTCAGCAGGCGGGCAGAGCCGCCCATTTCCCCATCGGCGCCGGGAGGGCGAACCTGCAGCCGATTGACGATTATTCAGGCGGAATATATAACTTCGGCGTCGAATGCGTACATTGAAACCCCTGGAGCGATCCCATGTCGGGAAGTGATGCCGGCCGCCGCCGTTCGCGGCGCAAGGCCTTTGAGCTGCTGTTCGAGCTCTCACAGCATCCCGCGCTGGACACCGCCACCGCGCTGGAGAGAACAATCAGCGATCCGGAGGTGTCTCAGATCTACATGGATGACCCGGACGAGGAGGGCTACGTCCGCGGCAGCTTCAGTGGTGCCAGCGCGGACTTCGTGCGGGAGCTGGTGGAGCAGGTCAAGCAGCATGAGCAGCACATCGATGCCGAGCTCTCGCGCTACCCGACCGACTGGAGCTACGACCGCATCGGCCTCCCGGAGAAGATCATCCTGCAGCTGGCATACGCCGAAATGCTGTACCTTGGCACGGAGTACCGGATCGTGATCAATGAAGCGCTTGAACTGGTGAAGATCTACGGCGAGCATGAGGCCGGCCGCTTCATCAACGGCATCCTCGGCGCGGTGGTCAAGCGCCATCCGGAGCTGGAGAGCTCCGGTGGAGGTGAGGGCTGATGAAGGGCAACAGGCTGATGCAGGTGGCTGCAGCACTGGCAGTGCTGTTCGTTGTCGCGCTGGCCTGGCTGTTCCTCACGCCGAATGCCCGCAGGGGAGGGGCCGGTGGCGGCCATGCCCCGGCTGACATGCAGAAGGGCAGCAACCCGAACCTCGATGTGAAGTTCAGCTACGATGCCAACCAGCTGGCGGTCGGGCCCTTCGTTGACAACGCGGAGTTTCCCTTCCTGCTGGAGGGTGACGGCTGGAGCCTGATGGGCAAGCGCATCCGCGGGATGGCGACGCTTTTGCACAAGGAGCCGGTCAGCGCGCTGTACGACTGGCTGGGCGTGATGCAGATGGAAGGGCTGGAGAAGTACTACGACATGCAGCCCGCCGGTGAACCGGTCTATGAGGACTGGCAGGTGGACGAACGGCTGGCGGTGCACCAGCAGCTGCAGTACGATGTGACGAAGGACGAGCCGCTGCTGCCGGGCTACTTCCCGGTGAAGCTGCAGGAGACGCTCGGCAAGGGCAACACCATCTACATCGAGGGGTGGGTGTTCTTCACCGACCGCGACCTGTTCTTCTTCCAGGCCGTCAGCGGCGAGCCGCTCAGTGACGCACAGCGCAGCGCCTGTGACGACGTGCTGCAGAGCCTGCAGTTTGACGCGATGCTCGGGGCCGGCCGCCAGCAGGAGAGCACGCCACAGGATGCCGGCTCCGCCGAAGATGGCGACGGCACGAAGTAAGTCGGCTCAGTCGAAGTTCTTGTACCAGTCGTACCAGTGCTGGTAGCGGTTGGCCTGCGGGTTGTAGAGGTACATCTGGTAGTTGGCCTTCACCCCACCCGGTGCATCCATCTGCTTGATCGCGGCGTAGGCCGCCTCCTCGCAGAGCTTCTCCTCCTCCCAGCCGCCCGGTGCCTGGTTGAAGGCATGCAATTCAATATGCCGCAGTTCATGCACCAGCACACCGGCGTAGACGAACACGTCCCGATCGTACAGGTTGTGGAAGCCGGAATTGAAGGCGGTGTTGGGCAGCACCAGCACATGTCCGGTAGCGGGTGTTGACACCGCACCGATGCCATCAAGCGGAATCGACTTGTCACCGTACTCCAGCGAGTTGCCATCGAAGTACTGGATCTCGGTGACGTACTGCTGCATGCGGAAGTAGTAATCGTCAGCCCGGCTTTCCAGCAGGGCCAGCGCCATCTCGGTACGGTAGACGAATTCCGGCGGCCCGACGATCGGGATGCCGCTGTCCTTCTCAGGTGTCATGCGGCCGACCAGCGTAGCGGTCAGGCCGTGGTAGCTTTCGATGCTGGTGTTGAAGAAGGCGCCGCCGGTCAGGGTGAAGGCCACGACAGCGATCAGCACGAGGATCTTCCAGGTCTCGCCCATTACGCGGCGGCCGGTGCTCTGCCCGTATTCGGAGATATCGCAGCTGAACGGGAAGCCGCACTTGCGGCAGACATTGGCTGTCGCCGGGGTGCATTCCTCGCAGAACGGGCAGGTGATATTAACGGTTTTCACCACCTGTATACCGGATTGCGGTGGTAATAGTTTCACCGTTATCGAAATATCCCCAGCTAGAAGATGCTGCCGCCGAGGTCCTGGCCGGGCTCCCAGGGCGTATAGAACTCATCGGGCAGGGCCTGGTTCTCCTGGGCGGCCTTCTCCTCACGCTCCTTCTGCTCAGCCTCGTTTATCCACTCGCCTTCCTCCGTCTTGATCAGCTCTGCACCATAGGACAGTCCGGCAAAGCCGTTGAAGGTGGCGCCTTGCGGCTTGACGAATTCCTTCTGTGTGAAACGCGGTGAGTAGGCAGCCTGCACAACGTTGCCATTCTCGTCAAGCTTCTCATTCACCGGTGTCAGCACCTTGACCATGAAGTCATGCCAGATTTCGGCCGGCAGGCTGCCGCCGAACATCCGCTTCATTTCCACAGCATGGTCGTCGTTGCCAACCCACACAGCACATATCAGTTCCGGGGTGTAACCCACGAACCAGGCATCCTTGAAGTCGTCGCAGGTGCCGGTCTTGCCGCCGACCTGGAAGCTGCTGAGCCTGGCACGCGTACCTGTGCCAGCCTCGACGACACGGCGCATGTTGTTGACCATGATCCAGGCGGTGTTCTCTGTCAGTGCCTCATTGCTGCGGCGCTCAATTGCGCCCGGGCTGACATTGTCCTCGATCTTGAATCCGTTCTGGTTGTAGACCTGGCGGATCACCTCATGCTGGATATGCGTGCCCATCTCCGGAAACACTGTATAAGCTTCCGCCATTTCAATCGGCTTGATGTCATGTACGCCCAGCGTCATTGCCGGCACCGGCTCCAGCTCCGCCTCGATGCCGAGCTTGCGGCAGGTGTTGATCACACTTTCCTCGCCGCAGAAGTTATGCAGCAGGTCAACGGCAGCAGCATTGCGGGAGTACTGCAATGCACTTGCAACACTGATCCAGCCGCGGTAGGTATGGTCCGAGTTCTTCGGCCACTCCTTCTTGAGCTGGGCACTGATTTCCTTGTTTGGCCCGTCCCAGATCAGGGCGCTGGGGCTGATGCCCTGCTCATAGGCTGTTGAGTAGGTAAATGGCTTGAAGGAGCTGCCGACCTGGCGGCGCATCAGGAAGCCACGGTTGAAGCTGTCCGGTTCGCCGAAGCGGTTGGGCTGGCCCCATTCATAGCCGCCGACATTGGCAAGCACCTCACCGGTCTTGGCGTCCAGCAGCATCAGCACCGCCTGGCTGACATTCTGGCTCTTGCGCTGACTGTCAACCTTCTCCTTGACGATCTCCTCGGCCCATTGCTGCAGCAGCGGGTCGAGCGTCGTGACCACGGTCATTCCCTCGCGGCGCACGTTCTCGCGCTTGTAGCGTTCCTCAAGCACGTTGTCAATCACGTAGGTGGTGAAGTAGGGGAAGCGCAGGCGGTTGGAGCCTCGCTTCACATTGACCTCGATCGGGGACTTGATCGCCTCCTCAATGCGTCCCGGCGTGAGGTTGAGATCACCGAACATCTCCGGGTCCTCAGCCTGCAGTTCCTCAATGAATCCCTCGTCGAGGCGAGATTCAAGCAGGCTCAGCACCGTATTGCGGCGCTCCTTGGCGAACTTCTGCTTCTCCGGGTCAGCCGGGTTGTAGGCGCTCGGCTGCTGCGGCAGTCCGGCCAGCAGGGCGCATTCCGCAAGGCTGAGTTCATTCAGGTCCTTGCCGAAGTAGTTCTCGGCGGCAGCCTTCACTCCATAGGAGTGGTTGCCGAGGTAGACATGGTTCAGGTAGCGCTCGATGATTTCCTGCTTGGTCAGCTGCTGCTCAAGCTCCAGCGCCAGCACGGCCTCCTGCGCCTTTCGGTTCATAGTCTTCTCGCTCTTGATGTTCGCGAGGTAGACGTTGCGGGCCAGCTGCTGGGTGATGGTCGAAGTACCGCGGATGTCACTGTTGTTGATCACACCCTTGGCGATCGCGCGGCCGGTGCCGAGCACATCCACGCCATGGTGGCGGAAGAAGCGGTGGTCTTCGGTGGACAGCAGGCAGGCCACCAGCATCGGCGGTAGTTCGTAATAGTCGACGTCCTTACGGTTCTCCTCGGCCACGATGCCCAGCAGGGTGCCCTCGCCGGTTGTCGGATCGTAATCGCGGGCGTAGACCCGCGTGGCCTGGCTGTCCGTCACATCGGTGCTGACCAGGTCGTGCATGTCATCCCGCACGTCGAAATAGGCACTGCGGAACTTGAGCAGTCCACTGAGCACCATCAGCAGGCTGCCGAGCACCAGCAGCCAGATGACTGTGTTGATGATGCTGATCGCGCGGCCGAAGCGGCTGCGACCGCCCGTACCAGTGTTATTAGCTCTCTTCCTGCTTGCCATGTACGCTCCCTACCACCAGGGAATGATGACTGGTCCAGTCATTCTAATATTCATAATCGGGATTGCGTGATATCCGGTAAATTCCGGGCTTTCTCAATTACTGCAGCTCCCTGAAGAAGGCGCTGGCCGCTGAGTCAGGGTTCAGGCTGGAAGCAACAGTTACCAATCCCCAGTAAAGCAGGGTGATCACCATCCAGGCGATGCCGGCGATGTTCCAGATCTGCATCGTGCTGCGGTAGCTTTCAATGTCTGCAAAGCGCCTGTGCTTCCAGGCGATCTGCTTGCCGCTGGCCCCCATCACGAAGAAGTACAGCCAGTGCAGCGGCGGGATCAAAACTCCGATACAACCGACCAAACCCCAGCCCACCACATTGTGGCTGAAGCCGAAGATCCCGAAGGGCAGGCAGCCGGCGAAGGTCCAGCCGTTTGCCTCATCCGGCAGGATGGCCTGCGGCCCGCTGCCGCTCGTGTTGGTGTGCTGGACATACTGCCCCGCTGATGGAGGCGGCATGGCCGGTCCGGCTGCTCCGGTGCCGTAGTTGCCCTGGGCATCCGGCTGGGGCGCTGGTGGAGCGACCGGTGGTGGTGGCGGTGCATCCTGGGCCGGGGGCAGCTGCGGGCCGAGGCGGTGGCCGCACTCTCCGCAGAACATCGCATCATCCGGGTTCTGTGCTTCACAGTGTTCGCAGCGCATCCGTCATCTCCTGCATCAGTTCCTTGACAGCCAGGCCAGCATGCGGCGCACCAGCACCGCGGTCTCAGCCTTGCCGTCATCCAGCACCGCAGCGAGGCTGTCCTCGGCCTGGGCCCTCGTGAAGCCCAGTGCGCAGATCGCCTCAAGTGCCTGTTCGCTTTCGTCATCAATCCGGCTTGCAGCAGCCGTGCCTTCGGCAGCGACCTGCCCGAAGCGCTTTGAGACCTTGTCCGCCAGTTCCACGCCGATCTTCTGCGCCAGCTTTTTGCCCACACCGCTGGCGGATGACAGGGTCTTCTCATCCGCATCAATGATGGCCCGTGCAAGTGCGCCGAAGCCGATGTCCATCAGGCTCAGCGCTACGCGCGGCCCGACGCCGCTGCCACTGAGCAGCAGCACAAACAGGTCGCGCTCATCGCTGCGCTGGAAGGCATACAGGCGCATCATGTCGGCACTGCTGCTGAAGTGGAAGTGCGTGTACAGCCTCAGGCTCTCACCGGCGTGCAGGCGGATGGCCTGCGAGCCGGGCATATGCAGTTCAAGCGTGACGGGACCGCAGCCGAGGTGCACGATGCCCTCAGCGGGGATGTCAGCCACCGTTCCGTGCAGGGAAGCAATCAACGCAGCTGCTCCGGGATCCCGCTGCGCATCGCCTGGCAGACGGCAACTGCGATGGCATCCAGCTCGTCGTCAAGCTGGTTGTCCTCCGGCAGGTCGAACAGGCGGCGCACCATGTACTCCACCTGCTTCTTGTCAGCGTTGCCACTGCCGGTGAGCTGGCTCTTGATCATGCTCGGCGGGTATTCATGCACGCGGATGCCTGCCGCGGCCGCACGCTGCAGCACCACGCCGCGGGCCTGGGCCACGCCGATCCCGGTCTTGACATTCTTCACGAAGAACAGTTCCTCGACTGCCATCACATCAGGTTGCCACAGGCTGATCAGCTGGTCAATGCCCTCTGCGACCAGGTGCAGGCGCTGGGCCATTTCCTGCCCGGATTCCGCCACGATGGTGCCGCTGCCGTGCAGCATCCCGCCGCCGTTTGCGATCTCCAGCACGGCCCAGCCACAGCGGTGGTAGCCGGGGTCGATCCCGGCGATCCTCATCGTGTCGTCCAGCCGGATTTCATGCTAGTCATAATAGATTACGCACAGGGCCCGGAAGGGATCAGTGGCATCCATCCCGCTCACGATCACATTGCCCAGGGAGTCCTTTGCGAAGCCCAGCGGGATGCCAATGATGTCAACGCTCGGGGCAGCCCCGAGCGCGACCCAGCTGCCGTTGATGCGTTCATTGATGTACAGCTTGGAGTTGAGCAGGAAACTGACGTCCTTCTGGTAGAGGATGATCGGGTCCGGACTGCTGCCATGTGCCACGCCGAGGCTGAAGGAGATCTCTCCGACCAGCGGGTCCGCTTCCTCCCAGCTGACCAGTCCACCATCCGGGATCAGGCCGACCCAGATGCCGGCGCCCTCGCGCTGGGCCACGACTGCGGCACGGTTGTCGTCGTTATAGTCGATGCCAACGTAGGATGTGACCAGGTTGAGCGCACCGCTGAAGATCGTGCCTGCACTGTTCCACACGCCGGCCTGCGTTTCCTGGAACTTCATCTGGTTTCCTTCATTGGCCCAGCACAGTCCATACTCGCCATCATGGCGCGGGGCCATCTTCAGGCGCTTGATCGGCGTGGCGCTGCTGGCTATCTGCACCGCACTGCCCCAGCTGCCAAGTGCCCAGCTGCGGCTCAGCAGGTCAAGGCCGTTCGCCGAGGTATAGACAAGCATCACGGCTGAGGAGCCCGGGCTATAGCAGATTTCAGGCAGTTTGGCGTCGGTGATGTAAAGACTTTCCTCACCTGTTGACTGCCAGCGCATCATCCTGTTGACAAGCAGCTTGTCGTCGTCAATCTCTGTAGCCACCATGTATTCATCAAAGTTCATCGTGTGGCAGGCATCATTGGGCACCACATAGGTGTCATTGCCATGGAAGAAGGTGTGCTTCGAGCCATCAGTCGGCAGGATGCTGCCGACCAGGATGGAGGGGTAGCGCATCTGGTGCAGGCTGTAGATGGTGTTGTCAGGGAAGACGATCGGGGCTGACCTGCTGAACACGGATGCATCACCGCTTGGTTCATACATGGTGGTGGTTTCCAGGTTCTGGTCCTCGTTCAGCAGCCGCGCGAACACCTCGCCGTCCCTGCGTTCATTGACCGCCAGCAGGATCCCGCTGCCTGAGGGACCGGCATGCCAGGCGCCGCAGCCGCTCGAGGCGTATCCCCGTGCTGCACCGAAGCTGTGTTCCGTATTGGTCGTGGAACTGTAACCGCCGATGCTTTCCAGCCCGTCGGATGCTAGCTTCGTCCAGTAGAACATGCCTTCGTTGTCAGCCAACGGGGCGCTGCCCGACATGCCGTACTCTCCGGCACCGGCATCATGGTACTGCCCAGCGCCGTTCGGTGCGCCGTAGTTGTCCCCGTAATGGAAGCGCCCGGCGGCGTTGAGTGCGACCCAGTGCACCTGGTCCGCAACGCCCGGCTTGCAGCTCATCTGCATGTCAATGATCAGGCCACTGACCGACTGCACGGCCGGGATGAGGCTGCTGCCAGAATCGTCAATCCGCCACAGGTTGAGGTCCGGGTTGTTCGTGACATTGTCAAGGATGAATGTCGCATTCCCGTCGCGGGCAATCGCGCTGCAGGCATAGCTCTCACCTGATCGCGTGCCGTTGTACAGCTCGGTTTCCGACATGCTGCCATCCGCCTTTTCGTGGATGGCCAGCAGGCGCAGTGTTATCGTAGGGTTGCCTTCGATGACCGGGGCCCAGACAATGGCAACAGAGAGTCGGCCGCCGTTTGAAGCCGCCAGGCGCGAATAGTAGACAGCCGGGGAATTCGGGCTGGATGAGACCGTGCCGGACTTGACCACCTGCCAGCTGCCGTTGTATTTGCGGATCGTCCAGTCGAACCCGGTGGCCTCAGTCTCCACGCTCAGGGCGAACAGGCCCCCGGCGGAGACCGCGATGGAGCGCACGCCCTCCGGGACAGTCTCGATGGTGGACCAGCTGGAACCGTTGAAGTACTTGACCTGCGACTCCACCAGTTCATCCGTGACGAGCACGGCGGCAGTGCCACTCGCAGGGTCAGTGGCAACCTCCTGCACGGTCGCGTAGTAGCCATCTCCGTAACCGAAGTTGTAGCGCTTGAAATGCCGGTTCACGGTGATCGTGCGCACCAGCTCAACCGTATTGAACGGGTCGCTGACCGTCAGGCTGACCGGGTAGTCCCCCAGCTCATTCCAGGTCCAGTAGACCAGTTCCGGGCCGGTGGAAGTGAAGTCAGCCACGTCGTCATTGTCGAAATCCCAGGCGAACTCCAGCTGGCTTATGTCGTTGTCGGGGTCATAGGTCGGCCGTGGGTCAAAGATCGTCTCCACGCTCTTCTGCACGAAACCCGGTGTATTGATCCAGTCCACCTGCGGTTCTGCGTTGGCAACGGTCGTGAAGCCGATGCTCCCGCTGGGCAGGCTCTCCTGGTTGTAGATGTCAACTGCGGTGACCCTTGCCCAGTACTGCATCAGCGGCTGCAGGTCATCGCGGGTGCCGGCTTCCCAGAGGTAGAGGCCGTCCTGCTGCACGATGCCGTCAGCCAGCTCGAAGTCGTCGCTAAAGCCGATGTAGATGTTGTAGCCCGCGAGGTCCTCATCCGCCGGGGCGGTCCAGCTGAATTCCGCGGTGGTTGAGCCGACGTAGTCAGCATTCAGGTCTGTCGGTGCACCGGGAACGGCATCGGCAAGGGTCTGGACCTCAAGTGATTCACTGTACGGGCTCTCGTTGTCAACGATGTCAATCGCACTGACGGCGAAGTGGTACGTGGTCCCCGGCACCAGCCCGCTGACCACAAACTCACTGTCCTCGATGACCGAGTCGTTGTACTTGACGACGCCTGCGTCCCCCGCCTGGAAGCCCGCTGACGGCCCGCTGTAGATGTTGTAGCCGTCCAGGGAAGTGTCACCGGTGACGTCGTCCCAGTTCAACGATACCGCCCCGGGCGTGATCTCGTCGGCGACCAGGTTCTGCGGGACCGTGGGTGGTGTCAGGTCGTCATTTGATAGCACGGTCACGCTGTGCACCGTCATGTCCGTGTCCGGGGCCACCAGCACCGCAACGTAGCAGTAACCCTGGGGGCTGATGTACCCAGTCTCAGGATAATTCAGCCTGCCGTCATTTGCAAAGTCCGAGCCAAGCGGGCCAACGATGTTCCAGCGCCCGGTTGAATAGTTGGCGCGCAGCACGTAGAACTCGCTGCCCTCCGCGATCTCGAAGTCAAGCAGCGCCTTGATCGGGTAGAAATTGCTGAAAGGTCCCCAGCGCCACATGCCATAGAGCAGTGGAGCGCCGCTGTCCGCCACCATCACCATCGATTCCCCGTCAAACACGATGCCGGGATCCGCGTGGGCGATGGCCTGCCTGCCGGTCTGGGTATTGAAGAAGTCAGACACGGTTGCGGGAAACTCACGTTCAACGAAGCCGTCCGGGAACGGTGGCAACTGGCCTGCCGGCAGCAGCTCATGGCCTTCCCCCGGCATGGGTGCAGCCTGGTCCGGATTGCCGGGCAGGGTGCCGGAGGCTCCGCACGAACATGCGAATGACAGCAGCAGGACGACCATCAACTGCCGGCCCGTCAGTCTTGTTTCAGCCATTTGAACTCCTGTCCCCTGTGGACCTACCGGATCCGGCAGTCCTGCCTGGGTGCCGGGCGAAAGGCCCGTTTAGGTTCAGTCATAGTAGATGACACAGATCGCCTTGGGGGTGGCACCCTTGTCAGCGCCACCGATGATGATGTTGCGAGCGCTGTCCTGAGTCAGGCCGAGCGGGATGCCCAGCAGCTTGACGACGGAAGGCGCCTGGTCCGGCACCCAGCTGCCGCCGAGCTTTTCCGTGATGTAGACATCCGAATCCGCAAAGGACGTATTGCTGCGCAGGTAGACCAGCACCGGGTTGTCAGAGCTGTCATGCGCCACGTTGAGGCTGTAGGCATTGGCGCTGAGCAGGGGATCGACCTCCTCCCAGCTGACACTGCCGCCATCCGGGATGGTGCCCAGCCAGATCCCGCCGGGTTCACGGTTGACAACCACCGCTGCCTCGTTGGTGGAGTCGTAGTCCATGCCGATGAACGAGGTGATGACAGTCAGCGCACCGTCATAGATCTCCACTGAGGGCTGCCAGGAGCCGGAACTCGTCTCAAGCATCAGCAGCTTGTCGCTGGCGTTGGCAACGATCACGCCGAAGTCCCCGTCAGCACGCAGGGCGCTGTCCATCCGCTTGATCTCCGGCCCGGCGCCGATGAGCACCGACGGGGCAGACCAGGAGCCAGCGTTGTATGTCCGGTAGTTCAGCGTGGTGCTGCCACCGGTGGTATAGAGCAGCATGATCGTCGAGCTGTTCGGGTCATATTCCATCGTGGCCATGCCGACGCCTTCCACGACGAGGGACTGGGTTGCACCGGTCAGTCCCTTCACCAGCAGGTTCAGCACCATCACGCCGTTTGTGTCGATGCCGCCCAGCATGTACTCATTCAGGTTGCCAGTCAGGCAGGAGAAGTTGGTCAGCACATAGGCATCACTGCCGACGAACTGCGTGGTGGAGCTGGCATGGTCCGCCGCGATGTTGCCCACAAGCGCCGTCGGGTAGCCCTGCAGGTGCGGGCTGGTGATGCTGTCATCCGGGAACACGACCGGGGCGGACTTGGTGAAGATCGTGCTGGCGCTGACCGGGTTGTGCACGACGAGGCTGTCGGCAACGGATTCACTCTCGATGTAGCGGGCCACCACCTGACCATCGCGGCTTTCGCGTACCACGATCCATACACCACTGCCGCTGCCGGTGTCGTGGTATCCGCCGAATGCGTTGTCGGCAAAGCCGATTCCACTCCCCACCGAAAAGACGGAATCCGCGATGGTGGTGTAGCCACGCAGTTCCTGGTCACCGGTGGTGTATTCATCCAGCCAGAAGACCTCGGCCTCGTTGTCACCGGCAAATCCGATGGCTGCCAGCTCCTCCGCAGCGGAGCCCGCATTGACGAACTGGCTGCCGCCATTGGCGGTGCCGTAGTTGTCACCGTAGTAGATGCGGTCGGTGCTGTTCAGCATGCCCCAGAAGACCTGGCTCGGACTGTCAGGATCGGTATCGATGTACATCCGGGAGGGCACGCCGTTGATGGTCTGGATTCCGGAGCTGGTCGTACTGCCGCTGTCAGTGATTGTGATTAGGTTCAGATTGACGCTCCCGGAGACGTTGTCAAGCAGGTAGCTCGTGTCATCCGTGCGGGTCAGGTCGGTTGCGGTGAACTGTGCCGAGGGGCGTGTGCCTCCGAAGACGTTGATGTCGAGCAGGCTGGAATCCGCTTTCTCATGCCAGACGTGGTACTGGTAGACCGGGTCGCCGAATCCGGGTTTGTTGAAATACACGACGCCGACGGAGATCCGCCCGTTGTTACCGATGGCAAGCTGGGAGGTTGCCGTGGATGGTTCGGACAGGCCTGAGATGGTCTGGGAGCGGATCGTGTTCCAGCTCCCATTGTAACGCTGGACGCTCCACGTCACCGAATTGGCGGTGACATCGATGTAGAGGGCGGCCGGGCCCTGCGGGGAGACCGCGAAGTCCGTGAAGCCCTGGGCAGGCATCGTGATCACGCTCCAGGTACTGCCGTTGTAGTAACGCAGCTTGATGTCATTGTTGTCATCGCGATAGGGAATGCCAACCAGGCTGTTCTCGGGGCAAGTCGCCAGCCCGAGGACGCTGCCGGCGTTTCCGGCACCGTTGCCGAAGTTGAAACGTTCGTAGGAACGGTGCACCATCAGCATCACGTTGAGCTCGACGGAGGACAGGGCATCACTGACGGTCAGGCTGACCGGGGTCGGCCCGACGGTGTTGAAGGTCCAGTTGACGTTCACAGGGCCCGTTGAACTCTCGTCAATCACGTCATCGTTGTCAAAATCCCACTCAAAGGTCAGCTCGGATGAGTCAGTGTCCGGGTCAAAGGTCGGGCTTGGGTTGAAGAATGCGATCTCGCCCACCTCGACATAACCAGGGCTGACGATGAAGTCCGGCACCGGGGGGGCATCCGTCACGGTGGTGAAGTTCACGCTGCCACTGGGCACACTCTCCTGGTTGAACACATCAACCGCAGTCACCCGGGCGAAGTACTCCTGGTCCGGGGTCAGTCCGTCGCGTACCCCGCTGGTGCCGGGGTACAGTGCTCCGTCCTGCTTCTCGCCGTCCGCCAGGTCGAAGTCGAGGGTGTTGCCGATGTAGATGTTGTATCCCTGGATGTCCAGGTCGGCCGGGGCGGTCCAGCTCAGGTTGACGGTCGTGCTGCCGATGCTGTCGATGGTCAGCCCGGTCGGCATGCCCGGCGGGGTGTCATCGGTGGTGGTGGCCTCCACGATGTTGCTCAGGCCGCTTTCGTTGCCAACCATGTCCACCGAGGTCACGCCGAAGTTGTATGTCGTGTTGGGCACCAGGCCGTTCGCGAGGTACTCACTGATGCTGACGGGGAACAGGTTCATCTGCTGCACACCGGCATCACCAAGCTCGAAGGGTCCGTTTGGGCTGTAGTAGACGTTGTATCCGTCCAGCGTCGGGTCAGTCAGGTCGTCCCAGTCAAGCATCACGGAACCGGGCTGCTCATCGCTGGCTACGAGGTTCTCAGGTGCATTCGGTGGAGTCAGGTCGTCATCAGCCAGCAGCGTGACAGTGTTGATCGTCATGCTCGTGCCAGCGGTGGTCAGCACGCCGACATAGGTGCTGTCACCGGGGCTGACGAAGTCGCCGACCGGGTAGGAGGTGCGGCTGTCATTTGCGAAGGTCTCCGGCAGCGGGCCGATCAGCTTCCAGCGGCCGGTGCCATAGTCGCTCAGCAGCACGTAGAACTCGCCACCCGCATCAATGTCGAAGTCCAGCAGCACGCGGATCGGCAGGCCACCCTGGAAGTTGGTCCAGCGCCACATGCCCCACAGTGAAGTCGGGCCGGCATTGCCGTCCAGCTCCAGCGCCGTTCCATTGAAGGAGGAACCGGGTGACTGCATCATCCATGCCTGGCTTCCCGTCTGCACGTTCTCCGTGGCGGATACGCCGGCGGGATGCTCACGCTCCACCAGTTCATCCGGGAATACCGGAAGCTGGCTCTGGGGCAGGCTTGGAACTTCCTGCTGGACCGCGGGCGGCAGGTTCGTGCCGTCAAGTTCAGCGGATCCACCACCGCCGCCACAGGCGGCAAGCATGGAAGTCACGAGCAGGATGAAGAGTGCGGCAAGGCAGGCCCTCAAGCGCATAAGCATCGAAAACTCCTGATATCAGCCAGATTTCACGTGTTCCGCAGGGCCCGGTGCTGCGGGAACACGGACCGGTTAAGACTATACCAAAATGCAATCTCCATTACATAGGCCATCGGCCACGAAACAAAAGGCCCCGCATGGTGTCTAATATGTGTAGTGGTTTGCCATGCCCAGTAGTTTCAGATACCTGCTTGCGGTGACCGGCCTCGTGGCCCTGCTGTTCGCAGCCATCTCGGCCTGGCCGCTGTTCAGCAACTGGATGCGCAGCCGCAATGCCCCACAGACCGCTACCGTGCCGGTGGTGGCCACACCTGCTCCGCAGCAGGCCACGCCAGCAATTCCGACTCCGCGGCGCAGCCCACAGACCAGCAACCAGGCCCGGCCGCTGCCTTCAGTGCAGCCTCCTGCCCAGTCATCACAGCAAGGCTCCGGCCTGCCAGCCAATGCGCGGAATGTGCGCCGGGTGGCGAGCCAGGGCTACGTACCGGGGGGCTGGACCACCGGTGATGGCGAGGACAGCCTCGGCTGGTGCTATGCCCGCGAAACAACCATGCTGCTCAACAAGCCGGAAGGCGACCCGCTGGTGCCGGTCAACCTGAACCGTTGCCCGCTGACCATCGGCAAGGGCACGCGGCTTGGCATGATCCGCCAAGAGGGCAGCTGGCTCTTGGTGCATTCAACCTTCAGCACCACGGGCTGGGTGCATGAGCAGTCTGTCACGGACGTGAAGATGGATGAGCAGACCCTTCAGTGACGGATCCGCTCCCAGTATTCGTCGAAGCTGAAGTTCGGGCTGTTGTAGGGGTCATGGCATTGCACACAGCCATTCACCGGCATCCTGTCGATCAGTAATCCCTCGGGCTTGCCCAGCTGGTCCTGCATCGCATGCACATGGTGCGACCCTGGCCCGTGGCAGCTTTCGCAACCGACCGCCGCCATTGCCGGACCCGGCGCCAACGGGTCATACCCGCCGCTGAGCAGCAGTCCCGTCGTATGGCATGCCAGGCAGTCCAGCACATCCGCCTGTCCCTCGCTCTCCAGCGAATGGAAGGCCTGGGCGTGCTTGGTGCCGCGCCAGCTGTCGGCCGCATCACGGTGGCAATGCAGGCAGCTTTCACCACCGACGAAACTGCGCTCATCCTCGTAGCTGAAAGCGTGTTCCTTCTGCGGTAGGAACTTGTCTGACATGCCGAATTCCGGCTTGTCAGTCCCGCCGGCAGCCGCCGCACGTGCCATGCGCTGTTCGCGCAGCTTGTCACGTGAGAGCTTGCCTTCGTGCTTGATCAACTCCATCACTCGCGGATCATCCGGATACTGCTCATCGAGCTGGATCGTCCAGTCAGTCACTTCATTGCCAGTGGCGTCCATGCTGTACATGTCCAATATCGTTGCCTTGGGCAGCGGGTCACGGTACATACGCGGCTCATCCACATTCTGCCTGTGCCGGTTGAAGGGCACGCCGATGCAGCAGTTGACCCGCGGGTCAGCCAGCGCCGTTTCGGCAAGCGCGGGATCGAGGTTGGCCCCGGCCACGATGATGTGGCAGTCCGCTGGCAGGCTCGCCAGTGTGTTTGTCAACGAGCTGGCTGAGTCAGCAAGCTGCCACCAGTCAGCGCTGGCATGCATCCCCTGTCCGTCCTCTGAACTGCTCACCCCGACGAGGTACCAGTTGTCAGCGAGTTGCAGGCTGGGCAGGATCTCAATGTCCGACTGATCCACAACCAGATTGCAACTCACCAGCGGCAGCGGGCTGCCGGAGAAGGCTGCCACGGCGTCACTGAGGCCAAGGCTCAGCTCACTGGCACCGGGGATCGCCGCCCGTGCTCCGATCGCCGAGAGGATCTGCAGGTGTGTGCGGCTGCGCAGGCCGGGAAAGTGCAGCTGCGTCCAGGAGAAATTGCCAAGGTCGACCAGCCACAGGGGATGGGGAATAGCTTCGCCGGGAATGGCAACGTCATACTCCGGCAGGTTTGCATCATCGGGGATTGCCGCCTGCGCAGACAGCGCCAGGCCTTCCTCGTCCAGCCGGTGCAGCACGCTGCCCATCCGCGCCAGGCCGCCATCCTGCTCCGGTGTGCAGGAACAGGGTTTCTGGAATCCGCGGAAGTTGCCAAGCACGGCCAGCGTTGCCAGTGCAGTTGCCGGGTCGGGTGCAGGCACATCAGGAAGTTCGAATGGCAGGTCAAGTTCAGGGGAACGGCGCTGCATGTCGAGTGCCACCTCACCCTTGTCCTTGCCATCTGCAGCACCCGCGCCCTGGTCAGTGGCATTCTTGTCAGCCTGCTGCTGCGGACAACCGCAGAGGCATAGCATTGCCAAAGCCAGCAGGATCAGACCGGTGGGGGTCAGGCGCACAGCCGGATTATAAGTCGTGCAGCACAGCTGTTCAGGCAATCCGCCTTCCTACGCTCCCGGGATGGCGCACTGCATGCCGGCATCCTCGCTCAGCTTCGGCGCCTGGGCACGCATCATTTCCTTCAGCTCATCCGGCAGGCCGTAGCCATCCAGTTCGTTGAGCAGCAGCGTCGCACTGCCATGGCCCTGCAGGTAGGCATTGAAGCGCATTGCCGTGAAGCTCTCACGGAAGTCGCTGCCCTTGGGGTACCAGCGGTCGAACAGCTGCATCAGCGCCTGGTTGTGGCGCAGGGCGTACTTCTGGTGGTAGTCCTCGGCGGGGTAGAAGGTCTTCGCGTCGAGGATCAGCGTTGCCACGGGCTTGCCGCTTTCCTTCTCGATCGCGGCCTTCTGCGCCTCGGCGACCCTGCGCTGCTCTTCATCGTGCACCCAGATCACATTGCGGTACTGCACATAGCTGGTGCTGTAGCTCGGGTCGTGGCTGTCCCAGACATAGGCCAGCAGCTGCGCATAGCTCAGCTCATCCGGGTTGTACCAGATCTCGAAGGACTCGGTGTGGTCGCCGAGGTCGTGGTAGGTCGGGTTCAGCTTGTCGCCGCCGCTGTATCCGACGACCGTGCGGTAGACACCCTTGATGCTCCCGAACCGGGAGTCCGGACCCCAGAATCAACCAAGCGCGAAGCTGGCCACTTCCAGGTTCTGCGGAAGCTGGCTGTCAATCGGGGGCTGTGCGGGAATTTCTGTCATCTGTGCGGCCTTGAAGTCCTGTGGTGTGTCGTAACCGATGGTCAGCACGTCGCTTGACTTGGGAGAACTGCGAAACGCAATGCTGCCGCCCTGGGCGTCATACATGCGGTTCATCGCCGAGGCGGAATACATCACACCGCCGAGGAACAGCAATCCGATTATCAGCAAGCCGGCAATTCTCATGGTGTCCATCCTGGTCCGGGCTGCCCTGCGGCAGGCCTCCTGATACTACCCGCAATCATCCAGCATTTGCCTGTTTAAGCGCTGCATTTAAATGATTGCGAATTATCAATAAGACGCCTGAATCACTGGAATGTTCTTGGATCGGCGGAGATTTCATATACTGCCTGCATGCGCTTAATCGCACTGACCATAGTTCTCGTTCTTACGATTGCAGTGGCAAATGCCGAAGACTGCTGTCCCGGCCTGCGCTCCAGTGAGGGTGATATCCAGCTCGGCCTGGACCATGTTGAGATCGCGGTGGCGGACAGGGATGCCGCGCGCGAGCTGTGGGAGGGGCAATTCGGATTCCGGATGGGCGAATGGAAGGCAACCACAGGGGGAGTACTGGAATGCCGGATCTGGCTACGGGATGGCAGCTCGATTGCCCTTGTGTATTGCGAAACAGCGCTGGACCGCCGGGCGATGCATTACGCCGATATGTGCGCACAGGGTGGTGGGCCGGTGGATGTGGTACTGACTGGCACTGAGCTCGAACATATCCGCTATGCACTGGAAGCGGTAGAGGAGCCGCTGGAATTCATCGACCACCGCACGAGCATCGAATTGACCCGCCCACGCGATGAGGCTCGCCAGCCGCTGCGTTTCGTCCAGCACCTGCTCGGGCCGCTTGTCGATCGCGCTGGCAGCCTGCAGCCGAACGAGGCCAGGGGCATATCCGAAGTATGGTTGCAGACAGATGACCTGGCGCGTGACCTGCTGCTGCTGGAACTGCTCGGTGGTGCAGAAGCCGGCGAGACCAATACCTTGGCTGGAAAAGCCACCATTGTGGAAATGGATGGCATCGCCTTTCTTCTTTTTCCCGCAAGGAAAAATGGACTGATTGGCCTGCAGCTTGAAGTGGCGGACCTGTCGCGCTGCCTAGATGCCATGCAGCTTAGTGAGTTCCATTCAGAATCAGGACCGGAAGGTCCGGTTGTCCAGTTCGTGATCGATCCGGCATTGAGCGGTGGCATCTGGTTGGAATTCACCGAACAGACAGAACTACCGGCTGACAATCCAGGGACACCGAGAAATCTATAGCGCTGGACATTCCCGGAATTCCTGATATACTTAACCTGATGGTTAAGTATTCTGAACAGGAACTTTCCCGCACATTTGCCGCACTGTCCGATCCGACCCGGCGCGGCATCCTGCGGCAGCTGGCGGATGGCAGCACCACGGTCAGCGAGCTGGCCGGGCCATACAGCATGAGCCTGCCGGCGGTTTCCAAGCACCTCAGGGTACTGGAGGAGGCTGGGCTCGTCAGGCGTGACAAGCAGGGGCGCGAGTACCATTGCCGCCTGCTGGCCGGGCCGCTCAGGGAGGCGATGGAGTGGATCGCCTTCTACCGCGGCTTCTGGAATGCGCGCATTGATTCGCTGGAGGACTTCCTCGCGTCTGAGGAGGTGGAATCTGATGGCAAGGGAGGAAAGCAGTGAGGAAGGATCTGGATGTGGTGCTGGCAAAGCCGGCGGTTGAGGTCGTGAGGGTTGTCAGGTTTCCCCTGGAGCGCGTCTGGAACGCCTGGACCGACCCGCAGAAGTTTGCGAAGTGGTGGCCCGGGCCGGACCTCGAATCCACCGGGATCACGGCCGATGTGCGCATCGGCGGCGAATTCAGCTGGGGCCTGCGCCGGCCGGAAAATGGCAACACTTACCTTGCGCACGGCCGCTATGAGGACATCGTGGAGCACGAGCGCTTCGTGCTGAGCTGGGACAGCATCCGCAACGGCGAGGAGTACGTCAGCGGGGCGCGGGTCAGCCTCAGCTTCCGCACTGTCAGTGAAGGGACCGAGATCCGCATCCTGCACGAGTTCCTCGGCGAGGCGGAGATGTGCAGACATTACAGCGAGGGCTGGGCATCCGCCGTGGAGAAGCTGGCGGTCTACCTCGACCTGAATGGCAACGTGCAGGAGAACCTCGGTGAACCGAGCCGCGCGATCCTGTTGCAGGTGGAAGTGCCGCTCAGTGCTGCCGAGCTCTGGCCCTGGCTGACGGAGGCTGATCGCATCACGCAGTGGTTCCCGCAGCAGGCGGAGCTTGATGCCAACAGTGGCGGCAGCTACAGCTTCCGCTGGATTCGTGCCAACGGCAGCACCCATGTCCGCAGTGGCGCGATCACCGCCGTCGAAGCGCCGATGCTTTTGGACATGGAATGGTTCCCGACGGACTGGGATCCGGCGCAGGGCAGCGAGCAGGACTGGCGGGAGGCCGCGCGCACGATGGTGCACTGGCGCATCCGGGAGACCGGGCAGGGCAGCTGCGTTGTCAGCCTGGAGCACCGCGGCTTCCAGTACGGCGAAGGCCTGGACTCGATGTTCAAGGGCCACTCTGAGGGCTGGCAGGAGTACGTCACGAACCTGCGCGAGGTGACTTCAGGGCGGGCGGACATCAGGTAGGAGGTCTGGCGCAAGCCAGGCGCGGAGGTCGAGCGCCAGCTCGGCGCGGTGTCCCGGCGCAAGCCGGATAAAGAGGATCAACCACTATTGGCACAAAGTCCACCAAGCTGGAAGGCAAATCGCAATGCCAAGCTATGTGACCATCCAATCCTTCGTGTCATCGTGGTGTTTGAATCCTGCAAAGCTGCGCCTTTGGTAGCAATGAGTGTTGAGCATTGAAGACCGTGCCTGACTTGCGTCAGACCACCGAGCCTGACTCGCGTCAGGCCTCCACTCTCTCTGGTATCATCCTCAGCGGTTTCCCCGACCGTTGCGCGCCCGTAGCTCAGGGGATAGAGCATCTGCCTTCTAAGCAGAGGGTCACAGGTTCGAATCCTGTCGGGCGTGGTTACTCCCCCTTGAACCCGATCGCCGTTTGTGGTGTCATGTATTCAGCTACGCAATGCAGTGGGAGGACATCGCGTGCCCCGGGTGGTCTTGGCAATTCTGCTTTCACTGGCAGTCATCTGCCTCACGGCCTGCTCGCCCGCAAAGACGATTACAAGTGTCAGCATCAGGGATGCAGGCAAGATCGTGGTTGGCCTGCGCCTGTTCTCAAACGATTCAGTGGCCAGCCTCGGCCTGTATGACATCGGCAAGGCCGGTGGATCCACGAACCTTAGCCAGCTCAGCCCAAAGGAGATCACCCAATGCCAGTACACCGAGATCGAGTACTGGGACAACTGGTTCACGCTGGAAACCGGTCCACTGGACAGGGACAGGCAATACCTGCTGGTTGCCATGTCGGATTCCGGCTTCATCGGCACACGGGTTGTCAGCCATTCCTTCTTCGGATGGCGTGTACGAAATTCCCTTGTCTGGGACAAGGGTGACTGGTGGAACAGCAACGAATTCCCGAACCAGGCGCAGCAGACCATGCTCAACAGCAGCTTCCCCAACAGGTCTGCCGATGCTGCCAACGACCAGCCTGCCGGTCCGGATCCGGCTGGCATCCAGCTCAGCTCCACAATCCGGCTGGAGGACATGCAAAAGGGCTTGCCGGTCCACTGGGGTGATGTGGTCAAGGGCGGGCCGGCCTTCCTCGAGGTCTACATGCTGGAGTCCGGCACGCTCGAAAGCTTCAATGAGCTGCAGGCCGCGATCCGCAATTCCGAACTCAAGCGCTTATGGATGGAATACTGCGATTCGGAAACGCTGGCCGGCATTGGCAATGCCGGCAGTCCCTATTGGCTGAAGCGCAGCGGTGGCGACTGCGACATCGTAGTCATTGTCAATTCAGATACCAGCCTGCGCAGCAGTGGCACACAGATTGAGAGCATCGCTCGATTCAGGCTGGATTCTGACGGGGCGATGAACGAGCTTCCGGTCGAGGGTGCGCCTCAGAAGTAGATTGCGAAGCGGACTTCATAATCCGGGTCATCCCCCCAGGCGTAACTCACCGCCGGGGCACCGCTGATTTCGATCAGGCAGGGTGCCGAAAGCAGCTCACCCGTACCGCCATCGATTACTTCCGCATCACTCCAGCTGCTTCCCTGTGGATCCAGTGCACGATAGATTTCGAGGAGAGTGCTGCCGGAGTTGGTTGCCACCAGCATCGGGATGCCATTGACCACAGCCATCGAGCAGCCGTTCTGGCTGGCCTGTCCCAGTACCTGGGAGGCCTGCCACATGCTGCCATCTTCATCATCCGCGACTGCGACCCTCACGTCAAAAGTGGGAGTGCCGGTCACGAAGCCGGCCAGCGGCTTGCCATTCAGGAAGACGAAGTCCTGGCTCAGCTGCGGATTGCCACTGTACAGGTCAGAGTTGAAGAACTGGCCGCTCAGGTTGGAGGCGTGGAAATAGCCAACTTTCTGCTGGATTATAGAGGTCCAGATGATCCCCGGGCTGCCGCCGGCGTCACGCAGGGTGATTCCGCCGACGCCGGTCAGTCCGGAACTGACCAGGGCGCGCACACCCCAGGATGTACCGATGGCATTCTGGGCCTTCTTGATGTAGATCCGCAGGCTGTTGTCCCCGCGGAATGCGATGTTCGGCAGGCCGTCAATCACTTCCAGTGAGCAGTCCTTGCCATAGGTGCTGGAAGCGCTGTCATCCGTTTCAAGTGTCAACGGAGAGCCCCATGTGCTTGCATCAGGGCTCGTGCTGCGGATGTAGCGCAGCCGGCCATTGTCCTGGTCGTAGTAACAGACAGCCGCCTGGCCGTCGACCACATCCATGTCCAGTGCGCGTACCAGCTCAAGCTGGGTGTCCAGCCGTGTCGGAGCCGTCCAGCTCGAGCCCTGCGTGTCGGTGCCGCGCACCACGTACAGCCTGTCATACACCGGGCTGAAACTGAACTTGTCATAGGCGATCACCGGCCGGCCGCCGACATACACCATAGAGGTGTCAACACCAGCGGGAGCGTTGGCATCGGCCACGCGGATGTTCCAATTGGCCTGGGTATAGCTCAGGGTCACGCTCGCCGTGTCACTGAGTCCGCCGCTGTCAACGACGCGCACCGTCGTGGTCCATGGGCCTCCGCCGTAGGTGCGGCTGACCTGCGGGATGCCGGTCGTCACGTCGTAGGTGCCGTCACTTTCAAAGTCCCAGTCAAAGTGGTCAATGTCGGCATTCGGGTCCGTGCTGGCGGATGCATCCAGCTCAACCAGCAGCGGGGCGATCCCGGTTGTGGGGTTGGCGCTGAGTGCTGCCACCGGCGGCTGGGGCAGGCTGTCCAGTGCACTGACGGTGGCGGTGGCGGTGTCACTCAGGCCACCGCTGTCAACCACGCGCACGCGCACCGTCCAGTTGCCGGTGGCAAAGCTGTGCTGCACCGAACTCGCTATGCCGCTGTCATCGAATATGCCATCGTCCTCGAAGTCCCAGTCGTAATGGTCAATGTCGCCATCGAGGTCCGTACTGCCGGCTGCATCGAGCGTGACGAGCAGCGGCGCCTGGCCACTGGCCGGATTGGCCAGCAGGTCAGCCTGTGGGGCATTGGTCGAACCACCGCCGGCCTGCACCACATTGCTGGCAATGCCTTCCGCACCGCTATGTACCGGACGGACCCAGTAGAACATGCCTGCGGTGATCACGCTCGTGCGGGAAAACTGCAGGCGCTGTGTTGCGGAACTGCCGACAGCGCTGCCGAAGTTGTAGCTGCCAGCCGCTGCGATCGTGCTGGCTGCGGCTGCTGTCGCCGGTGCATCCGAGGCGTTGGCACTGAGGTAAACGTTGTAGCTTTCCACGCCGCGGCCAAAGTTCTGCCCGATAGGCGTGATGTCCCCGAGGTTGATTTCCCCGTTGCCATCGCCGTCCACCACGCTTTCGATGCTGTTGTCACTGAAGGGGCCGCCCTTGCCGAAATGCACACCAAGCGGAGTCAGGTCGCTGATGCTGACGAGTCCGTTCTGGTCATAGTCGCCACTGCAGCGGTACTCCCAGTTGAGCTTGCCGGCTGCCTGGTCCACTGACAGAGTGCTCTGGGACCCCGGATTGATGGGGGCGGCACTGGTGGTCCTTTCCGTACTCGCTGCACCCTGGCCATTAGTTCGATTGAAGCGGACCTGCAGCAATTCAACTGATTGCTCAAGTCCGCCATACACTTCAAGCCCACTGGCAACAATACCGGCCTGCAGTGCGCCATCGCCATCGGGCATCACGAGCCCGAGCCAGGGGCGACCATCCGGTCCGGTCTGCAGGGTACTGCTTTCGGCGGGGGTCCACCTGCTGTCGTCGAATTCAATCTTCAGGTATGCCGCTCTCAGGCGGGCCTGCGGGAGGTTGTTGACGGTGAGCGTGGCCAGTGCACCAGACTCTGAAACACAGTATGAGATTGCCGCTTCATCGCCGGTATTGATGCTGTCTTCCAGCAGGCTGACGGAGAAGTCGCGTGTTGCGTCCAGCGGAGGCTGCTGGCTGGGTCGTCCCGAACAGGACAGGCAGCAGCTGATAGCCAGCAGCAGTGCTCCGGCCAATGGCACAGCAGTTAGTCTCATCAGATCCTCCGTTCAGGCTACGCCACAGCGGGACGCATCCTTACTGTATACCCTGCGATAATAAGGGGGAACTATTCAATCGGAGGACAAGATGGGCGCTTGGGGAATAGACTTTTTCGAGAACGATGATGCAATGGATTTGATCATCTCTGTCTCCAAGCTTGGTTTGTTTATTGGTGTTTCATTGGCATTTTTGGAGATAAATCGAAATATGAAGGAGAACCGCCCATTCTACAAAGAGGACATTATGGATGCCGGGAGTTGTGAATATGCACTTGCAGCTTCAGCATTGATTGCCTTCAGACTTGGCCTGGAAGTTCCCGCGGAAGTTACGGAAGATATCCACCAAGTCCTTAATAGAAGCAGGTTCATTCCTCCTCGATGGATGATTGACAAATGTATCAAGTACCTAAGTATGGCGTTGTCAGACAAAGGTGAAATCACCAGTCCTGGACTCTGGCCGGGGGGTGACGAAAATGAGGATTTACATCAATGGAAACGCAATGCAACCCGAGTTCTTGACTTCCTGCTGGAATATAAGAAAAGTAGGAAGCGAGGCTGCCTCTGGTTCTGACAACCAACCGGTCTCCTGTTGCCCACGGTACCACTTTCGCATTTCCCTGATTCCTGAAACATATTCACACGGCGCTGGTCTGAAGCACCGGGATGCATGGGGACTCCTCTAGCATCATCCGCGGGCCAGGTCACGGGGACACGCATTGCGCCTGCGGGGATCGGGGGATCTTCGGCTTTGGAAACTTCCTGTATTTGCCTGGGGAAGCAACGGGAGGTCCAACGAGCAGAACAGGAGACTGACAACGCTGGTGCTGCGCGCGGCCAGTAACGTTCCCGCGGCAACCGTAGTACAGGGTCCGCACACGGGCCGGCCGGTCGTGCGCAGGGCCAGCACAATCAAGCAGCCAACTTACCTCCAAGAACTTCTGAGCCAGCCTCCCACTTGGGTCAAACCCATGGCTCAGGCCGCCGGGGCCAGTCTCCTCGGTCCCGGCGGCACCCTGGATTGCCAACCAGTGCAGCGCGGGCAGGGAGGCCCGCAATCCTTCCTTCAGGCGTATAATGCAGGGATGTTCCGTATCCTGTGGATTGCCAGCTGGATCGGCCTGCTAGTGCTGTTCATCCGCAGCCTGGCAATTGCGCGCGCGATCGCCATGGCGCTTGGCAACGGACAGCTCCAGCCGCAGGACCTCAGCATCTGGCAGATGGGGATCTTACCATTCAGCTTCTTCGCCCTGCTGCTGCTGTTCTTCGCCCTGAAGCACTTCCGCGTGCATACGCCATCACAGGCGCACTGGAAGCAGCTCGTAGGCATCTGGATCATGGCCTTCTGGCTGCTGCTGTTCGGCTGGCTGGGACGCCTGCCGGCCTAGCTACCCTGCGGCAAGGGCCCGATTCCCGGGTTGCCCTCCAGCCGGTCATCGAGCATTTTCCCTGTATCGGGCTGCGGACCATCCGGAGCTGCAACCTCTGGTGCAACCGCCTCGCTGCGCAGTGCTGACAACGGAAAGTCCAGGTGGAATGTCGTGCCCTGTCCAAGGCGCGTTTCCATCGAGACCTGGCCCTCACTGAGCACCATCAGATCCACCACACTGGCAAGTCCCAGCCCGCTGCCCTTGCCGCTGCCCTTCGTGGTGAAGAAGGGCTCGAAGATATGCGCCCGGATGTCCTCCGGGATGCCGGAGCCGTTGTCAGACACGCTGAGCCTGATGTACAGGCCCGGGCGAATGTCGAAGCGGCTGCTGCTGCATTCGCCCTGCTCGATGTGCCGGTTGAGCGACGAGATGATGATCGTGCCGTCCTCTCCGATTGCATCCGCCGCATTGACAACGAGGTTGAGCAGTGCATTCTGGACCTGGCCGCGGTCCACCATCACGCTGTCCTCCTGCGCCCACAGCCCGTACTCCAGCTGCAGCTTGTTCGGAATCGCCTTGCGCAGCAGGGGCTGGCTGAGCTGCACCAGGTCATGCAGGTTGTGCGCCTGCACTCCGGGGCTGTCGTCCTGGCGCACGAAGCTGCGCAGCTGCATCGCCAGCTGGTGCGCCCCCTGGCAGGCCAGGTCGATCGAGTTCAGTTCATCCTTCAGGGGCACGCCCCGTTCCAGCTTCATCTCGATCATTTCGCGCGACATCTGGATCACGCTGATGTGGTTGTTGAAGTCATGCACAAGGCCACTGGTCAGTCGCCCAAGCGTTTCCATCTTCTCAGCATGCCTGAGCTGCTGCTCGCGGCGGTGCTCCTCGGTCAGGTCACGGAAGGCCAGCACGAAGCGGATGCCTTCCGCGCTTTCCTCTCCGGTGCCCCGCACACTTAGCCGGATGCGCACACTGATCCCGCTGCGGCTGATCAGGAAGAACTCACCTTCACCCTCGGTGCCGCGGAAGATCTCATGCGCGCTGATCTGCATCTGGTTGCCGCTGTGGATGTTGAGCACTTCGTTGAGCGGCTGTCCGATGCTGCCCGGCTGATCGCATTCGCACAGCCGGCAGGCCACCGGGTTGATGTAACGCACACGCATGCTCTGGTCCACGGCGATCACGCCATCCTCGACGGCGGCGAGGATCATCGCCAAATCCGCTTCCCGGCTGCTGATGCGCTGGCGACTTTCATCAACACTGCTGCGCAGCTCGGACCAGGTTGTCAGTGCCAGCCAGGTCAGCGCCAGGGTGGCGATTGCGCCCAGCCAGGCCGCTATGCTGCTGTTGAGCGTGTTGGTTTCAAAATTGAGGATGTGCAGCTTTCCGACGAACAGGAATCCGACTATCAGCGCGACGATGCCGCTTGACACAAGCACATTGCGAAAGAACCGCCGGTTCACCATCGCGGCCAGCAGGCAGGCCAGAACCAGCGTGATCAGGCCCTGGCCGAACAGGCCATAGTTGTACAGGCCAAGGCCACCGAAGGCCACCATCAGGCCGGTGTAGATGTTGATCCGCAGGCGAAATCCCAAGCGTGGGCCAGCCAGCAGCGCCATACCCAGCAATACATAGCAGGCCAGCTGCAGGATCGCTCCTGCGTGGAATCCGAATTCTATTGCGCGAGCTGCAGCAGCCAGCGCTGCCGGTAAGGAAACAAGGAGCAATAGACGGAACAGTTGGTCCAGTTTCTGCTGGACTTCAAGCTGCTCCGTGTCCCTGATGTCGCTGCTGTTAGTCGCCTGGGACATTTGACTAAGTTAAGTTTAGTCAAAATTCGCACTGGATACAACTTCAGCTTCAAATGGATTGGGAGTCATCGCCTGCCTATAATGCAGCGATGTCTTTTGAACTACGTGCGCCTGCCGGGGCCTGGGCGATGGTGACCGGGGCCAGCAGTGGCTTCGGTGCAGAATACGCAAAACGCCTGGCGGCTCTCAGCTACAGTCTGGTCCTGCACGGCCGGGATGCGGACAGGTTGCAGGCCCTCGCGGATGATCTACAGGCTGAGCACAAATGTCGCGTAGAGATCCTGCAGGCTGACCTTGCGAGTGATGATGGAATAGCCCAGGCCGTGCAGGCTGCAGACCGGTCCGGCCTGCGCATCCTGGTCAACAATGCTGGCTACGGCGACCCGGGCCTGTTCCAGGAGCGGGATGTGGAAGCCTTCATTGCGATGCAGAAGGTGCACAATGAGGCGGCGGTGCGGCTGGCGCATGTGGCTGTGCGGCGGATGCTGGAGCAGGGCAGCGGTGCGGTTGTCAACCTGGCCAGCGTGGCGGCCTGGCTGCCGGGCCGTGGCAGCGTGATGTACTACGCCACGAAGGCATTCCTTAACGCCTTCAGCCGTTCGCTGGCTGCCGACCTGCACGGGACTGGCGTGGTGGTGCAGTCACTCTGCCCGGGCCTGACGCATACTGGGTTCCACGACGCCGGCAAGCCGGCCTACCTCGACAAGTCGCGCACGCCGCGGTGGCTGTGGATGGAGTGCGACACTGTGGTGGATTTCTCGCTGCGAATGCTTGGCAGGGGCAGGGTGGTGCAGATTCCCGGCGTTGTCAACCGCATCTTCGCCTGGGTCGGTGGCCATGACTGGCTATACCGCAGGCTCGTTGGCAACGTACGGAAATAGGAGGGCCGACTGCAGAGTCGGCCAACGACTATAGAACCTTCAACAGTCGAATCGAAAATGATGAATTGCTATTTATTGTCTTATATGTTACATTTGTTGTATGACTGAAAACATCAGGTAATACAAGCACGGTCGCCTGCCACATCTGGATGCGCCGGGTTCATTGCAGTTTGTCACTTTCAGGCTGGCTGATTCATTGCCAATCGGGTCTTGCTCAGGAAATGTTGTCAAACATGGCTCAAACATCAGAGGGTCATTCAAGGAACTGGATTCGGGTTTGGATGATTGCCTTGGCAATTGCATGCTTGCAGATCCGCGTCTTGCTGCAATTGTGGCGGACGCAATCAAGCACCGCCATGGCAAGGAGTATGACCTGCATGCCTGGGTAGTAATGCCGAACCACGTTCATTTGCTTTTCAGGCAATCTTTGGACGCACAACTGGGCAAGATGATCAAATCCCTGAAAATGTATACTGCGAACAGACTTAATGAGGAGCGAGGTGTGAAGGGAACAGTCTGGCAATCAGGATACTTTGACAGGCTGGTCCGGAATGAGAAACAGTACGTTGCAGTTGTGAATTACATCCATGAAAATCCGGTCAAGGCGAAGCTTGTACTGTCGCCGAAGTCATGGCATGCAAGCAGTTATGTCAATGAGATTCCTGTGAGCAGATGATCAGTTCCCTGGACTTAAGCAGATTGGATGCGTTGCAATACATTCTTGATTGATTGGTAACTCATCAGTTGGCTGACTCGGCGGTCAGCCCTCCTAGAAGCCCGTCAGCTTGCCGATCACCAGCCCGATCGTCAGCAGCATGCCAAAGGCCATGTGCAGCTTGGCGGTGTTCTCGATGCTCGGGTTCAGCTTCTCGCTGTCCGTCTCAGGTGTGCTGGCAAACAGCTTGGCCAGCGGCAGGGCCAGCGGCAGGGTCACGAGCGGCAGCAGGCCGAACCAGCTGATCAGCCCGAAGGCGGCGAAGATCACCACGCAGACGTAGGGCGCGAACAGCATGAAGTAGTACTGCTGGCGGGCGGCCCGCGGTCCCGTCAGGTTGGAGAGGGTCTTCACCCCGGCCTTGCTGTCATCATCAATGTCGCGGATGTCGTTCGCCTGCAGGATCGCGGCCACCATGAAGCCGACCGGCAGGCTGATGATCACCGGCAGCCAGTCCAGCGTGCCGGTCTGGATGAACCAGCCGCCAACCACCATCAGCGTGCCCATCATCAGGAACACCAGCGGGATTCCAAGTGCGTTGTACTTCGCGGAGACATCTCCGGAGGTGTACCAGACAGCGCCGATCAGGCCAGCCACGCCGATGGCCAGGAGCGGCCAGCCGAAGGGCCAGGGTGTTTCAGTGCTCGTATGGAAGTGGTAAAGGAAGAAGAAGCCGATCAGCGAGCCGAGTGCGAAGAAGGTGATCGCGCCGCGCATCACCTGCGCCGGCTCCATCGCCCCGCTGACGAGTACGCCGCTGCCGCCGTAGGCCCCTTCGCGGTCGACCCCCTTGCGGTGGTCGTAGTAGTCGTTGATCAGGTTACAGCCGCAGTGGTAGAACACGCCGGCCAGGATCGAGAGGATGAACAGGATCCAGTTGAACTTGCCTGTGGCGTACCACGCCAGCACGCCACCTAGCACGACGGGCACGATGCTCGCGGGGAAGGAGAAGGCGCGTACGGCCAATCCCCAGTCAGCTTTCTTCTCGGCAACAGCGGTGCTGTCCATGGTCAACTCCCAGCCTGGTGTATCCTGTTGCAGCCGGGCAGCCGCCCGTTACCGCAATGGATCAGATTATAGAGGATGGCAACGCTGTGCAGGGCAGGCAACCGGCCCCTGCCGTGTTCGTGCTGATTGGCATCGCAGCCATCTGCTGGTTCGTGATGTTCAGCCCCTGGACCAAGTCCCATGTCAACTTCTGGATCGCCATGTGCACCTCCACGGCCATACTGGGACTGGGCTCACTCATCCTCGACCGCGGAACTGGCAACCGTGAGAATTATCGCTGGGACTGGAAGTATGTTCCAATCGGAATAGTCTCAGCAATCGTTCTGTATGGAGTATTCTGGTCTGGCAACCACCTTGTGCACTGGCTGCTTGACTTCGCGGGCCGCGAGATTGACAATGTATATTCCACGAAAACGCAGGCGCCGCACTGGCTGATCGGCGTGCTGCTGCTGACATGGATCGGCCCCGCGGAAGAGGTGTTCTGGCGTGGCTTCGTGCAGCGGCGGCTCGGGCTGTCATTCGGGGCAGGGCGCGCGTTCTGGCTGACAACGGCGATCTACGCGCTGGTGCACATCTGGAGCTTCAACCTGATGCTGATGGTTGCGGCGACGCTGTGCGGCCTGTTCTGGGGCCTGATGTACAGGCGCTATCGCAGTGTCTGGCCGGGGCTGATCAGCCATGCCATCTGGGACTGCCTGGTCTTCGTGGTGATTCCGCTGTGAGCTGGGAGAAGAGATGAAAGCTGTACTGCTGACGAAACATGGTGGCGTGGACTCACTGGAGTTCGTTGACGACTACCCGACGCCGTCGCCAAGCGGTGACGAAGTGCTGGTGCGCGTGATGGCCACCGGCCTCAACCAGGTGGACCAGCTGATCCTGAGGGGCTACCCAGGGATCGCGATCCCGCTGCCGCATATCCAGGGTGGCGACATCGCCGGCGTGGTGGCCGGCGTCGGTCCGGATGTACAGGGCTGGAAGGAGGGCGACCGAGTACTTGTCTTCCCGATCCGCACGGAGCCCGGCGACGAACTGGCGGCGAAGGGGCTGGACAACCTCTCACACCCATGGCAGTTCTACGGCATGCAGATCAAGGGCGGGCACTGTGAGTATGTCGCTGTGCCACAGCGCAACCTCGTGCGCCTGCCTGACAGCGTGGACTTCGGCGATGCGGTGCAGCTTGGCGTGGCCGGCCTGACCGCGATGCACGGGCTGAGCGAGAAGGTCGGCGACCTGCAGCCCGGCCAGCAGTTCTTCATCTGGGGCGGGGCCGGCGGCCTGGGCACGATCGCGATCCAGCTTGCCAAGCTGAAGGGCGCGACGGTGCATGCCGTTGCCAGCTCCCCTGAGAAGCTGGAGGCGATGAAGGAGCTCGGAGCTGACTTCGTCTATAACCGCAGCGAGATGGACTACGAAGCGATTGGCAATGCCGTGCGTGGCAACGCCCCGGCGGGAATTGACCTGATCCTCGACTACGTCGGCCCCGGGGCCTTCCAGACCAACTGGGGCCTCTTGGCCAAGGGCGGCACGATGGCCTTCTGCGGCATCCTGACTGGCGTGGAGACCACCATCCACCTGCAGTTCTCCTACCTGCGCCAGCTGCGCTTCAAGGGTTACTACCTTGGCAACAGGCCGGACCTGGAGCAGCTCGTGGCGCTCGTAGCTGATGGGAAGATCAAGGCGGTCAAGGCTGCGGAGTTCAGCCTGGCGGATGCCGGCAAGGCCCATCAGTTCATGGACTCAAACACGGGCATCGGCAAGGTTGTAATTCGAGTGGACTAGGTCGGAGTTTGGAGTTTGGAGGTAGGAGTGTATCCAAACTCCCCACGCCAAACTCCAACCAGATTCTTCTATTCGTTCCCGGCGTTGATGCCCTTCATGCGCAAAAGCGTCTGCATTGATCCGCGGTGACCCGCCTCATGGGCACTGGCAGCCATCAGCACGCGGATGATGTTCGCCGGGCCACGGGTCTCAAGGCCGCTGGTGTCCATGCCCTTCTCCTGCATCTGCTTGAGCACCTGCTCGTAGACCTTTCTCGTGCCATCCGGGATGGCAAGCACGTCATCGGCGCTGCGGTTCATCACTTCGTCCAGCTCAGCGCGGGAGGCCTTCAGGCTGTCCAGGATCGCCTGCTTGCTGCCGTATTCCTTGAAGGGCCAGACACCGTCCTCGCCGGGGCCAGGGCTCCAGTAGCCTTCCTCGCTGTCATTGCCGCTGATCTGGCGGGCAAACATGATCCGTGCGTCGGCGCAGTGCATCGCCTGCTCAGCCAGGCTGAAGGTCCACTTGCCGCTGGGGTCCTCATAGCGCCAGTCCAGCAGTTCGTCCGGGATCAGCGCCGCGATCTCGTCAGTGTAATCAAAGGTCATGTTCAGCCAGGGGTAAATCTGCCCGATGGTGGGCGTCGGCTTCGTTGCACTATCCATTCTTCCGCTCCAGAGTGTTGTTAAGCTGATTCTACCCGCCGCAACCCGCAGTGAAGCGCAGCGGCATCCGCTACAGATACTGACGCCGGATTCGCCGCATTTGTGACAGCTTGCCCTGTCGCGCTATCCGCGTCTACCATCTTTGGATGCGTACTTCCCGGATCATCCCGCTGGCGGCCCTGTGCCTGCTGCTGGCTTCCACGATTGCCTCCGCCGGTTCACCGTTCACGCTTGATGAGCTCTACCGCCGGCCCTTCCCCTTCGGCACCAGCTCTGGCTCGGTATCAGTCTCGGATGACGGCCGCTTCGTGGCGATGGGCTGGGATGAGACCGGCCAGAGCATCCGCAACCTTTGGGTGCTGGACCGTGACAGCAAGGAAAAGAAGCAGTACACCGACCTCTGGACCGAGTACGAAACCCGCAGGCGTCGTGAGTTCGAACGTGACCTGAAGAAGGACCGTGAAGCCTGGGAAAAGAAGCATCCCGCTAAGGATGCGGATCTTCAGGAAGAGGACACGCAAGGCAATGACGGAGAAGGTGTGGACTCTGGCAGTGGTGGTGACGACGAGGAGCAGCTCGATTCAGGCAATGGAAGCGATGACGCAACTGAGGAAGAGGAAGTCGAGGAGTTCGACGAGGAGGAGCGCCGCGAGGAATTCGAGGAGGAACTGCAGAAGAGTTTCGACAACTTCGGCGGGATCGGCGGTTGCGAATGGCGCATGGACAGCCACGAGCTGTTCTGGAGCTACGGCGGACGGATCTACTCGATGGACATGGACAGCGCAGACCCCGAGCCCGTGCTGCGCATGAAGCATGAGAATGGCTGGAGTGGAGTGCAGCGCCTGCGCGGACGCAGCCAGTTCCTGCTGACCAGTGCAGCTGACATCTACAGCTGGGACAGCATCAGCGGTGAGCTTGTGCAGCTGACGGACGGCGGGCAGGGCGAATATGCCAACACTGACGGCTATTCGCTGAGCCGTGATGGGCGCTGGCTGGCATTTTCGCGGCGGGACTACCGCAGCGTGCGCCAGACGGAGATTCCTGAGCTGTTCGAGGAGAATCCCTACCACACCACGAACCGCTATGCCCGTCCGCAGGACACGCCGGAGAAGGTCAGCTTCTTCATGCGCGACATGTCGGAGGAGAATCCCTGGCAGTTCGACGTGGAGATCCCGGACGAGCCGCATTACTGGATCTACGGCATCGACTGGTCTCCGGTGGAAGGTGACAACCGCCTGCTGCTGAGCATCGTGACAACGGACGTGATGGGCTACCGGGTCTACCTGCTCACTCCCCACGAGGAAGGCGACGGCGCTGACATCGAGCTGGCCTACAGCGAGGATGACAGCGGCTGGATCAATGGCAGCCGCACAGGCTGTGGCTGGCGGGCTGACGGTTCGCTCTGGCTGGTCAGCGAGAAGGACGGGCTGTGCGCACTGTACTCACTGGTGCCTGACCCTGAGTACGTCCCCGAAACTGACGACGATGCTGAAACAGAAACAGAAGGAGAAGGAGAAACAGAATCAGAAGCAGAAGCAGCAGAGGAAGAGGCGGTGCATATCAGCCATATGGCGCAGAAGCTGAGCAACATGGACAAGGAAGTCACCGGCTGGCTGTATCTAGACAGGCATGACATGATGGTGCTGCAGCTGGCCGCCCCGACTCCCGCCAGCCGGCAGCTGATGCTGTTCGATCTTGCTTCCAGGCGCGACCTGATGCTGGCCGGTGGCAATGCCTGGACGGACATCAGCGCTGTCAACGAAGGCCAGCAGCTGCTGATGGTCAGTGCGCAGTCCCCGCGCCGGATGTCGAAGCTGGCGGAGATTGACCTGCTGCTGGCAGCCAGGCGGCTCGAGTCCGGCGAGGATGGCATCCTGCCGATGTGGACGCTGATTGACCGCGACTGCCCGGAGTTCGACGCCTGGGTGGATAGCTGGAACTACGAGATCATCGACCTGCCGACTAAGACGCCTCTCGAGGTCAGTGGCGAAACGGGCACGGTGTCCACCAAGCTCTTCCTGCCGGACGACTTTGACTGCAGCTGCAGCTACCCGCTGCTGGTCTACGCGCACGGTGCTGGCTACGCCCAGCGCGTGAAGGATGTGCCGCAGTGGTTTGACATGTACTTCGCCTGGCTGGCCCAGGAGAAGGGCTGGATCGTAGCCGTGCCGGACTTCCGCGGCAGCGAAGGCTATGGCCGGGACTGGCGCATCGACGTCAAGGGCCGGCTCGGTACACCCGAGGTTGACGACATCCTCGTGGTGCGTGATTACCTCGTTGACAACTATGGCGCGGACCGCGAGCGCAGTGCGATCTGGGGCTGGAGCTACGGCGGCTTCATGACGCTGATGATGATGGGCATGGCACCCGGTGAGTTCCCCGTCGGCGTGGCCGTGGCGCCGGCAATCGACTGGGACAACTACAACTACTGGTACTCCACCAGCCGCGTTGGCAAGCTGCCCGGCAGCGAGGATGCCTACGAACGCAGCAACGCAAGCGAATACCTGGAGAACATCACCGGCGACCTGCTGATCATGCATGGGCTGAAGGACAACAACACGCTGTTCCAGACCGTAGCACAGTACCTTGAGAAGTCACATGAGGAGGGCATCAACGTGGAACTGAAGCTCTTCCCGCGTGACTCGCACGGCATCCAGACGAACTTCAACTACATCCGAGTCTTCGAGGGCATCATCGACTACTGCGAGGACCACTGGGACTGATACGACACGCCAATTGGGTGATGGACCAGACCTATTGACGTCCGAGCCCTTAGTCCAGTACATTCAGTCGCCGGACATAATCCGGGTTACTTGAAGTCACTCAATGGAGACTGCCATGCGGTCATATTGCCACCTGTCCGGCGGCCCCCTGCGCCCTGTGCTGCTGATGCTGGCCCTTGCACTCAGCACCATAGTCTCCTCCTGTGGAGGCAACAACGCAAGCGTCCCACAACAGCAGGCTGATATCACTCTGACTGCAGGCAAGCAGGACCCAGCCGCGGAATGGCCGTCCACGCTCCCGCTTGACGGCGTGCAGCCCTGGGAGCAGCTGGATGGAAATGGCAAGGTGATCCCGGCCGCTCGGAACGCCAGTGGCATCAACCTGTTCAGTGACTTCACCCCCGGCGTGGAGCGCTTCAGCTCCTCCACCGGAAGCACTGACAATGGTGAAGCCTGCCGGCTGGATGCCCCCACTGGCAGCGTAGCCTGGGCGATCTACCGCTTGTCCAGCGGCAGCGAAGGTCCGGGCGTGCTGGCTGTCGATGCAAACCTGCTGTCAGGCAAGGGCTACTTTGTTGGCATCGCTGATTACGGCAGCGGCCGTTGGGAATGGCATGGGCCATTCTCTGACAACCATGTGCGCCTGTCGCTGGCCGGCTCCGGGCCCTTCGCCAGTCCCTTCGGGAACATCTTCGCCTGTGTGCTGGTGGGAGGGGATTCCTCATGTGACGTGGTCGGGTTGAGCACGAACCCGATTGAACCTGACAACACTGAGGCTCCGCCCGTGCCGGAGGGGCTGCTGGCCCAGGCCATGCCCGGCGCGGTGCTGCTCAACTGGCAGGACATTGACGCCGCGGACCTTGCGGGATACCGGATTTACCATTCCAACAGCGAATTCATCAATGGCAACGCTGCCGGGGTCAGCCGGCTTGACAGCCTGGAGGGCCGCAATGAGCTGCTGTTTCCTGCAACGGGTGAGACCTTCTTCAGGATTTCAGCCGTGGACACGTCAGGAAATGAATCAGCGTTGAGTGAAATCGCCAGCGCGGTCCCGCAGGCCGGCAGCCCCCCGCTGCTGGGCCTGGACCTGAGCAAGCCGAGTGGCCTGCTGCTTGACGACATCAGCCTGACTGCCAGCGGTGCCGCCAGCTACGACTTCGACATCGATGGTGACGGCAGCTTTGACATCGCCGGCAATACCAGCGGAGTGGCCAATGTTGACAGCACACGCCTCGGCATCATCCGTCCGCGGGTACGCGGCTGGGACAGCGAAGGTGTGGCCTTCTCACTCGGGGCAGTCAGCCTCGTGATCGGCGGCAACAGCCGCCCGGTTGCCAGCCTGCTGGCCAGCCCCTCCACCGGAGTGGCTCCGCTGACTGTCAACCTGGACGGATCACAGAGCACGGACTTCGACGGCACACTTGCAGGCACGGCCTGGGATTTCGACGGCGACGGGATCTTCGACTCGATGGGTGATGCCCAGCCTGCCAGCCTGCTGAAGATGAATGAATACGGTACTGCCGGAGTTTTCAATGCCAAGCTGCGCGTAAGTGACAACCTGGGAGCATGGGACGTGGACACGGTTGCGATCGTCGTCACCGAAGGTGGGGTGGGCAACCAGCCGCCGACCGCGACGCTGCAGGTGGACCAGTCCAGCGGTGACCTGCCACTGACGGTCGGCTTCTCCGCCTTCGGCAGCCAGGACCCTGACGGCAGCATCGTCGAATTCGCCTGGGACTGGGACGGTGACGGCCTTTACGACGCGGTTGGTGAGTCCACCAATGCCAGCCACACGTACACTGAGCCGGGCGTATTCACGATGCGCCTGCGGGTGGAGGACAACGACGGCGCACGGGCCACAACCACCGAGGAGATCACAGTCACGGTACCGGGCAACCTGTCGCCAGTGGCCGACCTCATTGTCACCGATGTGGGCGGTGAGCCATTCTCTGTCAGCCTGGACGGTTCAGGCAGCCTCGATCCGGATGGCAGCATCGTCAACTACGAATGGGATTTTGAAAACGATGGAGTATACGACGGTTATGGTTCCTCCAGCCTGGTCCACACCTATGCCAAGGTTGGCAAGTACACAGCCAGACTGCGTGTGACGGATGACAGCGGTGCCCAGGATACGGTGCTGGCCGAGGCCTGGATCAGGCCCGGCCCCTGGTTCTCCTTCGGTTTTGACACCCGCAACAGCGCACAGTGCACTGTCGATGGCCCGTCCAGTGGCAGCGTTGCCTGGACCAACAGTGACGCCACTGACTGGTACCTTACCGCTGCGGTGATCGCAGCGGATGGCACGATCTACATTGGCAACAAGGACAACAGGCTGTACGCATTCAATTCCATCGGCCAGCAGCAGTGGTATGTCCAGACCGCTGACGACATCAATTCCACGCCTGTGATCGGCCATGACGGCGCGATCTACTTCGGCAGCAATGACGGCAAGTTCCGCGCGATCAACCCCGATGGCACGCTGCGCTGGTTCTACAACAGCGGTGCGCCGATCACGGCGCCCGCCACCGTTGGAGAGGATGGCAGGATCTACTTCGGTGGTTACGATGACACGCTCTACGCCTTCAACCCGGACGGGACACTGAGCTGGTCATATACAACCGCCGGCAACATTGAAGGCGCACCGGCGATAGACCAAAGTGGCAATGTATACGTCGGCAGCAACGATGGCAAGATCTACAAGCTGGATTCCAATGGCGGATTCATCTGGGAATTCCTGACAGGTGGCTCAATCAGCAGTACGGTGACACTGGACAGCAGTGGAAACGTGCTGGTCCGCACTACTGGCGTCGTTGTGGCAGTGGACGAGTCCGGTGTATTCGCGTGGTCCTATCTCGTGCCGTTTGCCGGGGTGGGCTCCATCGCAACTGCAGCTGATGGTGCGGTCTACATATGCCACTTGGGTGGCATGGACGCGCTCAACTCCTCCGGTGTATTCCAGTGGTCTTATCCTATGTCAGGCCTGTACGCCACACCTTCAATCGGAAACAATGGAGTGATCTACACCCTGGATGAAACGGGAACAGTGTTTGCCGTGAACCCCAACGGATCGCTTGGCTGGTCAAATGATATCGGCAGCGACTTCTACAACCGGGCCACGATCGGCGGGGACGGCAAGCTCTATGCGGGAAACAGGGATGGCATCCTGTTCTGCTTCGGCCCGACTACCTAGCCGGGCAGACCACACCCATCTCCCCGGGCCGGTGCTATACTGCGCCCCCGAAGAGGTGACCCATGTCAGAAAGGGAATCCGCCCACGGAGGGCATGCTCACGACAAGACGCCGGCAGGCAAGTACCTTGCCGCGCTCTGCCTTGCCTCGCTCGGTGTGGTGTTCGGGGACATCGGCACTAGCCCGCTGTACGCGATCCGCGAATGCTTCCATGGTTCGCACTCCGTTCCGATAAACCAGGCAAACATATATGGCGTGCTGTCACTGGTGTTCTGGTCCATGAACATCGTGATCACGCTCAAGTACCTTGCCTATGTGATGCGGGCTGACAACCGTGGTGAAGGTGGCGAACTCGCGCTGGCAGCGCTGGCCGCCCAGCAGGAGGACCACCGCCCAAAGCTCAAGCGCCTGATCATGATGTTCGGCCTGTTCGGTGCCGCACTGCTCTACGGTGACGGCATGATCACCCCGGCGATCTCCGTGCTCGGCGCGGTGGAGGGACTGCAGGTTGCCGCCCCCTCTCTGACGCACTACATCGTGCCAATCACCGTTGTGATTCTGATCCTGCTGTTCTCCTTCCAGCGGCGTGGCACTGCCGGTGTCGGAGCCGTGTTTGGCCCGATCTCGCTCGTCTGGTTCTCGGTGCTGGCCCTGCTGGGCATCGTGCAGATCGCCCAGCATCCGGCGATCCTTGCCGCCGTCAGCCCGACCTACGCACTGGCCTTCCTGCTGGGCAGCAAGCACATCGGCTTCATTGTGATGGGCAGCGTGTTCCTCGTCGTCACCGGCGGTGAGGCGCTGTATGCGGACATGGGGCACTTCGGCGCCAAGCCAATCCGCCTGACCTGGTTCATCCTCGTGCTGCCGGCCCTGCTGCTCAACTACTTCGGCCAGGGGGCACTGCTGCTTGCCAACCCGGAGGCGGTGGAGAACCCGTTCTACAACATGGCACCGGCCTGGGCCCTGCTGCCACTGCTGCTCCTGGCAACCTGTGCCACGGTGATCGCCTCGCAGGCCGTGATCTCCGGCGCATTCTCGATCACGCGCCAGGCCACGATGCTCGGCTACTGGCCGCGCATGCCGATCCTGCACACATCTGAGAAGGAGATCGGACAGATCTATGTGCCGACGATCAACTGGATCCTGATGGTGGCAACGATCGGCCTCGTGCTCGGCTTCGGTTCCTCCGCCAACCTGGCGGCGGCCTACGGCATCGCGGTCGCCACCACGATGGTGATCACAACCATCCTCGCCTACTTCGTGGCCCGCCACCGCTGGGGCTGGAGCCGCTGGGCCAGCGGCGGCCTGACGCTGCTGCTGCTGAGCGTGGACCTGACCTTCTTCAGTGGCAACGTGGTCAAGATCACCCAGGGCGGCTGGTTCCCGCTGACGATCGCCGCCATCGTGTTCCTGCTGATGACCACCTGGAAGAAGGGCCGGCTGCTCCTGTGGGAGCAGATCAAGGAGACCATCGTCCCGCTGGAGGAGTTCTACAGGCGAATGAAGGATGACCACAGCCGCCGGGTGCCCGGCACAGCCGTGTTCATGACGAGCAACTCGGAGGGCACGCCGCCGGCGCTGGTGCACAACTTCCTGCACAACCATGTGGTGCACAAGCAGGTGGTGCTGCTGACAATCGTCACCGAGGAACAGCCCTATGTGGAGAATTCACAGCGCGTCAAGGTGGAGGAGCTCGGCCATGGATTCGTGCGCATGGTTGCGCATTACGGCTTCATGGAGGACCCGGATGTGCAGGACCTGCTGTCCCGCAGGGACACGCCCACGCCACCGATCAGCAGTGCCACCTTCTTCCTTGGCAACGAGATAGTACTGGCCGAGGGGGGGCATGGCATGGGCCGATGGCGAGCCTGGCTGTTCTCGATCCTTTCGCAGAACGCGGTGCGGCCGACGGCCTTCTTCAACATCCCGAAGGACCGCGTGATGGAGATCAGCTCACAGATTTCGCTCTAGTGAATCCGGCCCAAACCAGTTTCAGTATTGTTCTCCAGCTTGGTGCAAACTAGAATTGTAGCCAGGCCAGTGCAAAGCAACCGGCCTGTTCTGATCGTGAATCCGCCGGAGGCCCCCATGTCCTCTCATTGTCTTCAGCTTCGCCTTGCCCTGCCTGCTTTATCCAAGCTCCTGCTGGTCGCAGTGCTCCTTACCCTGGCATCCTGCGGGGCCAGCCGCACATCCATCAAAGTGGACAGTCCAGGGGAACAAAACCTGCAGCCCGAAGCTGGACTGTCCAGCTGGCCAGCCAGCCTGCCTGAGGACCGTTTGCAGCCCTGGGAGCAGCTCGACGCCGATGGACTGGTTGTCCCGGCCGAACGTTCCGCCAGTGGCATCAACCTTGAAAGCGAATTCATCCCCGGTGTGGAGCGCTTCAGTTCCTCCGGCGATGTGACAGACAACGGCGAGGCCAGCCAGCTGGTCAGTGAAGCGGAAGCAACCAGCCAGGCGATGTACCGCATCCCACTCGGTGGCGGCCATCCCGGCGTGGTCAGCGTGGATGCCAACCTGCTCGCCGGCAAGGGCTACTACCTCGGCCTGGCGGACTACGGCAGCGGACGCTGGAACTGGCACGGCCCCTTCACTGACAACCATGTGCGCATCACCACCGCCCTGCAGGGGCCATACACATCCAGCCTCGGCAGCCTCTTCATCAGCGTGCTCGTGAGCGGAGGCAGTGCTGCTGATGTGGTCGGCATCGGCGTGAACACGGAAGACCCTGCGGACACTACCGCTCCTGACCAGCCCACGGGCCTGGCCGCAACAGCTCTGGACGGCGGACTGCTGCTTGACTGGGATCCCGTGATCGAAGGTGAGCTTGCAGGATACAGGATCTACCACAGCAGCCGCAGCTTCATCAGTGGCAGCTCAGCCGGTGTGCAGCATGTTGACAGCATGGAAGGGCTCACCCAGCATCAACTGCCGGCATCAGAACAGACATACATCCGTATTTCCGCAATTGACATCTCCGGTAATGAGTCTGCGCTCAGTGGCATCATCTCGGCTACTCCGATCTCTGGCAATGCACCTGTCCTGACCTTGGCTGTGGACAAGCCCAGTGGCTCACTTGCTGAAGGCATCTCCCTCTCAGCCTCTGGCGCTGAGTCCTATGACTTCGACGTGGATGGCGACGGCACATACGACATCACCGGTGACACATCTGGATCTGCCCAGGTTGACACTTCAAGGCTCGGCATCATCCGTCCACGCGTGCGGGCCACCGGCTCGGAAGGCACAGCGATTGCGCTTGGCTCCGTCAGCCTGGTCATCAGCGGCAACAGTCGCCCTGTGGCCGTTGCCATGTCAGACGTGGCATCCGGCGAAGCACCGCTGGATGTCAGCTTCAGTGGGACTGACAGCACGGACTTCGACGGCAGCATCGTTGGTGGAGGATGGGACTTCGACGGTGACGGTACCTACGACGTCTGGGATGACACGGACATTGTGCACGTTACCGGCGCCGCCAACACGTACATGACGCCTGGCACTTACAACGCCAAGCTGCGCGTGGTGGATGACCAGGGTGCCTGGGACGTGGACACAGTGGCGATCACGGGCAGCGACGCCCCGGTTGCCAACATGTCGCCGACGGCAACCCTGCAGGTGGATACGCTCAGCGGAGATGCGCCCCTGCAGGTCAACTTCAGTGCATTCGGCAGTTTTGATCCCGATGGGGTGATCGTGGAGTACGCCTGGGACTGGGACGGAGATGGCCTGTATGACTCATTCGGTGAGAGTACGCTTGCCAGCCATGTCTTCACGGAGGCGGGCAGTCCGCAGGTCAGGCTGCGGGTTGAGGACAATGCCGGGGCACGCGCGACTGAGACTGTTGTGATTACCGTTAATGTGCCCGGCAACGCAATGCCGGTGGCTGCGATCAGCGTGGACCAGGACCGCCTGCTTGTGGGCCAGTCCGTCAGTTTTGATGCTTCCGCATCGATGGATCCGGACGGAAGCATTGTCAGTTACGAGTGGGACTTCAACGGTGACGGAGCATGGGATGCAAGTGGCGGTTCCCCGGTCGTGTCGCATTCCTACGTCACACAGGCCGGCTATGACGCAGTAGTGCGTGTGACTGACAACAACGGTGCGCAGTCAACTGCAGGCACCCAGCTTGCAGCTACGAACACGGTCTGGAGTGGCTTCGGCCATGACACCCTCAACAGCCACAGAAGCCAGTTCAGGGGGCCGCAGTCCTACAACCTGCGCTGGTCGTATGACACCGGAGCCTACATGCAATTCGGCGCGCCCGCGATCGCACCGGATGCAACCGTCTACTTCGGTTCCGGTGACGACATCTATGCAGTTGGTCCAGACGGTTCAATGAAGTGGAAATTCGCAACGAACAGCTCCGTCTCATCTTCACCGGCAATTGGCGCCGACGGCACGATCTACGTCGGCAGCAATGACAAGCGCGTATATGCGCTCAGCCCGGACGGGACGCAGAAGTGGAAATTCGGAACCGGCGGGTTCATTGTCAGCGGTCCGGCAATTGGTGCCGACGGCACGATCTATGCCGGCAGCTCGGATAATAAGTTGTACGCGATCAACCCCGACGGCACCCTGCGCTGGTCAGTCGTGACCGGCGGATTTGCCTTTTCCGGCGCTGCACTGGGCACGGATGGCGCAATCTACTTCTCCTCAGTGGATGCCCACCTGTATGCAATCAATCCCGATGGCACTACCAGATGGTCATTTGCAACAACCGATTCAATCGCTTCAAATCCGGCGATCGGTTCGGATGGCACGATCTACATCACTTGCCAGGACAACAGGCTGTACGCAGTGAATCCTGATGGATCGGAGAAGTGGAACTACCTTGCCGGGTCGATGGTGTTTGCCAGCCCGGCGGTGGGCGCGGACGGCACAGTGTACTTCGGCAGCCTGAACAGCAACCTGTATGCAATCAACACGGACGGCACTCTTGCCTGGTCGTACAACAGCGGTGGCGGGATTGATTCCACACCGGCGATCGGCAGCGATGGAGTCATTTACTTCGGAAACAATGGATCCAAACTTACAGCTCTTAATCCGGACGGATCACTGCTCTGGCAACAGACTCTGGGTGATGACATCACAAATGCGCCCTCTATCGGTGCGGATGGGACGCTGTATGTGGGCTGTTCCGACGGCCTGCTGTACGCCATCGGAGCGAACCAGCCGCAGAACAGCGTTCCCACAGCGGACCTGGAGGCTGACAAGACCACGGGTTTTGCACCGTTCACGATCAGCTTCGATGCCAGCGGCAGCACTGACAGTGACGGAGAGATCGTGCTATACGAATGGGACTTTGACGGAGACGGCAGCTTCGAGGAATCAGGCAGTTCGGCAACGGCGAGTTACACCTATCCCGTATACGGGTGGTATTCAGCGCTGGTTCGCGTGACGGATGACCAGGGTGCAACGGACAGCGCTTCCCTGCCGATCACCTTGCCGAGCGAATGGAGCATGTTGGGCGGCACTCCGCGGCATACCGGCCAGAGCATGTACAACGGTGCCCAGAGCAATGCGCTGAACTGGTCATACACCGCAGGAGACGAGATCTGGTGCTCTCCTGCTCTGGCTCCGGACGGAACCGTGTATTTCGGCTGCCGTGACAACAGCATCTATGCCCTCAATCCCGACGGAAGTTTCAAGTGGTCATATGCCACCGGGGCAGTGGTCAGCCGGTCGTCGCCGGCTGTCGGAACAGACGGTACTGTCTACATCGGCAGTACTGATGACAACCTGTATGCATTGAACCCGGACGGCAGCCTCAAATGGTCGTTTGCAGCGGGCGGAGTGGTTGTGTCTTCGCCTGCCATCGGACCGGATGGTGTTGTCTACGTCGGAAGCTATAACAACAAGCTGTATGCGATCTACCCGGACGGCAGCCAGAAGTGGTCATTTGCCACCGGCGGCTTCATAGCATCCTCACCGGCAATAGCCGAGGATGGCACGGTGTACTTCGGCAGTGCCGATGACAATCTGTACGCTGTCAATCCTGATGGCTCCGGGAAATGGTCATTCACGACCGGCAACATCATCCACGCAGCACCCGCGATCGGAGCTGATGGCACGATCTATGTCGGCAGCCAGGACACAAAACTGTACGCGATTCTCCCCAACGGAACCAAGGACTGGGATTTCACCACGGGAGGCAGCATCAATTTCCAGGCGGCAGTCGCATCCGACGGGACAATCTATGTCGGCTCAAGCGATTCCAAGCTGTATGCGATCAATCCGAACGGAACCGAGAAGTGGAACTACTCCACGGGTGCCGGGATAGACTGCGCCCCGGCCATCGGGCTTGACGGGATCATCTACGTCGGCTCAAAGGACAATTCGCTGTATGCTGTCAACCCGAATGGCAACCTGAACTGGTCATATGCTACCGGCGGACAGATCACACTTGGAGGCACGGCTATCGGATCTGACGGAACCGTCTACTTCGGCAGTGCTGACAACAAGCTCTACGCCGTCGGCCCCTAGGCCGCCAGCTGCGCCACGTCGAGGATCAGCGCCACCCGTCCGTCTCCGAGGATCGTGCCACCCGCCATGTAGGGCACGTCATTCAGGAAGCGGCCGAGGCTCTTGATCACGATCTCCATCTGGGCCAGCGGGCGGTCGGCCACCAGGCCGATGCGCTGCTTGCCGCTGGCAACCACGATCACGAACATGCTGTCGCTGCGCTCCTCAGTCGCCGGGCTACCCAGCAGCTCACGCATGTACACCAGTGGCAGGATGTCGCCGCGCAGCATGATCACGTCCTTCTGGTTGGCACGCTTGATGTCCGTCGGGACCACCTTGAGCGTCTCCTCGATGTAGGCCAGCGGGATCGCGAACACCTCGCGTGCGATGTCAACCAGCTGGGCCTGCACGATTGCCAGCGTGAGCGGGAGCTTGATCGTGACGACCGTGCCCTTGCCCTTCTCGCTCGTCATGTTCACTTCGCCGTTGAGGTAGTCGATCTTGCTGCGCACTGCGTCCATGCCCACGCCGCGGCCGGAGATGTCAGTCACCTGCTCGGCGGTGGAGAAGCCGGGCTCGAAGATCAGCTCGATCGCCTGCTGGTTGCTCAGCTTGCTGGCGGCATCCTGGCTGATGATGCCTTTCTCGACGGCCTTGCGCCGGATGATGTCCGGGTCGATGCCGCGGCCGTCGTCACGGATCTGGATGAAGACGTTGCTGCCCTCGTGGAAGGCTGCCAGATGCAGGTGCCCCTCCGGGTCCTTGCCCGCCGCCTGGCGCTCCGCCGGGGATTCCAGCCCATGGTCGACGCTGTTGCGGATCAGGTGCACCAGCGGGTCGCCAATCTCGTCGATCACCGTGCGGTCCATCTCGGTCTCGGCACCGCTCATTTCGAGGTTGATCTTCTTGTCGCGGCTCTTGGCGAGGTCGCGGATCATGCGCGGGAAGCGGTTGAACACTGTCTCAATCGGCACCATGCGGGTCTGCATCACCACGCTCTGCAGGTCGAACACGACCTGTCCGAAGTGCTCGATGCTGTCCGCCATCTCGCGGTTGCGGGTCTCCGTTGCCAGCTGCTGCAGGCGGGTCTTGCCGATCACGAGCTCACCGACGAGGTTGAGCAGCATGTCGAGCCGTTCCGTGTCAACGCGGATCGTCTGGGCGTGCCGCACCTTTTCCGTGCCGCGCGCTGCCTGCTGCTGCCCCTGCTGAGGCACCTCAGCCTGGCTGCCGGCCGCGGAAGCCGCTGCGGCCTGCCCGGCACTGGCCATCGCCTGCGCAGGCTTGTCTTCCTCCGCCGGCGGGTTGGTGTCAACCTGCTGCACGCTGTAGCTGGCCAGCTCGCTTACGTTGGCAAGCGACTGCCTGATCTCTTCCTGCGGATGTTCGGTGACCGCCATGAAGTGCACGGTGCTGCCGAAATTGTCACTTTCAATGTCCTCGACCGGCGGATTGACGAACACGATCTCGCCGCATTCCTCCAGTGCGCGGTGCACCATGAAGATCCGTGCGCTCTTGAGCACGCACTCCTCCTCCAGGGTGACCGACACGAGCAGCGCGTGCTGCGATTCGCCGAGCCCGCCGCTCAGCAGGGCCAGCTCGTTTGCGGACAGGCCGAAGATCCTCGCAATGTCCGCCAGTCCCGGCTGGCTGGCACCGCCCTCACCGAAGGGCGTGCAGCTGGCAGCGCTGATCTCAGAGATGCTGCCCAGCATGCCACTGATGGCCTGCGGGTCGGCATCGCCGAGCATGATCAGGTCGAATGTGCGTGCACCCTCGCCGTTGACGATCGTATCCTCGTCCGGCACGCAGTGCAGGATATGGCCGTTCTCCTTGACTGCGGCGATCACCATGTAGCCGCGCACATTGAGCATTTCACAGGCTTCTGCGATGTCCACATGTACATGCCAGGCCGGCTTCCCGTTGTTGGCGGAGCTGGCAATCTCCTCCAGCAGGTCCTCGCCGATCTGGGCCGGGTAGGCACCGTCCGTGGACGCCTCAGCCTCACTGCCGGAGGCCGCCAGCTTGCGGGCCGTGCCCTCGACGCCTTTTGCCATCGCCGCCATCTGGCTGACGAGGCCGCTGATGTCAACATCATGCTCAACCTGCTCGATGTGCGCGTCAATCATGCTCTCCAGCGCATCCAGGCAGTTGAACAGCAGCTCGATCGTCTCATCCGTCGCCTTCATTTCCGACTGGCGAACCGGCGTGAGCAGGTTCTCCATGTTGTGCGTCAGTTCGGCGACGTCATTGAAGCCCATCGTGGCGGACATCCCCTTCAGCGTGTGTGCGCTGCGGAATATCTCGTTGACGATGTCAATGTCTTCCGTGTCCTGCTCGAACTTCAGCAGGCTCTGGTTGAGGGATTGCAGGTGTTCACGGGACTCGGCCGCGAACATGTCCATGTATTGCGATAAGTCGTTGGACATCAGTTTGTTCCCCTAGTTGGCAACCGGGACCCGCTTCTTGCTCGGCGACATGCCGATGCAGATGCGAAAGGCTCCATTGGGCGTGCTGACCGGCTGGGCGATCAGTGTCGGTACTCCGAAGCTCATTGAGGCATGCTCGTTGACCAGCACCACGGGTGGGGCGATGTCACAGGTGTAGCCCATCGTCGTGAGCTCCGCGCTTGTCATGCCGCAGATCATGTTGCCGAGTTCGCCGATCGCGCTCTGGCAGAGCTCGTCGAAGCGCTCATACTCGGCATTCCCGATCATGGTGCGCGCCATGTTCAGGGCCATCTCTGAACTGAATCCCATCACGAACTGGCCCGTCAGGTCGCCCGTGAAGGACAGGATCACCGATACGTGGTCGAGGGCCGCAGGCATCTTCACGAGGGAAGCGCTGCCGCCGCTTGATACATCCAGGTGGAAGTAGTCCCGCAGCACTGTTGCGGTGGATCCAAAGAACTTGTTTACGATTTCAGCATTCACGATAAGCCCCGTCTGGCTGGCGTTTTTAACGAGTATAACAGCGTGGGAATCTCATGACCGGGTGTGCGGATAAGGCCAGTTTTCAAATCGGTCTCGTTTGTGTTAAATGACGATAGTTGTAATATAGTTGCCTGGATGTTGTATTTCCACTGGAATGTTCCAGCTGCTGCGGGCCAGGAAACTGATGAAATACATAGGTATGCATTTTTCATTAAATTCCTGCGCACGGACAGTAACATTCCAGCGTGTTGAGTGATCTAGTAAGCGTGGTCCGGGAATGGTGTCGCAGCAGGATCTGACAGACGAGCGCAATCGTCGGTTCATGAGACTGCTGGAGCCGGTGAATACGGACTGCCAGAGGTGGGCATACACCCTGACGCGGGACAAGGTCTCAGCGGATGACGTTTATGCCCAGGCGATCCTCACGGGGCTGGTGAATATCCACCAGCTCAGGGAGGATGGAGCATTCAAGTCCTGGATGTTCCGGATAATCGCCAATACCTTCAGGCAGAGCCTGCGGCGGGAGTCGCGGCAACCGGAAGCGATGCCACCGGAGGACCTGGGTTTCAGGTCCCCCCGGGATGAGGAGTGGACCGAGCGTGAAGCCCGCAGCCGGGTGCTGTGGGCAGCGGTCGAGAAGCTTTCTCCGGACCAGCGGCAGGCGTTGCTCCTGTTCGAGGTGCATGGTCTCTCCATCAAGGAGATCTGCAGCGTGATGGACAAGAAGGACAGCGCCGTCAGGGTCCTGCTGCACCGGTCGCGGCAGAGACTGTCGGAGCTATTGAAGAGGGACGGGATTGACGAATGATCCCTGACCAGGCTGAAATATAGCGGGGATACCGGGAAAAGAAAAATGGAATATGGTTCCAGCAACATGAGGGATCTTCCGGAGACGGAGCAGGGCCTGTCGGCTGAGCTCCGGGACCTGCTGCGCAGCTCCCAGCCCTCCGTGGAGATCATGTCATGGGACAGGGTGGTGGCCCTGGTGGAGAGTGCTCCGCCGGTGCGCGTGCCCTGGTACCTGGCGTTCCTCGACAGCTACCAGCGCCAGCTGCGCTATGCGGCTGCGCCGATGCTGGTGCTGCTGATGGTCGGTGGGATGTGGATGATGCCGGCCCAGTCCGTGAATGTCGGTACCACCCTCGTGGCGGACCTGCCTTCAGACTGGGGCCATGACAGCCCGCAGTTCACCGAGCTCAAGGCCGCCAGCCTCTCGAAGTTTGAGGACATGGCGATCCCGCAGTCCGGCATGAAGCTGTTCCTGATCGGCGCCGCCGAAGGCCAGCAGCTCGTGATCGTGATGCGTGGCGTGGACGGCGATGCTGCCCAGGCATACTACGACGGCCTGTCCGGGGACTTCCCGGTGCTGGCCGCGGTGCACCACGATGCGCACCCGATCGAGGCCCGCATCCACGACAACATGCTGCGCGAAGTCGGTTCCCGCCTCGGTGGCGCACAGAAGATCGACGAAATGGACGATAACCAGCTCAGCCTGCTGGTCTTCGAGGTTCTCGAGGAAGCCGGACTGAGCAACATCAGGCTCGATATCAAGCGCAACGAGGACGGCAGGGTGCGCATCGATGTCCAGGCTGATCCTGAAGGCATGGGCAGCACTTCCGAACTGTCCCTGCTTGAACTCCGGGAGCTTGGCTACAACGCCGGCAATCTCGGGCCCGACGCTGATAACACTCTTATTGACGAAATTGGTGTGGATCTGCCGTAACACCAGAAGGATGGAACCGGGGCCGATGTGCAGGCCTTGGCTGGATAGCCCACCCCTCCCAGGGTGGGCTATTTATTTTTCTGGGTTCCCGCGCTGATATTCTCTGTATCTGGACTATGCCGGTGTACGCTGAATGCTGATGCGAGGATTCTCCAACAGGTTACCGATCAATGCGCTTGCGCTGGCTGCCGCCGGCCTGCTGGCCCTGCTTGCGCCTGGCCTGGCCCTGGCGCAGCTGCCACCGGGTGACGTGGTGGTCGAGCACTTCAAGGCGATTGCCGCTGAGGAGTACGTCGATGCCGACCACTTCTTCTCACGCGAGTTCCGCACTGCCTTCAAGGCGGATGTGGCTCGTATGAACGCCTACTATCGCACCCGCCGCGAGCAGATCGCCCGCGGTTATGAGATCCGCGAGATCACGCCACTCGAGGATGCGGACCGTGAAACCATGCGCGTTACCGTGGACTTCTCCGATGGCAGCCCGGATGACGGGGTGGATATCACCGAGCGAATCTACTACTACCTGATCCGGCAGAACAACACCGATTCCGATGCCTTTGAGGGCAAGGCCTGGCGCATCGACATCTTTGATGCCCTGAGCTTCGACAGCCTGGCGGATGCCCGCCGGCGACCATATCTATATAGTGGCCAGGAATGGGACGAATTCGCCAGCCGCGAGCTGATCGCACGCCAGGGCCTGTTCCGCATCCAGATGGCGCTGGAGTCCTTCCACCAGGAGAACCAGGGCTACCCATTCCGCCTGTTGGGGGACGACAACCGCCGCGATGAACTGATCAACTCCAACAAGCTTGGCGCAACCTATCCGCCCTGCGGCTTCAATGACCGCCCGATGCGCAGCGTGCAGTTCGAAGAAAAGAGCAGCGGCGACTTCAGCTATTACAGCGTCGACACGGACGGTGACGGCGTGAATGAGGGCTACTGGCTGCTGCTGCACGGCCGCGATGAAGGCGGATTCTACTTCGAGGGTCGCGACACCATCTATGTCCTGAGTGAAGCGGTTGGGCTGACCCAGCGCGAGCAGGCTGAAGGCTTTGCCGCCTGGTGGGAAGCCCGCGAGGGTCAGTCGCCGGTACTGTCTGAGGTGACGGAGTTCATCTTGCCTGAGTACCGTCCTGGAAATGCGATCAATGGTGCCCCGGTAGCGCCCACGATGGACGACCTGGCCAGCTCAATTTCGCGGGCTGATCCGGTCAGTGGCATCGTGGAGAATGCCAGCGAGCTGCTCAGCGCCGGGCAGCCTGCAGAATCCGCAGACAGGGCAGCGAGCGGCACCGTACAGATCCCCGGCAGCGCTCCTGCCGTACTGCGTGCGGCGGACCGGGGTGGCAGCGTGGCCGGCTGGATTGCCAGCTCAGCCCAGCGCCGCCTGATGGAACTGCTTGGCATCTCCCCGCAGGCCGAAGGCTCTGCCGATCCGCTCGCCGCACTTGAGGTCGGGCAGGAACTGACCATCCACAGCTTCGGCAGCTGGGACTGAACCAGCGCCGGGCACGGCTATAATGCCGCTGTGCATCTGGCCGCCCTCACCCTGCGGGACTACCGCAATTACCGGATCCTGGAGCTTGAATTCCCGCGCGGGGTGATTGTGCTCACGGGGGAGAACGGCGCCGGTAAGAGCAACCTGCTGGAGGCGATCCACTACCTATCCTACCTGAAGTCCTTCCGCACCAGCCGTGACCGTGAGATCGTGCGTTTCGGCGCACCCTATGCGGTGATCGACGCACGCTTCTCCGATGAGCAGAGCCATGACTTCGAAGTGCGCCTGGTGCTCAAGGACGGCAAGCGCTTCGTGCGCTTCAACGGCGATGACGTGCAGAAGTTCCAGGATTACATCGGCAAGCTGCACAGCCAGTTCTTCTTCCCCGGTGACCTCGGCATCGTCACCGGCGACCCGGCCCTGCGCCGCGAGGTGCTGGACCTTGAGCTGCTGCGCCTCAAGCCACAGCTTACAAAGGTTATGAACCACTTTCGCCGGGCGCGCGAGCAGCGCAACAAGCTGCTGAAGATGATCCACCCGCAGCCCGGAGTGACCCGTGACAACCGCGAGCTGCAGCAGAGCTTCGCTGCCTTCAGCGAGCAGATGGTGCAGAGTGGCGCCCAGCTGGTCCGCGAGCGGCTCGGCATCACCCGCGTGCTGGACGGCCTGTTCCGTCCGCTGCACCGCCAGCTGGCCAGCGAGGCCGGCGAGCAGGTCACACTGGACTACATCTCGCAGGTCACCCTCGACCCGCCGGAGGGCATCGCAGCCAGCTACGGTGAGGTGCTGGCCGCGGCCGCGGCATCGGAGAGCAGCCTGCGTTACACCAGCGTCGGCCCGCACCGCGATGACATGCTGTTTCGGCTGGGGGACGGCCGCGACCTGAAGCGCTTCGGCAGCCAGGGCCAGATGCGCAGTGCCGCGCTGGCCTTCCGGCTGGCGCTGTGCGAACTGTCACGCCAGCGCATGAAGGACGACCCGATCCTGATGCTTGATGACGCGTTGTCAGAAATGGACGACGGGCGCAAGGGCCGCCTGATGGAGCTGGCCGGGCGCTACAGCCAGGTGTTCATCACCTCCGCCAGCGCGCGCGAGGTCGGCCAGATCAAGCGTGCAGCGGGCCAGGTCTACCGGGTTGCCAACGGTCGGGTGGAACCTTACTGAGCGTCCACAAATCCCGGTCAAAGGTCCACGAAAACACGCTTAACTGCGGTTTCTGACAACTTTCCTTGCCCGTCCGTCCAAATGGGCGGGATAGACTTTCAGCAGATGAAGTACGCAGAGGAAACAATCCAGCTCAAGGCGATCTTCACCAGCCTGATTGAGGCCCTCGAGCTGGCGGACCCCTACACCAGGGGCCACAGCGAGCGCGTCGGCACACTGAGCGTCTCGCTCGGGCTTGAGCTCGGCCTGTCCACGCGGGAGCTGGATATCCTGCAGGACGCCGGTACCCTGCATGACATCGGCAAGATCGGCGTTGACAGCCGCATCCTGCACAAGCCCGGGCCACTGACTGACGAGGAATTCGCCGAGATCCGCAAGCATCCGCTCTACGGCTACAACATCCTGCGCCCGCTCTGCCAGCAGGAACTGCTCGACATCACTCTGATGCACCATGAAAGGCTGGACGGCAAGGGATACCCCAGCGGACTGACGGACTACCCGCTGCTGGTCAAGGTGCTGCAGATCGCTGATGTGTGGGATGCGTTGTCAAGCAACCGCCCGTACCGCACGGCGATGCCCTATGGCAGGATTCGCCGCATGATGGATTCCTCCGAGAATGCCTTCGGCTTCGACCCGGAACTGCTGGACCGCTTCCTGTCGTTGACAACCTACATCTTCCCTGACGACGAGATCATCCCGGAGACGGACATCCGCCGCCGTACCCCGATCCTCGTCGGCGGAAGCCGCACGGCCTAGGAGGTCTTGCGCAAGCAAGGCGAGGGACCTGCGGCGCAAGCCGCACAACTCTGCCAACGCCCGCATCCGCGTAGTTGCATCATGGAAGCATGAACGGGTTTGACAACCACAGAGATCCACAGAGTTTCACAGAGGATCTGGCGGCTCACTTCCCTGGATACGTATTCTCTGTGATCTCTGTACCTCTGTGTTGAACAATACAGGGCCACGTATGCATGCGCGTGATTACAGCGAGGACCCAGCGCCGATTTATCGAACGCAGAGTCGCAGGCTTCTTGGCAACGGAATTGTCCCTTGGCATTTCCTCTCTGGATCTCTGTGGGATTCTGTGGACCTCAGTGCCAGCATTCCCCGCTGCATTCCCGCAAGCAGTCCTCTGTTCTGCTCTTCCCCCTTCCAGCAACCCCCATCCCTCAATGTAAAGATTACTAGACAAATATCTAAAAAGCTTGACACAATGACCAAAACCATATATATTCTGTCCAGCGCACGGTACAGGAAGTAAAGCTAACTTTACTGCCAGTGCTGAACCAATGAAATTAGTCAATTTCATCCGGATGCATCGTGCGCGACTGGATATGACCCAGGAGCAGCTCGCAAGGGCCATCGGGGTCAGCCGCCAGACGATCCACGCCGTGGAACGTGGCAAGGCTGATCCATCGGTGACGCTGGCGATGAGGATGGCAGACATCTTCGGACTCAGTGTGGATGAGCTGTTCCGGCTGGAAGACGGGAACGACGGTGATAGGAAAACGGAATAGGGATCCGGGGCGTTGTCGAGCTAGGGAGTTGAGATGTTCAGCGACGTCAGGAGATTCCTGCGGTATCTGGGAGGCGTATTCGCAGCCTACATCTGCCTTGCAGTGGGCGAGTACGTGTCATCCGGTTCCGCACCAAACCAGCTATCTATAAATGCCTTCCTCTTCCTCGTGGGGCTGGGCGGACTTTTCGTCCTGCTCAGCCCCTCTCTTCGATCCGGTCGGCACGCCAGGTAGCGGTCGGGCACGTCCGCTGAACTGCCCCGCGTGGGCAAGCCGTCGCGTGCGGCACTAGATCGAGAGGATGGCAGCCGCCTCCTCGAGATCGGCAATGATGGTCGTCGGCAGGGAAAGGGACTCTGCCGTGGCCCGGTCAGTGACGCCGGTCAATACCAGCATGGAGGGTATGCCGGCGTTCTGCGCCATGGCGATATCCGTGTTCGGGCGGTCCCCGATCATCAGCATCTCACTTCTGGCAATCCCCGTCTCCATTTCGATCTGCTGCAGGATCGCCAGCCCCGGTTTGCCCAGCACCTTCGGTTCCTCACGGCACACCAGCGAGTACATTGCCAGCTGGGCCCCGCTGCCGGGCAGCAGCCAGCCCCCTTCCACCGGGAATGACAGGTCGTCATTCGTGCCGATCAGCTCCGCCCCCTGCTGGATCGCGATGCAGGCCAGCGCATGCTTCAGGTAATCCGTGGCAACGTCCATTCCGCTGAGCACGACGTCCGGGCGCAGGCTGGCAAGTACCCTGTACAGCTCACTGCCACCGCGGTACTCCAGCAGGCCGCGCTGGGCCAGCCACTTCGGTGCATGTACGCAGTGCTCCACATGCTGCGCCACGCTGCGATGCAGCAGTTCACTGCCCAGCACCAGCACGCTGCGTCCGGGACGCTCGCGCGCCAGCCAGGGCCCGGCGATGTAGTTGGAGCTGAAGATGTCCTCCCGGTTGAGCGGGATGCCCATCGCTGAGCACTGCGCACTGTAGGCAACGCGGTCCTTGGTGGAATTGTTGCTGACCAGCACGCAACGGATGCCGGCCGCCAGCGCGCGGCTGACGAATTCCGCGGCGTGGGGCAGGGGGCTCTGCCCGCGCCACAGCACGCCGTCGGCGTCAAGCAGCAGCAGGCTGGGTTTGCGTTCCATCGGGAAAGTTATACCGCCTGTTCAGCCGGCGTCAGTCAGCCAGCAGCTGCACGAGGTTGAACACGTTGCCATCGGGGTCGGCGAACACGCAGTCCCGTACACCCCAGGGCTTGGTCTGCGGGGCCTGCAGCACCTGCGCATTGCGCGCCAGCAGGCGGTCGTGCACCGCGTCAACATCGTCCGTTGTCAGGCTCAGGCCGGTCCAGCGCAGTTCGGTCCGGCGCTTGCTGAACGGGCCATCATCCTGCAGGCAGAACAGCAGGATGCCAGCCCCGCCGTCCATCGGCTGCACCAGCAGCGGTGCACCGGGACGGTCGTTGTCACTGGCCAGCTGCATGCCAAGGGTTTCGATGTAGAAGTCGCGTGAGATATCGGGGTTGCGCACCTCAATGGACACGGACTGCAGTGCACGGATGTTTCCGCGGAGTCGGGCTGTGCCGTGCGCGGCACGGCGGCTTTGCGTGTCCATCATTCCCATCAATCAATTCTATGCCGATGGAGTCATGTAATGGAATAGGTTTTTGGCAATATCGCGGGTTATTTCCGTGAAACGGGGAAATCTGTCCACAAATGAGAACTGGTCTCGTTGATAAGGCCTGCAGCAGTGTTGGCGATGATGCTCGCCCATTATCTACCGGAATCCGGCAGCTCCAGTCCCCAAAGATGCGGACTCGTGAATTCCAGCGAATTGCCCGCCGGATCGCGAAAGTAGATTGAGCGCGCACCGTTGTCCCAGTGGTGGTCCTGTTCTATCCCAATGCCGCAGGTGAGCAGGTATTGCCTCCACTGCTCGATCTCCGCCGGGCTGGCCGTGAATGCCACATGCCCGGCCCCGACCGCTCCATGGCTGGGCACGATCCGCCCCGGCCGGCTGCTCAGTTCCGCCACGAACAGCAGCAGCATCTGCCGCTCCAGCCGGTAGCCGATGCCGAGTTCGCTGTGCATCCCATGCGGGCTGAGCCCGAGCAATCCCTCGTAGAATCCGCGCGCAGCCTCGATGTCGTCCACGTAGAGGATGGTCTCCAGCACTGCGCTGATGCCTGGTCTGTCCTGCATGCAGGCATCATCTCATGTGCCTTGCTGATCAGGGTCGATGGTGCCGAAGGGGGGACTCGAACCCCCACGGGGTCACCCCCGGCAGATTTTGAGTCTGCTGCGTCTGCCAATTCCGCCACTCCGGCTGGCCACACTCCTAGGCTCCCGAGGCGGGGTGGAGTGCTAGAATAGCCATTCTACCCCAAGATCCGTGCTGGGTGAGAATGGGTGGCACGGACATTGATTGAGGAGTGAGGTTCATGCGTCAGGGTTCAGCAATTCTATTGTTACTCGGCCTGCTGCTGCTAGCGCTCGCAGGCTGCAATCCCGCCGATGACAGCGGCAGCGGTAACACCGGTGGCACCACCGGCGGCGGTACCAGCGGTGCCGGCGGCGGCGGTGAGGAAGGCCCGGTCAAGATCGGCTTTAACTTCGAGGAGACCGGTCCGATCGCGTCCTTCGGCACATCCAGCCACAGCGGCGCGCTGATGGCAGTGGACGAGATCAATGCGGCCGGCGGTATCCTCGGTCGCCAGATCGAGGCCATCTGGGATGACAACGCCTCCAAGACCGATGAGGCCGCCAAGGTGGCTGCCAAGCACTGCAGCCAGGACAAGGTGGACGTGATCATCGGCGCGGTGGCCAGCTCCAACTCGCTGGCAATCGCCAAGGTGGCCGAGGACAACCACACTCCGATGGTAACCCCGGCCAGCACCAAGACCACGCTGACCCTCAATGAGGATGGCAGCGTGCGCAAGTACATCTTCCGTACCTGCTTCACCGATGACTTCCAGGCCGAGCGCATGATCACGTTTGCCGCGCTTCCGGATGGCCCGATCGCCGCTTCACGCGCCGTGATCTTCTACGATGCGGACAGTGATTACTCCGTCGGCATCCGCGACCGCATCAAGACCGTGGCCCCGGAGCTCGGCGTTGAGATCGTGAGCGAGGACAGCTTCCTCGCCAGCACCGAGACGGACTTCCGCTCCAAGCTCAACCGCTTCAAGAGCCAGGACTTCGACGTGCTGATCGTGCCCGGATACTATGACAAGGTGGCCCTGATTGCCAACCAGGCCCGTGAGGTCGGACTCGAGCAGCCCCTGCTCGGCGGCGACGGCTTCGACAGCCCGGACCTGTTCGACATCGCACAGCAGAGCATCGTCGGCAGCTACTTCACGAACCACTACGCCGCTGACGACCAGGATCCCGCGGTGCAGAACTTCGTCAAGGGCTACAAGGCGCGCAACGGCGGCAAGACTCCCGATGCGATGGCGATCCTGGCCTACGACGCGGTCTACGCCGTCAAGCAGGCCTATGAGGATGCCGGCAGCATTGACAAGGAAGCCTTCGTGACGGCGATGTCCAACCTGAAGGACTTCAAGGGCGCGGCCGGCAGCGTGACCATCAACGCCCAGCACAATGCCGAGAAGAAGCTGGTCGTGCTGGAGATCACCGGCGACGGCAGCTTCAAGTGGGTCTACACCTTCGAGCCCGAGGGTGGCTCCGCTGAAGCGGATGCCAACCCCTGCGCTGACAACCCCTGTGGAGACAACCCCTGCGCGGAAAACCCGTGTGGCGAGAACCCCTGTGGTGAGAATCCGTGTGGAGACAACCCGTGCGGAGAGAACCCCTGTGGTGAGAATCCGTGTGGAGACAACCCGTGCGGAGAGAACCCCTGTGGTGACAACCCTTGCGGTGAGAACCCCTGTGGCGAGAACCCCTGCGGACACTGATCCACAGTCAGTCAGAACCGAATTGAACCACCGGCGGGCTTGTCCCGCCGGTTTTTTTCGCCAGTGTCACCCCTGAACCGAGACTGCGGCGGCCCTGTCAGTGGCCATCCTGCGCAGGTAACATGCA
>JAGRNR010000109.1:0-744 GCA_020440645.1 bacterium | reverse complement strand
AGTCAATGAGTCACTAAGTCAAGAAGTCAACCACTCACTTCGAGCTGATCGCAAACGTAAGTTGTTGACTGATTGACTAGGTGACTCAGTGACTACATGCCTCGCATGCGCTCGAGTACCAACGCGGAAAAGTGCAACGGTTTTCTTAACGCGGAGTCGCGGAGACGCGGAGGAGAACGGCGGCCATTAATCGGTGTGTAGCTCTAGGAGCTACAGGGCCTTGTTGGTCTAAGACCAACACTCCGGATAGCCGGGGATCGGGGCTCGGGTATCGGGGATCCGCAGAGACGTATCTTCGAGAGGGTTTGCCGAAACCCGAATCCGGAAACCCGAAACCGGAAACCCGAAACCCGTTCTGCCGAAACCGGAAACCCGAAACCGGAAACCTCGCTGCGGTATATTCAACGCATGCGCATACTGAGCAGTTTCGTCATGGCAACAGTCCTCGCCCTTTGCACCTCTTCATGCGGTGGCGGCGGGGCATCCTCCAACCCGGTGACGGTGACCGGCATCATCCTCGAAGCACCAACCACGGCGGTGCGCGGCAGCATCGTGACGATCACCCCACGGGCGCAAACCAGCTCGACATCGGCGGCTGCAAGCCGCCTTGAAGGGACCGGGGACCAGGGACCGGGGACCGCAGGCAGGGATCTAGGACCGGGGAACTGTAGCGGCGACTTCCAGTCGCCGACTGCTTGCAGGTTGCTGGTTGCTGGGTGCAGTGGAGAACACCTCAGTGTAGCG
>JAGRNR010000108.1:0-757 GCA_020440645.1 bacterium | reverse complement strand
GCCAGGGCTTTGGCCAGTTCCGTCTTGCCGACGCCGGTCGGGCCGAGGAACAGGAATGAACCGATCGGCCGGTTGGTCGCCTGCAGCCCCGCACGGGCACGCCGGACGGATCGCGACACGGCCTCGACCGCCTCTTCCTGCCCGATGACGCGCTTGCCGAGCATCTCCTCCATCTTGAGGAGCTTCTCGCGCTCGCCCTCGAGCATCTTGTCGACCGGAATGCCGGTCCAGCGCGAGACGATCTGGGCCACGTGATCGGGCGTCACCACCTCTTCGACCATGGCCTTTTTCGCCGCTTCCGCGGACGCGGCTTCGGCGGCCTCAAGCTGCTTTTCAAGGCTCGGAATCACGCCATAGGCAAGCTCGCCGGCCTTGGCCAGATCGCCATCGCGCTGGGCGCGTTCGAGCTGGCCGCGGGCCTTGTCGAGCTCTTCCTTGACCCTGGTCGCACCGGCCAGCCGTTCCTTTTCGGCCAGCCAGGTCTGGGTCATCGCCGCCGATTCCTCTTCGAGGTCGGCAAGCTCTGCCTCGAGCTTTTCGAGCCGCGATTTGGAGGCGTCGTCGGTTTCCTTTTTCAGCGCTTCCCGCTCGATCTTGAGCTGGATGATGCGCCGGTCGAGTTCGTCGAGCTCTTCGGGCTTGGAATCGACTTCCATGCGCAGCCGCGCCGCCGCCTCGTCGATCAGGTCGATCGCCTTGTCCGGCAAAAACCGGTCGGCTATGTAGCGGTTCGAAAGGGTCGCGGCGGACACCAGGG
>JAGRNR010000107.1:0-856 GCA_020440645.1 bacterium | reverse complement strand
GAAGGAAGTACGGGAATCACCTGATAAAAGGCCGTAGCGGCGCAGTCTCACTACGCCTGGGAGGGAATGCTGCGCAGTTATGAGCTATGAAGATTGAGCAATGAGCCCGGCGAACATCTTCCAGCACTTCGGAACTCTGTGGATCTCTGTGTTTGGCAAATCCCTGACATCCATATTGCCAACATAGTACCGGCGTCGCCCTGCGACGATTGAGAGTGCATGCTGCCAGCAATGAGCAAAGCGGACATTGAATTCCTCTATTGAACTCTTTGGATCTCTGTGTAAATCAAAGCCTAATCATCCATAAAGCTAATAAGTACCGGCGCGGCCCTGCCGCGATTGGGAGTGCATGCCTGGAAATCCGCGTGGCAGACGGGTTTGCCAATACTGGATACGCCTGATGTATCGATGCCTTTATGCTCAATGTTCCGATTGGTATGACCACAGAGCCACAGAGTACACAGAGTACACATAGAAGATGTTGGCAGAAACGGAATGAGAATCAGCTGATCAACATTCCCTCACTCGCGCAGCATTTTGCCCCATAGCCACTGCTCGCGTGCAATCGCGGCGGGGCCGCGCCGGTACTGCTTCTCATTCTGATTCTGATTCTTACTCTGTGATCTCTGTGCCTCTGTGGTTGACAATCACCCTTTATCCATATAGCCAATATGGTACCGGCGCGGCTTCGCCGCGCTTGGGAGTTTATGCCGCGCAGTAATGAGCAATGAAGAATGAGCAATGAGCCTGACAAATATCAGCTAACTCTGCGCCTCCTGAATCTCTGCGCCTTGTATGTTAGAAAACGAGCGAGCCGGGTGACTCTGTTCCGCGCCTGAGTGCAAGAACACTGCCG
>JAGRNR010000106.1:0-864 GCA_020440645.1 bacterium | reverse complement strand
CGCGACGTGCAGGGCTTCGACAGCCTGATCCGGGTGGTTGACAGCCGCGTGCAGGAGCTCGGGCTGGCGGAGACCGGCGACAAGATCGTGATCGTGGCCGGCCTGCAGGTCGGCGTTGAATGGAAGACCAACGTGATCAAGCTGCACCGCATCGGCAGCCTGGAGTAGGGAGGTCCGGCGCAAGCCGGGCTGGGAGGCCGGACGCCAGTCCGGCAATTGAGGCCAGACGGCAAGTCTGGCAACAGTCTGGATAGTAACAATAGTGCGAATAGTGCGAATAGTGGAAGAAGTGGGGGAAGTGGAAGAAGTGGAGGAAGTAGGGCAAGGCCACCGTGCCTTGCCCAGGATGGCGATAGCCATAAGATTGAGAAGTGGTTAGTTCCTAGTAGCGGTGGCACTCTTGCAGCCGAACTGGTGAACCGTGGCGGCGCGGCCCCGCCGTGTCTGGGAGTAGATGCTGCGAAGCAATGAGCAATGAAGACTGAGAAATGAGCTTGACAAACATCTTCATCCTCTGTGGAACTCTGTGGATCTCTGTGTTTGACAATCCGCTTTCATTCATTTTGCCAAAATAGTAGCGGCGCGGCCCCGCCGCGACTGGGAGTGGATGCAGCGAGGTTCGCTTGGCTGACGGGATTGGCAACATGGCTGAAATTCTTCGTGACTTCGTGCCTTCGTGACGAAACTGACATTGGCATTTACCACGAAGTCACGAAGACACGAAGGAATTCAAAGAGAAGAGAATCCGATGGGATCGTGCCGGCGCGGCCATGCCGAGAGCAGTGAGCAATTAAGATTGAGCAATGAGCCTGACAAACGATAGCTAGCTCAGCGCCTCTCTTCATTCTCAGCGCCTCAGCGCCA
>JAGRNR010000105.1:0-1159 GCA_020440645.1 bacterium | reverse complement strand
ACCATCGCGCTCCTCCGTTACCTTTTGGGAGGATACCGCCCCAGTAAAACTGACCGGCTGCCAGTGTTCCCCGTCCTGATATAAGGCTCGGGGTTAGATTTCCCATATTCGAAGGGTGGTGTCTCATTGACGACTCGGCCTTTCCCTAAAGAAAGGCTTCAAAGCCTCCCACTTATGCTGAGCATGAAAATCGAAGAACCAATGACAGCTTACAGTTAAGGTCTATAGGGTCTTTCCGTCCTTCTGCGGGCAGGCGGCATCTTCACCGCCATTACAATTTCACTGAGCACCCGGTTGAGACAGCGCCCAACTCGTTTCACGATTCGTGCAGGTCGGAACTTACCCGACAAGGAATTTCGCTACCTTAGGACCGTTATAGTTACGGCCGACATTCACGGGGACTTGGGTTCAGAGCTTCGCTTGCTGCTAACCCCTTGCCTTAATCTTTCCGCATTGGTCACGTGTCACATCGTATACTTGGACTTTCGTCTTGGCACAATGCTGTGTTTTTGATAAACAGTCGGTTGGTCCCTTTCACTGCGGCCTGCCGAAGCAGGCACCCCTTATTCCGAAGTTACGGGGTTAATTTGCCGAGTTCCTTAACGAGAGTTCTCTCGCGCGCCTTAGAATCTTCATCTCACCCACCTGTGTCGGTTTACGGTACGGGCGCCTTTAAACTCGATAGAAGCTTTTCTTGACAGTGTGAAATCAGCTACTTCGCCCCGAAGGGCTTCCCCATCACATCCTAGCATTGTCTAAACGGATTTGCCTATTTAGACTGCCTCAATGCTTAGCCGTACATAACCAACAGTACGGTTAGCTTATCCTACTGTGTCACTCCATCTCTCAAACGCTTATTGGCGGTACAGGAATATCAACCTGTTGTCCATCACCTACGCCTTTCGGCCTCGGCTTAGGTCCCGACTAACCCAGGGCGGACGAACCTTCCCCTGGAAACCTTGGGTTTACGGCCCGTGGGATTCTCACCCACGTCTCGCTACTCATGCCAACATTCTCACTCGTATACTGTCCACATGTCCTTACGGTCATGCTTCAGCCTGCATACGAAGCTCCCCTACCCATCATAAATGATGCCGTAGCTTCGGTAGTACGTTTTAGCCCCGGAAATTTTCGGCGCAGGATCACTCGACCAGTGAGC
>JAGRNR010000104.1:0-1277 GCA_020440645.1 bacterium | reverse complement strand
TGGCTCCTGAGGGCATCCGGCAGCAAAGGACTTCCGGATCCAGCGGAGCTGGCCTGCCCCAGGTCTACGCCGGAAAACTCACCAGCTGCTGAAACCTCTGCCATTCCCCTGCCGTGGTAAAGCCGCAGGCTGTTGTCAGGCAGCACTTCCATGCTGCCATACAACCTGGTCTCATATGTGTGCTGTACGTTCTCCTCTTCCGCACGGGACATATCGCAGGCGGACAGGATCATTGCGCAAAGCAGCAGGGCGATGATCCTCACTGGCCTGCTCCAATCACATAGCAGTCCAGCCAATCTCCATTGCTTATGTACACCCGGGAGCCGCTGACTGCCAGGCGAAACCTCACATTCCCGATGTACGGGATGCTGATGCTGCCAAGTATCCGCTCATCACTGACGAGCTGTAACCTGCGGTCCGTGTTATAGCCGTAGAACCCCTGGCTTTTGAGGTACTGTGTCTTGCCGGGGAACAGGAAGCTGTCCAGTGGCTTGATGCTGTCACCGAGTTTGCGCAGGCTGCGAGCAATGTTGTCAGCATCCTGGGTCATCAATACGAAGCCGGCGTCACAGGGCTTCACTTCGTCAATCCGGCTGCTGATCGGTGCATGCTCCGCAATCTGCCGGCCCTGCAGGTCAAGGATTGCCAGGCTGGAATCATTGAACAGCACGAGCAGGCGATTGCCGCCACAGAATGACTTATCAATCCTGACAGCGGTGGAGGGAATTGGAACCGTGAAGATCTGTGCGTCCTTGCCATCCATTAGCTGGAAGCGATCCTCACATCGCAGCAGGGGCACCTCTCCTTCAGTCAGTCCAACCAGCTGGACCAGCTCAGGAGCTGGTGCCAGTGAAGCATGCTCAACCGGCTTTGGCTCACTGAGCAATTCAGTGGACGGAACGGAGACGCTGCCATCCGGCCAGGCAGTTGTCATGTTGGCCCAGTTGATCACATAAGCCGCCTGCCCGTTGATTGTCATCCGGGAGTGCAGGTGCTCGATCCACGGGTCTGCTCCAGGGTTGACCGTCCAGCACAATTCTCCATCAGTCCTCAGGCCGTACAGCATGGAGCCATTCTGGCTGTATAACTCGGCAGTTGGCGCAGTTGCCAGTTTCAGTGGGTCGCTGAATTCGCGGGACTGCTCATCGTATGACCACTGCCTGTTCCCGGCTGCATCCACTGCATACATCCGGCCGTCAGTCAGGCTGATGTAGCAGTTGCCATCCTGCTCATGGACGCAGTCCTTCAAGTAGACTCCTGACTCGCGAAACGTCCAA
>JAGRNR010000103.1:0-2272 GCA_020440645.1 bacterium | reverse complement strand
GCATTCACGAGCTTGGTATGGTTGCGCGCGTTGGGGTCCTGGCGGACCTTCATCTCAGCATCCTCAAGCATCCTCTGCTTGCGGTTCACGTCAGCCACCTTGGCGGTGGCCTTCGCGTCTCCGTAAAGTCTCTCGCTCATCTACTCAGAACTCCATTTTCAGCCAAACTGTGCGTCACATTCTAACCGATGGGGGGCCTGCCCATCAGCCGCCGCGCGCCGTGCAACGCCTGTTGATGCGGATTTAATGAGGGAACGCGTCCGATTCCCCAATCACGTGCCTCAATCCGCAAGCTTACCGGTTCCCGCCGCATCCTGCGGCTGGATATTCTATTCCACGATCTCGAAACTGAGCCTCGCGTTGAATGACATGTACGGGTCCACAAACAGAATACCCGTCAGCTTGCCATTTCCTTCACCGACGATCACGCAATAACCGCGGGTCCGGCCGGCCTCAAGGAAGCCGCACCATGCGCCATCGCGCAGTTCGCCGTCAAACCTGAAGCCGTCCTCGCTTTCCAGCTTGAGGCCATTGGCCCCCCGCCGGTAGCTGCCGTTGACCTGGGTGCCGGACACCGAGCCCTTGAACTTACCGCTCTGGGCAAATTCCATCGCGTTTGCACCGGCCTGCATGTAGGCAATGCTGCCGCTGCTGCCGCGATCGACCGTGAGGAAGGGCCCGCTGCGCATCAGCGACACATTGCGCAGTACTTCCTCGCTGCCCTGGCTGAGCGCACTGCCATCGGTGCCCCTGATGGTCAGGGCACTGACGTCACCACTGATCGTGTAGGTCTTGCCGGATTTCCACAGCTCGGAACGAACCCCCTGCGGATTGCGGCCGAACAGGGCCAGCCACTCGCCGGAAAGGTCGATTGAGCCTGACTGTGCCGGGGGAGCTGGCGGGGCCTGCTGCCCGGCGTCGTCCTCTGTGTCCTCGGATGCTTCGTCAGCACCGTCTCCGGCGCAGGGCTGCTCATCGGCGGAACCATCCTCCTCGCCGGCTTCATCGCTTTCCGCAGAGGAATCATCCTGGCCTGTATCGGCGGAACCGTCATCCGCAGCTCCGTCATCCACGGCTTCGCCGCTGTCTGTCTGGTCGCCGTCGGATGGGGTGTCGGATGTGTCAGCGGGGTCGGACGCAGCATCGCCGGACTGGGCCTCACCCATCTGCGGAGAGCCCGAGGCTTCGCCGCCACCGGCGCTGTCCTGTCCGGCCCAGCGTCCACGGCCGGGGCGCTCATTGCCGCCCTGCGGGCAGCCGCACAGCAGCAGGGCCAGTGCGGCGATGGATATCAGTTTCAGGTAATCAAGGGTGCGCATTACCGGATATTATGACGCAGAGTCAGGATCAGTGGTTACCGGACTGTTCCTGCTGTTCCCCCGCCGGAGGCAGTTTTGCGGCGGGTTTCGGCTTGATCGCGAAGTGGATGTAGATCGCCCCGAGCCCGATCATGCCGGGCACGAAGGCGAAACCGAGCATGCGCGCCGGTCCGGGGAAGGCCGCGGCTGCCGCGATGCCGAGGAACAGCCCAAGCGTGCCCGCCAGCAGGATGATGCCCGCCTTCAGGTTGCCCTGCGGGTCGCCCTCGCGGTCATCGAGCTGGAAGTTGATCTCACGCGGGTCCAGGCCCTGGGCCATCGCCTTCTCGTAGAGGTCGGCCAGCCGCTCGGTGCGCCGGGCCTTGAGCCGCATGCCGTAGATCATGATCGCCATCGAGATGACGAAGATGATCAGGAATAACATTGCTGCGCCGTTGTCCATGTATGTCTGCCTCAGCGAATGGGAGTGCCGCGGGGCCGTCTGGGTTTCATTCTACAGCGGGAAGGCGGAAGAAGTCTGGATAGTCTGGATAGAGGGGAGAGTGGGGGAAGTGGAGCGCGAGCATTCAGCTCGCCGGTTCGGCGGATATCAGCCGCCGGAGCAGGTTGGAGTTTGGTGTGGGGAGTTTGGATAGGGACCAGTAGCAGCGGCGCCCCCGCCGCTGGGATCGGAGGTGCAACACTTGCTGCCGCACAATGAAACGCCTGAGTAGTCTGGATAGTTTGGATAGTGCGAGTAGTGGAATACTCCACGCCTGTCCCGCCATAGGCGGGACTGCGCGGCCTCCGGCCTTGCCTGAAGGAATGCTTGCCTGCCGGTCCGGGATGAGATATGAGGGATACTAGGGATGGGGGATGGGGAAAGAAGCATTCAGGTTGGTACAGGTTCAATACATAGGTAATGGTTTAGGTTCAGAACATAGGTAACGGTTTCCTTGAGAATCACCCTTCGA
>JAGRNR010000102.1:0-2481 GCA_020440645.1 bacterium | reverse complement strand
ACCGGCGTCCGTACCCCGGGCGACGATGACGGCGGCCTGAATGCCAACGACCTCGACTTCCAGTTCCCGTTCTACGGTTACATGGAGTGGAACGATGCCCTCGGCGCCATCCCCGGCGACGTGGAGGCTGCTGAGATCGTTGAAGTCAACTACGCCGGTATCGCCCTGAGCGACATCTCCGCTGACTGGACGAAGTACAATGCCCCCTACGGCGGCTCCTTCGATCCGGCTGCCCTTGGCCTGAACCCGGCTGCCGCCTGGTTCCTGACCGAGACTGACAATTTCGGCAACATTGACACCGCCAGCTACGGCGATGCCTTTGGCCCGAACCTGACATTCAGCAATGACGACGACATGGTTGCCACCGAGGCGATCGCGCACTGGGCACAGGGCACGATGTACGGCGGCTCCCCGGCCTACCTGGCCTGGGCGATGTATCCCGGCCACAAGTCCGTCCAGTTTGACAACGCCGACATCGCCGTGGGTTACTACGGTGAGGGCGACGTGCTGTGGGAGGACTTCATCTCCGACCACGACATCCAGGTCGGACGTGACCTGTGGGCCTACCTGCGCAGCGACTACTCCTTCACCACCCCCGGTGAGGGCCGCACGGTTGACTTCGACTACAACACCGTATTCGGCTTCAATGGCGACCTGAACCGCAACGGCGTGGCCGGCGAGGCCGCTGACAAGTTCCCGGTGCGTGTCCGCTTCTTCACCGATGTGGACGCCTACGACGACTACTTCGACGACCTGAACGGTTACCCGAACTTCTGGCCTGATGGCGACACCTACATCGAGGGTGGCTGCTACATGGTTGACAACGGTGAGCCCAACTACCCGGTCAGCATCTTCGATGATGCCGACGAGGACGACCCGAAGGACACCGTCAGTGGCGGCGGCCCGGACTACAACGTCGCGTTGTACTTTGAGCTGGCCTTCGGCGCCGGCCCGTATGATATCGACCTCGACTGGAACTACGACTTCATCGGCTGGGGCAACAGCGGTTACACCATGACCCTGCCCAACAGCCCGTTTGCCAACAACGGCAAGCTTTCCGATGTGGTCAACGTTGACCCGACACCAGCCGGCGGCGATGGCGACTACTTCTTCGCCCTGCAGGTGACTGACAGTTCGATCCCGGCCCGCACGGACGAGTTCTTCTGGCCTGACGCGGTTCCGCTGCAGCCCAGCCTGAGCTACCTTGTGGTGGATGACAGCACGCAGGGTGGCGACCTGAGCGCCAGCCAGTGCGCCACTGCCCTGACGACCATCTACGGCAGCCCCGTGTCCGTCGTCAACAGTGCCACGCTGAGCCCCGGTGACCTGAACGGTTACTCAGTGGTGTTCTGGTGCACCAACCACCGTTTCAACAGCTCCGGCGGCACCGGGCCCGGCATTGTCCAGTCGGACTATGACGTGATTGCACCGTACATGGACCAGGGTGGTAACCTCGTGATGTTCTGGCCCTGCCAGGGACCCTACAGCGGTACCACGCAGATCTACTACAACCAGGGGCAGATCGACCTGTGCAAGGACTACCTCGGTTACACCAACTCGACCTTCCGGATGTACTACCGCAACGGCACATCCTCAAGCTACGATCCGCACATCACGGATAACGGCCTGAAGATCGGTCCGGGTGCGAGCAACATGAACTACATTGACCGCAACGGTTCCAACCCCGGATACTACTGTGGTTACTTCAATGACTCGGACCTCACCGGTTCTGACGCGGCCTGGTCGTTCACGTCCTCCCGCCGCATCATCCAGCGCTACGATTCCAACGGTGCAACGGAGGGCGGAGTGGCCCTGGTCAACCAGTTCTACTTCTGGAATTCCGAAGCGACATCCTCACTGAGTGGTTCCCCGCTCGGTGGCAGTGTCGCTGCGTCCCAGGTGATCATGTTGAAGAACATGCTCAACTACATGGACCCGCTGCTGCTGCCGTAAGCGCTGCAGCCTGAGCCTGGTCGGCTGAACTGACCAAACCGGCCCCGGAGTCACTGGCTCCGGGGCTTTTTCATTTCCGGGTATTCCTGAGAGGGGATTCTCAGTTGATACATATAAGTAAAGTGCGGTCAAGTGATCATCTGATGAATCGGATCAAACGAACCCTTTACCTTTCCTTAACGATGGGGTTATAGTGTAGTTGCACAGCATATAGGTAAACGGGCCAACGAACGCAGGAGGAACACGCATGCGTGTCAGTGCCTTATTGGGGCTACCTAGCGCAATCGCGCGCCATCTTCTTCGTTCAGACCTACTTTCATCCCACACCCTTACAGGAGTTTGTATGAAGACTCATGTGAACTGGTGTAAGCACCTCGGGCTAACGCTTGTGGCGCTTACGGTAGTCTTCGTAGCAGCATCCTGCGGTGGTAACGGTAGCGGACTCACAGCAAATGTCGAGACCACGACCGGTACCTCCAACACCGTGATCGACGGAGGTCGCAACGGTGTTGTATCAGCGGAGCTTAC
>JAGRNR010000101.1:0-3238 GCA_020440645.1 bacterium | reverse complement strand
TGAAGGCCGTCGGCGCTGACAACAACGCCTACACCTGGCTGGACCAGACCGTCTACTACGAGACCATTGCGTCGCATGAGATCGACATCGCGCTCGAGCTCGAGGCGGACCGCATGTCCAACCTCAGCTGCCTGCCGGAGGACCATGAGTTCGAGATGCAGGTTGTGCGCAACGAGCTGGAGCAGCGCGAGGACAACCCGATGGGCCGGCTCTACGAGGAGCTGATCTCCAATGCCTTCAAGGCGCACCCCTACGGCATCCCGACCATCGGCTGGGTTGACGATGTGGAGGGCATCCAGACCTCGCAGATCGCGGACTACTACCACACCTGGTACCACCCTGACAACGCCTTCATCGTCGCCGTCGGCGACTTCGACAGCGATGAGATGTTCGCGAAGATCGAGCAGTACTTCGGCTCGATCCCGGCTGCCGGGGTGCAGCACCCGCGCCTGCCGCAGGAGCCGAAGCAGCTCGGTGAACGCCGCTTCAAGCTGCGCCAGGCCGGCCAGCTGGACTACCTGATGGCTGGCTGGCACGTGCCCGAGAGCGAGCACCCGGATGCCTACCCGCTGGTGGTGCTTGGCAACATCCTCGGCAGCGGGCGCACCAGCCGCCTCTACAAGGCGATGGTGGACAGCGGGATGGCCGCCGGGGCCCAGGCCGAGAGTTCGGCCTTCGGCTACCAGGACCCCTTCCTGTTCATGGCCTTCGCGGTTGCCAACCCGGGGGTTGACACCGCTGAGCTGGAAAAGGTGCTCTACGACGAGATCCAGAAGATCAAGGATGAGGGCGTGACCGAGGCCGAGCTGGCCCGCGCCAAGAAGCAGGCCCGCGTGGCCTTCGTGTTCGACAAGGACAGCATCGAGAACGAGGCCCGCTCTCTGGTGGACTTCGAGCTGATGAGCAACTGGCGTGACGTTGACAACTACCTGCCCTCGATCGAGGCCGTCAGCAATGAGGACGTGATGCGCGTCGCCAACCAGTACCTGGTGGATGACAACCGTACCGTCGGCGTGTTCGAGGCGATCAAGCCTGAAGCCCCGATGCTCGGCGGCGCCGGCCCGGACGGGGTTGAGCCGCCATCCTTCCGCCCGCAGTTCATCGCCCCGCATTACCGCCCGAAGGCGGCCGGCAATCACATCTCGCTGCAGGCCGCGGCTGCCTCCGACACCTCCGTCGTGCAGCTTGACAACGGCATCACGCTCGTGCTGCGTGAGAACCACAACAATTCGACCGTCAGTGTCTCCGGCGTGGTGCCGGCCGGCAGTGTGAACGACCCCGTTGACCGCCGCGGGCTGGGCAACATGGTCGTCAGCATGCTTTCCAACGGAACCACGAAGCACAGCAAGGCCGAGCTGGCGGAGATCATGGAGGACAGCGGCATCGCTCTCGGCTTCAGCCCGGCGCGTGAAAGCTTCAGCTTCAGCGGCCGCAGCCTGACCGAGGACTTCGGCCTGCTGCTGGACATTCTTGCCGAGCAGCTGCTTGAGCCCGCCTTCCCGAAGGATGAGCTGGAACTGACCCGCCAGCAGGTGCTGACCGCGATCTTCGCCAGCGAAAACGAGACGATGGATGAGTCCTTCGTGGCCGGCCGCGCGCTGCTCTACGGCGAGGATCATCCCTTCAGCGGCCGCATCGAAGGCCGCAGCGCCGATGTAGAGGCGATCACGGTCGCTGACCTCAACAGCTGGTACGGCGCGCATGTCGTGCCCGCCGGCACGGTGATCAGCATCGTCGGCGACATTGATGCCGCAGCCGCCGAGGCGATGGTGCGCGAACGCTTTTCCGCCTGGCAGGGCGGTGGTGCTGAACGTGCCGGGCTGCTGGCACAGAGTGCTGAGTTCCAGTCGATCGGCGGCCAGAACCTTGATATCGACATGCCGGACAAGAGCAATGTCAGCCTGCTGTGGATTGGCCCCGGCTGCAGCAAGGCCGGGTCGGACTGGCCGGCCCGCCTGGTGGCGAACTTCATCATGGGCGGCGATTTCTCCAGCAGGCTCAACAACCGCCTGCGCCTGAAGGACGGCCTGACCTACGGTGCCTACTCCTTCTTCAGCAACGGCGCGGCCTCCGGCCCCTGGGCCGCTGTGGTGCAGGTCAACCCGGCCAACATCGACGCCGCTGTGGCCGCCACCAATGAGGAACTGGCGAAGATCTCCTCCGAGGGCATCACCGCAGAGGAGCTGGAGCTGGCCAAGAGCTACCTGACCGGTAACTTCCCGGTGCGCCTGAGCACGAACGGTGCGGTGGCTTCGCTGCTGACCGACAGCCTGTACCTCGGCAAGGGCGCGGGCTACATCGAGGATTACGAGGCGATCATCAACGCCGTGACCCTCGAGCAGGTCAATGCCGCTGCCGCTGAATTCATGGACCCGGCGCAGCTCGCAACCGTGGTCTGCGGCACGCTTGTTAATAATGAGGACGCTGACGGGGAATAATGAAGTGTGTAGTCCATTTTGGCGCCGATGTGTTCAGTGACGCTTAAATGGCGCCTTGTTATCATCTTCAGTAGTAATGTGGGTTCCATCTATACCTTAATAAGGTGTATGGGCTTGCCTGTGAGCCATGATATCGGATAAAATCATGGTTTATGGGAGACATCCACTCCGGTTCAAATAAGGAGGCGAAATCCGTATGAGGGCATTCGGACAAGGAAACCTGATATGGAAGGTTTCACTGTTGTGCCTGCTGTTCCTGCTCGGGAGCTGCGGCGGTGGCAGTGATACCAACAACGACAACATGGGGCCGCGCCCCTCGATCTCAGCCCTGAGCAGGAACTCTGCGAATGTCGGCGATGAGGTCGTGATCAGCGGCGCCAACTTCGGCACCTCACAGTCCGGCAGCAGCGTCCGCCTCAACGGGGTCGACTTCCAGATCAACTCCTGGTCGAGCACGAGCATCAATGCCGTGGTCTCCTCCGGGATGAGCTCTGGCATCGTCGTCGTGACCGTGGGTGGCCTGAACAGCGAGAGCGGCAGCAATGCCCAGCTGTTCATCCCGACTGCGCCGAACACCACGCCGATCATCAACGCGATCAGCCCTGACTTCGGGCGCCGCGGCCAGGACCAGGTGACAATCATCGGTTCCGGCTTCGGTTCCAGTGAAGGCACCAGCGGCGTCTACTTCGCTTCTGATTCCGCCGTCAGCCAGGGCAACTACGTCAAGGCTGAGGTGGTCGTGCAGAACATCGGCGGCGTGGACGTGGCGCAGTGGACGAACACGAACATCAAGGTGTTCG
>JAGRNR010000100.1:0-3402 GCA_020440645.1 bacterium | reverse complement strand
TCTCGAAGGGTGATTCTCAAGGAAACCGTTACCTATGTTCTGAACCTAAACCATTACCTATGTATTGAACCTGTACCTGAGAAGCAGAAGTAGAAGCAGAAGCAGAATGAGAAGCAGAAGAATGTAGCGGCGCGCCCCGGGCGCGATTGGGAAAGGATGTGGCGAGGTGGGCGCGGCGACGATGAAGCCGGGCGGCGGTAATACCGCCGCCGGGATCGGGTGTTACTCCATCCCTACGTCATGCCCAAGCGTGACAGGAAATTGCCAAGCTGACAGCTTGGCCTCCCGGCAGCAATGAGTGTTTCGCAGGTCGAAGATTCCGCCAGCCCTTGTCAGGCTCATGGCTCATTCTTCATTGCTCATTGCTTGCTTCGGCAGCACCTCCAACTACCGCTGAATCGGGTAGCTCCGTTGTGCGGCTTGCGCCAGACCTCCGACGTATACCGCTAAAGCGGGTAGCTCCGATGGTGCAGCTTCGCAGCGCCTCCGATTGCCGAAACCGGAAACCTGAAACCGGGTGTGCGACTTGCGCCGCACATCCGTTGTCAGCGTTACAGCTGACCTCTGTCCGTTGTGCGACTTGCGCCTTACCTCCGTTGCGGCTGGGATAATTGCATGCATGTATTCGCATGATGAACTGACGCGCATCAGCCGCACGATCTCGCATGCGCTCAGGCATGCGCCGCAGGAGTACGGCATCGAGCTTGACAGTGAGGGCTGGGTGGAACTGGAAGCCCTGCTGGCAGCGCTCAGGCTGAAGGGCAGGCGCTTCCGGGATGTGGACGAGGCCAGCGTGCTGGACCTGATGGCAATCGCCGAGAAGCAACGCTTCGAACTTGACAATGGCCGCATCCGCGCAGTCTACGGCCACAGCATCGAACAGCCGATCAGCTATTCGGCGCAGCAGCCGCCGCAGTACCTTTACCACGGCACAACATCACGCGCACTGGAGGTGATCTTGCGCGAGGGGCTGAAGTGCATGAACCGCCAGAAGGTGCACCTGTCCAACGGCACGGAAACGGCAACGATCGTCGGCGCACGCCGTCAGAAAGCGCCGGTGATTGTCAGGGTGCGCGCAAGTGAAGCACATGCGGCGGGCGTCGGCTTCTACTTCTGCAACCAGGACATCTGGCTCAGTGATGATGTGGGGCCGGAGTGGCTCGAAGTGGAATGAATGGTGGTCAGTGGTCAGTGGTCTGTGGTCAGTAGCGGCGGCGCCAACGCCGCCGGGGAGGTGCGCAACTTGTTTGCGCACAATGGGAAGGGGGGCAGAAGGCAAGGGGCAGTAGCAGAAACAGAATCAGAAGCAGAAACAGAATGAGAAGCAGGAGGATGTAGCGGCGGCACTCCTGCCGCCGGGAGAGGATGTGGCGAGTTGGGCGCAGGCGTCGATGAAGTAGGGCGGCGGTAATACCGCCGCCGGGATGGGGTGTTACCCCATCCCTACGTCATGCAATTGGCATGCATGGCAAACGCCAAGCTTACAGCTTGGCCTCCTGGCGGGACTGGCCTCCCTCCGTTGTCAGCTTTACAGCTGACCTCCCTCCGTTGTGCGGCCTGCGCCGCACATCCGTTGTCAGACTGTCGTCTGGCCTCCGGGTAAAAAAATCCTCGCCCTGTCACCATTGTGACTCTCAGGCGAGGACTCTCGGGTGGTGCGCCGCACTGCCAACTGCAGTGCTGTGCCCTATGCGGGCAGGGCTACACCGGCGGGAAGCAAGGACCTGCTTCCCGAAGGGTCAGAGATCGCGGTAGCTGAAGTTCTTGTCAAAGCCGTCGCGGGCCTTGCCATCCACTTCAACATAGGGGTAGATCAGGAAGTTCAGCGGTCCGTCCTGCACGCCGGGGATGGCGAGGTCACGGCCCATCACGAACTCGATGCGGTCGTTGTCAAGGTTGCCGAACAGCTCCTCACGGCGCTCCGGTGCCTTGGCGACCTCACTGGCGTCAATCGGGATCCAGCCCTCGCCGTCCACGTAGAACTCCGCCCAGCAGTGGTAACCGCCGACGCTGCCCGCGGGGGCGTCATTCGGGATCGGGAAGCCCATCAGGAAGCGGGCCGGCACGCCGAGGCTGCGGCTCTCGCCGATGAACAGGCTGTGGAAGTCCGTGCAGTTGCCATAACGGGCATCGCAGGCCCAGGCAGCGTCACCGCGGCCCCAGCCATCGCGGCTCTTGTCGTACACCACGGTCGTGACGATGTTGTCATACAGCGCGCGGGCGATGCCGTAGTCGTCGGTCTGGTCGGCGGCAATGCGCTTCGCTTCATCAGCCACGTCACCCTCGAGCGAGACCATGTTGTCAGGCTTGAGGAAGCGGTCCACCATCGAGGCGTCGGTGTCATAGCCGTTGGCATAGCCGTAGCGCTCGACCTGGTAGGTCACGTTGACCGGCAGGCGGCCCTCGCTGTCGGGCTCGATCGCCAGCAGGTCAACCTGCAGGAAGCTGTTGCCGTACTCCGGGTCCTGGACCATCTCGTAGGACAGGTCACCGGCATCCCAGCCCAGCACCGTCTGGCGCTCATTGCTCGGCGGGACCGGGATCCAGACGTAGGCCGACTGGGCTCCCTCGTCCACGGCGGGGATGAACACGCCGTAGGTGAATTCCATCTTGCGCGGCTTCAGTGCGCCGTCCATCTCATCCTGCTGGGCCTGGGCCTGGCCGAGCAGTCCGATGGAGAGCGCGAGCAGCGCAAGGGAAAGCAGCTTGCGTTTCATGCTTACTCCTTATATATATGGGATCTGACGGGGCGGAGGCCGCCCCGGATAGTAATGTAGCCTACCGTCGGACGCGATTTGTTGATTTAGTGTTCTCATTTGAGGAGAGGGCTGAGCATGGAGCTGCAGAAATTCTGGAAGTACACGGTCTACAAGGAGGTGGAATTCGCCGCCTCGCATTTCCTGCGCGAGTACCACGGCAAGTGCGAGCACCTGCACGGGCATAACTACGTGGTGCGGGTGTACGTCAGCGCGAACGAGCTGGACGGCGAGGGGATAGTGTACGACTTCGTGAAGCTCAAGCAGGTGATGAACGATGTGTTCTACGAGCGCTTCGACCACAAGCACCTGAATGACATCCCGCCCTTTGATGAGATCAACCCCTCCGCGGAGAACATCGCGACCTGGATCGGGGAGCAGATGGGGGGAATGCTGGACGATGGGCGCGTGCGGGTGACGGAAGTGCGGGTCTGGGAGACGGCGCGCAACGGGGCGATTTACAGGAGGTAGTGGTCAGTGGTCAGTGGTCAGTGGTCAGTGGTCAGTAGCGGCGGCACTCATGCCGCCGGGGGAGGTTGGAGTGGGGAGGTTGGAGGATAGGCAATAGGCCGTACGGTTCAGAACATAGGTAACGGTTTAGGCTCAATACATGGGTAACGTTTCAATTGAACTATTGTACGTCATC